>CAYFLK010000006.1:0-19241 GCA_964344035.1 uncultured Pseudomonadota bacterium
AGAAAAGATCGCAGTCTCAAGGGCATAGTCGAAGCTGATGAGACTTTCTTTTTGGCTCTGTTCGAGTTAAGTGTTGCTGGATAATCAACACTTAACTCGAACAGAGCCTTTTGTTATGTTATGCAAACTCATCCCGGGGAAGTGAGCTTTATATGCGGTTTCCGTCGGGCGGCTCGGCAGTTTGCTCCGGGTTTCCTTGCTCTCAACTTGAAAACTGAAGACTCATGCAATCATCCCCTTGAGTTTAGAAAACGTTCTTTTGCGCATGGTGCTGGCGTATGCCCAAACACACGGGGCCAGTTTGAACGCCATGATCCGCAAACTGCTGCACGATCATACGAAGCCCACTGACGTGTAGATCAACTCTATCATCGAGAGCGTGGAGCCCGCCAGGGTGCTGAGCGGAGGAAAACGTCTACACAGGACAGAGCTCCACCGGGACGCCCTCTCATGAACAGTGTTCTTCATAACAACAACGTGCAGAACTACACGTAGGAGTGAAATGAAACGGGTGTTTTTCAAAGCGGAACTGCAAAGTGTTGCCACTTGCGGGAAAAAAAGATAGCGTGTTTTATCACCTCACCCTTAACCTCGGAGGTCATATGCGTTCCAGAATCCTGACAATCCTCATCTTGCTTGGTTTTGTATTCCCTCTGCAACCCTTGCTAGCGAAACGGCAGCCAGTGGGGATGCTGATAGAAGTCAAAGGCAAGGTTGAATACAGCAAGAAAGGTAAGCGCTGGCGTAAAGTACGCCGGAACAAATTCATCTACAACAATTATTTCGTCCGAGTGGGCAAAGGGTCGGTCAAATTCCTTAACCAGTCCACCAACGAAACAACTGCCATACCCTCCCAAAGCGAGATCCAGGTTTCGAAAAAGGGGCTGAAGGTGCTGAAAGGGAACCTCGGCGCCACCGATTCAAGCGGAGGGCTGTTGTCCGGGCTGGGTAAACAGTTCAAGAAAACCCAGAAATACACCACCGTCCGCAGGGCCGCGAAGAAGGAGGGTATCCAGCTGAAACTGGCGACCAACACGATTTCGGAGGAATTTCCACAGCTTGCATGGGAAAACATTAACCCCTCCTATTCCTACCGCCTGCACATCGGCACGAAGGACCGCAAAACCAGAAAATGGACCGATGAAGCGGTTTATCCTGTAAATTCTACCAGCGAGTCAGTGGTTCGTGCGCCTGTGGAGGCAACCGGGAAGCGGAAAAAATACTATGTTGAAGTGCTTGATGGCGAAAATGTGGTTTATCAAACCAAGGAAGGCAATCTGAAAATTCTGCAGCCGAAGCAACTCAACGAATTTGAGGCAAAGCGGGAACGCATCAAGGCTTTTGATGACAGCGGTTTTCTATACGCGGGCCTGCTCAAAGAAACAGGGTTACTTGTCCCCTCAATGGATGAATACCAGCGTTTTTTCAGGGAATACGCTGAGGATGAGGATATCAACGATCTGAGGCCTTTTCTGATTGAGGTCTACACGCGGTTAAGGTTTGCAGAACTAAAGTCGGCGGAACTGAAAAAGTACCAGGAAAACCTCTGAGGGAAATTTCCCCGTTCCTGTCCGGTCTGGAAATCCGCCGGAATGCCCGGAAGCATGCCTGCAAATCATGGGTAACACCCTTTTGAATTAATACGCCTCACTTCCCGGTTTACCGGCAGAGTGAGCTGTTTAGCAGGCGGGGTTCGGTAATCGTTGCCGCACAAATAAGCTGTTAGTTCACAACAAGGGCTCTGGGCTTACATCCCGGGATTCAGGAAAGCGGCTGCTCCAGCTTGCGGCCTTTTCCACAAAAGCATCGGCCTGATCCGGGGCTGAAGCAGCGAAACGCTCACGTTCTTCCAGCACTTTCCTGATTTCTCTTTCATTCAGAGGAATGCGCTGATCCTCGCTTAAGCGTCTGATCAGCTCATCGAGTGGGTTGGTTTCGCTGACCTTCGTTTTTTCGGAGAGCAACAACGTGTGTTCACGGAGTGCGGTGTGCGCGTCTTCGCGGCCGCCTCCCCTGCGGACGCATTCCATCAGCAGCACTGTGGAAGCAACATAGGGCAGGTTCTCCTCAAATTCCTGTTGCAGCGCCTCTTCGTGAAACCCCATTTCCTGGATGACGGTCATCCATGCCTCGAGTTGTCCATCCGCAGCAAAAAAAGCACCCGGCAGGGCGACACGCCTGACAACCGAACACGAAACATCTCCCTCGTTCCACTGGTCTCCCGTCAACCCGGCAAGCATGGAGTGAAACCCCTGGAGGACGTGATGGAATCCGCAAATCCGTTCGCAGGTGCGCGCATTTTTTTTGTGGGGCATTGCTGAAGAACCGACCTGGTTCTGCTGAAACCCCTCGGTGGCCAGTCCCGCCCCGGCCATCAGGCGCAGGGTTTTCGCGAAACTGGATATCCCGGCGCTGACCGCCATCAGTTTAGCTAAGGTCTGCTCGTCGAGGCTTCGCGGGTATACTTGGCCAACACTGACAAAAAATTCTGACGCACCCAGGTACTGCATCACTTTTTCACTCAGCACCCGCACTTTTCCGGCATCTCCCTCAAAAAGCGCCGACTGGTCAAGACTGGTACCAACCGCCCCTTGCAATCCCCTTAGGGGATAGGCATCAATGAAACTGTCGATCTGTTCGAGCGCGAAGAGGATTTCTTCACCAAACATTGCCAGCCTTTTCCCCACCGTAGTAGGCTGGGCTGGCACATTGTGAGTGCGTCCGACAAGCATCAGTGTGCGGGTACGCAGGCTCCAGTCGGCGAGACGCTGAAGACCGGCAACATATTTTACGCGCAGCAGTTTCAAACCGCGCAACAACTGAAGCTGCTCCACGTTGTCGGTCAGGTCACGGCTGGTCATCCCCATGTGGATATACTGGCGCCCGGCCAGTTCGCAAAACTCCTCTATTCTCGCCTTTACATCATGCCGCAGCCGTTGTTCGCGGAGACTGATGCTGTCCAGGTCCACATCGTCCCGGACCCGTTCATAATCGCTGATCGCCTCCTCCGGAATGGCAACACCCAAATCACGCTGGGCTTTCATCACCGCGATCCAGAAATCCCTTTCCAGGCGCACCTTGGTTTCGACTGACCAGCAGGCACGCATCTCCCGACCCGCGTATCGTTGCGCAAGCGTATCCGGGAACACAGGAACAGTCATTGCCGCTCAGTCAATGAGGGGGGGAACTTCGTTGAAAGAAAATCCAATCATGTATTGGACGTTTGAGAGGTTTGAATGTGCGGATGATTGAAGCGAAGGGTATTTACTCGTGAAAAGCCGGCGCCGGCTAAAGCCCGACTCGTTCCCGGACCCGCTTGATGACTGATCTCGCCACCGCGCGCGCCTTGTCTCTTCCGTTTTCAAGAATCCCTTCGAGCCGGTCATGGTCATTCCGGATGCGGTGATAAATTTCAGACGCATCCCGCAATTCATCCCGGATTGCTTCAAAACACAGTTGCTTTGCTTCACCGTATCCCATGCCTCCCGCGCGATACCGCTCCGCCAGGGCATCTTGCCGGGGCTTGTCGGTAAAACAGCTGAACAGGGCGAACACATTGCATGTTTCAGGATCCTTTGGTTCGTCCAGCGACTTTGAGTCCGTTTCAACCTTCATGATAGCCTTGCGCAGCAGCTTTTCTGGGGCAAACAGGGGGATGATGTTGTTGTATGACTTGCTCATTTTCTGGCCGTCCAACCCCGGAATGACGGCCACCCGGTCTTCGATCAGCGCTTCCGGAACAACCATGGTTTCTCCGAACTGATGGTTGAAGCGGATGGCAAGGTCCCGTGTGATTTCGAGGTGCTGCTTCTGATCGCGGCCGACCGGCACACAGTTCGAATCGTAGATGAGGATGTCGGAGGCCATGAGGATCGGGTATGAGAACAAACCCATGTTCACTTCCTGGTCTTTCACCATCGCATCCTTGTACGCGTGCGCGCGCTCCATCAAGCCCTTGCTGGTGATGCAGGCAAGGATCCATGTCAGTTCCGTGACTTCAGGAATGTCAGACTGCCTGAAAAACGCATGGCTTTCGAAATCCATACCCAGCGCGGCAAAGGTGGCGGTGAGGTCATGGGTGTATTCACGCAGACTCTCCGGTTCCCGCACGCTGGTCAGGGCGTGATAATCCGCAATGAAGTAGAAGGTCTCGTGTGTTTCCTGCAAGCGGATTGCAGGCTTGATCATGCCGAGGTAATTCCCGAGGTGGGGAGTGCCGGTGGGTTTGATTCCGGAAAGTGACCGTAGGCTTCCACTCATGCCTGGATCGCCGCCATCGCGGGGGCGTCGGTGGGAACAACGCTGACGAATTTCCGTTTTTTGGGCCCCTTGCGCAGGAATTTGACGTGACCGTCTGTCAACGCAAACAGAGTAAAATCGTTGCCCGTTCCCACATTGGGACCGGCATGAAAGGTGGACCCAACCTGGCGTATGAGGATATTGCCGGCTTTAACGAATTCGCCTCCGTATTTTTTCACTCCCCGGCGTTGACCCTGAGAATCACGTCCGTTGCGGCTGCTGCCGCCTGCTTTTTTATGTGCCATTTTAGGGGTTTGTGGGGTTAGAGGTTGTACGGGCTTTTCCCCGGCTTTAATCTCTGAAAACCGTTCAGGTGCTGATTTGATCAATTTTCACCACCGTTTGCTGCTGGCGATGCCCCTGTTTACGGCGGTATGTTTTGCGGCGCTTTCGTTTGAAGACAAGGATCTTTCGATCCTTTGACTGTGCCACCACGGTTCCCAGGACTTTTGCCCCTTCCACCAGCGGACGGCCAATTTTAAGCTCGTCGTCTTCGCCGACCACCAACACCTGGTCTGTTTCAAATGCTGCGCCTGGTTCCGCGGAGAAGCGTTCCAAGCGGACGGTGTCTCCTGGAGAGACCCGCAACTGTTTACCACCCGCGCGTATGATTGCAAACATGGTTTCCTTGAAATTGTGTGAATCGTAATTTTATATCCGGAATAGCAGGCGAAGGCAAGTTTTTTGTGGCACAACCCACATTTATCAGGATGTCATGCTCAGAAATGGATGTTGCAAAATACTGTGTTTGCCCGTAATCTGCAAGTAGAGGGCATTGAACGCAAAAAACAAAAAAAGCCTCACCCGACAGTGTATGTGGTGGCCGGAACGTAATTCCAGGTGGGTAATGTTCAGTTCCATGGGAATGGAACTGGGCCTTTCCGTGGTAGTCGGTTTCCTCATTGGAAGCTGGCTGGACGACTGGCTGGGGACCGACCCCTGGCTGCTGCTGGTATTCGGACTTGCCGGCATAATCGCAGGTTATCGCAGTGTCTTCCGGTTGGTCAGGAAAGTGCAGTCTGAAGAAAAAGAAAAGTCCGAAGAAGTAGATTGATGGCCCCCGATTCGCGCACTTCCATGCCAAATGGCTCTCCATTGAAGCATGTTTCCATTCCGGAGACGGCAACGCACATTAATCAAAAAACCACGCCCGATCAGACACAATTGCTGTCGCACATTTTGATCGCCGTAAGCGTGATCCTGGTGTCCGCCACCCTCATCTTGAAGCTTGACTATATACCGGGTGTTTTACTAGGATGTAGTGTTATTGGTTTGAACTTCCACTGGACTGTACGGTTTGTTCGAATCCTGCTCCTGCAAAGAAAAATCCAGGGGCTGCACCTACTGTTTTATTTATTGAAGTTCGCGCTGTCGGCACTGGTGCTGTACGGAGCACTGAATTTTTTTCAGATTGAACCACTTGCGTTACTGATCGGTCTTTCCAACATTGTACTCGCAGTAGTCGCTTATTCCGTGATTACTGCTCTACGCATCCCCTTCGCCCCTGAATCCACTACCCCGGAAAACAAAGAATGAAAAAAAGCTTCGTCCTGCTTTTGCTGGTGATCGCTCCCGCCAGTCAGGTTTGGGCTTCGGCTGGAGGTTTCACCTGGTCCCACCTGATTTTAGGCCAGCTTGAAGCGCCGCTAGTGTCTCTGGGAATCGATCCTTTGCCGATACTCGACATGCTGATAGTGTCTGCGTTGCTGATCATGTTCGCATATTTCGCGGGCAAACCTTTCCGCAAGTCGAAAATGCGTGAACCCAGCGGGAAAGCGGACCTGGCCCACTTCGCGGAAATTATTGTGGGCGGGATTTTGAACTTTTTGGGAGGCATCATCCGTCACGGCACCGGGGCACGTCCGATACTGCCGCTGCTGGGAACCTACGGGTTGTTCATCCTGTTTCTAAACCTGTCAGGGCTTGTCCCGGGATTCAACCCGCCGACCGATCAATTCAATGTCACTATCGCCTTCGCGATCGTCATTTTCGTGATGACCCATTTTCTGGGCATCCGTCAGCATGGGGTTCAATACATCAAGCAGTTTCTCGGCCCGATGCCCTGGCTCGCTCCATTGATGTTCCCTATTGAACTGATCTCACACTTGGTGCGACCCCTTTCCCTGTCCATCCGCTTATTCGGAAACATGACCGGGGATCACAAGGTAGTGATGATCTTTTCCGCCATCCTCGCGGTGGGACTGCCCATCCCTTTCATGGGGCTGGGGATTTTGGTGTCAGTACTGCAAGCGTTCGTGTTTGTGCTGCTGTCCTCCATCTATTTTGAAATGGCGATGAGTGAAGCTCACTGATCGCAAACATCCTGAAATAAAAAAGGAAGTCATGAAAAAACTGTTCATGGTATTTGTGCTTATGGCCTTCGCGGCCCCGCTTTACGCGGCACAAGGAGAACTGGCCACTTTTGGAATCGCGCTCGGAGCGGGTCTTGCTATTTCGCTCGCGGCTCTCGGGGGCGGCATCGGCCAGGGGATTGCCATGCGCGGCGCACTGGAAGGAATCGCCCGCAACCCTAACGCCTCAGACAAGATCTTCACGCCGATGATCATCGGTCTGGCCCTGATTGAGTCTCTGGTGATATACGGGCTGGTGATTGCCTTCATTCTGCAGGGTAAGATCTGACACCATTCCCGCGGTCCGGTCACCCGGGCCGCGGACCCTGCCCCACCCTCTTTTTTTCATTCTGTTTTCCCCCGGCGTTTCCTAAGTTCCTGCATCACCATTTGGACATTTTTCATCCGGTTCAAGAGTCATGGCTGAACCGGTTTTGACAGTTCACTGAATTCACTCCCGGGATGAACCTGTTACAAAACGAGGAACTGTGGCTGCAGATGAAGCAGGTTTCCCTTGCGCTGAAACCGTCACGCGGCTCACTGTGCATGGGGGTGCACGAACTGGAACACCGGGGCCGCAGCCTGGAATTCGCTGAATACAGGGAATACCGTCCGGGAGAAGATCTCCGTGATCTGGACTGGAAAGTCCTGGCGAGGACAAACCGGTATTACATGAAGCAGCGGGACAGCCACACTCCGGCAAGGGTGCTGATCCTGATGGACGACTCCCCCTCCATGCTGATGGTATCAGTATCCGCGCAGATGTCTAAACTGCGTGCTGCCCTGCTGCTGGTATTCGGTTTGGGATATATTCTCCACAGACAAGGAGACCCATTCAGTTTTCATCCGCTTTCCTCCAACTCAGATGTCCCACGCATGCGTTCTTCGAAAAAATCTTTCAGGCATATGCTTGTGCAACTGGATTCCCTCGAGGGTAACGTTGAAAATTCCATACAAGAGAAATTGAATGAATGGCCGGCGGTGCGGACACAGTCAGTGGATCACCTGTTCGTCATCTCGGATTTCATGATTCCGTGGACCCAGCTGAAGAACTGGCTGGATGATTTCCACACATGGGCTATGGAAGTTACTTGTTTCAGGATCCTGGATCCGCTAGAGACTGGAGACGGGCCCTCTCCGGAAAACCTGCTGGATTTGGAGAATCGAAGAATAACTCGCAAGCTGTCCGGTGAGGAATGGGAAGGGTATCTGCACAATATGCGCTCACACCAGACACTGCTGGAACAGGCATGTGTATTCAGGAGAATTCACCTGCACACACTGCGGACTCAAACCCCGGTTTCCTACGGGATTCGTCGGCTGCTGATGGGAAAGGGGACTAAGTCGGTGAGATACAACGGGAAAACAGGCTGAAGAGAGAAGTTTTCAGACGTTTCCTTGTACGGGAGCAGTTTGGTCTCCTGAGTGTGTTGTTTCGGCGTCCTTTTCCTCTCCAACCGTTTCCACCGCTTTATCTGCTGAACTTGTGAAAACCGGCGCGGCGACTTGCGTTTCCACCGGAGTATCATTTGCGGACGAGTGTTTTGATGTAGATGATCCTTTCTCCGCGTCCTCTTTGTTCTTGTCCAGCACCTCGGCGATAGTCTCCAGTTGTTCCCCGGTGCTCATGCGGTTTAGGGAAAGCTGGTTCATCTTACTGGAAACTCCTTCAAATTCTTTTTGCAAATCAGACGTCGCCTCCTTGACGTCTTTTAGATCCAGTTCCTGTTCTATGCGGTTCATTTCTTCCTGGACGGTGCTCCGCACATCGTTGGTTGCGCGTTTTATCTCCACCAGCCCGCGCCCCAGGGAGCGCAACACGCCGGGGAGGTTTTTCGGTCCGATAAACACCAGCGCGACGATGGCGATGATGACCAATTCAGGAAGGCCTATGCCAAACATGTTAAAATCTATTCAAATGGAATTGTTTAATGCTCTAATTCTTGGCAGGATGGTTTCAACCGATCTGTTTCCATCTCTGATGGTTATCCAAGCCTATGACCAAACCATATATAGCCGTCCTGGATTTCGGCAGCCAATACGCACATATGATCGCAAAGCGATTGCGTCATTCAGGATTCTACACTGAAATTCACTCACCTTCCACTCCAAACTCATCATTACCCCATGCCCGGGGTCTTGTACTCTCCGGAGGTCCGGCCTCAGTATCCTCCGAGGACACCCCGGAATTCAATGCGGAACTGCTGAACCTGGACCTGCCGATTCTCGGTTTGTGCTACGGACACCAGCTGATAGCGCAGTCCCACGGAGGCATCATCGTCAATACCGGGAAGGGAGAGTACGGGAAAGCCATTTTGCACAAAACCGGTGATTCCCCGCTGTGGCGGAACATCAACTTGCCAACCCAGGTTTGGATGAGCCACCAGGACAGCGTCACCGCCTGCCCTCCTGGGTTCAGTGTGATAGGAGAAACCGAATCCGGACCAGTGGCCGCGATGCAACATCTCACAAAACCGGTGTTTACTTTTCAATTTCACCCGGAAGTGAATGACACTCCAGAGGGCATGAAGCTGCTAGAGAACTTCGCGCGGCTCTGTGGAATGAAAGCCGACTGGTCGATGCAGACTTTCATCAAGGAGGAAGTGGACAAAATCCTAGCGGAAGTCCGTGAACGCAAGGTGCTGATGTTTCTTAGCGGCGGAGTGGATTCTTCAGTGGCATTCGCCATGCTCACCAGTGCGCTGGGGAAAGAACGGGTGCTCGGGCTCTACATGGACAACGGGTTCATGCGCAAGGAAGAAACACAGAAAATCATGCAACAATATGCTGAGGCAGGATTTGAAAACGTCGTGGCGAGAGATTACGGACGGCATTTTCTTGAATCCGTCGAGTACATTGTTGATCCCCAGGAAAAACGGCGGCGGATCGGCGCCACCTTTATCCGCATGCGCGATTCGTTCCTGCAGGAACTGGAACTGGACCCTTCGGAATGGATGCTCGGACAGGGGACGCTCTATCCGGACATCATCGAATCCGGAGGCACCGACCATGCAAATGTTATCAAGTCCCATCATAACCGGGTAGCAGAAGTCGAACAGCTGTTGAAGTCAGGAGAGGTGGTGGAACCGCTCAAGGACCTTTACAAGGACGAAGTCCGCGAAGTCGGGAGCCTGCTGGGACTCCCTGATTCAATTGTCTGGAGGCACCCATTTCCCGGACCGGGGCTTTCTATCAATGTCCTGTGCGCGGATGGGAAAACCGTCTTCCCGGAGATTTCGAAAACACAGCAGACCGTACGTGATGCCCTGATGGATGAGGCCACCAGGGCTTCCGTCCTGCCGGTGCGCTCAGTCGGAGTACAGGGAGATCAACGAACCTACACACTACCAGCGGTATTATGGAACACTCCACAAGATTGGGAATGGCTGGAAACACAGTCAATCCGGATCACCAACACAGTGAGTGAAGTCAACCGGGTTGTAACACTCCTTGCTCCGCAATCTCTCCCGGATTTATGTGTTCGCGAAGCTTACTGCACCAGGGACCGTCTCGATCTGCTGAGAGATGCTGAAGCCATCGCCACTCGAGCACTCCGGGAACATCACCTGATGCATACAATTTTTCAACTTTTGGTGATACTGCTGCCCCTCTCCACAGACAAAAAAGGAGACTGCATCGTGTTGCGCCCGGTTTGTTCTGAAGACGTAATGACCGCACAGTTCGCCCGTCTTGACTGGGACATGCTGAATAAGCTGAAACGGGAACTGTATCGTCTTCCCGGGATTAACGCGGTCTTTTACGACATCACTCACAAACCTCCAGCCACTTTCGGGTGGGAATGATCGGGACCTGATACTCTTTGCGGGATTATTGGTCAAGTTGGGTTTTCTGAAGGTAGATCCAGGCTGACAACCGAATCGGCTATATACCCGGAGGTCGCCGGAATAAATGCTCCTCCGGGGAAGATGCGGATTAATGATTCCCGTCGTGAATGCTGGACAGTCCGCGGAGCATCCTTTATCATCCCAATGAACAGGTTTTTTGGAATTTAAACCGCATGGGTTTGGGCTACATTCATTAAATCACCTCAGAAAAACTTTACCCCTGTAACTCAAAACACTATTTGCGAGTTTGTGATGGCAGAGGAACAAGGTGTTTACATTTATGCCAACCTGCTTGATGTGAACAAGGACGGAAAGATCGACATGATCTCATTCGTCGATCCTCAAGGACGTGGCATCGCGGTTGCGGTGGACCGGGTCAGCGATGGGAGGATGGATCAGATCCACGTCTTCCAGGATGTAACCGGGGACGGTAAACTCGATATGGACGACAAGCGGCTGATAGAACGGGAGGCGATAAAACTGTTCCAACAAAAAGACCTCAAGGAAGGGCAGTTGGAGTTGTTCATTGAAGACGCCGGTTACGGTTGAACGGGGATTCGTTCAGAGCAGCCTGAACACCGAGGTATAGGACCTCCGTTATGGACACATGTCAGGTATTCCGAATGGCGAAAGACGCGTAGCTTGGGAACGCAGGGATCAATCCAATCCCTGGTTCACCACTGGACGGGTACCGCGGCGTGGGATTATGCTGATATGGCAGCCCGCCGGAGGAGGATCGTAACTGCGATGATCACAACGGTCTCCCTGGTTGTAAAGCCTTTCCAAGCGGTAGGAAGTTTTGTCGAGGACTGAGCCCACCTGCACATTCTGCTGCCTCAATTCGATTTTTTCACATACACTGATCAACATGTAATCGGCATAGCGCAGACATTCCTGAAATTGCGGCAGTTTCTCGTAAACCAGGACTTCCTGACGGAACCGACACCCGGACAGGAACAGCAAGACCAGCAGCAGAAAAACGGTAACAGACCATATTCTGATGGCGGGAGGAATCAATGAGGTGTGCTTTCGTAATCGGTGAGCATTTCCTCTCACATGCAATTCAAAAGGAATGAAAGCCCCTAAGAAACAGAAAAACAGCATCGATGTGGTCCTCAACAACATGACCCGCAAACCGGAGGAATGGCGGGTGGATCGCTACCGTGCCAGACACCGCAGCGGGGTCAGCATCTGGATCGGAAACGGCCTTATCAATTATCATGTAGAACCCCCCCATGCACAGGAACTGAGCTGGAGGGAACGCTTGAAGCTGCGCAAGGCGCTTGAAATTCTGCGGGAAAAGCAGCCGGAACTTTGACCCGTCACCCGTTTTCATCCCGGGCATCGGCGGCACAGCGAAACCCGACGTTGACCCGCGTGCTTTGCGGCAATGCATCTCTGCGCATTGCGGGGCGCAGATAATGTGCCGGATCACTCCATGAACCGCCGCGCATAACCCTGTATTTCCCGGTCTTCGGCCCCTGAGGATCGATCCGGTCCAGAGCCGAGTAAGGACTGAACCAGTCATATACCCATTCCCATGCGTTGCCCAGCAAGTCGTAAACTCCGAAACTGTTGGGGATTTTCTCCGCGGCAATGTGCGGCTGCATACCGGAGTTTGCGGCGTACCATCCATGATCACGCAAAAACTCGACGTCTCCTTCAAAAGGAAAACGGGACTCAGTCCCGTCGCGCGCAGCTTTTTCCCACTCCGCTTCCGAGGGCAGCCGCTTCCCGTGCGCGTTGCAGTAATACCGCGCCGCGTACCAGGAAACATGGACCACCGGTTTTAATTCCTCTCCAGGCGGAGGAAGGAGGTCATCAATCCAGAGGCTGAGGTAGTTCCCGTCATGAAATTTGCGGGGGAAAGTGCTTTTGCGTAGAAACGGGTCTTCACCCAGGTATTGCAGATACTGGTAATTGGTAACTTCACAACGGTCGATCCAGAATCCGCTGACATTGACCTCATGTTCAGGTTTTTCAACTGAACCTCCTTTTATTCCACCCATCCGGAAAGGTCCGCCCGGAAAAAACACCATCCCCTGTTCGAGTTTGGGTGTTTTACCTTTGACTACAAAATCACAGGGGGTTTCCAAATCCATCGCCTGCAATGCAGGAAGCTGCTGCTCTTCGGGAAACAGTTTCTTTTCCAGGTTCTTTAGCAGGCTTCCATAGGCTTCCAATATCACGGGATCAAACCCTGAAACACGTGCCAGCATCCCCCGCTCATCCCTGCCGCAGCGGAACCTGTCTCCGAGGCAGTTCAATTTCTGCCGAATCCACACCCGAAAGGCGTCCCTGGCTTTCTGTTTTTCGATTTCACGAAGAAGCACCGGTTCTACAAGGAAATACGCGCTTTCAAAGACAGAAGGACGGGCTACCTGCTGTTTTGCGAGATCGATCAGCTCATCGTAGCGTGTGCAGAACTCCTGTTGATTTTCAGGAACTTCTTTCCGGTAATTCCTGCGGTTTGAACAGGTTTTTGTTTCCGACGCACGATTGATCCCAAGCTTTTCCCGAAAGACACGCACGCGCAACTCATAGATCGCATGGATCAGGGGGTATCGTTCTCCCTGGTTGACAAAGGAGACAAAGTCCTTGACAGCAGGTTGATGGAATTCTTCCACCAAACGGAGGAAAAGTTTTTCACTTGCCCACGCCAAGGTTCCGAAACAAAAACAGGTCATGATCCCGAAAAGGATCCTGCGTTTGTAAACGCTCATGCTGGTCACGGAAGAAACCGGTTTTTTGAGAAGAGCAAAAACTTGCTGAAAGATGATCTTGAACAGGATACATTTATGGATAACGCCTAATCAATCCTGTATCGCGGCATTCTTTTGGAAAGCAATCGATATTCCACACACAACCGCATCCGGTAAATGCCTCTAATTTTAAGCAGACACCCGAAAGCCTCCTGATCATGTTTTCTCTTCGTTTTCGAAAATCCGGGTGGCTGCGCAATTTCCTGCTCTCACTCGCAGAAAAACCGGTCGGGGTCCCGCTCAAAACCAGGAGCACAGAATTGTCAGCTGATTTCGGAGATCAACTGGATCAATCCCTCTACCAGCAAGTGAAAAAAAACGGTCTGCTGCTTGGTTGTCCGGTTGTCACCGTGCAGCTTGCCGATCAGGCACGGGAATTAGGATTTCCGGAAAAAACCGGAGAAACGCTGCTGCTTTACCTGGACACCCTTTTTAAAGTCTCGCTGGAGAAATGCGTGCTTGCCGGAATCGATAAAATGGAAGGCAGAGCGAATGAATCCATGTCCGTGCTTGAGATTCATCAGCTTCACCTTGCCACCTTGATCCCGCTTACCCTTCGATATCATCTGCCCAACGCGTTTTTCCGCATCCCCCATGAACAGCCCCTGCAGGAAATGCTGCATCATAATGAAACGCTGCACAGCGCCCTAAACCAGTTTGAGGAGGTGCTGCTCGAACAGGTGACTCTCAAGGGTTATTCCTCGGAAGGCAACCGCCAGAACCTGTTTGCCTTCCTGCAGCTGTACTGCTGTCTCCGCTGGATCAACGGCATTACGCATGGCACGGTTCCAAGCCTGGAAATGATGATCCAGACTGAGTATCAACTCCGCAAGGAACTGATCCTGGCTTTTTCTGCCCTGATCTGGGCTGACGGAAAGGTAACCAGGGTCGAAAGGCAGGTTTTCAGCAAATACATCATCCAGACCGGGCTTCCGCAAACCTTCCAGGATGAGTTGGCGGAAAGGGTGAAACGCCCGGTGGGCATTGAAGAACTAACTCTTTCAATGCCTTCGACAATCCTGCGGTTTTTCTTAATCGAGCAGCTTATCCTGCTCTCACTGATCAACAGCCAGGATGCCTGGCAGGAACAGCAGCTGATTGCCGACATCTCAAATCAACTGGGCCTTTCCGAACCGGCGCTGCAGCGACTGTACGTATATGTTGCAGATTTTTTTGCCGTACATGCACATCGTTTTGCATTCCTGAGGAACAACCCCTCAACCCAGCAGTTTCAGGATTACATGCATGACAAAGTGACCCTGCAGGTCAAGAAAAACCTAGACCGCATCGTCAAGGAAATCAAGGATACCAAGGAACTGTACGAACTGCTGATGAAAGCCACGAACGAACCGCTGTCGCAGGAAGAAAAACAGAAGGTCCAGGAACAGTTGATGGACATCGTCAAAACCATTCCCGCCCTTGCCATCTTCGCATTGCCTGGGGGAGGGATCCTGCTGCCGATTCTGATCAAGGTCCTCCCCTTCAACATCCTGCCCAGCGCTTTCGCGGACGATCCTCATTCCGCTTGATGGACTCCCACACGAACCTGGAAACATTGCCACAAGGGCCTCCATTGTTTTGGTGGGCTGCTTACCAGCTGATACTGCTGCCGACTATTCTGGCCTTGCGGCTGGTGAGCCGTTTCAACAGCCGCATCCGCATCGCTTTTGCTGGACGCGAAGGCAGTTTTACCCGCCTCGAGCAGGCAACAAGCCTGAGGGACTTGACAAAACCGCTGCTCTGGTTTCATGTCGCCAGCGCGGGAGAGTTGTTGCAGGCGCAGCCGGTGATTCGCCGCAGCGTCTCAGCTGGATGTGAATGTCTGCTTACATTCAGTTCCGTCAACGCCCGGCGCTGGATCGAGCGGCAGGGGGAGGAAGCACTGGAAAATGTGCTTGCAGCGGAATTCCTGCCCCTTGACACACCTGCCAACGCGCATCGTCTGCTGGGGCTGGTGCAACCCTCGCGCATTATCTGGGTCAGTTACGATCTTTGGCCCAACCTGCTGTGGACCGCCGCGAAGCTGGGAATACCTCAGAGCCTGGTCTCCGCGATAGTCCACTCCGGGTCGGCACGAGAAACCAGGTCGTGGGGACGTGCATTTTACCGGACCCTATACCGCAGTCTCGATACCATCCTGACCGTGTCCGAAGCGGACATGCTACGCATCCGCAAATGCGTACCAGAACACCCAGTGCTTCAGGTAATGGGAGACACACGCTGCGACAGCGTGCTGGAAAGGAGGGACAGGTTGAAACCGCTCGAACTACCGGACGCTTTCAGAAACGGCATCATTTTTGTCGCCGGCAGCGTCTGGCCCAAGGACGAGGAATGTATCTTCCCCGTGCTTAAAGAAGCGCTTTCGGACTTTCCAGATCTGTGCCTGGTCCTTGTCCCGCATGAGCCTACAGATGCGCATTTGAAAAAAGCCGAATCCTTTTTCAGCGCCTCCAAACCCGTGCGCTGGTCCTGCAGGGACCAGGCCCGATCCGAAAACAGGGTCTTGCTGATTGATACAGTCGGCCTCCTCGCAGGACTTTATCGTGCGGCGCGGCTGGCCTATGTCGGCGGTGGGTTCACCACCGGAGTACACAACACCATGGAACCAGCGGCGATGGGGCTGCCGGTTTTTTTTGGTCCCAGACACGACAACGCGCTGGAAGCATTGCTGATGGTGGAAAAGGAAATCGCGTTCACAGTGAAAAACCCCGGTGAATTCCGGACTAATTTACGGCGCTTATTAGAAGACTCGGAACACTGCCGTTTCCTGGGTGCCCGCGCCAGTGAATTAATTGAGTCACAAGCAGGCGCGTCTGAACTATGTGTACCGTTCCTGTTGAGAAACATAAACTGACCACCAAAATAGCGTTAAATCACTTTGTCTTGCCGGTCAGGCGCGCACCGCTTCAAACACCGCCCGCTTTTTATCCACCAAGTGTAGCCAGTGCGGCATTAAAAGTCGCACTCGGTCGCATCAACTTTGAAGCCTTTTCCTCATCAGGACAAAAGTACCCTCCTATGTCCTGAGGCGCTCCCTGCGAGCCATTCAGTTCACCGACGATCTTCTCTTCATTATCCCCGAGTTCTCGGGCCAGCCTGGAAAACCTGGCGGAAATCTCCGCGTCTTCGGTTTGTTGAGCCAGAGCCTGCGCCCAGTAGAGAGCTAGGTAGAAATGGCTGCCTCTGTTGTCCAATTCGCCGCATTTCCGGGATGGAGACCTGTTGTTGTCGAGAAACTTGGAGTTTGCATGCCCCAGTGTACGGGCGTAAATCTTCGCTTTTTCATTGCCGGTGGCGTTGCCGAGATGTTCCAGCGATTCCGCCAGCGCCAGGAACTCACCAAGTGAATCCCATCTCAAATGTCCTTCCTGGACGAACTGCTGGACATGCTTTGGAGCCGACCCGCCCGCCCCGGTCTCGAACAGACCGCCGCCGTTCATGAGGGGTACGATTGAAAGCATCTTGGCGCTAGTATTCAATTCGAGAATCGGGTAAAGGTCTGTATTGTAATCACGAAGAACGTTGCCGGTGACAGAAATCGTGTCTTTGCCTGCTCTCATTCTTTCAACAGAAAGTTTCGCTGCCTCCGCGACACTCATGATGCTGATGTCAAGCCCCTCCGTATCATGGTCTTTCAGGTATGAATAGACCTTTTTTTTCAGTTCGCGTCCATGCGCCCGCGTATCATCAAGCCAGAATATTGCAGGTGCGCCCGTCGCCCTGGAGCGCGTTACTGCCAGTTTGACCCAATCCCTGATGGGCGCGTCTTTCACCCGGCAGGAACGCCAGATGTCACCCTTTTCCACTTCGTGCTCATGAATGACATTGCCGGAATCGTCAACGATGCGGATTGTGCCATTTCCCGGCGCCTCGAAAGTAGTCGGATGAGAACCGTACTCTTCCGCCTTCTGTGCCATGAGACCGACATTCGAAACCGATCCCAATGTTGACGGATCGAGGGCGCCGTTCTCTATGCAGTTATCTATGGTTGCCTGGTACAGGCTTGCATAACTGTGGTCCGGAATGACCGCCTTGACTTCGTGTGGATTGCCGTCCGGACCCCACATAATCCCGCCGTCCCGTATAAGCGGCGGCATTGAGGCGTCGATGATGATATCGCTTGGCACATGCAGGTTCGTGATGCCTTTGTCGGAATCTACCATGGCAAGCTCAGGACGGTCCCTGTAAACCGCCTGAATGTCCGCTTCTATTTCTGCCTGCCTGTCCGCGGGCAGTGTGCCTATCTTTGTATACAAATCGCCGAGTCCGTTGTTGAAATCGACACCGAGATCCCTGATGGTTTCTGCGTGTTTTTCAATGGCGTCCCTGTAATACACCTTGACACAGTGACCGAAAATGATCGGGTCCGAGACCTTCATCATTGTGGCTTTCATGTGCAAGGAAAACAGGACTCCCTTTTCTTTTGCATCGTCAATCTGCTCAGCAAGAAATTCAGTCAGCGCATTTTTACTCATAAAAGTTGCGTCTACGACTTCGCCTTCCTGAAGGGGAAGGTTTTCCATGAGCGTTGTTGTCTTGCCACTCTCATCTATAAACTCGATCCGTGCATCCGCGGCATCCGACATGGTTGTGGATTTTTCGTTGGAGCAAAAATCCCCACTACTCATGGTCGCAACATGGGTTTTGGAGTCACTGCTCCACTTTCCCATCTTGTGGGGGTTCTTTTTGGCGTATTGCTTGACGGCTTCTGCCGCCCTGCGGTCTGAGTTTCCCTCTCTCAAGACAGGATTAACGGCGCTTCCTAAAACCTTTGCGTATCTTGCCTTAACCTCCTTTTCAGCATCGTTTTGAGGATTTTCCGGGAAGTCTGGAAGGTCAAAGCCTTTTTCCTGCAATTCCTTGACGGCTGCCTTTAACTGGGGAATGGATGCGCTGATATTGGGGAGTTTTATGATGTTTGCCTGCGGAGTCTTGGCAAGCTCACCCAGTGCGGTCAATTCATCGGGAATCTTCTGATCTGCTGAAAGGTTCCCCGGGAAATTCGCAATTATTCTCCCGGCAAGAGATATGTCCCTCAGCTCGACTTCGACGCCGGAACCTGCCGTATATGCCTGAACAATGGGCAAGAATGAACGGGTGGCCAGTGCAGGCGCTTCGTCTGTTTTGGTATAAGCGATTTTGGCTGTTTTCATCTATGTTCCTCTGCTTTTTGTTTGCCCCTCTCGGGAATTGGTACACCGTAAAAAGGATGTATTTCTCAAAACCATGAGTTTCTTCAGCTATTTATCAACTCCAGAAACCATAGCCGAATTATTTTGAAAAGCCCTGCCATATAAAAATATCATGGTAAAAACGGAGGATTTGCAAGGTTTTACTTGGCGGACGTTTAAGTAATTGCTTGATTGAAGCTAAAGTCCAAGGCCTATTTCGCTTTTATGGTTGGTTTTTTTACGTATTGGGAAATTTGATTTTACGCACCTGGTTCAGGATTGATCATGGTAATCATTCATTTGAGGGTAGGCTTCCTTCATCAAATTCCGTCTGGCATAGTACAACCGCGGACACGCTGCGGGCACCGGAATCAAGCAAGACCCTCGCTGTTGCGTTGAGAGTTGAACCGGTGGTCATCACATCATCGATCAGCAGCACACGCCGGTCCCGCAAAGAAACTGTCGCGGCAAAGGCCCCTTCAGGATTGCTCAGGCGTTCATGATACGTAAGTTCAGTTTGGGGAGTAGTGGGACGGATGCGCCGCAAAGCACCAGGACGAAGAAATGGCCGGGGTTTGGGCAGGTTTTTCCACAGCTGATGGGCCAGCAGCAGCGACTGATTAAAACCCCTGGTTTTCAGGCGTGAGTGATGCAGTGGTATCGGAATCATCAGCTCATGCCCGCTGATCCAGTCATCCCGTTGCAGGCTCAAAGCAAGCAGCCTCCCCAGCATCAAGGCCAGTTGTTCCTTGCCATGGAATTTGAAATCCAGCACCCAATCCCTTACTGGGCCGGCATAGAAAAAAGCGCTCC
>CAYFLK010000006.1:19251-97494 GCA_964344035.1 uncultured Pseudomonadota bacterium
GGTATGGTCGAGTACCCACCCCATTTCCAGGCAACGGGTGCAGTTTCCATTTGTGAAGCCCTTAGCGGAATGCCCACATCTACGACATCGTCCTTCCCAGTCAGTCCATGGCAGTTCCTCAAGGCATGAGCAGCAGAGGAAAGGGGAGGCTGGATCCAGAAAAGTATCCGCACCTAGCACCCGGCGGCACTGCCAGCACAAAGGCGGGACCAGCTGCCGCAGCCAGCGCACGGGAAGTGGAGCCGGATTCGGGTGTTGCATCCGGTTTTACTGCTATTTCCAGGCGTGAACAGTTCCGGGGTTCATTCCAGCACTTCCCGGAATTCATCACCGGAATCCTGATTGAAGCGCGGCAGTTCGTCTGCTATTTTATAATAATCGGAACGGGCCTCGCAGTAGATGTGGGCGCAGGTTTGCAGTCCGGTTGGGCTTTCCAGCATACCTGCTGAAATGTGCAGCAGCTCTCCTTCATCACGTTGATAAAAGAGGCTTGCCCCACAAACACCGCAAAAGCCCCTCTGCGCCTGTTCAGAAGAACGGAACCATTTCAAGCCCATCCCGGCAAAGCCAGTGAACTTGATGACTGGATGCGCATGTGTAAGCGCCGAAATGACCATGGGTCTTCCGGCACTGGCTGCAATGGCAGTCAATCACCGGACGCAATGGGCCTTCCACTTCAAACATCACTGCACCGCATAGGCAGCTTCCGCTATGTTTTTGCATAATTTTTCCTTCCGCGGTTGGAACTCAACACCTTACACTTACCCCCTCTTACCGGCAGTTTGGGTTTTACTGCCGCGGGGAACTTGTCAGCGCGCTTAAAAACTGGTAGTTTACAGTGTTGTCTTTGTTTCTTACCTGAAAATATCCCTTTGATCCGCAATCACCATACAACCGGATATTGTCACACTCTAAATATTAGACATGAAAACCGGAAAGACACGGTTTAAATTTGCTCCCCGTGTTTGTCCCCGCTAAACAACTCTTGGTTATTAACTGCTAGGCCAGGTTTTCCTGTCAACAAAAACGTTGTGACAATTCCGGAATCACCATTTTACAGCGTCAGTTGAATAGATGAAAGAGGCGTCGAATAAGATTCACTTCCCGAAACTGGAAGCAGAGATCCTGAAATTCTGGCGGGAAAATAATATTTTCCAAAAATCCATAGAGCAACGGCCCGCTGAACGTTCCTTCGTATTCTATGATGGACCCCCTTTCGCCACCGGGCTGCCGCATTACGGACATTTGCTGGCGGGCACGATCAAAGATGTGATACCGCGCTACAAGACGATGAGGAATTTTCGGGTAGAGCGGAGGTTTGGCTGGGACACCCACGGACTGCCGGTTGAATATGAAGTCGAACAGGACTTGAAGCTGAACGGCGCTCAGGAGATTCGCGAATACGGTGTGTCCCGATTCAACGATGCCTGCCGTTCGATCGTGCTGCGTTATACCAACGAGTGGCGGGAAACCGTAGATCGCATGGCCCGCTGGGTGGATTTCGAACACGATTACAAAACCATGGACAGGGATTTCATGGAATCGGTGTGGTGGGTGTTCAAGCAACTCTGGGAGAAGGACCTGATATATGAAGGTTTGAAGGTCGTGCCCTATTCCTGGCGCGTTGCAACCCCACTTTCAAATTTTGAAGCGAACCTGAATTACAAGGACATTCAGGACCCTTCTGTCACCTTGGGCTTTCGTGTAATTGATGAAGAACAATCTTTTTTCCTTGCCTGGACCACAACCCCCTGGACTCTGCCTTCCAACATGGCGCTCTGCACCGGTCCGGAACTGGAGTACGTAAAACTGCGTGTAACGGAAAGCGGGGAATGCTACTACCTGGTCGCTACCCGGATTGATGCGTATTTCGAGGAGGGTTCATACACTGTTCTCTCGCGCATGAAGGGAACTGACCTGCAGGGCATGGCCTACGAACCGCTGTTCGAATTTGCCCGGGGGCATGTTTCGACCGAACAAGCGTGGCAAGTTTATACGGATGATTACGTCAGCGACGAAAGCGGGACAGGGCTGGTGCACCTGGCATGTTTCGGGGAGGACGATGTCCGCATTTTCCAGCGGGAGGGCATCCCTGTTTTTGATCCGGTGGATGAAGAAGGTAATTTTCTTGAATACATGGGGTTCATTGCCGGGCTTAACGTTGTGGAAGCCAACAAACCCATCACCCAGCAGCTCAAGGCGGAAGGTAAACTTTTTCATCACGAAACCGTCCAGCATAGCTATCCTTTTTGCTGGCGCACTGACACCCCGCTTATCTACAAACCAATTTCGACCTGGTTCGTCAATGTAGAGGCAATCAAGGACCACATGGTCGGACACAACCGGAATGTTCATTGGGTCCCCGGACACATCCGTGACGGGCGATTCGGCAAGTGGTTGGAAAACGCGAGGGACTGGGCCATCAGCCGCAACCGCTTCTGGGGGACCCCACTGCCGATATGGAAAAGCAAAGATGGAGACACTCTGTGCTTCGGCAGTGTCGCGGAACTGGAAGCGGCGACAGGAACCACCATTCTCGACCTGCACAAGCAGTTTGTCGATGACCTGACGGTAACGCATCGGGGAAAAACCTACCGGCGCATTCCCGAAGTGCTCGACTGCTGGTTTGAATCCGGATCCATGCCCTACGCGCAGCAGCATTATCCCTTTGAAAACAAGGACCTCTTCGAGAACAACTTCCCCGCGGATTTCATCTGTGAAGGACTGGACCAGACCCGGGGGTGGTTCTACACTCTGGTGGTGATTGCCGCGGCTCTATTTGATACTCCCGCGTTTCACAACTGCGTTGTCAACGGATTGGTACTGGCGGAAGACGGAAAGAAAATGAGCAAGCGGTTGAAAAATTATCCGGACCCGGTGGAAATGCTGGACCGCTTCGGGTCGGACGCCATCCGGCTTTACATGCTCAACAGCCCGGCGGTGCGTGGAGAAGACCTGCGTTTTTCAGAAAAAGGTCTGGTGGAAACAACCCGGAACCTGCTGCTCCCGCTGTGGAACTCGCTCGCTTTTTTGACCACTTATGCGAGGATCGACGGATGGGAGCCGACTGAGGAAAACCTATCGGTACAGCGGTTTCATCCCCTCGACCGCTGGATCCTCTCCAGGCTCAAGCAGCTCGTCGATGAAGTTCGCGCACAAATGGACAACTACGACCTGAACCGTTCGGTCGCGCCTTTCGTAGGCTTCATCGACCTGCTCACCAACTGGTACATCCGCCGCAGCCGGCGTCGTTTCTGGAAAGCCGGGCAGGAGGAAGACAAACTGGCTGCGTATGCAACTCTCTACCAGGTGCTGAAAGACCTAAGCAAAGTGATCGCGCCCTTTGTGCCATTCATCGCGGACGGCATCTTCCAAACCCTGCGGAACGATGATGACCCCGAAAGCGTACACCTCGCACTTTTTCCTGAAGAAGCTTCGGGACTCCGTGACCTCGAGCTGGAAGGGCGCATGGAACTGGTGCTGTCAACGGTGAACATGGGCCGCGCGCTGCGAACACGCCATCAGCTGAAAATCAGGCAGCCCCTGCCTAAGGTGGTCATCATTTCCCATGACCGGGAAGCAAAAGGGATGCTGGAAAACCTCAAGGAACTGATCACGGAAGAGTTGAATGTCAAGGAAGTGGAAATAACCGCCGAGGAACGGGGGCTTGTGAACCTCAGCGCAAAGGCAAATTTCAAACTGCTGGGCCGGAAACTCGGGCAAAAAATGAAGGCCGCCTCCGGAGCGATTGCCTCACTAAAACCCGAATCCATCGAAGAATACCTATACCAGGGATTTCTGGATTTACATGTTGATGGAGAACTGATGCGGTTTGAGGGGGAGGAAATTCTGATTCAGCGGGAACAGAAGGAAGGCCTGCTGGTTGAAACTGACAGCACCTTGACTGTTGTCCTGGAGACTGAACTGAGCGATGAGCTGCTGCAGGAAGGCCTGGCACGTGAATTCATCAACAAGGTACAGAATATGCGCAAGGAACAGAACCTTGACGTGATGGACCGCATCATCACCCGCTACCATGGATCGAGCCTGGTTCGGCAGTCGCTGGAATCACACGCGGAGTTCATCCGCATGGAAACCCTGAGCCGTCACCTGCAGGCCCTTGAACATCCCGAGGGCAACGAGTGGGACCTGAACGGGGAACCTTGCCGGATCTACATCGAAAAAGCGGCCTAGCCCCCACCTACCACCGCGCCAGCTGCATGCCGAGGTAGCAAAGTCCGAGGCAAAGGAACAGATTGCCAATCATGTTTTGCAGCGCACGCCAGAAAGCGCCTTCAAAGAGCAGCATCACAGTTTCATAGCTGAATGTGGAAAAGGTGGTGAAGGCGCCAAGAAATCCAACCGCGAGCCCGAGACGCAGCGCTGCGCTCACTTCGGGACGGTCCAGCAAAAACACCGCCAGGAACCCCAGGATCAATGAACCCGCCGCGTTAACAGCAAGCGTTCCATAGGGCAGATAACCCCCCAGCCAGTGTCCCAACTGGCGGGCCACCAGGTATCGTGCGACAGCGCCGAATCCGCCTCCGATACCAATCGACAACAGAGACCAGACATTCATTAGCGAGCTTCTTCCCTCACGCCCGCTGTCTTGGTTACCACTGAACAATTTGGGCCGGTTGTTGCAAAGATGTACCGCATGATGATGATTCAGGACTGTATCGATCTTGGTTGAACGCAAAACAGCTTCTCAGGATTATACATTCCGTTCAAGCTTTTCCGTGCCCAGGTGAAGATCTACCCCAGCAAACCTGAATCCCTGAAAGGGCAGTTCCGCTGGAAGCTTGTGCCCAGCATGATCTGGAACATGGTGCAGTCAATCTACACCATCGTTCTCCTCGGGGTACTCGTGACAGCAGGCTGTCTTTTTTACCTCTGGCAATGGATGAACTACCGGCAGATTGCCCAGCGTGTGGACGCGCTTGAGAGAAAAAATGCGGAACAGGCTTTTCAGCTGGAATTGCTTGAGGTTGAAATCGACTATCTCACCCGTCCGGAAAGACTGGAACGGCTGGCATCGGAATTGATGTCCATGCGTCAGCCGCTGGAGAAGCAGCGAAAAATGGATCTGAGCCTGGCGGAGCATGACTAAAACCCGCCGTTTCCTGCTCTACAGTTTCAACGCGCGGCTGCTGACGGTGGTAGTTCTGGTGGGATGCTGCCTCCTTGCCGTACTTGGAAGGGTCTTTTACCTGCAAGTGGTGAATGGTAAGTATTTCAGGGAACTCGCCCTCTCACAGCAGCAGCGCACTGTGGTGCTGGAACCGCGACGGGGGAAGATCCTGGACCGCGGGGGACGGATCCTCGCCGTTTCCGTGCCAGCGCAGTCCCTTTATGCAAAACCGCGGGAAATTTCATCAAAAAGAAACACCGCTAAAAAACTTTCCGCTCTGATCGACGTTCCCTACCACCAGCTTCTGAAAGACCTGCAATCTCCCCAGCCGTTTGTCTGGATCAAGCGTCAGCTTGACCACAAACAGGCGCAGCAGGTTGAGAAACTAGGTCTGGATGGAATAGGTTTCATCCGGGAATTCCGCCGTTATTACCCGGAACAAACTTCCGCCGCGGCCTTAATCGGATTCACAGGTATAGATTCACAGGGACTGGAAGGTCTTGAATTCATGTACCAGCGGCTTTTGGCGGGAAAACCACAGGCGTACATAGTAGAAAAGGAAGGCGCCTACCGCACGGTTCCCCTCAAAGGAACCCCAGAACGGCTTCCTGAGCAGTATTCACTCAACCTCACACTCGATAGCCACATCCAGTTCTACAGCGAAAAAGCGCTTGCGCAAGGGGTCATCAATGCACAAGCG
Organism: uncultured Pseudomonadota bacterium; assembly: GCA_964344035.1. Taxonomy (GTDB): domain Bacteria; phylum SAR324; class SAR324; order SAR324; family NAC60-12; genus UBA1014. Next base: position 25,083 of record CAYFLK010000006.1, read on the forward strand.
GACCGCGGCACGGTAATCGTCATGCAATCAAGGACTGGAGCAGTCCTGGCAATGGCCACGTATCCCGGGTTTGACCCGAACCGCTACGAACGTTACAGCCGTGCGCATTTTCTCAACCGCGCGGCCACCACCGGATATGAACCGGGGTCGACTTTTAAACTGATTACCGTCGCGGCATCCCTGAATGAAGGGCTGATTTCCGCGGGCCAGGAATTTTTCTGTGAAAACGGGCGCTTCCTGGTGGGCCGCACCCCGATCAGGGACATCAAAGCGTTCGGCGTCCTGACATTGCAACAGGTGCTGCAGAAATCATCAAACATATGCGCGGCAAAAATCGGTATGGGCCTGCCGGCGGCACGCTTTCATCAGTACCTTTCCCGTTTTGGTTTTGGTCGCACCCCTGAATCAGGAATCGCCGCGGAGGCTTCCGGGAAGGTGCTCCCTTCCCGACGCTGGACCCCCGTTGACCACGCAAACATTTCCTTTGGCCAGGGGATCCTCGTGTCGCCCCTGCAGATGGTTGCCGCCGTCAATGTTTTTGCGAACCAGGGGGAATGGGTCCCCCCTTACATTGTGGAAAACGCGCTGGACTCGGAAGGAAGGGGAAAGAGAGTTATTAGGGACCCACAGGGCAAGGCACTGTTCAGTTTCGGTCCATCGGCAAGGGTGCGGGTAATAGACGCCGGTGTTGCCCGGCTGATCAACCGCTACATGGTTTCCATCACGCAGCCGGAAGGGACCGCAAAACGCGCAGCCATAAAGGGATATGAAGTTGCCGGAAAAACCGGTACAAGCCAGATTTACGACCCGCAACTGGGACGCTATTCAAACACCAGGCACATTGCCTCCTTTGTCGGTTTTGTTCCCGCCTCCGATCCGCTAATCACTGTGCTGGTGGTCCTGCGCAACCCCCGCAAATCCCCATACGGAGGCCGTGTTGCCGCGCCGGTATTCAAAGAAATTGCATCACTGACACTGAACCGGGAAAAGATCCTGCCCCGCCCCCGGGAAGAATTTCCCGTCGAACCCGGGGCCATTTCCGGTACCCCCTGAAAGATATTATCTTCCATAGCATCAACCGGAAACGCTTTTTCCTGCTGCTTTCCCCCCACCACCAACCCGCAGTTTGAGTCCGGGACAAATTTTCTCTCCAGGGAAAGTGAGCGGAGTTCCGCAAACGTCAAATAAACTGGTTTTTATTGTAATGTATTGTAGTATATACATGTTTTCCGTCAACCTTGACGCGTTCAGTTTCATCCGCCATGTCTACCGTGCTGGAAAAGAAGTCCACGGTTCAGGCCCGCCTGCTGGCTGGCTTTTACGCACTCGATCACCGGGGCAGATACCATTTTTGCAGGTTCACTGATGTTCCCTGTCACTTGATCAACGCGTTAAGCGCAAAGGAACCGGACTGCAGGATTTGTGTGAGAATTGCACTGGATCAACGGGAAGATTTGAACAGGGAAGATAAAATACTGATCTACGAACATTGCGAAAAAGACATGCTCGGAGAACCCGGACGAGCAAGCAACCAATTCCCCACCCTTTTTTCCTGACCGGTTCCCCTAATCGGAGTCGATACTTTCTTTCTCTACAGTTTTTGGGAATCCCGTTAAGAGTTCAAACCGTCTGCGAATATCGGGCTTTCTGTTCGGCATCCAGGTAACTGTCGAAGGGCATGGCGAGGTTGCGCATGAAGAGGCGGCCGATGGCGCTCAGTTCCACCCGGTCCTCATGCAGGAACACCAGCCCCTCCCCTGCATACTGCTCGAGCTTTTGCCAGGCATCGGTGAAATACGAACGGAAGTTCATGCCGTGCTCCGCCTCGAGTTTGGCAACCGGGATTTCTCCGTGGCACATCAGCGTTTCGATGATCCCCCTGCGGAGCTGATCATCCTGATCCAGCGACATCCCGCGAATCGGCGTCGGTTCCGCTGAATGTTCCAGGTATTCATGCAGGTCTTTCGAGTTCTGCCAGTAACTGTCTCCAAAATCGGAAATCGCTGAAACTCCGAGTCCGATCTGCGCCATTCCGTGCAGCGTCGTGTATCCCATGAAGTTTCGGTGGAGCGTTCGGTTTTGCTGGGCGAGGGTCAGTTCATCATCCGGAAGCGCGTAATGATCCATGCCGATCATTATGTATCCGTCTCCGGTGAAGTGTCTGATGGTATCAAGGTAGAGGCCGATTTTTTCCTCGGGAGAAGGAAGGTCTTCCCTGCGCAGGGCGCGCTCGTGGGCCTTGAACATCCAGGGCAGGTGCGCGAAGCTGTACACCGCGAGACGGTCCGGCCGCAGCCGCGAAACTTCTTCAAGGGTCTTCCGGTAAAGCCCGCGGTTCTGAATCGGCAGACCGTAGACGAGGTCCAGGTTGATGCTTTCGTACCCCAGCCTGCGCGCAGTCTCAAATGTGCTCCGTGATTGCTCCGGCGTCTGGTTGCGATTGATCGCGCGTTGCACCTCCGGGTCCAGGTCCTGCACCCCGAAGCTGACCCTCCGGAAACCCAGTTCGTAAAGCCCTGCAAGTTGTTCATCGGTCGTCACTCGCGGGTTTGCCTCATACGCCCACTCTCCCCGCGGGTTGATGTCGAAATGCCCGCGGACCGCATCCGTCACCCGGTTGAGCTGCTTCATGTTCAGAAAGGTCGGGGTCCCTCCGCCGAGATGCAGTTGCGCAACCCTTTTGCGCACGGTCAACGCACGGGCTACAGCTTCGATTTCCTGCTCGAGCGCATGCAGATAACGCTCGACCAGCTGCTGGTCACGGGTGATGAACTTGTTGCACCCGCAAAATGTGCAGAGCTGACGGCAGAAGGGTATGTGAATGTAGAGCGAAAGGTCGCGTCTGCTTTTCCCTTCCGCACCCAGCGCAGCCGAATATTCATCCCGGAATTCACCCTGATTCCAGACAGGCACGGTGGGATAACTGGTATAGCGCGGACCAGGAAGGTTGTAGCGCTGTATCAGCTCTGTCGTGATCGCGATTTCGGTTGTCTTCATCCTGCCAGCATGTTGGAGTGAATTTATTTGCTGATAATCCTAACCAATGGATTGGCTAATGCCAACTAATTTACCCGAAATTACAAGCACTATCCGTAGGTTTACGAATAGCATGCGAAAGGCACTATGGTATCATCATATAGCAAATTTCATGAACAGGAAAACAACATGTCTGAACACAAAGCAGAGGTCTTCTGGGAAAGGGACACGGAGGACTTTGAAATCAAGACTTTCAACCGAGACCACCTGGTCCGTTTTGAAAACGGCATCACCCTGCCGGGATCTTCAACCCCTGATTTTTCAGGAAACCCGGAGCGAGTCAACCCGGAAGACCAGTTTGTCGCGGCATTATCAAGCTGCCACATGCTTACCTTTCTCGCGGTGTCGGCGCTCAAGGGTTTAAAGGTTGAAAGCTACACGGATCACGCAGTAGGATTTCTGGGAAAAAACCCCTCCGGTCGGCTTTCCATGAACAGGGTTATCCTGCGCCCGCGAGTACATTTTTCCAGGGAGCATGCTCCGAGCAGGGAAGTACAGGATGAAATGCACCAGAAAGCGCACCGCGGATGTTTCATTGCCAATTCAGTACACAGCGAAGTGCTCGTCGAACCGCTGTGGCAATAGTCGCCGCAGCTATCCCCGTAGGCACAAATCGGGAAAACGAAAAGCGGCGTGAAAAGCGGCGTTACAAGGAAGGCGTCCGGAAGTTTACCTAACGCCGGCTTCACAGTAAGGATCATACTCGGACCCAATACAATCGGGATCTCTACCTGCCTGCGCCAAGCCTAGCGCGGCAAGCAGGTCAGGTTCGGCCCATTAACTATGAGCGTGGGACCGACCACGCCACCACCAGTGCAGTTTCCTGCAATTAAACCATAACAGGGCGCCTTCCATCATTTTCGGCCATTGCACGGCCGAAATCCTCTCCTGTCCCATCAAGTGATAAATCAGGGTCGCGAGGATGGTGTCATGGGTCACCTCGATGTGAACCTTCCCTGGAGCAGGCGGGTCTGAAAAAAACGATTCAAGCAGGATTCGCGATCCATCGGACGTTTCAGTGTGTCCCCTGAGCGACTCCAAGCTGAGCATGCGGTTGACCAGATCGAGCGGATCATGATCCTTGAATTCACGCAACGCGGTTTCCACATTGCTGATATATGCGCCTGGTTCCCCCAGTGCGGGGTTGTGCAGGACCGATAAATCCATGCCAGCACCATCGATCATGGCTTGTGCTGTCTGCATGCAGCGGATCGAGGAACTGGATGAAACCCGCGCAATCCGTCTTCCCCAGTACCTGCCGACTTGCCGGGCATATTCGATCCCTTCAGCATTGAGTTCAATCCCGGAACCAAACTTGCCTGCAAGCATGGGTGGACGTATCGAATGGCGAGTGAACAGCACCACTCCGGAACCACCGGGAAAGTCCTCATGACTGGGAAGAATTTCCGGTCTTGCCGGGTCATTGTAATACAGGGCTTTCATTTTTTCTGATGATTATAAAGCAGAAAGTTCACACTCGCAGTTTAAGTAATCCCGGCAGCACCTCGAATGCCGCGTTCAGACTCCCGGGCGATTCCCCGTCTATGTCCAACCACATAATTTCTTCAGATTCGAACTCCACCTTTCTGACCTGACAGTACTCTATTTCGGGAACATCAAGATGCGTGCCTTGGTAAACTTTGGGCAAATGCCGCAGAAACGTGCCCAGGGACATTTCATCCAGAAGCATCAAATCCAAGAGTCCGTCATTTAGTTCCGCGCGCGGGGCAACATGCATCCCGCCTCCAAAGAAACGTCCATTCGCCACCACCCCCAGCCGGGTCCTGATTTTCCTTTCAGGATGATCGTCAATCTTCAGCGTGACCTCTGTTTGAGGATGCGTGAAAACCTGATACAAGGTGGCCCAGAGAAACAGCGGTTTTCCCTTCAACCTTTTGATTCCTGAATGATCTCGCAGGTAGCGGTCCACGGCGCCACTCAACCCGAAACTGGCGATATTCGCAAAATAACGAACGCTTCTGCCGCTTTTTTCATTTGTGAAGCTGACTTTTCCAATATCAAGATCAAGGATGGTTCCTTCATTTGCAAGTGCGGAAATTCGTTCAAGCATGGATCCCCGAAAGCCGAAACTGCGTTCAAAATCACAACCTGATCCGGTCATCAGCATGCTGATTTCAACTTCGGGGTTCAACGGACGGTCTTCGACAATGGCGCCATTGAGAACTTCGTTCACCGTGCCGTCCCCGCCGACTGCGATAATCCATCGCGCGCCTTCCTCGACGGCCTCGCGTGTGAGGGTAATCCCGTCTCCGGCACACCGGGTAGTTCGCATTTCAAAGTCGCCCAATACCTCTTTCAGCCGCTTTTCCATCCGCGGCCAGAGTTTCCCGGTCCTGCCACAGCCGGCTTCCGGATTTACCAGCACATATGCTTTCATGACATGATGGGAAAACAGCGTTTACAAGATGAGCTTCGACAAATAACTTGCTAAGCACGGGACATTTTTTTACTTTGTTGCATTCTTGGAAAAGAAGTGACCCCCCCTGGGAATGCACCGTTTTTCAATGTCTGCCTGATATGATGCCATACGTAGTCTGTTTTTGTTTTTCATGATATTGTCCGCGGCTCTTGTTTTGACTGCCTGCGACTGGAACCGCAGCGCCAAAGCGCAGAGAAGGCAGTATGCCTCCGGGGGTACTGATGTCCCTGCAGCGTCAAAAAACGCGCTGACCCGCGGTTTAGACTATCACAAGCTTTCCGCTGATACCCTCATCCGTTCGATGCGCCGGCCATGAACAAACCCCGGGTCCTGTTTGATCAGTCCATTCAACCCGCGGGATATTTTAGCCGGCATTCCGTTCAATGCAGCTTGATTGCGCGGTAGAGCCGGATTTCCCTTTTCCCTTTGTAAACCTGCACAAATCCTTCAACCTGCACCCGGTCACCTTTGCGCAGGTTCCGCAAGCCCTGCAAGTTCCGTTGCTGACGGAATGTGATTACGGGTATCCCGTTTTTGCCCTGTTTGCTTCGCAGGTAAATTATCTTCGCCCCCTTCCGCAGATCCCGTGTTCGTTTGATGGTCCCGGCAACCCTTACGAAACGACCATGAAACCGTGATAAATCGAGTGTCATTGCCTCCCACTGCGCGCCAACAAACAGCGGATTGAGACGCGAATAAACCGTTTTGCCTTCTTTCTTTAGCCGTTTCAGGTACTTGTGGCGAGAAGCGCGCGTACTCCAAATGCCTCGCCGATTTTCGAAAGCCTCGGCTTCACTGCGCGCGAAGGTAATAAAATCCGCGGGCCAGGCAAACCGTGTATCAAAATAACTATGCCCGCGTGAAATCAGCATCAGGTTGAGATTGCCCCGTGCATTCTCGACAACCGCAAGCAGACGTCCGTTGTTCCCACGCGGTTTTTCCGGATTGATCCACAGGGTTGCGGGTTGTTCGGAAAGCCCCCTGCGCAGAAATTCCCCGGCCGGTTTCCCGAAAACCACGTCCCGCCCTTTGTGCGATGAGGACAGTTCCGGAGTATCTACATACAAAAGCCGGATGCGCTCCCTTGATTTTGAAAAACGACCGTTTCCGTTCAGGTCGGCGTCGAACGTGTCCCCGTCGATCACCCTTACCGGGATATTGTTCAATGAAATACTTTCCCAGTTTCCCGGAATCTCCTGTCCAGTGGCAAACGAACTCCGGAGAAACGCCCCGAGAAAGAAAAGTAGAAACCTGACCTGCACTATTTTATCATGGGTAAAAAATCCTTTTTGACGATACAAGTAAAACTCCAATTGCTACTGTCCATGCTCGGTGGTTTCACCCTGAGTATCACTGGTCTGCTCAGCAAGTCCGTTGACAGGGACCACATAGTTTTGTACTGCAGTTGGTCCCGAGAAACAAGAGTTCGATGAAAAAAAATAAGCCGACCACAAGTCGATGGCCGAAAAAGATAAGGTCCCTGCTTGTCTGTGCTTTCTGTTTTCTCGCGGGCTGTAATTCCATGTTCTACTATCCCAGTGAAAAAATCTTCTTTACTCCCGAAATGCTGGGTATCAACCATGAAAACGTTCGTTTCAGCAACCGCAGCGGAAACTTGCTGCATGGCTGGTTCGTACCCTCAAGCATAACGCCCGCCAAGGGGACCCTGCTTTTTCTTCATGGAAACGCCCACAACATCAGCCATTATTTCCTTTCGGTGCAGGGATTTCAGCATGCGGGATATCACCTGTTCACCTTCGACTACCAGGGCTTCGGGTATTCCCAGGGAGAGCCGTATCCGGCAGGGACCCTGGACGACGCGGAAGCGGCGCTGAGTTACCTGCTTGGCAGGGAAGACATGGACCCGGACCGTATCATAGTCTTTGGACAAAGCCTGGGGGGTACGATCGCCTTAAACTGGATCGGTTCAAAAAAACCCGGGCATATTGCCGCCGTCATTTCCGAATCGGCTTTTTCTTCCTACCGCAAGATTGCCAGGGAAAAGATGAACCCCATCGGAATCCTGCGCTGGTTTCGTGAACCAATCACACGCTGGTTTGTGGATGACGAATTTTCTCCGGAACCGGTGGTCGCCGAAATCTCCCCCGTGCCGCTGCTGATTATACACGGGACAAGGGACCCGGTAGTCCCCTATGAACATGGTATGCGCCTGTATGCCGCAGCCCGGGAGCCGAAGGAATTTTGGACCATCATCGGCGGTGGACACACTGAGATGCTGGGCAGGTTCCGGACGCATTACTGGGATCGCCTGCTGAGCTACCTCGACAATGTTTTGCGGGAGGCATCTCAAGAAAATGACTTGTGGGCCGTGTCCCCGCCGGCAGACCCGTATCTTTCTCAACCGCACACCGGGCATCCGCGGGAAACGGGATTCCCCGGCTTGGTGTTTTAACCCTTGTGCTTCATTAAAGGCTTGAAAAACCGGGGGCATTCTTTTAATTTATAGGCTCCAGAACATTGAGCTTGTTCCCCAATAGCTCAGTTGGTAGAGCAAGTGGCTGTTAACCACTGGGTCGCTGGTTCGAGTCCGGCTTGGGGAGCCAGAATTCACCCCGCCAACACCGGCGGGAAAAGTGAACGCGAGACCCCGTTGAATGACATTCTTCGGGGTCTTGACGTTTACAGCCCGCTCACACCACAAAGACTGCGGCCTTCTATTCCCCTGAAGTTCTGCCGCAATTCTCTCGCATCGTTGTATAATTAAAACGGATTTGGAGAATGTCTCCCCTTAACATCCCGAACCTGGAATTATCTGCGCTCACCCTTGAAGAAAAGGTATGGCTGACGCGGGTGATGGCGGAAATCGTGGCGGGTAATGATGCAGTGAAATCCCGTTCACGCAAGGGGTTTGAGCAGACACTCGGCAGTTTTCAAAACCGCGAGCAGGCAGCGCATTTACTGGAAGCGCTGAACCAACGCCCCATGCCTCCGTGGCCCGCGATAAAGACTGATCGTCAGCGGGCGTTGACCCTTCTGTATCGCCTGGCAACAGTGATGGCGGCGGATCATGTGGTATCGCGCAGGCAGGTGAAATTGTTTCGGAAAGCCCTATCGGCCTTGGGCTTCTCCAAACTCGATCACCCCCTTCTGCTGGGTCACGTACAAAACATCATCGTTGCCGGAAAACCAAACGCGGCAATCCTCACTACTACTGATTTTGTAAGGATCACACTGCAGGATTTCTCCGACACCCATTGTGTTTTCAGCTTCCACCGTCCGCTGGTGCCCGGTGTGTTCATTTTGGTGCAGGTGCGTGCCCTCGCACGTACTGAAACATATCATGCTCCCATCCATGCTACAGTTCGCTCGATATCAAAAGGGCCTTTTGAAAACGGGAGCTACCTCATCCATGCGGAATTTCAACAGCGCCTGGGATCCCGTCACGGGCTGCGGGAGTTTTGGAATCCTGCACTTTCGAAACAGGACAGCGCCAAGGGATACGGGATTGTAGAACCAGGAGATGGGTCCCTGATTGGCCGGTACGTCGGATGTCCGGCCTGCACCGAGCCCGGGCTGACGTTCTGGCATCTGCGTACGAACACTATGCACCGCGGTGAAAACCTGTTTGGGGTCCCGCACTACCATGCTTCTTTTCCGGGGTACGATTTTTGCGATTTCAATCTGCTTCGGGTAACGGTTTGTCCGCGGTGTTTTTTTGCTTCAGCGCGGGAAAAGGATTTTCTCCAGTCCCCCGGAGAGAATGCGCATTTTGATGTGCACAGATTCAACAGGCACTGGGAATCACAGTTTAAGCGGTTGAAACATGAACTGCATAACTTTCCGCAATCGTTTGGCAAGGTGCATCGAAAACCGGAACACGCTGTCCAGGCCTATGAGATTGCCGTCGGCACGATGCGTACACTCAATCGTTTGCATGAGAATGAGGAATTTTTGTGGGAAATTGTTAGGCTGCGCCTGATCCAGGCGGAAATGTCGATGCAACTGAAGCGGCGTGATGAGGCCCAGAAGCAATTGAAAGATGCGCTTGAACTGCTGAAAGCCGGGAACTCGAAATTCAGCGATGAACGAGAAATCCAGGTCCTGTTGTCAAAGTTCCTGCTGCACAACTATTTCCGGGAATCCGATGCTGCCTTGTCCTGTTATAAGCAATTGCGGAACCTGAAACCCAAGGCGAATACGGGGACGTTGTATTCGGTGATGCTACAGGACTCCTTGAAAAAAGCGCACTGGGTTAATTCCCACGGGAAGGATTTGAATCATGCGACGATGTCTGATTTCCACATCTCCGGTTTCACGGGTGATTAGTAAAGGGGGTGGGAAAAGAGAAAAAGTTATTCACCCGTCCAAGGAACATTGCAGGCGCTCATCGTTCCGCACAAGGTTCTTCAGCTTCCCAAGCAGCATGGTTGCGTCTTTGCCGACAGGCCCACTCAATGAATGTATGAAGAGTCCCGAGTATTTTTCGCGCACCAGCCGGATGAAGCGAGGATGCTGAGCGGTTTCGCATCCCATCATGCCGGCCAGTGCATGCAGATGCACTCCTTTTCCACGGGCAGCTTCTTCGTCAAGCACAGTCCACTGGGATTCGATGAAGTGCCTGTGGAGCTGCGCGGTGTAATCCCAGTTTTTGCAGCCGGAAGTCCCGGATGTGCTGGCAAAAGCGAAAGTCGGTGAAAAAGTGATGTCCACCGACATCATGCCCGGGTCCTTGTGCGCAAAACCCATGGCCCCGCCCCGGTGGCAAGCAAACAGGGGAGATCGCGCCGCAAGCAATAGGGAGAAAACAATCATCATCAGCCTAATGACGCTAGGCGCAATTACACCCGGTCTGAAATGATTCATGACAATCCGCAGGAAATATTCAACACCGGATCTTGTCTTATCCACTGTTTCAGATGCCACAGAATGGCAGATGGATCTTCGGACATTTGGGCGTATGCGGAAATTTCATTGAAGTGTCTGCGCAGCATCGCGTTGAACTCATGCTGGTTGGGCGGACTGCACGTCATCAGCCCGGCAAGAGCTTCCAAGCGAGGGCCTGTACCGCGCGCTGTCTCCAAAATTATGTTTTCCTTCTCCCGCTCCACAAACCGCATTCTCTCCATTTCCAGTCCGCGGGCGAAATCCCAGTTCTTGCAGCCGGAAGTACCCGATGTCGTTGCGCCGGAATAAACCGGTGAGAAGCTGATATCAACCACCGACATCACCGGATCTTTAGGCGTTGCCCCCAAAAAACCCTTGCCTGTACATTCCGCAAACAGGGATTCGGAATGCGTCAAGAAGGTCCCCAGTATTACTGAAAACAAAAAGACACGGCGCAGTCTCTTCTTCGATTGAACGCATCCAGAACGTTCCAGGAAAAAACGGGGAACTCCGGCTGCAAAAAAAGGTTCCAACACAGGACGATATTAAGGGGCCCGGAAAACCGGGGTTTGCGGCACGGTGAATTATAAACCGGGAAGGCGGAGAAATACCACTTTCCCGATCAATTCGGTGTCAATCCCCGCACAAACAGGAACAGCCTTGGCTGCAGCGCTGATTTAGGCGGATCGAAGTTTTTCCGATTTTCGCAGCACTTGGGTTTTGATTGAATCTATTCCTTTGTTGAGGGCCTTGTACAAATTTTTGTCTTCGGTCCTGCTGATCATTTGTTTGTTGCGATAACTGCAATTGATTCCAACATGATACTGGTTGTCATTCACCTTGTTCAACTTGACATGAAACGCGTGTTTGTTCTCGGTGATTTTCAATAATTCCTCGAACATCTCATGAACATGATCCGTAACCGCATCCGATTTGCGGATGTTATTAAAGGTGAGGTGAATGGACATAGCTTCCTTTGCTGGGGTTGATGGATTTCCTGATGAAAATAGGACATTGAGGACATCCTCAGGTGTTTTCTTAAACCCTGGGTTCAAGAATTCCCTGCTATTTGGGAGGCGGTTCCTGTCCCGGTTCCTCCAGCGGTGTTTCACTGACTGCGCTGGGGGGTTCCGGAGTTTCCTGCTCCCTCGGAACAAAGAGAAACCATCCGGGTATGACAATGATGCAGTAGGAAACAATGCCGATGAGAGCCAGAATCAGATTACGCATATACCTCTTGTTGGAAAATTGGGCAGGCCGACCGGGCCTGCGCGTGGCTCCTGTTTGTACATAACAACCCCACGCGATTTGGTCAAGCCGGCAATTCTACGGAAAGGGTTTTTTTGATATTTTCCGGATAAAAAACCCGGTGATGCCAGAATTATTCCCCGGACAGGATTCGGCTGCAACTAGTTTTGCTTTCCCGCCGGTCCGGAAAATGTGGAAACAACTTCTCGGCGTTGACATTGTTGTTGCATCAATAAATGATTTCCGGGGCAAAAAAACAATCCCGGAATTCTCTTGCTGTACACCTGTTCACCGGCGACTGAAGTGCGATCCCCGACCCGTTTGGATTTTTTAGTGCTTTTCACCTTGGGAGGATTGTGGGGTTCGTCCTTTGCGGCAATCAAATTCGCATTACTTGGTGTGACGCCGCTAACAGTAATGACCTGCCGGATCCTGCTTGCCGGGTCCGCGCTGCTGCTGCTCAAGCTGCTGAGGGGCAATTCCTTCCCAAGGAATTTAAACACATGGCATGCTATTTTCTGGATGGCGGTGACGGGCATCAACCTCCCTTTTCTGCTGGTACCGTGGGCAGAGCAGCAGATCGCCAGCAGTCTCGCGGCCATCCTCATGGCCTTCAATCCGATCATCACACTCATCCTGGCGCATTTTTTCAGCGATCATGAACCCTTTACAGCCCGGCATGGAGTCACGGTGCTGTGAGGATTTGCCGGGGTCGCGCTGCTGATGGGAGTGGACTCCTACACTTCATTCGGGAACAACCTGTGGCCGCAGCTAGCGGTCATTGCAGCCGGGACCGGGTACACCGTATCCGGGATCATCACTGTCAGGACCCGAGGCGTGTCCGCGGACACCCTGAGCGCCGTCACATTTATGGTCGCGGCCGTCATCGCCGTACCGACATGGATCATCATCGATCAGCCGTGGACGATCGATTGGCGCCGGGAATCGTTCTGGGCCTTGATCTACCTCGGCATGGTCACCACCGCGTTGGCTTTTCTGCTGCGCTACTACCTGATTATGCGCACCGGGGCGGTTTTTCTTTCCTATGTCGCATACCTGATCCCGATGGTGGGCATTATCCTCGGCGCGCTGATGCTCGGGGAAATGCTGAAATGGACTGCCTTTGTCGCGATTTTCCTGATTCTGTTCGGGGTTTACCTGGGCAGGAACTGAAAGCCTGCCGCATTGGTTTACTCGCCCTCCCCGGAATGATTTTATCAATCTATGTGCTGGACGATGTACTGCAAATGTTGACGATTTGTTCCGCAACAACCTCCCAGGATTTTGACGCCGTATTTCCTGTTCAACTCGATCATCCTGTCTCCCCAATCCGATATCGAATCGGCTTTAAGAGTCGCTGAACCGTCAAGTTGCGTGTGGTCGAGAGATGACCCGTTGGCTTGAAAGCCAATTAGACGTGACAAGACATCACGGGGTTGCCTTTGCGCGTTGAGAAACGAAGGATAAGCGCAATTGACCATGAAACCCAGCGGAGGTCGGCGGCACAGCGAATCTATCTCTCCGAATGCGTCTTCAAGACTGTTCTCATCGAGTATCCTGCCTTCCCTGCCGATTACGAAACTGATGATATAAGGGATCTCTGTTTCCGCCAAGGCAAGGGCAATGCCTTTCGCTTCGGGGACTGCGGGCAGGGTTGCCGCTTGTACAAATTCCACACCGGCTTCGCAAAGCAGATCAATTTGCCGGGAGTGAAATGCTTTAGCTTCCTGTGTAGATAATCCTTCCTCGGGCTTGTAACAGTCATTTTTGCAGCCGATCACCCCCCCGATGAAGATGTTTGCGGCCCATGACCCCCATCCCTCTCTGAGCTGTTTCACGAACTGCACGTCATCTCCGTTCACATCAGAGGAGATCCCGGCAAGTGAAAGGCGTTCCCGGTTTGCCCGCCACGTCGGCGCACATACCGCTATGGGAACATCGGCATCACGGGCAACAGCTATATAATCCTCATAGAGCCCGGACAAAAGCCGTTTGCCGTTTTCATCATATATCAGGAGTGCGTGTTCCAGACGTGGGTGAAGGATAACCTCTCCGGACCTCCGTAGCGTTTCAGTGATGGACGCTTCCGTCAATACCAGGCTTTTGTTTTCGAGCACATCATGCAGGTTCATTTTTCCCGGACTTCCTGGTTTCCAACTCCTGTTTCAGCACTCGGCACATCATTTCCAGCACTGCCGGGATTTCACCCTTTTGCCGCTGAAAGAGGTGAATCAGTTTTTGGTTGGTTTCCAGACTTTCCTGCAACCGTTTTACGTGCAGGGTGCGTGTCAGGCCAATAAACTGTTCGTGTTCATCATCCAGGGAGGAAGGCATGAGGGATTCCTGTTTCAGGCGGATGCAGTACCATCAAGTTCAGGATAATTCCACCCGGATTCACGTTCATAGATACTCGCGCATTGAAATAAACGCCCCTCATCAAAAGGATGTCCGACAAGTTGAAACCCCGTAGGCAGCCCGTTGGCGGTATGCCCCGCCGGAACCGTAAGGGCCGGCAGTCCCAGGTAGTCAAATGGTCTGGTGCAGTGTCCGAGCTGGTTTATGTATTCCAGGAATCCCGGATTCGCTTTCAGGTCAGATTCCGCTAGGGTCGGCACGGGCAGAAGCGAAACCGGCGCGTGGAGAATATCAGCTTTTCCCAGTACCTCCTGGAGGAACTCCTCCAACACCAATTTCCGCAGGTTGAGGGCTTCTAAGTAATCCGTCGCCGGATAGAGCAGTCCGGCCATGAATCTTTCCCGGGTTTGAGAACCGTACTCCTCCGACCGTTCGCGCAGCCAGTTACTGTGGATGGCGGCGCCTTCAGCGCCGGTGATGAGGTTGACCATCGCGTTACTGATTGAAAAACTCTCCGGCATTTTAACTTCTACCAGTTCGGCCCCCGCCTGTTTGAACACATCCAGGCTATGTTCCATGCATACACGAACCTCGTCATGCAGGCCCTCCGTGAAGTAGGATGCGGGAACGCCCAGCCTGATGCCCTTGATGCTGTTTCGGATGTTTGAAGTATAATCCGTGACAGGTTTTGCGGCGCAGGTGGGGTCGTCAGGATCCGCGCCGCTTATTTCCCTGAGAATCAAGGCAGCGTCCGCCACTCCTCGAGTAAGGGGGCCGACGTGATCAAGGCTGGCCGCCAGCGGCATCACCCCGAAGCGGCTGACGCGGCCGTAGGTCGGTTTCATTCCCACCAACCCGCAGCATGATGCGGGGAAACGGATAGAGCCGCCGGTGTCGGACCCCAACGCGCCGTAGATCAAGCGTCCACCAACCGCAGCAGCGGGGCCGCTGGACGAACCCCCGGGGATGTATTCCACATTCCAGGGATTGCGCGTGTTGCCGTGGACTTCGTTGTGTCCGGTCAACCCATACGCGAATTCCACCATTTGCAGCCTCGCAATGTCCAATGCGCCCGCGGCATCGAGCCTCCGCAGCGCGGTCGAGGTCACTTCAGGGACAAAACCAGCGCGTATTCTGGAACCGCATCCGCTGATGCGCCCCCGGCGATAAAACATGTCCTTGTGGGCAAGCGGAACCCCGTGCAGGGCCCCCCGCAAGCGTCCGGAGGCAAGCTCCGCGTCAGCTGCTTCCGCGTCTGATAATGCCTGCTCCGCATCCATTCCGGCGAGGCAGTTGAGTTTTGGATGTAGGTTTTCCAACCGTTCCAGACAGTTGCGCGTAAGTTCAACGGACGATACCTTTTTGCCGGCAACGGCCTCGGCTGCTTCGGCAAGGGTCAGACTGGATAGCGCCTCATCCGCCATCGCTGATTCCGTTTTCATCCGCGGAACATGCATTCCGGGAAAGCGAATGTGCGAACCCCGAAGGTTCAGATTCTAAGGGCAGGCGCCGCAGAAAAGGCTGTTTGACTGCCAGCAATCCGGATATAGTGCTGAGCACCCTGCGCAGGCGGAGGGAGTCTGGGTCCCAACCCCGTGCATGCGCCCAGTCCGTCAGGATGGATTCGATCGAGGCCTGCATGCCGACTCAACGTTTCTGAAACTGCTTGACCTGGTCCAGTCCGCGCTGGATCTCGTTTTCTACCACCGATTCCGGAGAACCCATCGCCCTTCCCAGTTCTCTCAGCAGTGTCTGTTCCTGCGGATCAAAATCGCGGTCAACGGTGGCAATGTCGGTCAGTTCCCTGAGTATGCGGTTTTTGTCCTCGTCGGATAAACCGAATACATTTCCGGGCTCGATTTTGCTGCCTAACAGGATGGCTTCCTCAAGCTGCCGCACATGTTCAGGGTTTTCGAGAATGTGGATTGCGCCGTGAAGGTAGGTACGTTCATAAAGATCGATCCGTTCGTCTGCCATGATCATCTGGGTGATCGCTTTGGCATACCAGAATTTCTGATCCTCGTTTAAGTGGTCCATCAGCACCATGTTAAGTTGCTTGTCCGACTCACGGAACTGCGCTTCGCTTTCACGCAGGACTTTGATCGACTTCAGCGCCTTCTGTGCGCCGTCATTGCCGTCAACCGCCGCGGCACGGAACCAGTAGTAGGCCTCATCCACGTTTCTGGGCACGCCTTGGCCGTGGAAATTCATGATGCCAAGATTGTATTTCGCACGCGCGTTGCCCTTGATCGCCGATTCAAGGAAAAGCCGGTAGGCTTCCATCGGTTCGCCTTTCTGTTTGGTAACCATCACCCCTTTGCGGAACAACTCGTCCGCATCGGTTTTTTCCATTTCCTCGAACTCCATCCCTTCTTTTAATCCGGCCGCCTCCGGTTTGCGCAGCACACCCAGAAAATGGGGCAGGTAGACATCATCCTCGATCGGCTGATCCGTGCGCGCCATAAACAGCAGCGTGTCTCCGGCAGCCACCAGGACATCGTTTCTCGGGTTGAGGAGCATCCTCCCGTTTTCCCCTCGGATCAAGGCAACGGGAAGATGTGATAGGGTTTTTTTCATGTGCACGATGGTATCAACCCATGGGCTGGCCTGCCATTTCGGACTGAGTTTCCGGGAAAACAGGCTTTCGCTGGACGGTTCTCCGGAGATCACACGTTCGATCAACACACCCGCGCCGGGGTGCACCGCGGTTTGTGACAGCACCGGTGCGGTCAGTTCATTGGCGCTGATGCTGAAGTCACAGCCGGCCCTTTCCAGCTGCTGGTCGAAGTCCGTTTCGCGGTAGCTGGCTATGGTAAAAATCGTTCCCCCGGTCGATTGCTCCATCTCCAGCACTGCCATCAGGGTCAGACCGTCGTGCAGGTGATCGACGAAGGCGACCTTCGCTTCAGTGGCCCGCGCGCGCGCGAACGATTCCGCGGAATATGAAACAGCCTGGATCCATTCAACGCGCAGGGATTCCGGAATCGAATCCAGCAGTTCAAGCTCGGAGACGACGACCACCTCTTCGTCATTTGAAAGGTAGGACAATTCGAGCAGCAGACGTTCGATGAAATACCGGTTGTCAGAGGAGATGACGATGTGTCCATGCGGGGCGATGTCTTCCGAGCCCGGAAATGCTATTGCGTCGTCAAGCCCGTCTCCTTCGGGACGGTCCGTGGCGGGCACCTGGATGAGGACCCTGTGTTTTTCAGTCAGCATCAGTTCCGATTCCGGATTGACCATCACCGAGGTGTCCTCCACCAGTCCCATCGGCAACAGGCCCTTGTGCCGTTTCATTTTTTCTATGTAATCAAGCCACGATTTGCCGATCACGTCTTCCGGGAGGGGATGGTTTTCCAGGGTCGGAGTGTCCGATTTCTGCACCCGCGAGCCATACTGGCTTTCTGACCCGCGCAGGATCAGTTGCAGGATCCACCACGGGGTGCCCTGTGATCGGTATGCGCTGACCATCATCGGCACATAAAGCGTGTATGGATCCATAGCGTGATCGCAGCCGACTTCTTCAAAATGCTGCCGTTTCTCCTGGCCGATGTACTGCGCCATGGTGATCGCGTCTCCGATGGTGAGGCTTTCGATCTGCATCACCGTCATCAACGCCTGGCTGTCGTCTGAATATGAAACGTATGCGATGTAAGCGTGTTTCGCGGAAGCCTTGCGCAGGATATCGTTTCTGTAGCCGTTTCCGGAAACCCACGGTATTTTCTTGAACTGAGTATCGGTGAGCAGGGGATGTTCGGAAAACGGGCAGACCAGCGCAACACGGTTCTGCCGCACAAACTGACGGTTTTCCTCCAGGATTTCCCGGATGAATACCACGTCGTCTGAACAGATCAGCACGTGGTTCTGCATCTTCACTTCATCCAGCCCCCGCTCCTTCGTGCCGCGAAACGAGTAAAACAGATTGGAGACAAGGGAGATGATGATCGACATCTGTACAATCCCGCCCGCCATCACCAGGAAGCTGAAGAGTTGGCCAGCCGGAGTGACCGGGGACATATCACCGTACCCTACAGTGGTAATCGTCACTACCGTCCACCAGAGGCTACTGAACAGGTTGTTGAAAGCGCTTCCCTGGTCACCTGTGATCACGTATTCCAGGATCCAGATGCCCAGGGTTGAAACCAGCAGCAGCCCCGGCAGGGCGATCAGAAGAAGTAATCGGACCTTCATCCTAAATTCCTTGAAACAGATGGGAGGAACTGCCTTACCTTCAACGGCACAGACAGTTTATGATGTGGGTTTTCTTTGACGTTATCCATGAGGGGAACCTCGATTCACTAGGCCCGGCACAGTCACCGCAAACAGTTCGAAAGCTAGCGGAAGCCCGGGCGAAAAACAAGAGCAAAGTCCGTGCCGATAATGCATAAGAGCTGAATGCGGCCGATCCCCGTTCACTCCAAACGGGTCCGATTGACGGCGGGGCGTGTCATAAGGGAGGAGACCAGCGCGGCCGCGTAAAAGCCGATGATCACCAGGTATGAAACTTTCCAGGCGTGTATGAATGCTTCCATTGATCCAGAAACTTGACCTACCTGGGACAACTCCAGGTTGAATCCTGCTGAAGCCATAACCGCGGTGATCACTGCCGTCACGGTCGCCTGTCCGATGACGTTTCCCGTGTTCCGTGTCAGATTTACCAGCGCTCCGACTGGTCCCAGGCTTGATTTCGGCGTGGAATTCATTGTGGACACCAGGTTTGGGGTGGCCCACAGTCCCATTGAAACCCCGTTGACAAACAGGACACTGAGAATTAAGATCATCGAAGTCTTCTCATCAAAAAATGCCATTCCCAATCCGCTGATAATGGCGATCAGAAACCCGATGATCATGTAACGGTCGGGGTCATGGCGGTCTGACAACCGCCCTCCCGCCTGGGCCCCGATGCCCATCCCGATAGCGGCGACCAGCATGATCATCCCGATCATGCCTGCATTGATTTGCTTGATGTTAAGCAAAAAAACCGGGAGTAGAAGAAAGGAAGCGGCGCGGCTCATGAAACCCAAAACACGCGTGATTGACGCGTAGCGGAAAACCGGATTGGCAAACAGTCTGATGTCAATAATTGGGGAGCGTGTTTTACTTTCAACCGCCGCAAACCAGATCAGCAACAGTAGACTGAGCAGCAGACCTCCGAACATCATCAGCCGTGGGTTGTCCGGACGGAAGGGGTTGTTGATGGTGAGCACGAAAACCAGCATCAATGCCGCGGATAACACCGCCCCTGGCCAGTCGAAAATCCGGTCCCGCGCCTGGAATGAACCGATTTTATCGTCGTCAAGTATGAAATAACCCCAGAAAAACGCCGCCGCCGCCGGGATGGCCATCGCAATGAACAGCGCCTGCCACGGAAAGAACTGCAACAATATTCCCGCTACCACCGGTCCACTCGCACCGCCGACGGCCACCGCGGTCGTGCTGGCCCCGATCCCTTTCCCACGTTCCTGTGGAGGAAAAATCGAAACCACGATTGCAGTGCCGACCCCCTGGCCCATTGCCGATCCGACTCCCATGATGACCCGCCCGCCAATCAGCAGCGCCAGACCTTTCGACAGGGCGCACAAGAGAGCACCCCCGGCAAACAACCCCAGCCCCCAAAGCAGGCACCTCCGACGTCCCACCAGGTCGGAAAAACGCCCAAGAGGCATTAGTAGAGCAGTCACCGTCAACGAAAAACCGATCACCACCCACGAAACTTCACGCAGAGTGACGTGAAAATCCCGCGCGATCACCGGCAGCGCGAGGATGTTGATGCTCATGCTCATCACCATCGTCACCAGCGATAACGCCACCGCGAAAAACGCTTTCCACTTGTAGGGGATCCTTCCTTCAGACACGGCAGCAACTGTGGTCATGGGTCAATGCATAAATAGTTGACCCTTAATAATGCATTTTATTGTATAATATCATATCATTATGTGCTAGAATAGGTGTACATAATTGCAATGTTTTCCCACATTCACCCGCAAAACCCTGCAAATTAATTGCATGAAAGGAAATCCGATGAAAGGGAATTCGCCGGATCCAAATCAAGCAAGCTTTCTCTTCAATGGACTGAGGGAGCAGCTGAACCCCAGGCATCCGATCTACCAGCCCAGTGAGCACATCGACTGGTCATCCCTGGAGGATGATTTTGCGAGGCTGTACTCTCGTAGAGGCCGCCCAGCCAAACCAGTGCGCCTGATGGTCTCCCTTCTTCTTTTAAAACAGCTTCATGACCCCAGTGACGATCAGGTTGTTGAACGCTGGATTGAAAATCCTTACCGGCAGTTTCCCAGTGGTGAGAAAGAACTCCAATGGTCCGCTCCGGTGGCCTCATCGGACCTGACCCACTTCAGGAAGAGGATCGGCAAGAAGGGCGCTGAGCGAGTACTGAAACTGACGGTGGAACTCTTTGATGAAAAGATCAAATCAGATCAATGTCACCCTGGCCGCTACTGCCCACAACCTGAGAAAATGGATCCGGCTCAGGCTGGATCGTTTTTTTGGGCCTTTTTTTAGAACCCTCAAATACAACTATTTACTACACTTTAGTGACTCCAGGTCTGCTTTTTATCCAGCTATGAATTTTTAAGGGTCAACTAAATACTCGTCACTGATGGTTCGTTATAAAAATAGCATAGTGTCTGGTAGAAAAAGGCGATTTGATAAAAAATGCTTTTTAACACGGAAATAGGGTCAGGTCTTTAATTATATGATTCATGATGATTCCGGCTTTTATGGTGGCTTTTAAGTGTGAGAGCAAGAATGAAAGAGGATGGCAAGAAAACGAATAGTCCATTACACCGGAGACAATGTAGAGCCCGGGATGGAGTAACCCTGAGAAACGCCGGTCGTTTTCTGTTAGAACGTGCGAGGAAAGACGCGGAGTTGAAAAATAAAAAATGAGATGAAGGAAATACAAAACATTCTGATGCTCTTTTATTCAATGGAGTGGAGAATCGTATAATCAAAGGCCTGACCCCATCACAAGCTCCTTGTGCTTTGCCGTGGTTTTTCAGAAGCAAGTCCTTCGCCCACGGTTACCGGTATTCTGTTTCGTTTTGAGGTGGTGGGGGAAAGAGAGATTGAGAGGAATGTGTGTTCTGAAGTACCAAAGAGTCAGTAATGCAAAGGGAGTGACAAGCGATCCAGTCCTTCAATAGCTTCGTAATCTCGGTCCAGGGTAAACAGGGTTAGATTTCGATTCAGACAGACAGTAGCGATCAGAGCATCTGTAGCCGATAGGGTCCGGCCGTTTTGTCGCAAGTCGTTCATAAGATTTCCCGCGCATTGCCAGTCTTTTCGCTCAATGGTGACCCAGCGTAGGGCGCCGAGCAAGAGCATAAACTCATCACGATCATGCTGGCGCACAACGCGCAATAGTTCCATTTCCACAACACCGCACAGTAACACCTGATCCGCGGCAATGAGAGAATCCAGTAACATTGCGTGTTTGCTCGTTCCTTGTCTGAAGTATTCTATCCAGACGGATGTATCCACCAACACTTCATCATTCATGAGAGGCTTCTTCGATCTCAAGACTTCTCAATTCCCGAAGATTCCCCTCCCATTCCAGTCTCCCCCGATATTCTCTCAATCTTTGCAGTTTTCGTAGCCTCACCCAATCCTTCAGGGCTTGATTGACTGCTTCTGTTTTGGTGTGAGAGGTGGTTGCATGCATGACTTCATGCATCACATTATCGCTAACATTAATTGTGATTCTCATAACATCAATAATCGCTAATTGTTGACATACAAACGAAAGTTATTTGATGACAAAAAGATCTTACCTAAGGATATTTATGAGTACAAGCATATTTTGCCGTGGGTCTCAGGAGCATTTCCTTCGCCCGCGGTTACCCACATACAATAACGGTAGAGCGGGGTTTCGTCCCCGCTTGGTGCGCTGTGCAGCGGGGCGAAACCCGCGGCTACCATTCAATGAGACAGGAGGAAACTTGCGGTTGCCGATTTTCTTTTCCGTTTTGAGGGGAACGGAAATGTGCTAAACTTTCTAAAAGCAATTCCCCAACAACAAGGAACAAGATGGAAGAGGAGATTCCCACCGGCGATGGTTTGACCTTTGAGAAGGTCTGGCTGATGTTTCAGGAGACGAGACAGCAGTTTCAGGAGACCGATGCCCGAATCGAGAAATTGAATCAGGAGACCAATAAAATAATCAGCGTACTTGGCGACAAATGGGGACACTTCGTGGAAGGGGTGGTCGAGCCTTCAATGGTGCGCCTCTTCAACGAACGAGGTATTCCCATCGAAGAAACCGCTCAACGACTCAAGAAACGGGTTGACGGCGAAAGCATGGAAGTGGATTTGCTGGGATTCAATGGGGATGAGGTCGTGGTTGTTGAGGTCAAAAGCACCTTGACCGTTGAAGACGTTCGAGACCATCTTTACAGGCTGGAAAATTTCAAACGTTTTTTCCCCCGATATGCTGGAAACCGCTTGATCGGGGCAGTGGCCGGAATGGTGATCGTTGAGGAAGCGGATAAATTTGCTTATCGACAGGGTTTGTTCGTGATCTTACCTTCCGGAGACACCGCGCAGCTGCTCAACGATAAGAACTTCCAACCAAAACACTGGTAAAACATCGAATAAGACCGCGGATTACAATTTTATATTGGGTCCGGGCATGACCCGGACGTCGAAGCCGGCGTTTGGGTTGTTTTTGGCTTTTATTGTATGCGTGGATTTGCCGCCGGGAAGGAATGCGGGGGATAAAGCGTCCCCCGCAATGATATTTACTGGGTGGGAATCTTGGAGATCACGCCTTTGACGTAATAATTCATGGAGAGCATTTCCCCGTCATTCAAGGCTTGGCTGATTCGGGTCCCGTCCTGTTTGGTGACCCCGTTGCGGAACACATCCGAGGCCCCGCTGACGAGCTGCCCTTTCGCGCTGTTGACCTTGTCAATCAGAGATTGCGGGATGTCAGGATGGAACGAAGTCAACCCGACGATGCCCGAATCGATGCCCCACCAGTCGGCGGCGGGTTTCCACGATCCGGATTCCACTGCCTTCGCGGCGTGCAGATAATACACGTCCCAGTTCCAGACTGCCGCGGTCAGGTGTGCTTCCTTGCCGTAGATTGACATGTCGGAGTCGTTCCCGATCGCGAACACACCGTTTTTCTTTGCGACCTGCACCGGAGAAGCGGAGTCGGCGGTGGTGATGATGATGTCCGCGCCGTTGTCGATAAGTGCCTGGGCGGCATCGCCTTCCTTGGTCGGGTCAAACCAGCTGTTGATCCAGATGACTTCCACTTCAATTCCCGGATTGACCTGCTGCGCACCCATGGTCATCGCGTTGATGTGACGTATGATTTCCGGAATCGGCTGCGAACCGACGATGCCGATGCGGCCTTTTTTTGACATCCCCGCGCCAATCATCGCGGCCAGGTACTTGGCCTGATACATCCGACCGAAGTAATTGCCCATGTTGTCGGCCTGTTTGAAGCCGGAACAATGGAGAAACACTTTGTCAGGAAACTTTCCCGCGACTTTCAGCGTCGGGTCCATGTATCCGAAGCTGGTTGTGAACACGATGTCGTTTTTGCGCGCAAGTTTGCGGATCACGCGTTCAGAATCGCCTTCCGGAACACTCTCTACATATTCCGTCTTGTATCCCGCCGCTTCCAGGGCCTTGCGACCGAGATCATGCGCGTATGTCCAGCCTCCGTCCCCGATGGGGCCGACGTACACGAAAGCCGCGGTAGGCTTGCCCGCCCACGCGGCGCCTCCCAGAACAAGCAGCATTGCCGCCGCCAGCGCGGCGATTTTGGATGGAATGGTTTTCATACACATCTCCTGATGACAGTTAAGCACGGGCAACCCCGCCAGAAAAACGGCCTAAGCGATATCATTTTCGGCTTACTCAAACCGATCTACATTTGGATTGCCGGCTGAGCGGGAACCATGGTTCCCGGGTAAAGCCCCGGGGTTACCCCGAAGCAAACGGATAAACCGCCGGATTGCTTCCCGGCAGGCCCAAATAAGACATTCCCACGTGTGACCCATTCCCGGAACCAACCGGATTCGGGTGATGGCAGTACAGTTTTTGCACATTCATGAATGACCCGCTGGTGTCGAACCCATAACGGCATCCACAGGCATTCAGTGTTTCTCCCCTCTGAAAAACACCTGTCCGAGCGCGGCGGGCATGACCTGGATATTGCGTTTTGCGTTCCTGATAGTCACGACAGTCAACACCCCGATGGTAAGCAGGTAGGGAAGCATTTTGAGCAAATAGGGCGACAGTTCAACCCCCAGCAATTGTAAGCGCAATTCCAGTGCAAGGGCCAGCCCGAAAAGATAAGCCCCGGCCACCGCCTTGAAAGGATGCCAGAGGGCGAAGATCACCAGCGCCACAGCAATCCATCCACGACCGGCGGTGATGAAATCGACCCAGAACGGGTTGAGCACAAGCGAAAAATAAGCGCCACCGATGCCGATCAGCATGCCGCCGATGACCAGGCACCAGAAACGATATCCCAGCACGGAAAGCCCAAGGGAATCACAGACTTCCGGCGCCTCGCCCATCGAACGGATGTTCAGTCCGAGGCGGGTCTTGAAAAGCACCCACCATGAAAGCGCCGCGCATCCGTATGACAGGTAGACCAGAGCGTCCTGAGTGAAAAACACCGGCCCTAAAAGCGGCAGTTTGTGAAGCAGTGGAACTGGCAGGTCCGCAAGCGGGGTGAAGGTTTTCCCCACCAGCGTGCTGCCGAACAAACCGCTCAACCCCGTGCCGAAAAGCGTCAGCGCCAGGCCGGAGGCAATCTGGTTGGCACGCAGAAACAGGCAGACTAGTCCGTGAATCATCGTCACCATACCGCCCGCTAAAGCGGCCACGGCAACAGCCGCCAGTGCCGAACCGGAATAGAGCATCACCACAAAACCGGTCAGGGCGCCCACCAGCATCAACCCCTCCATTCCCAGGTTGATCACTCCCGCGCGTTCGCTGATTACTCCGCCGAGCGTTGCAAACAGCAGGGGGGTGCCCATCTCAACCGTGGCAATCAGAATTTGACTGAGAAACTCCATTTCAAAATCCCAGCAGGCAAACCATCGTTCTGCTACTCAGAACCATCTTGATCAGGAACCGAATGCATGCACGATCTTCAAGCGGTACTCGGTGAATATTTCCGAACCAAGCACGGTGAAGAGGATGATTCCTTGATAGAGATAGACCATGGAAATCGGCAGCCCGTACTCGATCTGCAGAATTTCCGCGCTGACAAAGATCAACGCCATCAGCAGTCCGCTGAGCAAAACTCCAAGTGGATGATTCCGCGCCAGCCACGCGACAATAATGCCTGTATACCCGTAGCCGATGGAAATGTTCTGCTGCAGCCGGTAGTGAATCCCGGAGACCTCCCCGAATCCGGCCAAACCGGCAATAGCGCCGCTTGCGGCAAACACCAGCATTGTCAGCAAACGTATGGGGACCCCGGAATAACGGGCGGCGTCGGGATTGTCTCCCGTCAGGCAGATAAGAAAACCAAGCCGGGTTTTCCAAAGCACAAGCGCCACGATCACGATCATTGCCAGCGCGATCCACAATCCGGAATGCACGTCTGTGTTTCCAAGCAAAGGCAGGCGCGCGGAATCATGAAACTCCGGAGTTATCGGGAAATTATTGCTGCCCGGGTCCCGCCATGCGCCAAACAGGTGGTAATCGATCCAGGCGGCAGCAACGTAATTCAGCAGCAGGGAGGTGATGATTTCATTTACACCGAACCTAGCTTTCAGCACCCCCGGCAGACAACCCCACAGTCCTCCGCCGATCATTGCCAGCAGCCCCATTAACGGAAGCATGGTGACGGCGGGGAGTCCTTCGAGATTCAGCGCCGCCCATGTTACCGCGAAAGTCCCCATGTGAAACTGTCCTTCAGCCCCGATGTTCCATTGTTTCATCTGCGCCGCCAAAGCCACCGCCGTTCCGGTCAAAAGAAGCGGGGTGAGTTTCACCATCAGGTCCTGCCAGCCATAGCGGCTGTACAACACTTCCTCCCCTACCAGCGCGTAAGCCTGAAGGGGGTTGACACCGACGGCAAGGAGAAAGAGGAAACTCATCAGAACAGCCAGCAGCAGCGCGGCCGACAGGACCGGAAGCCGTCCGAAAGCGGTAGCGGAGGTTCGTTTTTCAAGGAAAAAACGCAAGGAGGAAGCTCAGACTTTCAGGTTCAGAATTGACATGTTGTAGAAGTGGCAGGGGGGCGATCCTGTGTGTTTTGATTAATCGATGCTTGTTCCTCCCGGTTTTTCATTTAACAGCACACTCAGTACATCAAACATATACAAGTTAGCGTAAAACTAAAAAAGCACAAGCCTGTTCCTAGTGTTTGCGCGCAGGAGATTATTCCGCAAGTGCGGTTTGGATTTCCCTCAACACCTCTTCGTGGGTTTCCGACTCCTTCGCTTTTGCCAACGCAAAGCGGGCATCATTGTGCGGGATTCGTCCAAGGCCCCACGCGGAATGCGCCCGGACCAGCGGTTCAGTGTCCCGGAGTCCCAGTTTCAGCGCGGGAATGGCGTCCGTATGGCCCCAGTTTCCCAGCGCAACCGCAACATTGCGTAATAGCCCTTTTCTTTTTGCACGCAACAGCGGGCTTTTTTTGAAACGCTTTTTGAATGTCTCCGGAGCGAGACGCATCAGTGCAGGCAGTTCCGGGACAACTTCACCGGGGCCGGGTTTGAATTTCGGATTTTCTGAAACCGGGGGGCGTTTGTTCCACGGGCAGACTTCCTGGCAGACATCGCAGCCGAAAATCCTGTTTCCCATTTTCTCCCGCAGTTCCGCGGGAATCGCACCCTTTAGTTCAATTGTTAAGTAGGAAATACAGCGGCGCGCGTCCAATTCCCGTTCAGCGATGATGGCATCTGTCGGGCAGGCATCGATACAACGCGTGCAGCTCCCGCAGTCCACGCGGGTGAAAGGTGAGGAAGGAACGAGGGGAAAATCTACCAGCAGTTCCGCGAGAAAAAACCAGGACCCTTTTTTCCAGTGGATCAGGTTTGTGTGTTTGCCAATCCAACCCAAGCCGGCGCGGTGCGCGTATTCCCGTTCCAGCAGCGGGCCTGAATCGACGTATGCGCGGCTTTTACTCCCGACGCCCAGTTCTTCGTGGAGAAATTGCCTGAGCGCTTCAAGTTTTTCATTGGCCACGTCATGGTAATCCTCCCCCCAAGCGTATCGGCTGACCCGTCCCCGTGAAGGTTCGGAGGATTCGGAATGAGGGGAATCAGCGGTGTAGTAATTAAGTCCGAGGCTGATCAAAAACTTGGTTTCGGGAAGAAGACCGCGAGGGTCTTTTTTCAGTGGCAGGTGACGTTCAAGATACGACATTTTCCCAGCATATCCTTTCACCAGCCATTCCCGGTATATCCCGTGCGTCAGGCTTGGTGAAACCGGAATCATCCCCACCAGGTCAAAGCCCAGTTCCCCGGCCCTGCCCCGGATCGCTTCCGTAATGGCCGCCCGGTCCATTGCTTTTTCCTGAAGCTTCAGGTTGTCTGCTGAACGAGTTCCTCGAACATCCGGTACGGAGTCTCATCCATGCCAAGCGAAAGGTAGGTCTGCTGGGCGGCGCTGTTTTCCCTCTCGACGTACAGCCGAAAACCGCATACTTCCCGCGACTCCTCTGCTTTGGATTTAACGAACAGGTACATCTCGCGGTAAATGCCGCGGCGTCGAAAGGACTTGGCGACATACACGCTCTGTATCCACCAGAACTGACCGTTTCGCCAGTCGCTCCACTCCACGGTGATCATCAGCGCAGCTACTACTTCTCCGCCAACTTCCGCGACCACATAAAACCCGTGAGGGGGATGGTCAAAAAGGGCCCGCACTCCTGCCCTGACAACTTGCTCATCCAGGTCCCTGCCCTCCGTTTCCACAGCCATCGCGCGGTTGAAGGCAACAATCCGTTCTGCGTCTACTGGATTTGCAAGACGTACAACTACTTTCCCGGTTGGGAAGTCAGGACGACTCTGAGTTTCCATTTCTTTCACACCGGAATCAGGTCTCTTCCTTTGGTTCTTCAAAGGGTTTGAGTTCTTTTTCTTCAGGAGAGGGGGTCACGGTCAAAAGTGCGGATGGTTTAAAAACCTTGCGTAAAAGTCCGCGGATTCCGGTCATGCTTTCTTCCACCTCCTTTTGCGCCTCAATCAGCACCCCTTCCCATACCGCGGCAAACCCAGGGGTGCGCTGGTTCATCAAGGCGATAGCGCGGTCGAAGGTGTAAAGCATCTTCAGTTCTGCGGCGCCGGGCTTGTTCTGCAGAGTCGCGAGTGAAATCCGTAGGTGCTCGTTCTGTTTCTTCAGCATTTCCACCTCCTCCTCGCGGGAGCGGTTGCCTTTTTCCGAAATGACCATCTGTGTGTGCAGGGAATTTTTCAGGTCTTCATGGGTTTTTTCGAGAGTCCTCAACTGGACCTTCAAGTGCCTGCGTCGGGCGATTTCACTGAAAAAGATATAAACGCTCAAAACGAGCCCTACGTAAAGCCCTAGAGCAAAGGGATGCATTACATAATCCAGCATAAATTTTTCCTGAATTCAGTTGAATGTGTTGGTGTTATTGTTGAGGAACACGTACTGAATGTCCCTGGCCGCAAGTGAATTAGTTATCTTTGTGCCTGCGCCTTGAACCAGTTTATCAAGTCTTCCCCTTTGCGCATGACCCATCCCCCGCTGTTTGCAAAAGTCCCGGCCAAATCCCGGGTTGCCTGGCGGACCATGCTGTCTTCACAACGTCCCTGCTTTTCGATCCAGTGCAGCGTGTTTCCCGCAACTACAATGGACCCCGAGACAATCACAGATCCCATCGAAACCGTGATTGCGGGGGCAAGCAGGGCAATGCATTCCGGTTCCCTGCAATCGGACTGGGCCAGCCGGTTAAATTCCCTGTTCATCACACGCAGATTGAAAGTCGCCTGGTCTATATCAAGGGTCAGGCTGCGTGTCCACAATTCGCATTCCGGGACCGGGTCCTGCTCAGTCTTGGGGAGCACCAGACATCCGCCAAGAACAAGCAGGAGCCCAATGCTCAAAAAAGTTGCCGCGCCGCGGCTGTCATGGCCAAACAACGGTGAGATCAAAGCTTTTGCAACGGAACGGTTACCATTGTTCCTTCTTTGATCATCCACGGACTCCGCTTACTTTTCAAGCCGGGACAACCATGAATGCACAAAGACTGAGCAAAACACGGATTAACCGGAAAGCATGTTGGAAATGCAATGAAAGGGATCCGGGAAAAAAAATATCCACACAGTAAATTAAACCATTATGATGCGTGGACGGAACTGCCACGGCACAACAGAAAGTTGACCGCCTTCAGGCTCATCACTTTTTCACGATCCTGGTTTCTCACTTCAATCAGGCTGGTGATGATGCCTCTGTCATGCCTGGAACGCGAACGGCGCGCATCGATCACGGACACGTTCACAAAAAGGCGGTCTCCGGGACGGACCGGGAGATTCCAGCGCAGTTCATCGATTCCAGGAGAACCGAGGCTCGCGGTTGATGAGAGATAGTTATCCACAAGCACGCGCATCATCATGCTCACCGTATGCCAGCCGCTGGCAATCAAACTTCCATAAATTGAACCCCGGGCAGCCGCGTGGTCGATGTGAAACGGCTGTGGATCGTATTTCCTGGCAAAAGCAATGACTTCCTCTTCCTCCACTACTACAGGTCCGAATTCAAAACTGCATCCCTGAGGATAGTCCTCGAAATACCGCTCGTTTATGTTTTTTTGAATATAATCGTTCATTGCAAAGCTTATCTTATTGTTCCGACCAATCAGGTTTATATGTATTCGACTAATGCAAATCGTTGATAAAATGAAATCTCAGCGCAGTTACATTATCAACTCCGTTTTGGTCCAAATTCTGTTCGAGCAACTTACGTCACCGTATTTCGTCGCCGATATTCTACCTTGCCCCATTCTGCTGAGATCAGCACTTCCTTTAAGTGCGCTACTGCATTCCAGACATCCTGGAACCTGATATAAAGCGGGGCAAAACCAAAGCGCAGTATATTCGGCATGCGGAAGTCGCCGATCACTTTGCGGGTAATCAGCGCCTGCATCACCGCGTATCCGTCCTCATGAGTCAATGCTGCCTGGCTGCCGCGTTCTTTTTTATCTCTCGGACCCCAAACTTCAACACCTAGGCAGCTGCATTCCGATTCGACCAGGCGGATGAACAAGTCGGTCAATACCATGCTTTTTTGACGTACCAGCTTCAGATCCACTTTACCATACAGTTCCAGTCCGGCTTCCAGAGCCCGCAAAGACAAAACAGGCTGGGTCCCGCAAAGGAAACGGCGGATGCCCCTGTCAGGTTCAAAACTGCGTTCGAAGGCAAACGGACGGGCGTGCCCGGACCAACCCGGCAAAGGCTGTGAAATACGGGAATGATGGCGCCTTGCGGCAAAAATGTATGCCGGTGCGCCTGGACCTCCGTTGAGATATTTGTATGTGCAGCCGACCGCAAAATCAACTCCTGCGTCATTAAGAGCGACGGGGAACACGCCCGCGCTGTGGCTCAGGTCCCAAACAGCGATGGCGCCTGCATCGTGCGCCATTGCGGTGAGCCGTTTCATGTCCTTCACGGCCCCGGAACGATAGTCTATGTGATTAACCAAAACCGCCGCTGTGGATTCGTCAACCAGGTTTTCAAGCGAATCTGCATCCACTCCTTCCAGCCGGATTTCAATATTTTCCCTCAACGACGCCACACCTTGCGCCGCATAAAGATCCGTTGGGAAACTGTCCCCTTCAGCGACAATCACCGTGCGACGTGGATTCAACGACAATGCAGCGTGCAGGGCTTTGTGCAGATTGATCGTGGTGCTGTCGCACACCACGACTTCACCCTCATCCGCCCCGATTAACAACGAGAGCATGTTCCCCAGTTTTTCATTGAGGTCCCACCAACCAGCGGAGTTCCAGCTGGTAATCAGCCCTACGGCCCATTCCTGCCTGATGGTTTTTTCCAGCTCAGCGAATGCGGATTTTGGGGGCGGCCCAAGAGAATTACCGTCCAGGTAAATCACTCCCCGCGGAATATGAAACTGATCCCGGAATTCACGCAAAGGATCTTCGCGGTCCATTTGTTGGATTTCCCGTTCAGAAATTCTATGTGCTTTCATTTCATTTATTTCCAGGCTGGAAAATTATTTGTAGAAAAAGACATATAAATCGGCCCCACTATGTTTAGTCTCTTAAAAATTTCATTCTTGCCTGCCTGTATCCCGCAGGCGGACAGGAACAATATGTCGAAAATTTCTTTTCAAATCGAAATCGCTCCGCCAATAAATGGACAGGCCCCGATTGCTTGGGGTCCGGGCTTGACCCTGAGGCCGAAGCAGTTGTTTGAAATGAATCATTCCGGATTCACCTGAATCCTTGCAGCGGCATTTCCGGAGGGCGCCGAAGCCAGTTCCACGCGGGATAGGACGCGCTTCCTTCGATGAAGTGCAGGGTGTAGGCATGACGTGTGCGTGAAGAACGATTGGCCTCGCTCATGTGCGGCAAAAGCCCATGCAGCAGCACCATGGTCCCTTTTTCCACTTCAAGAGGGACCCGTTTTTCATTGTCCCAAGGGCTGTCGTCCCACACCTCGAATTCCGTGCCGTCTCCCGCATCATTGCGGTAGAAACGCGTTTTCAAGGGAGCGTGGTGTCCGCCGGGGATGGCCCATAGACCCCCGTTTCCCTGGTCAGCGTCTTCAAGCGCAAACCAGAATCCTGTCACCGTTACCGGATCGGTATACAAAAAAGTGGCGTCTTGGTGGCAGTTTACCTCTCCCCCGATGTACGGCTGTTTGAATATGTACATCGATTGCAACACGCGCGGGTCATGGTATCCAAGATCATCCGCAAGCTCGGCCAATGGTTCTGTGTGAGAAAAGCGCCTGAACACCGGGTCAAGATCGTGAAGGGCGTGACCAATCTTGTTCAACGATTTTGCCTTTTCCTGTTTCAGGACGCCGTTCTCGTCAAAGGCTTCTTCTTCAAAGAAAAACCGGATTTTGTCCCCGGATTCCAGAAAGTAGCGGTCAGAATGCCGGGTTTGTTCATTGGTGGTAAAGATGCTTTTCAGTCCGGCCGGTTCAAATTCCTCAACCAGTTCCGCTGCCCGTTTTCTTAACATATCGCATGAATCCGCGGATATAAAATTCCTGAGCACCAGATACCCGTTTTCTTCGTATTCCTGTAGCTGTTCCTGATTCAGTCTCATTCTCCGGTCCTTTCCCGCTGGTTTGAAACAGACCAAAAAGTAGTCCATATTTATAACTGGAACAAGTAAAACCCGAATTTTTACCGGTCGGGACTCGATTGTATGTGGAGATTTACGTATTTTCAGACCTTGCGGAGTCTGATAAGCTAAGTTGTTCCCAATCACAACAACAAAGACAAAACATGTTTATTTCCGGATTTAAACTGATGATCGTGGGCATGCTGATGGTGCTGGTCTTCCTGATGCTGATGATTTTTTGCATCCAGGTCATTGAAGCGCTGACCCGCGGTCATACACGGCTGGAAGAAGAAACCATCCGGAAACAGCAAATGAAAGAACCTGAAAAAACCGAACCGGGGGGGGAACCGACTATTCCTGCCGCGGTTCTTGCTGCCGCGGTAGCTGCCTTCGAAGCGGACCGCGGCCGCGCTGCTATTCCCTGAAACCAGAGTTTCCCATGGCAAAAAAACGGATCGAGTTTATGGACACGTCCTTCCGGGACGGATTTCAATCGGTGTTCGGAGCAAGAGTTGCAACCAAAGATTTCCTTCCTGCGCTGGAAGCGGCCGTTGATGCAGGGATCACTTATTTTGAGGCCGGTGGAGGGGCAAGGTTCCAAAGCCTGTTTTTCTATTGCAACGAATCCGCCTTTGACATGATGGACGCATTCCGCAAAACGGCGGGGCCGGATGCTGATTTGCAGACCCTCGCACGCGGGATCAACGTGGTTGCGCTTAACCAGCAACCGCGGGACATGATCGATCTGCACGCGAAGATGTTCAAAAAACACGGCATCAGCGCCATCCGAAATTTTGACGCGCTCAACGATTTGCGAAACCTGAGCTATTCCGGGGAACGCATCGCGGCAAATGGACTGCATCACCAGATTGTGATCACTATCATGGACCTCCCTCCAGGATGTGAAGGGGCCCATACCCCGGATCATTACATGCAGATGCTGAAGGACATCCTCGATTCCGACATCCCGTTTCATTCGATTTGCTTCAAGGATTCCAGCGGCACAACTCATCCGCGCAAAGTATATGAAACAATCAAGGCCGCGCGGAAGCTCGTGCCGGAGGACATGGTTCTGCACCTGCACACTCACGACACCGCCGGTGTTGGGGTCAGCCAGTACATCGCCGCCATCGAGGCCGGAATCAACCGCATCGACCTGGCAATGAGCCCGGTCAGCGGGGGCACATCCCAGCCTGACACCCTCTCAATGTGGCACGCTCTGAGAGACAGCGATTACACACTCGATATTGATCCTGTGAAAATCATGCGCGTCGAGGAGGTTTTTGAAGACTGCATGGGCGATTATTTTGTCCCCCCGGAATCGAAAATGGTCTCTCCGGTGATACCTTTTTCTCCCATGCCCGGGGGAGCGCTCACTGCAAACACTATGATGATGCGTGATACCGGAACGATGCACCTCTACAATAAAGTTATCAAGGAGATGGAGGAAGTCATCCGCCTCGGTGGTTTCGGCACCTCGGTTACCCCTGTTTCACAGTTTTACTTCCAGCAGGCTTACCAGAATGTAACCGGGGGTCGCTGGCAGAAAATCACCCCTCAATACGGCAACATGGTGCTGGGCTACTTCGGCCGCACACCAGTCGAACCGGATCCGGAAATCGTCAAACTTGCATCGGAACAGCTTGATAAACCGGTCTTCAAAGAAGATCCACTGGATATCCTTGAAGATGGTAGGCCGAAGGCGGAAAAAGTCCTGCGGGAAAAGGGACTGGAAATAAATGACGAAAATGTCTTTATTGCCGCAAGTTGCGAAGGCAAGGGAATCGATTTCCTCCTCGGCAAGGGCCGGGACATGATCCGCAGGAAAAGCACGGAAGCGAAGAAAGCCGAAGCCGCGGCAAAACCGGCGCAGCCCTCTCCGGTTTCCGCGCCGGCCCCTGCAGCAGGGCCGCGCAACTACACAATCACAGTAAATGGTATGGCCTACCAGGTCAACGTGGCTGAAGGGGCCGGTGCGGTCGCAGCCACACCGGTTGCCGTCCCGGCAGCGTCGCCTGCTGCCGCACCCGTTGCCGCGCCTGCCGCAAACACGGCTGCTGAGACCGTCGATGCGCCGACGCCGGGGAACATCATGCGCCTCGAAGTCGGCCTTGGAGAAGCAGTGGAAAAAGACCAGACGCTGCTGATCATGGAAGCAATGAAGATGGAATCGGAAGTTAAAGCCCCAAAGGCCGGGACGGTCCAGGAACTGTTCGTTGCCGCCGGCGACACCGTTCAGGCTGGTGACAAGCTGCTTTCACTAGCTTGACAAGAATCCCTTCCTTCATCTCAAATCGACTGGTTCGCATGTCTGAAACAAAACGATCCTTCCCGTTCTGGGGGAACTGCCGGAGGCTGCGGCGGTTAATTCTCCTGGTCCTGGGAAGTTTCATGCTCGCAACCTCCGGCAGCGCGTTCGCTCAAACAATCCCGGACAAAATCACCATCACAGCAATGGGCGACCTGCTGGTGGAAGAAGTCCGTTTCCATGAAGGGGACCTGGTAGCGGCGGGAGACACGCTGGCAATCCTAAAACGGTCCGATGGGACAAAGCTGACCCTGCGCGCGGGGGATTCCGGACGGCTGCTGAAATGGGCGCTGAAACCCTATCAGCGCTTCCGCAACGGGGAAAAACTCGGCATCCTGCAGGTGATGCCGATCCTCGTACAAAAACCCGGTGTGTCCTCGCAAAAAGAACAGCCTTCCTTTCAGCAGATGATCTGGAACCTCGCCGGTTCGACCGGACTTGCCACCCTGGTCTCAGGGCAGGGGCTTTCCTGGACTGAAGGGTGGGGCCGCGTGGCTATGATGGGTGTTGGTCTGGCACTGCTTTTCCTGGGAATCAAAAAACGCTTTGAACCACTGCTGCTGGTACCGATCGGGTTCGGCGCGTTTCTCGCAAACATCCCCGGGGCGGGGCTTTCGGAACCGGGAGGACTGCTTTTTTACGTCTATGAAATCGGCATCACCACCGGGATCTTCCCCCTGCTCATCTTCATGGGGGTCGGTGCTTTGACGGATTTCGGTCCGATGCTGGCAAACCCCAAAACGGCGCTGCTGGGCGCTGCCGCGCAGTTCGGCATCTTCGCCACTCTGCTTGGCGCACTCGCGTTGAACTGGGTCCCGGGAATCGATTTCAGCTTGAGAGACGCGGCGTCAATCGGAATCATCGGAGGGGCCGACGGTCCGACCGCGATTTTTCTCTCCAGCCGCTTGTCGCCGAGGCTGCTGGGATCGATCGCGATTGCCGCGTATTCTTACATGGCCCTGGTGCCGATCATCCAGCCGCCGATCATGCGGCTGCTCACTACTGAAGCCGAACGCCGTACCGAGATGCGCCAGATGCGTTATGTTTCGCGGCGCGAAAAAATTCTATTCCCGCTGTTGGCTGTCGGACTTTGCGCCTTGCTCCTGCCTACCGCCGCACCCCTGATTGGAATGTTCATGCTTGGCAACCTGGCCCGCGAATGCAGGGTGATCGACCGACTTTCTGACACCATTCAGCACTCGCTGATCAACACCGTTACGATTTTTCTCGGTCTTGGAGTGGGCAGCAAACTGCTGGCCAGCCGCTTCCTCAACCTCGAAACGGTGGGGATCCTGCTGCTGGGGATGATCGCATTTGGCATCGGCACTGCTTCAGGCGTGCTGCTCGGGAAACTGATGAACCGCCTTTCGGAAGCGCCGATCAATCCGCTTATCGGCGCGGCTGGAGTTTCGGCGGTGCCAATGGCCGCTCGCGTGGTCAGCCAGGTGGGGCTGGAGGCGAATTCGCACAA
This sequence comes from uncultured Pseudomonadota bacterium, assembly GCA_964344035.1. GTDB lineage: Bacteria > SAR324 > SAR324 > SAR324 > NAC60-12 > UBA1014. Next base: position 61,063 of record CAYFLK010000006.1, read on the forward strand.
CCATCTGATCATGCACGCGATGGGACCGAATGTTTCCGGAGTGATCGGTTCAGCGGTTGCCGCGGGGGTTCTGCTGGCGATGCTCTGACCCCTCTTCCCGTGAATTGATCAGGCAACCCGCACCCGCTTTCAGGGCTCTGCGTTTTGCGTGGAGAGTGGGTTCGGTATAGCCGTTAGCGACTTCCGCACCACTGAAGATCAGCTCGCATGCGGCTGCAAAGGCGATCCCGTCAAATTCCGGGGCCATGTTGAAGTAGCCCGGGTCTCCAGCGTTTTGCCGGTCAACCACCTCCGCCATCCTTTTGAGGGACTTCATAACTTGTTCACGGGTTATGATCCCGTGCAGGAGCCAGTTGGCAATGTGCTGGCTGGAGATCCGCAATGTGGCCCGGTCCTCCATGAGCCCAATGTCATTGATGTCCGGGACTTTTGAGCAGCCTACTCCCTGATCAACCCAGCGGACCACGTATCCGAGGATTCCCTGGCAGTTGTTATCAAGTTCCGCTTGAATCTCCTTTTCCGACCAGTCCGGGTCGGCTGCCAGGGGAATTGTGAGGATGTCGCCCAGTTGCGCGCATGGACTTCCTTGCAGTGATGCCTGCTTTTCCGCCACGTTAACCTTGTGGTAGTGCAGGGCATGCAGGGTCGCCGCGGTCGGAGAAGGCACCCACGCGCAGTTGGCGCCGGACCTAGGATGACCGATCTTCGTTTTGACCATGGCAGACATTTCATCGGGCATCGCCCACATTCCCTTGCCTATCTGGGCCCGTCCCGGCAGCCCGCAGGCAAGTCCGACATTGACGTTCCATTCTTCGTAAGCGTTTATCCAGGGTTGGGCCTTCATGTCGTTCTTACGCACCATTGGTCCGGCATGCATGGAAGTGTGCATCTCGTCTCCGGTCCGGTCGAGGAATCCGGTGTTTATGAATATCACGCGTTCCCGCGCCTGCCGGATACACTCCTTGAGGTTGACCGTGGTGCGACGTTCCTCGTCCATTATCCCCATCTTGATCGTGTTTTTTGCCATTCCCAATGCCTGCTCGATGCGTACGAAAAGGTCCGTCGTGAACGCCACTTCTTCCGGACCATGCATTTTCGGTTTTACGATATACATGCTCCCACATTTTGAGTTTTTGTACCGCCCTAACCCCTTCAAGTCATGCAGGCTGATCAGCGCGGTCATCATGCCGTCCAGGATCCCTTCCGGGACTTCGTCGCCGTTTCCCGTGAGCACTGCGTCACTTGTCATCAGGTGACCGACGTTCCGGACAAGCATCAGTGATCGCCCGGGCAGGGTCAGACCTTCACCCGCGGGAGTGGAATACACGCGATCGGTATTGAGGGTGCGGTGCAGGGAATCTCCTCCTTTCATGAAAGTAGCCGATAGGTCTCCCTTCATCAGCCCGAGCCAGTTCCGGTAAACATGCACCTTGTCCTCCGCGTCCACGGCCGCCACTGCGTCTTCCAAATCCTGAATGGTGGTTACCGCTGATTCTACGATCACGTCTTTGATTCCAGCGGGATGGTCCCTGCCGATTGGGTGGTTTCGGTCAATTTGAATGTCTATATGCAGACCGTTTTTTTTCAGCAGAACGGAATCCGGGGTATTGCTCATTCCCTGCCAGCCTATGAACTGCTCCGGTTCGGCGAGCCGGGTCTGCGTACCGTCTTTCAGCAATACCGTCAAATCACCGTCCCTGACTGAAAATCCCGACGCTTCGGCAAAAGAACCCTGTGCTAGCGGAAATGAATCGTCCAGTACCCCGTGGGTGTAGTCAAATACTTTACGACCGCGTAGCGGGTTGTAACCTCCCTCCCGGGACGTTCCATCATCTTCGAAAATGACGTCCGTACCGTAAAGCGCATCAAGCAGGCTGCCCCAGCGTGCGTTGGCCGCGTTGAGCGCGAAACGTGCGTTGCTGACTGGGACCACCAGTTGCGGACCGGCAATTGCTGCGATCTCCGGGTCCACGTTATCGGTGCTGATCTGAAAATCTACACCCTCGGGTACAAGGTAGCCGATAGTTTCAAGAAAATCCCGGTAGGCTTCAGGATCGTGATGCATACCCTCACGGCTTCGGTGCCACTCGTCTATTTGCTGCTGCAGCCTGTCCCTTTTACCCAGCAGTTCCTCGTTTCGGGGCATAAAATCATGTACAATCCCTTTGAATGACTGCCAGAAACCATCAGGCTCGATTCCCGTACCGGGTGCAATCTCTTCCCGGACTAACGCGTAAAGGGGCTGCGCGACTTGTAAGCCGTCGATTTCTATCCGTTTCATGGCGGTTTCTGTGCTGTTTAAGTTGTGTGTTGAGCCTGCCGTTCAGCGGCCGGTTGCTGATAAAAAAGCCTGGTTCTGGTTAGGATTAAAGTGGTTTGTCCTTCTCATAAGCACGGTCAAAGAAGGCCTTGATCAGGAAAATATCTGTCCGCTTTCCGGAAGCTTTCAGCCTAATTTATTTCACCCAACGGAAACAATCCCTGTCCGGCTTCTAAGCAAAAAAATATTGAAACTCACATGGTTATCACGATTTCATGAATTTCAAAAATTTATGCAGTTTATCGAAAATTATTCTGAAATTCAACCATAAAACTGGCGGATTAACGAAGCAAAATTATGAACGATGCTTATCATATAAAAGTTATATGATTGCAGTGAATGCGGCAAGCGTTTAAAAATCAAATTTCATGACATGGAATGGCGCTGCAAGAACCCCGGATGTTCCGGCACACATTATGCTGAATGCAGCAAGGCGAGCATGTGGAGGGGCTGTAATGCCGGACAGCGAGACGGTTTTCAGTGCAGGGTTCGGTGTGGCAGGTTTTCGATTTTAGCCGCGGAGGTGACCCGCACGTAATCCAGTTTTCGCTGAAGTTCCTGTATCGTCGCGGCGCCGGCGTAAGTCAGTCCGGAACGCAGTCCACCGATGATGTCCGCGAGGATCGCGTCTTCCGTTTCACGGTATTCCACTTCCACCGAAATACCTTCCGCGGTTTTCCAATCCGCAAGGCCCCCATGATATTCATCATGGACCTCATTGCTGGCCATGCCTCGATACATTTTGACCCGGGATTCCCGTCCGTCCTCCAGGGTTTTGCTGATCACTTCCCCGGGAGTGGGTCGCGTTCCGGCAAGAATGCTGCCGATCATCACGAAATCCGCCCCAAAGGCGAGGGCCTTGACAATGTCGCCCGGATTGCGGATGCCGCCGTCAGCCACCACCGAGCGGTCTACCCGGGAGCAGTCCTTGACGGCAGTGAGGTTCGGCACCCCGAACCCGGTTTTTATCCTGGTGGTGCAGACCGATCCTCCGCCGATGCCGACCTTGACGATGTCCGCCCCGCAGGAAGCAAGATAATCCGCGCCGGCGTAGGTGGCCACGTTTCCCGCCATCAGGCAGGTTTCCTTGCCGAGCAGGTCACGGATATTTTTCAAGGTCCTTCCGACGTATTTCGCGTGGGCATGGGCGACATCGACACAGAATTTATCCGCCTTCGCGTCCCGCAACGCCTCCGCTCTTTGCAGGTCTTCTTCCGTGCAGCCGAGGGAGACAAAAGTGTCATGGCTGCAGGCTTTGAACATGCGCACATTCTCTTCAATCGGCATGAACCGGTGCATCACCCCGATCCCCCCCTTGGCGCCGATGTAATTGGCCATATTCGTTTCGGTGATGGTGTCCATGTTCGAGGTCATCACCGGCAGCGCGAGAGACAATTTCCCGGTTTTGTCGGTGATCGAGACATCAACGACTTTCCTCGATTCCCAGTGGTTGTAGGACGGCACAAGCAGCACGTCATCGTAGGTGATCGCATCAGTCATGAGGTCTCCCGTAATGTGCATGAATAAAGCCGGGGGACATGATTTATTTTCCGTTCCGCCGGCAATACCCCAAAGGCAATATGGTAGTACCTTTCAGTTCTTCTAGCAAGATGCTCGATTTGACGGAAACAACGCTTGGGAGGGAAAGCAGACGTTTCAGCACAAGGTCCGAAAAATCTTGAAGGTCAGGCGCCACCACCCGCATCAGATAGTCCGCGCCCCCGGTGATGGCCCAGCAGCCCAGCACCTCCTCCCAGTCCCGGATGGCTTCGGAAAATGAACGGGCGGGGTCCTTGCCGTGCTTTCCCAGTGTCACCTGAATGAAGGCCTGGATTCCGATTCCCACCGCCCCGGGTTCCAAAAGGGCCGCGTAGGAACGGATCACGCCTGACTGCTCCAGCCTGCGGACACGGCGCAGGCATTGTGAAGGCGAGAGGAAAACCCGCGCGGATAGTTCGCTGTTGGTCAGACGTCCCTGCCCTTGAAGCTCGGCGAGGATGTTGAGATCGTATTCATCGCATTTGTATGACATGATTCTCCAATTACAACAACAATTATGAAAGATTCGTGCATATATTATCCTGCACAAACAAAGAACACAATCTTCTGCCGTGGAATTTCTGTTATGCTTGAATGCAACACAAATACATATCGCATCGGCCTTCAGGGTTTGGAACATTCTTTTCGTCAACAACACCGTTTAAGGAGAACAGCATGATTCTGGATGGAAACACGTTAACGCTAAAGCAAGTCGTGCAAATGGCCCGAAATCCGGGAATGCGGGTGGAAATATCCGCAGAGATCGAATCTCGGGTGCGGGCATCCCGGGAACTGCTCGACGGTTTTGTCGATTCAGGAAGGGTGATTTACGGGGTCACCACCGGTGTCGGGGGGTTCGTCAACTGGCTCGTTCCGCCGAATCTTGCCGAACAGCTGCAGAACAACATCCTGCGTGGGGTCACCTCAAACGTGGGAGCATACCTCGGGGACGATTATGTGCGTGCGGCCATGCTGGCACGCCTGAACTCACTGGGACGCGGAGTTTCAGCGATTTCATTCAAAAACTTTCGCAAGTATGTTGACCTTTACAATGCAGGCATTCTTCCCTGCATCCCGGAAAAAGGATCGCTTGGGGCCAGCGGGGACCTGGGACCGCTTGCTTACATCGCCCTGGTCGGGACCGGTAACTGGCTGGCCAAATACGATGGAGCAATACGCCCCGGCAAAGAAGCACTCGAGATGGCGGGACTCGAGCCGATGCGGTTGAGTTACAAGGAGGGGCTGGCGCTGATCAACGGAACTTCGGCTATGACCGGGGTCGCAGCGTGCGTCACCGAGGACGCGAAACAGCTAATCCGGAACTGCCTGCTGATTTCCAGCCTGAGCATAGAAACGCTGAAGGGCAAGATCATGCCGTTCCATCCGGCCGCACACGAAAACAAACCGCATCCGGGACAAATGAAAGTGGCAGAGATCATTTACGAGGTCCTTTCCGACAGCAAGATGGTGGTTCAAGACGCTGAGGTTGAACGCTGGCTGCAGCAGTTGAAACGGGATGAACCAACCGGGATGGAACAGCAGATTGAAGATCCTTACACTATCCGGGCCACTCCGCAGATACTTGGACCGGTGGTCGACACCGCGCTCTCAGTGCAAAATACGCTCGAGACCGAACTTAATTCCACCAATGACAACCCTCTCGTGGTGGTCGAACGCGGAGAGGCTTACCACAACGCCAACTTTCACGGGCAGTATGTTGCCAACGCAATGGATCAGCTTTCGATTGTGCTGACGACCATGTGCAACCTCTCCGACCGCAGAACGGATCGTTTCCTCGATCCCGGTCATAATCATGGGCTGCCCCCGTTTCTGTGTAGGGAAAACCCTGGGCTGCGTCATGGCATGATGGGAGGTCAGTATGCTGCCACTTCACTGACCGCGGAAAACCGTTCGCTTTGCACGCCCGTTTCAATTCAGACCCTGCCCTCCACTGGAGATTTTCAGGACCATGTTTCATTTGGACTGGTCGCGGCACGGCGTGCACGGGAAATCCTGCAGAATTCCTATTACGTGCTTGCCTATGAATTGCTGTGCGGATGCCAGGCCGCGGACTGCCGGAACCCCGGCGAACTTGGTTCCGTCACCTCCAAGGTGTACCGCAAGGTGCGCGAAGTAATCCCATACCTCGATCATGACGAGTCGCTCACAATCCATATCGAGAATGCGGCAAGGATACTGCGCGAAAGGATCCTCCTCAAGCAGTTTCCGGATGATTTGATTGATATAGGATAGGGATTCAAGCTACTGTTTTTTTGCAAATCAGGATTGTCAGTTAAATCCGGTCTTTGCCAGCGAATCGATTCATTTAGCATCGCATTCCTCATAATTGCGGTCGAAGGGTAGCAATCTATCCGCGAGTACGCACGTTCCCTAACCACGGACCTCTCCCGGGGGGCACCAACACAACAATAAAGGCAACCGCAAGAACTTGTTTCCGGACACCAACGCAGATTCCACTGTACACGGCATACCTGTAATTCATACCAAATGCCACACCCTCTCCTTGGAGAGAGGGTTGGGGTGAGGGGCAAACCGCGCTTAAACGTGACCGTAGAATTTACTCCATGGCATTAAACTCTATCCACCTGGAAAGGTGGAATAATCCGGGACCACCGACAAATCTTCAAAACCGTGGTTTAGAAAGTGCTCATGGATCCGGATCATTTGAGCAACCGGCATTTCAACGTATTCAAGTCCGCGTTCCCGGACCCCGTGTCTGCGGAAACCGATCAGTTTCAGCCGCGGGAGCGGATCCAGAGTACTCAACCACCGCGCGGTTCGGTTGAGCAGTTCCTCATCATCGTTGACCCCGGGAATCAGCAATAGTCGCACCTCGTGAAGTTTCCCCTGCTCATGCCAGAACCGGATCGCCCGCTGAACCATCTCGTTGTCGTCTCCGGTGAGCTGCCGGTGGATATCCCCATCCAGCGATTTAAGGTCTATCATCACCCCGTCGGTTAGCGGCTGAAGGGATTGCCAAACGGACAGCTCCGCGATGCCGTTGGTATCGATGAAGGTGGTCAAGCGCGAAAGGCGCGGTTCGTTGCGGAGGGCCTCGAACAACGCCCTGACAAATTGCGGCTGCCGCGCAGCTTCCCCGCCGGAAACGGTGATTCCGGATAAAAACGGCGCCACCCGAATAATCCTCTTCAGCAGGGCTTCTACTTCCAGCCACTGGGCGTGTGGAGTACTGTCAATGGGGCAGACTTCAAGGCAGGTATCGCAATACCGGCAGAGGGAGGGTTCCCAGTCGATCCCGCCGTTTTCGGGCGCCCAGCGCAGCGCCTTTGCCGGGCATTCATCAACGCAGATTCCGCAAAGGTTGCAGGTCCCGATAGTGTGCGGGTTGTGACAGGTTATGCAGTTCAGATTGCATCCCTGCATGAAAACCACGAAACGGTTGCCCGGTCCGTCAACCGCGCTAAACGGCAGGGTGCGGTTCACCAACCCGCGGATTGCGTTCATGATTGAGCACCCGTTTGACCCTGCGTTTTTCGACTCCCTGGTTTTTCACCGATCCCGCGCCAAGCACGGTGCTTTGGTAACGAGAACCCCGTTTTTCAAATTCCACCACGTCTGATTTTCGCACGAGATAGCCGGTGACGCGGATGAAATCATTGCTCGTCAGGTTGAAAGTAAAATCACGCATACCGAGGGTGAATGCTCCACGGAGGATGTCAAGTACGGCCTCCGGGTTGCGCTTCACCGTGTCGTCGAAGTGGAAAATATCACTGATTCCCGCATCAAAAAGGCGGTGATGCGGGGCCACCGCCAGCAGATGTTCATGCAGTTCCGGTTCAGTGCCGATCGGAACACGGGTTCCGGCGGTGACGTTTATGTCGAGGTCGATCCCGGACTGCGAATGCAGAAACGCGTGGTTCCCGTTTCCCGCGCAGTAGGGCAGTTCTGCGGATTGAAGCAGTTCCTTGACGCGTTCCGTGATGCGGTATGAAAGCCGGTTTGCTTCCTCGTCATGGCCGTATCTGCCGGGCCTGCCCCGCGAGGCCATCAGTTCCTCGACCGCTTCCGCCAGTCCGTAAATGCCGAACATCGCGGAAAACCGGGAGAGGTGCAGCAGACCCTCCTGGACGAGAAAACTGTGTTCGAAAAAACGTGAACCTTCCACCAGGCAAAGGATCCTCGCTTCCATTAGCTCCAGCGTCAGGCGGACGTACAGCGGCAGAGTTTCCGTCAGGAAGGCATCGAAATCACCGCTGTGTGAAAGCGCCGTTTCCTTCAGGTTCAGCCGGGAAAGCGTGTAGGAGCCGCCTCCGATTTTCAGCGAGTTATAACAGCTGACAACGCCATATTCCCGGCCCAGGTCCGCGACCATCATCGGGTGATTGACAAAATGCGGTTTACCCACCGCAAACACGGTATGGATGCCGTCCAGGATTAACTCATTGGGAGTGATTTCCGGATCGACTTTGAGGGTGATGTTTGGCGCCACCTGCCCGAGTTCTCGTTCAATCCGGAAAACAGCCCTTGCCGTGCTGCTGTCATGGGGACCGAGGTTCACGTGTACAAACGCATCCGGCAGCAGCCGGTCAATCATGATCCAGAAACGCCTGAGCGTAGTATAAAGCTGCTCATCGGACACCTGATCTAGATAGGGCGCCAGCAGCACGTCCAGGTCACCAAGGTACACGGGGAAACCCGTGATCGAAGGAGTCTGTGTGTAAAGGATGAGGAGAAAATCGAGGGCTTCCTGCAAATCTTTCGGAGGTCCCAGCTCGAGAAACGGAGAGCCCTGACGAAGAGCCTTCGCGTAGTCCGGAAGCAGATATCGTGGACGATGCGGGGCGGGACCTTCATGCATGTCGCAGATGATCCCCCGTGCCATGGCGTCTTTCAGTTCCGGGGACAGCTTGGGATAGTCAAGAAGACCCTCAGCCTGACATGCGAGCTGATGCATTCGCTGCTTGTAGCTCAAACTCGAATTGTTGACAATGCCGCGGGTTTGTTCCTTTATGGTCTGCAGTTGCATGTTTTATCCCTGAAATATTCGGACCCTGTATAAAAGATTTACGTTTCAGTCATTCTGGTCCGCGATCACATCATTCTAAACCAACTTTCATCATGCGGCAATGCAGTATCGAGGTAAAGCTGATGCAAAACAGACGCTGTCCATTTTCAACCCTCGGATTTATTGTGAGCGACTTGCGATTTTTGCTGTTCCTCAACACTCTAACCGGAGAATGAACATCTTCATCTACTTGTGCCAGTCTATACTGATTTCATGTGTGTCGCACGCAGACACGTCAAAAAAGACAGACAGCACCAATCACTTTCAACATTAACATTATAATGCATCAAAACGTTGTAACCGCTCCGGAACAAGCCGCATCCGGCCTGATGAAAATCGAATGGGTAAAACGTAACATGCCGATCCTCCGTCAGCTGGAAAAAGAGTTCTGCGAAGAACAGCCGTTCGCGGGCAAACGGGCGCTGGTTTGTGTTCACCTCGAGGCCAAAACCGCCTTCCTGGCGCTGACGCTCAGGTCTGGAGGTGCGACGGTCGCTGTCACCGGCAGCAACCCTGAATCGACCAAGGATGATGTGGTCGCAGCCCTTGCGCAAGAAGGGCTGCACGTCTACGCCCGCCGCGGCGCATCCGCGGAGGAAATGCGCCGGTACATGGGGCTGGCCCTGGACATCGAACCGAACGTGGTGATAGACGACGGCGGAGACATCGCCGAACTGCTGCATGAAACGCGCCCCGAACTGCTACCGGAAGTTTATGGAGTGTGCGAGGAAACCACCTCCGGAGTGCTGCGCGCCAGGGCCCGGGCGGATGCGGGACTGCTCGCGTTCCCGGTAATGCTGGTCAACGAGGCGCGTTGCAAGTACCTCTTCGACAACGTGCACGGCACCGGACAATCGGTCTGGGACGGGGTGATGCGCGCGACAAACCTCGTGCTGGCCGGAAAAACTGTTGCGATTGTCGGTTATGGCTGGTGCGGAAAAGGATGCGCGATGCGTGTGCAGGGACTGGGCGCGCGGGTGATAGTGTGCGAGGTAGATCCGGTCAAGGCCGCGGATGCGCTGATGAACGGATGCCGGGTGATGCCTCTTCACGATGCATGCGCGCAGGCGGACGTCATCCTAACCGTCACCGGAATCCGACACACTATTCGCCGGGAACATTTCCGCTTGATGAAAGACCACGTCCTGTTGGCAAACGCAGGACATTTCTGGGACGAAATCGACATCGAATCCCTGCAAACGCTGGCAGTCGAATCATATGAAATGAGGACCAACGTTCATGGGTTCCGGATGCCCGACGGACGCTGGCTGCATCTGCTCGGAGGCGGAAACATCGTCAACATTTCCTGCGCGGACGGACACCCCGCGGAGATCATGGACACCAGTTTCGCACTCCAGGCCTTGTGTGCCAGGCACATCGTACAAAACGCCGGAAAACTGGAAAACACGGTATACCCTGTCCCGGCGGAAATCGATGAACGCGTCGCCCACCTAAAGCTAGAAGCCGCGGGCGTTTCCATCGACTCCCTGACTGAGGACCAGCTGCAGTACCGCTCTGGCTGGCAGACATGAATATCCCCAATTGTCGGGTTACACTACGCTAACCCGACCTACGATTCAACATTTGCGGTCAACGCGTAGCGCGAGAACGATTATAACTCCCAATGAACCTGCTGATTAAGAATGCGACCATCATCACCGTCAACGCGCGGGACGAAATTTTGGTCGGATCTGATCTTGCCGTATGCGGAAAGCGGATTGTCGGGGTGGGTAAGGCGCCGGATGATTTTCAGGCGGACCGTGTTATTGACGGGCGCGGACGCTTGGTCATGCCGGGGCTGATAAACGCGCATACGCATTTGGCGATGACGCTGATGCGAAACTACGCGGACGACCTGCCTTTCTGGTCATGGCTGATGGAAAAGGTGAAACCCCTGGAAGACCACCTCAGCGCAGAGGACGTCCACCACGGGGCAAAACTGGGGATTGCGGAAATGGTCCGCGGCGGGACTACCTGTTTTCATGACATGTACTTCTTCATGGACGAGGTCGCGTGCGCGGTTTCCGAATCCGGCATCCGTGCCTGCCTGAGCGGGGCGCTGTTCGATGTGTCCGGGACTGGCGAGAGGCTTCTTGGCGATGCGTGTCAACTGCACAGGGAATGGCACGGAAGTGCTGATGGAAGAATCAGCGTGCGCCTTGGACCGCATTCCCCGTACCTCTGCAGTCCGGAATACCTGCGCGAAATCAGAGAGGAGGCGCTGCGTCTGGAATGCGGACTTCACATGCATGTTTCCGAAAGCCGCAAGGAAGTCGTGGACAGCATCGAACAGCACGGGAAGAGCCCCGTCCGGCATCTTGCCGAACTGGAGATGTTCGACTGCCCGACCCTCGCCGCGCATGCGCTGCATGTGGACACGGAAGACCTTGCCCTGCTTTCCCGAAACAGTGTGCATGTTTCGCATAATCCCACGAGCAACCTCAAACTTGCCAACGGGTTTGCCCCGGTGACGAAAATGATGGAAGCCGGGATCAACGTCGCCCTCGGCACTGACAGCGCAGCGAGCAACAACAACCTCAACCTGTTCGAGGAAATGCACCTCGCGGCGCTGCTCGCTAAGGCTGTCGATGAAGACGCGAGCGCCCTGCCCGCTGAGCAGGCGTTACGGATGGCGACCATCAACGGCGCACGCGCGCTTGGACTGTACGAGGAAATCGGGTCGCTTGAAGTCGGCAAGAAGGCCGACCTGATCATGCTTGACACGCGAAAACCCCACCTTGTTCCGCTACACAATCCGCTTGCTTTGATTGTGTACTCGGCTCAGGCAGCTGATGTGGAAACGGTAATCATCGATGGACGGACGGTCATGGAAAACCGGGAACTGCTCACGCTTGACGAAACCGGCCTGCTTGGTGAAACATCAAGGCAAGCCGTGGATTTCGTGCGGCGGTCACGAAAACGAGACGGTCTTCGCTGAACTCAACCCGCTTGACTGTTCCAGGCCGTATCCCTTAGCATCACTGTTCCCTGGACCAGTTTTCATAACCATGCATGGTGCTTCCAGACCACGGGTATTTGGAGCTGGACCTGGATTGAATCAACTCTTATACGGAGAAATATCATGTATTTCATTAAAATATCGCGCTTTGTTGTCACGGCTTTGCTGGCTCTTCCCCTGCTTCTGTGCACTGCCTCGGCAGTACCGCTGAAGGTTGGCCTGGTGGCGGATTACGCGGGATTGAATGACCGCAGTTTCAACCAGATAACTTACGAAGGCCTGGTGCAGGCGGAAAAGGAACTGAGCATCAAGGGCACCGCGGTGGTGGCAAAAAACAACACGGATTACCTGCCAAACATGGTGCGCTTCGCACGCGGCGGCTATGACCTGGTGATCGGGGTCGGATTTTTCATGACTGATGCGATCAAGGAAGCTGCGCAGCAGTATCCGGAAACCAAGTTTCTCCTCATCGATATGCCTATTGACGGGATCCCGAACCTGAGCACCGCCATCTTTGCCTCGCAGGAAATTGCGTTTCTGGCCGGGGCTTTGTCCGCGCTGGTTGACCAGGACAAGAGCATCGACCTGCCTATACGTCACAACGGGGTCCTCAGCATCGTCGCCGGCGCGCAGATTCCACCGGTGGATATCTATATGGCCGGGTATTTTCAGGGCGCGAAGCACATCAACCCTGAGATCAAGGTTCTGTACGGGTACACCGGCACTTTTGGCGACCCTGCGGCAGGCAAGCAGTTTGCGCTTTCACAGCACAGCAAGGGTTCCGACATCGTCTATCAGCTCGCGGGAGGAACTGGTCTGGGCGTTATCCAGGCCTCGAAAGAAAGTAATTTTCTCTCTATCGGCGCGGATTCCGACCAGGCATACCTTGCACCGCAAAACGTGCTGACAAGCACCAGCAAACTCTGCAATGTCGCGGTGTATTCCACCATTGAACGCATGCTGAAAAACGATTTTCCTTCCGGGGTCGTGCTTTACGACCTGAAAAGCGGAGGGGTCGATATCAGCCCGGTCCACAAAGCGGTGCCGGGCTACATTGTTGACCGCGTAGAGCAGATCAAGTCCGAGATCATTTCCGGGAAGATTCAGGTCGGCATTGAAATCCCTGCCTGGGCGAAGCAGCAGAACCAGTGAACCTCCCCCGACCGGTCCTGGAAACTTCAGGACTGGTGAAGTCATTCCAGGGGGTACGTGCTCTGGATGGTGTGGATTTCGATCTCCTTCCTCGCGAAGTGCATGCCGTTCTTGGAGAAAACGGCGCGGGGAAATCCACGCTGATGAACCTGCTTTACGGGTTGCTGCGCCCCGATACAGGTAAAATGACACTGTGGGGCAGGCCCTACCACCCATCATCACCCCGGGAAGCCAGCGTTCTCGGGGTGGGGATGGTGCACCAGCATTTCATGCTGATCCCGGACCTTAGCGTCGCTGAGAATATCTCCCTCGGAGTTGAATCCGGGAACGCCCTCATACTTGACCTGAAAACCACCGCTCGGCACATCCGCGAACTTTCCGAAAAATACGGGCTTCCGGTCGATCCATGGGCCAGGGTGGCGGACCTTGGGGTCGGAATGAGGCAGCGGGTGGAAATCATCAAGGCGTTTTACCGGCACGCAAAACTGCTGATCCTCGATGAACCGACGGCCCTGCTCACTCCACAGGAAAGCCGCGAACTGTTCAAGGGTTTGCAGTCCTTCGTGGAACAGGGAATGCCGGTGGTGTTGATCAGCCACAAACTGGAGGAAGTACGCGAAATCGCAGAACGCATCACCGTCTTGCGACAGGGTTGTAAAATCGGCACGGTAAGTGCGGAAGATACCACCCCGAGGGAACTGGTGCGCATGATGGTCGGGCGGGAAATCTCGACCCGGCTGAAACGCGAAACAGAAGCGGGCAACGGTGAAATCCTGAAAGTTGAAGGACTTTCGCTGACAGGATTGCAGCCCCTGAGTTTCTCTCTAAAGCGGGGGGAAATCCTGGCCATTGCCGGAGTGGAGGGTAACGGACAGGAACCGCTTGTCAACGGACTCACCGGAAGCATGCCCGCCCGGGGAAAGGTGTCCCTGGACGGGAAGCCGATAGAAGGGGCATCCGTCCGCCGACGTCGAGAATCAGGTTTGAACTGGGTGCCGAGCGACCGTCAGCAAGAAGGACTGGTGCTTTCCATGTCCGTTGCTGAAAACCTTGCATTGAGGGAATATTACCAACCGCCGTTTTCCTACCGGGGATGGCTGAATTTGAAATCGATTGCAAGGATGGCCTTGAACGCGGTGCGCAGTTTCGACGTCCGTCCTCCGCTAGTGGGGGTACCTGTGCACTCTCTGTCCGGAGGCAACCAGCAGAAAGTTGTGGCCGCCCGCGAACTGCTGGCTAATCCGAAAGTGCTGCTGGCAAGTCAGCCCACAAGGGGTCTGGATATCGGCGCTGAGGAATTTGTACACCGGCAGCTGCTGCGGCTGCGTCATCAGGGATGCGGCATTCTGCTCGTTTCTTCTGATCTGGATGAGATCCTGGAACTGTCAGACCGCATCGCGATTCTCCACCGAGGGAAATTAATGGGAGTTGTAGAGCGAAAAAATGCCGTGCGGGAAGAAATCGGGATGCTGATGATGGGCAGAAAACCTGAAAACCGGGGTTCATGAAACTAGCACGGGAACTGGCATGGGCCGCCGCGGCCATCCTGCTGGCGTTCCTAATCGGCGGCATCCTGACGGCATTTTTCGGACATGACCCGGTTGAAGCATATCGTATGCTGCTGCTTGGGGCATTCGGAACCGGGTTTGACGTCGCCACAACTTTTGCCGCGGCGCTCCCGCTGGTGTTTACCGGACTGTCCGTTGCCGTGGCCTTTCAATGCGGTCTTTTCAATATCGGCGCCTCAGGGCAGTTCTGGCTGGGCGGAATCGCCGCGGCGTGGATCGGCTACTCGGTCCAGCTGCCGGCGTTTCTCCACTGCCTGCTCGCACTGTCCGGAGCCGCCGCCGCGGGCGCGCTGTGGGCGCTGGCGATCCCGGGATTGACTAAAGCCTACCGTGGGGCGAACGAAGTGATCACCACTTTGATGATGACCTACATCGCCGTTGAACTGGGGCATTTTCTGCTGGAAAAAGGTCCGATGCAGGGACCGGGATTTTCCCCGGAATCTCCGAAAATCCTTGCATCCGCGGTCCTGCCGAAGCTGGCGCCGGGGACCCAGCTTTCATGGGGAGTATGGTTCGCGCCACTGGCGGCGATTCTGGTCTGGTTGCTGCTATACCGGACTACGCTCGGATTCACGCTGCGGATGACGGGCGCCAATCTTTCAGCAGCCCGCTACGCGGGAGCAAATCCCGCACTGGCGATTATCGCCGCTCTCGGGATCAGCGGGGCGGTCAGCGGGTTTGCCGGAGGCATGCAGATTCTCGGAGTGGACCACCGGCTATACGACAGTTTTGACCTCGGTTATGGTTTTACCGGGATCGTCGTCGCCCTTCTCGGCAGGAACCACCCATTCGGGGTGTTACCCGCCGCGCTGCTTTTCGGCGCCCTCGACAACGGCGCTAACTCCATGCAGATTTTCGCCGAAGTCCCCGCGAATCTGGCTGATGTGATCAAAGGAATCATCATCATCTTCATTGCTGCGGAAGGTCTGTCGCGTTATTTTCGGGTTCCCGGTTTTAGGGATTGACCGGCGGCGGATGAAGGGGCGAACACCTGTCTGCGTCGCGAAAGCCTGCCGCGTGCCACGCACAGGCAGGCGGCAGGCAGGCACAAGTCTGCTCCTCCGGGCTTTTCAATATTTCCTTAACGGCCTTTCCGGAATCATGATATATTCGTTTGATGCCCATGCCTTGAACACTTTGCGGCTTGAATAGTAAAAAAACCAAAAAACATCTGCGAAAAGTACAAAAAAACCTGACAGGGATGAAGGAATGACCAGGAACAACACGGACAAGATGGGGACCATCATCGGGCTTATTTCGGGGGCCGTCTTCATCCTTTTCGGTATCCTTTGGCCGATTGAATACTCCAACCTGGCGCTGATCCTTGGAGACGGGTATGAATCGGACAACCCACAACTGCAGATGATGTTGAAAGTCGCCCGCTTCTTTGACGTCAAATCCGTGTTTATCGTCATCGGGGGGACGTTTTCGGCAACCTTCATCGCCTTTCCCTACAAAAAAACCCTGCGCAGTTTCCGCAGCATGGGCAAGGTCCTCTCCGCGGATCATTCCGAAATCGAGGCGGAAGACGTCTATGAACAGGCGCGAACGATAGGTGAAAAGCGTTTTCATGGCCGGCGTTTGACCAATGAGGACCTGAACAGCCTCACCAACCCCTTCATGCGCCGCTGGATTGAAGGGCTGATCGTGCGGGAACAGGTCCCGGAAGAAATGCTCAATGAAATCATCCGCTCGGAAATCGAGATGTATGAACACCGCGCGGATGAAGAGATTGAAATAATAGAGTTCATGAGCACAGCCGCCCCGGCGTTCGGGATGATGGGGACAATCGTCGGGCTGGTGCTGATGCTGGCGGAAACAGGCAGCATCCGCGCCGTGATGCAGTCAATGTCGATTGCGATGCTCACCACGCTGTATGGAGTGATAATCGCTAATTTGATCCTGCAGCCGCTGGCCTCAAAGAGAAAACAACTGAAGGAATCGAACAGGGTGCTGATGGAAATGATCCGCGAAAGCGTCCAGTGCATTGCGCGACGCGACGCGCCTTACGCGATGCTGCAGGAACTGTCACTGTTCCTGCCCGCAAAGCGGCTCGATTTCGACCAACAATACCAATAATTCCGGCTGATGCTGGGGCTGAAAAAAAAGAAGGCCAGGGAAGTACGCTGGTTGATCACGTTTGCCGATCTGATCACCCTGCTGTTCTGTTTTTTTGTTTACCTGTCGCTGTTCAGCAAACCAAGCGTCAGCCTGCAAACAAGGTTCAGGATCACCGAACAGGCCCTGCTGGTTTTGAAGGAAGCCCTGCCAGCATCCGTGATCTCCGGAATGCAGTCGCTGAGCGGCCTTATCTTTAACGGAGAGCAGGTTTTTTATGAGGGAGTTGAATCCTGGATCGGCAAGGACGACTCGGCAAAATTCCGCAGCCAAATCGTGCTGGAAAGCATCGCGGATGATGTGGTGGATGAATCCGGGCGGGTGGCATGGGTGGAAGTCATCCTCAGCGAACCGGTGCAGGAAGACCTGAAGGTCCCCCTGTTTTTCAGCGGGATGGCGCGCAGGGGTCCGGATAACCAGGAATTGTGCACTGATGAGGGGTTGACCCGCGCTGACGAAAGCACACAGGGGTTCGATTATTTGCTTTCCCGGGAATCGATTTCCATCGAAAGCGGTGAGACAACCGGTAGGATACCGATCTGCATCATTGACGATGAACTTTACGAGGGGACCGAATCCATCCGCGTCCAGATCGGAAACGTCCGCGGCAACGTCGAGCGCGGAACCATCATTTCGAAAAACGTACTCATTCATGACAATGAACCGCCGCCGAGGGCGAGTTTCAATATTGATCGCCGCGATATTTTCAAAGGGATCGTCAGCCTCACCGTCCAACTCGACCGCGTAAGCGGCACCACCACCGAGATCCCTGTTTCATTCAAAGGTACCGCATACGAGGGCGTTGATTTCCGCCTGATCGACCCCCCGGTGATCAGGATATTTCCCTACACGGAAAAAGGCTCGATCCAGCTTGAGATCATGCAGGATGAAGTGCCTCTCTACGCAACGCGCACCTTGCTTGTCGAAATGAACGAAAAGGTCATGCGCAACGTGCGGAGCGGGGGAGTTTCCCGCCAGGTGAACTCCATAATCGGCGCGCTAGAGATGAAAGACTGCAGCGGCATCCACCGTTTTTTAAAGGAAAACCACGGGGAATTTGCCGCGTTTGAACTGAATGCGAGCAAATCCCGCTGCATCCTCATTCTGCCTTCCGAGTTCCTTTTCAAAAGCGGTTCCGCCGACCTCAAACCGGAAAACCTGCGGCGTTTGAAAAAATTCCTCGGAGAAATCCGGGACCGTTACGAACTGGAAGGAGACGCGATCCGGGTGGAAGGTCACACCGATGACGTGCCGCTAGGGAAGCGCGCGGAATACCGGAACAACTGGGAACTTTCAGTCGCGCGGGCCACAAACATCGGGGTGTTCATGATGGAAAAAATCGGCTATGTTCCCGAACTCCTATCCATTTCCGGATATGCTGACACGCGCCCGCGTGTTTCGTACCGGGACTCGGAAGGACGCCGGAAAGACCGCAAGATGTTGCGGGAAGCACGCAGTGCGAACAGGCGCGTGGAGATTATTTTCACCCGACCCCCTCAGAAGGAGCGAACCCGCCGTTTTTTCCCTGACACGGAATGATGGATTTCGGATTTCGGATTTCGGATTTCGGATCAAAAGCAGGGATCAGAAATCAGGAAACATTGAGAGAAATCAGAAACCGGAACCCAGGAACAAGGAATAAGCCCGAACGCCCGCGGAGAGCGAGCTTTTTTGTTCTGTTCGCGCTTGCAGTGCATGCGGCCGCGTTTGATGCTGGAAACACTATCCGCGCTCAGACACGCGAAGCAAAAAACACCCCGCCCCCAATAACCGATCTACCCCTGCGGCAGCAGCCTCCTCCTCCACGCCCGGGAGTGCTCCAGGAAATACTCGTGGTGCGCACTTCCCCCGGCATCGTCAGGCATGCCGAAGGAGTGCTGAGGTTTCAGGTCAGCGCTTTCAGCCCGATCATGGTAGTCAAAGTAAACGGGTTCGCGCAGATGATCCGTCCGGGAGTGGATTTCATGGAGTACGAGGTTCCCTACCAGCTTCAACCGGGAAAAAACCGGTTCCTCGTTTTTGTGCAGACTCGTGAAGGTGAAGACGAGCGGGAAATCCTGCTTACATACCAGCCTCCACCGCTGGGAAAGCCCCGGGAACCGCTGCCACTGGATTTGCTCGTAATCCTCGGACAGACCGAAAGCGACAACATGCTTCAGTCACCGGATGGTTCCTCCCGCGTAAATGCGTCAAGGAACGACTTGCTGCTTTCGCTGGGATACTTCCTCAAGCTGGACGAGCAGGCGCGATTTACGCTGAAAGGTCTTTTCAAATTCGACCGACAGAAAAACCGCGCCCTGGCCTCGGAGGAAACCCTGATGCGTCAACTGAGCGTGGAATACAGGCGCCCGGATTTATGGGAGATGGAGATGAATTTCGGGCTGGGACAAACCGTACTCAGCGACAAAAGCACCGCTGCGTCACCGGCGCGGGAAGGAGAGTTTGTCAAGAACAGCGAAAGCGTCTATATTTTCGCGTCCGCGGTACGCGGGCTGGGGAAAACGAAGGAACTCAATGCCCGGGTTCAACTTGATATGCAGAACAAAATCGCCTCCAATAATGAAGACGGCATGCTGAACCTGGTATCCGTGGGAGGCAAATGGCTCGTCTACGCCTTTAAACTGAGCGGAGAAATTCAGTCCCGCGGAACAGGGTTTGAGGATACAAGCAAGGATTACCAGACAGCCGTGCTAAGCCTGAGGGTGACCTATCCGTGGAACCCGTGGATCTTCGATCTTCGTTTCAGGAACAGCGATCAGAAATACCGGGAACCCGATCCTGGTTCACGGATCACCCTGCATAACAAAAAGGATCATTTTTCGGTGCAAAGCAAATATGCCTATTCGAAAAACATGATCGCAGATTTTTCCTTGAACAGCATCAAACAAGGGTCAAACGATACGACCAGGGCATACCGTGAAAATCAGATGGTCTTCCAGTTTATCTGGAGTTATTGAACAGCCGCTAGGGGAAAAACCAAAGCCTTGTCATACTCAGGCTTGTGAAAATTCAAAGTTTGTAATGTTTCTTGTCCCCGCAGTATTCGAGGAAGAACGCAAACACCTTGTCCAGGTCATAAACCATTTCATATATTTCACTGTCCTCTTCGGCAGGCAGCAGCGGTGCGGATTCATCGCTGTCCTCCTCCCGGTTTTGTTCCGCGTCCGCAAGGAGATCCAACCCCTCGCTGGTCACCACCCTGATCTCCGCTTTCCCCACCGTGCCCCAACTGGTTTCCGGATCATCACGAAAACTAGCACCGTCTTTGAGGGTTACAATCGAGCGGGTCGTGACCTCGAATAAGTCCATTCTCATACATGCTCCTTTGTGATTCTGGCTGGTTCCGCAAAAGTGTAGCAGGTTTTCCCAGGGAATACTTGACAGTGACGCCGATTTTCCGCAGTTTTTTTGTTGAACAGTTTTCATCACCCGGTTCAGGAATCCTGCGCACAACAAATACGTGGGAGCGCCCGACAAGCCAATGTTTTCACAGTTGAAAGACACATGCTTAATGACCCGCCGGAACGGATTTGAGTAATCATGAGCGTATCACAAACATCCGCGAACCGGTTCTCCACACCATCACTGCTGCGTCTGGGTTTCAGGCCTTTTTTTCTTGGGGCCGGAACAGTCGCGGTAGTGTTCATGGGAATTTGGATGGGAGTTTACGGGTATGGCTGGTCGGTTTCTTTTCCAAACATGTCCCCGATCCACTGGCACGCGCATGAAATGCTTTTTGGCTATACCCTCGCGGTGATTGCCGGGTTTCTGCTCACCGCGGCGGTAAACTGGACCGGTCATGACACCGCGAACGGATTTCCCCTATTTGTGATGTTTGTGTTCTGGCTGGCAGCCCGGGTTTCTTCAATCGGCATTGCACCGTATGCAGCGACAGTGATGATGATCGCGGACCTCGCGTTCTGGCTGCTTTTAACCGTCGCTGTCATGAGGCCTATCATCAAAGTGCGACAGTGGCGCCAAAGCGGAATCATGGCCAAGCTGGTTTTGCTCGGGTTAGCAAATTTCTCTTTTTATGCCGGGGTTTTCGGATGGGTTGAGGAAGGCATCCGCTGGGGATTGTACGGTGGTCTGTACCTGATAATCGGGCTGGTGCTGACCATGGGACGAAGAGTCATCCCTTTTTTCACCGAAAGGGGAGTGGGTCACGAGGTGCAGCTGAAAAACCGGGCCTGGTTGGATTGGACCGCGGCACCGCTCTTTTTGCTGTTTTTTGTTTTTGAACTGCTCAGTCCTGGTTCGGTTTTTTCCGCAAACCTCGCGCTGGCACTGTTCTTCCTGCATTCCATCCGACTCCAGGGCTGGTTCACCGATGGCATCCGGAAGAAGCCCCTGCTCTGGAGCCTCTACCTCGCCTACGCCTTCATCGTCTCCGGGTTTGCTCTGCTCGCGGGAGGTTATTATGTTAGCTGGAACCCCTTCCTCGCGGTACACGCCTTCGCGGTTGGAGGGATCGGGGTGTTGACGCTGAGTATGATGTCCCGTGTTGCCCTCGGGCACACCGGGCGTAATGTCCACCAGGCCCCACGGGTGTTGACCCTCGCATTCGCCAGTATCAACGCGGGTTCGTTCTTCCGGGTGTTCGTCCCCCTGTTCATGCCCGCCGAATATGCGCTTTGGATCGGGGCATCCCAGGCGTTCTGGATCATCGCGTTCTCCCTGTTTGTTGTCACCTTTTACCCGATCCTCACCCGGCCACGAATCGATGGACGCTACGGTTGATCCCGGAAAGGCCTGTCAGGTTCCCTCCTGAACACCGTATTCCTTTAGGTCGTCAAGGTACGCGGTGATATGTTCGATTTTTTTCTCTCCTTCCGTCGGAATGTCACCGGACTTGATGATCATCCTGGATGTGTCACGCATCACCCGTCCGACCTCGAAGCGGATATTCCCGGGATTAAACATGACTTTTAAAAAACATGCCTCGACAACCTGGCCCTGGACGGCGGTCTGATCATAGATTGTCCACATGTCTTCGCGCTTGTCATAACTGACATTCGGAGAAATGCCCCTGTTGCAGATGTCCCTCAACACTTCCAGAAACGTCAGCAAATAATCCTTCTGGTTCTGCATAGGCAGTTTAGCGAAAGGAGGAAAAGGAGAACGGGTTCATCGGAATGAAGCTCATTAAAAAGTATATCCGCCCAGCAGGCTGAAAGAATATCCGCTGCCCATCAGCAACGTTGCTCCCGCTGAAAACGAGCTGAAGCGGGTGAACAACGGCATCCCTATGCGGAACCCGGAGCTTTGCCCCCAGCGAACCTGCGGAATGAATTCAGCAATGTCTTCTAATTGAAAACGATATCCGCCGAGGATGTAGAGATTTGATATGAAAGTCTGAAAATCCTGGTTTTTGGTCGACAATGCAGTGGGGGTAGCCATGATAAGGTCTTCCCCGCCGCCCCAGACAAGGTTGTCTTCAGCATAGTGAGTGTAGGACAGCGAAAGCGCTTTTGTCCCGGAACTCAAAATCCCCAGCGGTCCGTATTCCAGTGTAAATGTGTCACCCTCCAACCAATCAAACCAACCCCCATTAACTTCCGCACGGGGTATTTCCTTGATTTCCCGCTTTGATTCCGAGAGGTCGACCAGGGATTTCCCATCACAGATCCAGTCGAGATATTTTTTGGCAGCTTCCGTTGAAACCTGGTCCCTGATGGTTTCCACATCCCCGCGGCTGCAGCCGATTTTTGCTTTCTCGGCATGAACTACGGAAATGAAGGTCATTGAGTACAGCATGCATAACAGTAAAACCCTGCTAATCCTGCGTAATCGTGGATGCCAAACAATTGCCGCAATTTTATTCCTACCTGTTTCCATCACCGGGTTTCCAATTTACAGTCTCTTTGGGCGGAATTCCTGTATATCCGGTTCCTCTTATCCTCATCAGGCCATGCGAGCATCAAGCCAAAGTAACGGGGAAATGACACCTTTTAAGAGTATGGACAGAGTGCGGGAAACACTGTCTGTCAACTGAAGAGGACATGCATGGCAGTGTTATTTTGGGGAACCCGGAATGGCTCCTGCTGGTGTCGCGGAGACTGCCGATTCACCGGAAAGCGGTTAAGACCCGCCACACCAGACTTTATGCGGAGATTCAGTTCCCCCTGTCACTTGGCTGGATCCGCGACTTTCAAGGCTGCTTTGAGGAGGGGGAGGATGCAGCCGCTGTACTCGACCCTGCCATCAGGCATAGTGGTGTTGCAGAGTAATGAACCGGTCATTTCCGCTTTGTCGAGGTTGGCGCCTTTCAGGGTTGCCGATTTCAGGTCCGCACCCTGCAGGTTGGCGCCGCGCAGGTTGCTGATGCCGAAATCCGCCACCGACAAATTGGCGTCTTCAAGATCGGCGCCCTGCAAGTCCGCTCCAAGCAGGACCGCTCCACGCAAATCGGCGGATTTGAGGTTTGCGACTCCCAGTTCCGCGACAGACATGTTCGCCCCTCCCAGCATCGCGCCTTTAAGGTCCGCCCCACGCAGGTCGGTCCCGCGCATGTTCGCGCCTTCCAGGTTTGCGCCGCGCAGGTTTGCTCCCTGCAGGTTCGCCCCGCGAAGGTTTGCCCCCTGCAGTTCAGCGGAAGCGAGATCGGCCCCGCTGAGGTTTACGTTCGGAAGATTCACCTGCCTAAGGTCTGACTTGGCCAGATCGCACTTGACGCATTCAAGCTTGCTCTGCAACCGTTCCAGGTCTCCGGGCTCCACGGCTACTGCCCACGAACCCCATGCCAGTGTGAACGGGACCCACACCAGCAACAAAAACTGTTTCCTCATCGTTAGTCTGTTTGAATGAAATAGCACAAATTTTACCACTTTATCGTTTTTACCGATAAAGTCCAGAAAGATGTAAGGAGTTGGATGAATTGATACTCAAATAATGTGTTTAAATCAGTGCGCTTTTTTTAATTGTGCCAAAATGTGATAGTTTTGGTTTTTGGAAAAGACAGATACCCAAAACCGGATATTCCGTCGATGAACCAGCCTGCATCGCATAAAACCATCCACGAACCCGCCTGCTGGCTTGAGAAACATTATCACCAGGTCGATGCAGCACTCCGGGCGGTAGCCAGCCGCAAGGGGTTAAACCGGGAAGAAAGCGTGGAACTTACCTCGGATGTACACCTCCACCTGGTGGAACGTGATTATGCCGTGCCGCGCGCGTGGGACGGGAGCGCCGCCATCCAGACCTACCTCTATTCGGTAATCACCCGCAAGCTGGTGGATTTCATCCGTGGTAGAAAAGGCCGCCGGCGGCCCTCGCGCCGGGCGGAACGTTTAGGAGAAGTCGCGGTTCTTTTTGAAGAACTGTTCCTGCGTCAGGGCAAAAGCTTCGATGAGGCATGCCTGATCCTCACCGTCAATCATGGGTTCAAGGTGGATCGTGATGAACTGGCCCGCCTCGCCGTTCGTCTGCGGATGCCCGTCGGTCCGTCTCGTTCAGAGATTGATCCTGAAAACCTGGATAGCGGCAGGAATCCTGAAGACGAACTGGACCGCGCACGGGAACGCTCAATGCGGGAACGGGTGCTGTGCGTGCTCGAGCAAAGCGGAAGCGGATTAAACGATCAGGAAAGCCTGCTCATCAAGCTTAAGTTTGAAGAGAACCTCCCCCTTTCCAAAGTCGCGCGGATGCTTGGACTTAGCCGCGCGCAGGCGGAACACAGGCTAATGAGCATCCTCAACACACTCAGGCAGCGCATACTGGAATCGGGC
Source organism: uncultured Pseudomonadota bacterium (assembly GCA_964344035.1). Lineage (GTDB taxonomy): Bacteria > SAR324 > SAR324 > SAR324 > NAC60-12 > UBA1014. The sequence goes on from CAYFLK010000006.1 coordinate 85,493, forward strand.
GTAAGTGAAGAAGATCTTCGGGATTGGCTAAATAAAGATTTATGAAAAAAGAAAAAAATTTTATGAAAAATGAGAATTTGTCCGTCTCATTAGATGAACGCCTGGGGCAGCTGCTGTCCCGGACCTTGAACGAGGAGACGGAAATGAATCCCGAAGACTGTCCCACCCCGCTGACGATGGCGGCTTTCATCGAAGGCGGTCTGGATGAGGAACCAAGACGTCAGGTGACGACTCATGTATCACGCTGCGGCCTTTGCCGTGAGTGGATCGGGGAATTGCACCTGGTTGGCGAAGAGCTTCCTGATCTCCTCGGGGCTTTCTCAGCCGGGGATGAGGAATCCGGCCCTCGTCAACACGTGGGTGAACAGGGAGCCGACCCGCATAAATCATCAGGCGGTTTGAGACTGGCGTTCAGTCGCAAGGACTCAAAGCGCCGGAAACCCGGCATTTCTGGTCTTACAATTCCGCAATGGGCGGGACTGGCCGCATCGCTGCTGCTGGTGATCGGCGTTGCCTGGTTCATGTCCCGCCAGCCGGGATTTCATACCTCCCCCCTGGCACGCGAATCCTTGAACGCCCGCGTGATCGCGCAGCGGCTGCCTGTATCAGCTTTTGATGCCGGCGGGGACTTCCCCCGGGAATTCCTCGGTTTTTCTGCAACGGGACACCCGCGCAGTCTTCATTTTCAAAGCGGACGGTGGCTTGCGTCCCTTGCCGCGGCAAATCCTCCAGTGGATGCCGATCAACATCTTCACTTTGCCGCTCAGCTTGAATCCGCTCGTTTTGCGGACGTCAGCAGTGAACTGTTCGATGAACTGCCCCCGGCGTTGGCCGGTAAACCGTCTGAGAAAGCCCTGGCCGGATGGATTTCCCGTTTTGAAGAACAGCTCAGCCCGGAATCCTGGCCCTACGTCCTGCTCGGGGAATGGTGCTTCGGCGCGGAGCGGGCGGCCCAAACCGGAAACCTGAATTACTTCCGTCCCGAGGAAATCCGTGCTTTCACGGAAATGTTCAGGGAACGCGTGGAACTGCCGGGCCTGCTGAGGTCCCTGGAACGCCTGAAAAGCCTGGCTCAGGCTGCTCCGGAGGTTCCCGGCCGTTTTGAAAAAATCACCGGCGAAATCGAAAATCTGAACCTGCTGTTTGAATAATCAGGGTGCGCATAACAGGCTGAAATGACGACTTGTATAAATCCCCTCCGACGGAAGGGGGATGCGAAGCAGACTGGTTGGGTTTCTTCCCCTGCGAGGAGATAAAATTCAAAATGTACACACGAAAACCTACATGTCAAACATCCTCAGGCTGCTGATTCTGCTCCTCGGCTGCGCCCTCTATTTGGCGGGCAAGGCAGACGCGCAGGAAAGCCCGAAGGCCAAAGCCGCATGGTGGCTGGAGCAGCACGGCGCGCTGACGGAAGACCTGGAACCGCGCATCGCTTTGGTCCGCGGGGTCTGGGAACGTGTCGAAGCCGCCTCGGAACGCAGCCCAAAACGCCTGCCCCGGCTGGTACTGCTCCGTTCTCACCATGCGCCGATGGCGCATGCGCTTCCGGACGGCAGCGTCCTTCTCAACCGCGCGGCGATTCGGCTCTGTTATGACGGTGTGAAGCGTGAACTGGGCGACGCGCGCATGGCGTTTCTGCTCGGGCATGAACTGGCGCACCTCGCCAAAGACGATTTCTGGGCGGCGGAAGCGTTTTCACGGGTGGGCGCCGTCCCTGAAATCGCGGAAGCGCGCGTCCATCTTGAACAACTGCTGCGGCGCTCTGAACCTGACGGCAAAAACCAGGCCGCCCGTCTCAGGGAGCTTCAGGCAGACGCCCACGGGCTGATTGCCATGACCGCCGCGGGTTACAATCCGAAGCGTGTGCTCGATGTCGACTCCACCTTCTTCCAGCTCTGGTCCGCCCGCGTCATCGAGCTTCAGGGTCAATCCCCGGCTCCAGCTCAATACCCCGCGGACGCGGAGCGCGCCGCGCTGCTGCGTTCCCAGCTGTCGGCGGTGCGGCGAGAACTGCTGGTCTTCGACGCGGGAACAAAACTGCAGCAGCTCGGGAGATATGATGACGCGCGGGTGCTGCTCGAACACTTCCGCGGCCGCTTTCCCGGACGCGAGATATTCAACAACCTCGGTTTAAGCGAATACCGGCTCGCCATGCGCGAACTTGCCGGCTACGACGCCCGCTGGGCTGCACGTTATTTTACCGCGCTGGTCGCGGACCTGGAAACCATGGGAACACTGACCCGCGGGCGCACGGGCGGTCCTGCTCGCGGACCCGGAAAACGCTGCGTCGCGCTCCTGGGGTTTCAAACCCATTTTCGGCGTGCGCTTAAGTATTTCGAAAAAGCGTCGCGGATGGACCCTGAATACCTGCCCGCGCGCGTAAACCTCTCTTCGGCGCGTCTGACCGCCGGGGATTACGCTGGCGCGATGAGCGCCGCTGACCAGGTGTTGCGCGTCAACCCCGAACAGCGCGAAGCGATGAACAACAAGGCCGTTGCCCTGCATGCGTTCGGACGCGAAATGGGGATGGACACCACCGACCGCGCCCTGAGCGTACTGGAAACCATACTGCGTAAACACCCTGATTACGCGGCAGCGGCCTACAACCGCGCGGTCCTGCTGACCGAAAGGCAGCGACCCGGAAGCGCCGGGCAGGCGTGGGAGCGGCTGCTGCGATACCGCCTGCCGCCGTTGTACCGCGCGCGGGTCTACATGAACCTGGGACGTACCGAACCCCCCCCCGGTTCGTGCCCGAAAGGCGAGTGTTTCTCCCCCCATGTCCCTGGGCGCGTTGACCCGCCGGGGGAGGGAAAGGTTTGCCGGGATGACCTGCGTGCGGGTGCGCTCCGGTGATTTCCATGCACGCGCCTGTGAACAGGGTACGCTGCGGGTACTGGTCATTGACGAGGCAGTCGAACTCGTATCCGCCCCGGCGGAAGCGGACCTGAAATCCCGGCTACGGCGCATGCCTCCGCCCGTAAAAATCATCCAAAGCGGAAACTGGACCACTCAAATCTATCCCGGTCGCCTCAGCGATGCTTACGAAAATAACGCCCGCCGTGTCTGGTGGTTTCTTCCGCGGCGTGGAACTGACTGGTTGTTTAAGCGTTGACGCTAATGCGGTCTTAAACGCTCCATTATTCCCGGTCTCCAACACTCTTTGCACATTTGGCGGTATCCCGCGGGAATCAGGCTGCGTAACGCGTCACTTCTAATTCTGAACCTCGTCCTTGGGTGTCCAGCAGCGGTTCGATTTTCTCCATGACCTGGTCATCGATGATAACCTCACCGCACTGTTTGCATTCAAGCACGGGCAGGTCCTTGATGATTCGGATGGCATGCTGATCCAGTTTGAAAGGCAGGTCCGTCACCTGTGCCTGCATGAGGCCTCCGCAAACATGACAGTTCATAGTTTTCTCCTTTGCTTGAAGTTGGACTCCCATTTATTTGGCTGCGGAAAATATGTCGTTATCACCCGCACGTTTTTCATCTTCACATCAACGGCAAACAAAACGTGGAAGATACGGTTTCCGTAACATCCCCATACCAGGTAGCTGGGATGATATTTGTCATCAGGATAGGATTCAATTATTTCAAAGCTGTCGACGGCATCAGTGATCATTTGCCTGGAGATTTTACGCTGCAGCAATCGCATGTTTACATGATAGGTCCAGAACACTCTGGATTCCCGAACTTGGTTTTGTATATATTCCAGGGGATTTTCCGGTACCTGTGGTGTGGGATTTTTCACTGCATGAGCCGATTCAAAATGCGGGTCATAACTGCCTGGACAGTAAAGCCTCTGAGGTGGATGTGTTTCAACATTTTCGCATTTAACTTACATTTCCTCCACACAAGATGGAAGGCAAATTGTTCCATGAATACCATGTACATTAACCCCTCCGGACATCACTCCGCGAACCTGCGGGCATCGTCCGACTAACCCATATCCCCCGAGGCATCTTGGTCTCAACAATCCTCGAAAACGCACGCCGCGACTGGTGGTTTCTTCCTGAAAACAGCCAGGGCCGTTAGCCTGTTTTTGCGGCTGTAGAAAACTTTTTTTCAAAAAACAGGGGAAATTCCCGGAAATCAGCATTTTTTCTTCACTATTTTCGCCTAAATCCACTCTCATTTTTTTTCCATTTTTTCTGCTGACAGACAATTCTGTAAAAATCGATATAAATAAAAAGTTTGTAATATCAATAAATTACAGAAATATGGTAAAATTCAGAATTATTCATGCATGTAACTAACTGATATTATTTATATAATAATTGCTCATCTATACAATTGCATTTCTTGACATTTGTGCTATTGATGAGATTCGGCATTTTTCCGAGGCCGGGCTTTGCAGAAAATGGGACCACGGGTTTGTTTCCATTGAAGTGAAAACTGTCCATCGATTATTGCAAACACGACTCCATGATGAAGCCCTCATGGGCGCGTGTTCAACCAAACCCTTCCCGCAGATGAACCGCCAATGCCTCATTTTCCGGATCAACAGTCCCGTTCAATCATCCGCAGGGCCTGATACCGGATGCCCGGAACCAAGCTGAATTTTTAGATGCTGATATCATGTTGTTTTTTCAGAAACCGCACCCATGCATGAAATAATATGATGAAATTTCATTTTTTGTCCGTCCAAGCATAATAACAGAGGATGAAAACCGGCAAGTCCGCCGGGTTTCCCTGTACCGCGGGAGGAAACTTCCGTGCTTGAATCAACCCCATCAACCGACGAGGTCATGATGAAACAAGTATCACTGATAATGCTCACCCTGGTCGCCGCCCTGTCCCTGGTCGCGTGTTCCGCCAAGGCCCCGACTCCCGGGAGTTCTGAAGCAGCCGATGTTTCTGACCGTCCGGAATGGACCATGAACGAACCGGAGGTGGAAGACGAGACGATGTACTTCGTCGGCATCTCCGCGGTGCATGTGAGCGAGAAAAACGCCCGCGACGACGCGCGCCGTAATTCGGTCAGCGCCGCGATCCAGTACCTGGGAACCATGGCCAAGAGTAAATTTGAGAGCGCTTCAGTGACATACGGCCTTTCCAGCGAAGCCATGGACCCGACCACCAGCGCGCGCATGTATGAAAAGCAGGTCGCCGCGAACGTCACCCGTCGTCTGAAAGCAAAAACCTGGTACATGGAACGCGAAACTGATTCCTCGGGAAAAAGCGGATACAAGTACTTCGTGCTGGCGGGGGTCCCTGTCAAGTCGCTGGACGAAGCTTTCCGGCAGACCGCCAGGCAGAACATGGATGACGCAAGGAAACGCGCGAAGGAAGCCGCCACCGACCAGGCCAGGCGGCAGGCGGAGCAGGCGGCAAAGTTCTGGGATGACATGCAGAAGCAGGGCGTTGTCACCGACTGAAGCGGGTGAGTCCGTATGAATAAAGCTATGCGCAGGCTGATGCTTTTGCTGATGCTGGGGATGGGCGCCTGCAGCGTTTCTCCCTCGCCTGTTCCTTCAACAGGGAATTCTCTGCGGGAGGAACTGGTCCGCAGGGTCCCTGAAGAGGAGCCGGAATGGACTGTGCTGGGAAGCCGCGAGGAAGACGAAGAACACTTCTTCTTCGTCGGGTATTCAAAAAAGCGCCGCGAGGAACGTGATGCGCTCGCGGAAGCGAGGAGTGATGCGGGCAACCGTTTTGTCGAATACTGCGGAATCGAGGCCCGCGTGTTCAACGAGTACCTTTCGGTGTCCTTTGCCCTTTCCTCGCAGGTCCGGGACGCGACAGAATCCAGGCGCTCCGGTTCCAGGCAACGCGCGGAAGCATATTTCAGCCGCCTCAAACTTGTTGAGCGTTCCGCGGTGTTGTTTCGTGAACTGCGCGGCGAGGCCGAAGTCGGGCGTTTCTACCGTGTTAAGGTGCTCGCGCGCGTGCCGAAATCTGAATATGAACGGGTGCGGGAGTGGAAGAAGGAGCACGATAAGCGGCGCATGGAAATTGCGGAAAACGTGTTGGAGAAACAGCTCACCTCCGCGCAGACTCTCGCGGATGACGGCAGCCTTCTGGCTTCCCTGGAACAGCTGCGCCTGGCCCGTGAAGCTGCCGCTGAGGAGCAGACACCCCGCTGGCGGCTCTACCTCGCCCGGGCCAAAGAAATGCAGGCTTTCCTGCTTGCTGGACTTAACCTTGTATCCGCTTCGCTGCCCCTCCAGCAGATCGAACCGGGAAAAGCTCCTCAACCACTGGCGGTGCGCGTGCAGCTGCGCGGAAGGGATGGCAGGCAGCGTCCTGTCCCGCATTTCCCGGTCGTCTTCTACAATGCCGGTGCGAGGATGTCTGTCCGCAGCGGGCCCGACGGACGGGCTGTTTTCCAGCTCCCGCCCCGCAATGAAGAAGGAATTCTCGAACTCCAGGCGCGCGCGGATGTGGAACTGCTTGACAAACTTTTACCTCCCGAATCATTGGCGGCGCTAAAAGGCCGTCCGCTTCCCTTCCGCATTGAAGTGACGACCCCGTTTTTGAAAAAGCAGGTGATGCCGGATTTTCAGCTCCTGCTGAACTCCACGCCGGCCCGGGAAAGTTTGCATGTGGGCATACCGGTTTCCTTTACAGTGCGGTGCGAACGGCGCTGCCATGCGCGTCTATATGCCTGGGACGGACGCTTCGGAGTCCTGCTTGCGTATACCGGCAGCCGGAGGTTGCTACGGAAAAAACCGGTACAACTTGCGCGGATCACACCGGAAGCGGCCGGGCGTTACACTTTCATTGCACTGGCCGCGGCAGGGCGGTTCCCCGATTTCGATGCGCCTGGAACAAAGTACTCTCTGGACGAGTTCCGGGTGCTGCTGAAAAACTTCCGCGATTCGGACGGACCCAAATCAGAAACCCAGGTTGAAATCAACGTCTTGCCCTGAAAGGAGTGATATGTCCCGGTTTATGCGTGCAGGCGCATTTCTTTTGTCATTCGTTTTGTTGCTTCCATTGTCTGGTGGACGACTCCTGGCCGAGTTAAGTCCTGCCCAGGTGTACCGCGCCACCGGCGATTCGGTTGTGCTGATTCTTGCCATCCATACGGACGGGTCCCGCTCCAAGGGCGCCGGCTCGGTGATCGCGCCCGGACGCGTCCTGACCAACGCCCACGTTGTGCTCGACTCCTCCGGTCGTCAGCCACAAAGGTTGCTGGTTTTTCTGCGCGCTGACAACCTCAACGACGATTCCCGCCGCGTCTACATGAAGGGCCGCGCGGGCCGTGTTGTGCGTTCCGACCGCGGTCTCGACCTGGCCCTGCTTGAAGTGGAGGACATCGAGCGCGTCAAACCGCTCCATTTCGGGGATTCATCACGGGTAAGTATCGGCGACCCCGTGCTCGCCATCGGTCATCCGGAAAACGGTGGACTCTGGTCCCTCACCTCTGGACGCATCGGTGCGAGAATCCGCAACCACGGGCAAATAATGGGGCGTCACGTTTTCCAGACGGAAACCTCCCTCAACCGCGGCAACTCCGGCGGACCGTTGCTCAACTACGGAGGACAGATGATCGGAGTCAACACCAGTATCGCCCGCAAATCCGCGGACGGGATGGCGATCACCGGGGTGAATTTCTCGGTCCAGTCCAACGTCGTCCGCGACTGGCTCAAACAGGGCGGCGTTCAAATTGCAGCCCATGCCGCTGCTTTGCCCGGGGGAACCATCCAGGCAGGCATCCGCCGCACGGATGAAATGCAGCAGCCAAGTACCACGGCCACCCGGGAACACCGGCAGCCCGCTTTCCCGCTTCCTCCGCTCCGAACCATCCCGCGCCCGGAGGACGGGCTGCTGACGCCTCCGCGACCGTTCAAGGACAGCGGCCTCTTCGATTCCATGTTGGTGATGCAGGAAGAAGCATTTGACCGGATGATGAAACAGCAGGAGGAAGATATTGACCGCAAGATGGAGGAATCATTCGAATCGTTTAAAACACATAACCACCCGTTGTAGGGGCAAACCCCCGTGTTTGCCCAATGTAGAGACAGACCCCCATGTCTGCCCTGAAAGGAACAGATGATTAAACATGCCCTGCTGATTTACGCCCTCGCCGTCCTGGCCGTTGGTGCACGGGCACAGACTCCTGAGGAAGCCGCCCGGCAGGCCGTGGAACAGCTGACCGAAAGACTGACCGTCACGCCCCTCGAAGTGGAAATCACCTCCCTCGTGCTCGAAAACAGCACCATCTCCAGCGCATTCGCGGAACGTTTTATCGGGTTGGTTGAGGACCACATGAAACGCAATCGTGAGGACTACGTCCGCGTCGAACACAGAAGTCTCGGCCCGGAAAAGCTGCGGCGCGGATTTTCCCTAAACCAGAATTATTCCCAGACTGACGCGCGGGTCAGCGACGCGATCCTCCAGGGAGTCTACCGCGAGGCTGGGGTCAGGGTCTATGTCAGCCTGCGACTGCTGGGGGAAGACGGCGTGAGGATCGCCGAAGCGGAAGTTCCGGTTGCCGTCAGCAGCATCCGTGAAGAATTCAAACCACCGCATGAACCGGAAATCCGTGAAGAAACCGAGGCCCTCGGCTCGATGGAGGGACTGATGCAGGATTTCCGCGTTGAAGTTGAAGTAAATAAGGGGGTTGGCGCGGTCTACTATCATGGAGACGATTTCGAGGTTTTGCTGAAATCCGAAATCGACAGCTTCGGCAAGCTGGTTTACCGGGACGTAAACGGTGTCACCACCACCATCTATGAATCCCCGGTGCCGCTGGTCGGCGGGGTGGTGCATCGGCTCCCTTCGCGCGTCAATGAAGATGCCCGGTGGCAGATTGACTGCGCCCGGGGGTGCGGACCGGAAACCCTGGTGGCGCTTGCCTCCACCGAACCGTTTCCGCTGGAACCGGGACCCGAAACCCGAGGCTGGAAACTTCCCGAACATATCCGCCGGCTGCAGCGGAGAGGGGTCAGTCCGCGTGCGCTGCAGGCGATGTCTTTCCTTTCCGTTACCACTGTCGAACGCCGATGAGGATGTTTAGCATTGTTCTTACACCCGATGGATCAAAACTGGGCCTGTTCCTGTTAAATTGCGGTAAAAATGGAAAAAATGGAAAAAATGGAAAAAATGGAAAAAATGGAAAAAATGGAAAGCTGGAATGATCAATCAAAATCATGAGTCACTGATTTAACAGGCAATTGAAAAACAACCCCGGTTTTATTTTCAGGAAAGAAAAGAAACAGTTTTTTTCCGTTTTGTTCCGTTGAATTATGAAAAAAACGGGTTTATATTGAAATAACCGGTCTGTTCGGGTTGATGGACGGAAGCACCTGGATTCGGTAAAGGCAGGACCCGTGCTCTTTCGTGTGCGGTCGGTTTTATTTTCATCAGTACACCCGTGCTCTCTGTTAGGAGTATTTTACGGTTTTGGGAATTATTAAAAAACAGCATTCAAAAAATATCGTGTTTATGTGATGAAATTCTGAAATTTGTCCGTCCAAGTATGATGAGAGGAGTCAACATGCGTTTTCTAGTGATCGGACTGGTCCTGCTGTTTCCGCTGACGGCATTTGCCCAGGTGCGCGGAATTTCAAAAAAGGGTGGGGCTTTAGATCAAAAGGGATCCGGGGTTCAATACGCGTTGCTGGTGGGCAACAACGAGTATCGCCACTGGCCGGACCTGAAAACCGCAATCCGTGACGTGGAGGGAGTGCGGGACGTCCTGCTGAGCCGCTACGGATTTTCGGAACGCAACGTGAGCCTGCTGCGCGACGCCACCCGCAGGCAGATGCTCCAGGGCTTCGACCGTCTCCGCGAATTATCCCGCCCGCAAGACAAGGTCTTTATCTATTACGCGGGTCATGTAGTTTACGATGAAAAGCAGGACGGCTACTGGGTCCCGGTGGACGGGCAGCAGGACAACAACTACGATTACATCAGCAACGCCGACGTGCTCAACCGTCTCGGATCAATCGATGCCCGCCACAAGCTGCTCATCTCAGATTCCTGCTTCAGCGGCAACCTGCTCACCCGCGGCATGAGCCTCCCTGATGAAACCGAACTCCGCAAACCAGGTTTTTACCGGCAGAAAAACCGCCTCAACTCCGTTCAGGGTTTCACTTCCGGAGGAAACGAACCGGTTTACGACGGCGGTCCGCAGTGGAAGGGAAACTCCGTCTTCGCTTACCATTTGATCGCTCAGCTCGAGGCCAATCAGCAGCCCTACCTCTCCGCCTCGGACCTCGGGATGCGTGTTGCCAGGCATGTCGCCAACGACACCCTGACCCTGATGGGCGCGTCCCAGACCCCGCTGCTTCAGCAGATCGGCAACCAGGGCGACCAGGGCGGGGAGTTCTTCTTCCTCCGCCCCAAACGCCGGAAACGGTCTGTGCTCGCACTTTTCCGGATTCCTGACCGGGGAGTGCTCAGGGAAAACGGGGAAGGGGCGCGTCAGGTGATCGAGGGGCAGTTTGAGCAAATGACCCGTCTCGTGCCGAATCTTAACTGGCGCCGGGATGTAATCCCCGGCTCTCTCAGCACCCAAGAGCTGGCCGGGCTGATGCGAAAACGGAACATCGACACTGCGCTGGTCTGGACCATCAACGGCAAAGTTGTGGAACAACCCTCGCTGATGTGGCAGGGAATGGCCTACATGGACCTCTATCTCTGGCTTTATGTTCTGGAGGATGAAAAGGCCCTGATGCGCGACCGTTTCATCCTCTCGGGAGAGAGACTCCCCGTCCGGGACCTCGATATGAGCGACGCCGAACTGCGCCGCCATTTCCGCGATCTAGCGGACAAAGTCGTCCGGCACTGGGAGGAAAACGGAAGCGCCCGTTTTGTGAGAGGCATATTTGAATGAAACGAATCCTGTGGGGGGCGGCATGGCTGGCCATCGGTTTCACCCTCGTTCCGGATTACGCTGCGCAAACGCTCAAGGAAAACGCCGCGTTGATAAGGCCCCCGCTTCCCAGGGGATTCCGTCAGGAAGAGGGATTGATCCTGCTGCGCCGTCTCGAGGAACTGCTTTCCACGCGCTTCAACCTGCTCGCCCGCGCGACCGTGGACGATGCCTTCCGGCGCGCGGTGAAGGCGCTGCCGGGAGAGGAATGCACCGAGGATAACTGCCTCGCGCTGATGCAGCAGTATCTCGAGGTGCGGCTCATCTTCACCCTCGGCGTGCTCAGGAGCGAATTGACACTGCTGACCCTGCAGCTTCAGGAAGACCCCAAGAAGCTGGTGAAGAACGAAATCTGTAAAGAACCCTGCAAAACACCGCAGATGCTGGAACGCCTCGATATCCTGGTGCAAAAACTGCTGGTGGAGCGTGACCGGGACCGCGCCGCATTGAGCATGGATGAACCCGGCATTCCCGTCTCCCCTGAGTCCCTTGAACTCACCGAGGGCGCGGGCGCGGGCGTTTTCACCGTGAAACTTGATTCACGGCCCGCTTTCCCGGTATCTATCGGCGTCGATATACTGCCCATGGGGATGCTGTCGGTGGAACCGCAAACCCTGGTCTTCGACGCGCAAAACTGGAACCAACCCCGGGAGTTGAGCGTCTATGCCGTCAACAACGCGGAAATGGACGGTCCGCGCAAGGCCGAACTGGTAATCAAAGTCACCGAATCGCGGGACATGAATTACCCATTCGTCTCCCCGCGGGGTCTGAGCCTGTCGATCGCCGACGACGACAACGAAGGCGTGCTGACGCTGCTTTCGCGTCCCCAGGGGGCGACCGTGCTGGTAGACGGCAGGGTGCGTCTCGATGTCGATGGAAATCCAGTCCGCACCCCAACTGAACTGCGACTTGAGCGGGGAAACAGAGTTGTCTCGGTGCGCCTTTCAGGATACCGGGAGGTGCGGTTCCGGGAAAAAGTGACCCGCACACGGCTCGGCGTCCGCTCGGTCACCCTGGCCCCGCTGAACACGAGTCTGCTGATTTCCGTGCCGCGTCAATATGCTAAAGGCCGGGTCTTGGTGGACGGCATACAGCGGTTCGGCATGGGGGGAAAAACGACGGTGCGGCTGGAGTTTCCTCCCGGGGTCTACGAGCTGCGGGTTTCCACCGCCGG
>CAYFLK010000006.1:97594-99124 GCA_964344035.1 uncultured Pseudomonadota bacterium
TGACCGTCATCCTCAAACCCGGTGAGCGACGCGAACTGCGTTTTACATCCTTCACCTTAAGGAGGAATTTCTGGGTCCGGACCATCAAGCGGCTTGGTCTGCAAAATCCATACATCGGCCCGGAAGTCGAGTCGGTCCTGGTCAAATCCGGCGCTTTCCCCTTCGACCGCGTCGGCTGGACTCTCCCCGGGTTGGCAATGGGGGTTCGGGGCTCCGGGCAGTCCCTTGAATTCCACGCCGCAAATGGGAGCGGAAGCACCCCGGTCTTCAGCGCGAAATCCGGAGACAATTTCTACCCGGTCACCCAGGTGGACGTGCAGCGCTTAGCCCTTTCCTACGGTTACCGCATCTTCCGCAGTATTGAGACTCGGGCTGGAGTCAGCCAAACCCGGCTTAACTTCTCCTCCGAAAAGGGGGATTTTCAGAATGACTACTCAGCCGTCCATGCCGGCGCGGGCTGGGACCAGGCATTTGCCGGCTGGCGTTTCCGCATGTCCGCCCGTTTCAACACCCAAGGACAGGGACACCTCAACGCCGGCATCAATTACGAATTTTAAGGAGAATAATCTTTTTTAGCCGCGGAAACCACGGAAAACACAGACAGAAATCTTTTTTAGCCGCGGCTAAATAAAAGACAAATATGAAACCACTCCTCATCCCCCTGCTTCTGCTCCTCCTCCTGACCACCGCCTGCAATCGGGACGACTTTGCCGGGATGGAAATCCTTGACGGGTACCATGACAACTCGACGAACACCACCCCGGAGGAAGAGGAACAGACTCTATCCGGAACAGTGATCGCCGAACTGCAGGCAAACCTCACCTCGGCATCATCCTCAAGCCGGGTCCATGCAGCCGGCAAATCCTCCCCGCCGGTGAACACCACCCTTTCCTCCGCGCAGATCACCGCGATTGCAAACGCGGCATCAAAATCGGTCAGTCAGGCGGGTCTTGAATCCTCCACAGACCTGATTTCACTTTTGCCCAAAATAGTCGAGGGGTCGCAGGGCAGCCTTTCCGCACTGAGACTCTCCTCCTCGGAGACAATCAAAGTCATCCAGGTCATCGTCTTCAGCATGACCGGATCGCTTAACGGCAGAAGCAGTTACCTCCCCACGTCTTCCGCTGACAATGATTCGACTCCATTGGAGACGGCCCTTGCCGAAGTTGTACAGACATAGATCGGGCAACTGGATGAAGCCGGTCTGAGCGGCAGCGACATCGACAACGCCTCAAGTTCCGTGGTCGGTGCCATGGTCGGCAGCCTGGATGACGGCGGCCTCACGGCCGTCGAACTGGGTGGCGCCACGGAAAAGATCACCTCCAGCGCCACCGGGGCGCTGGGAAACATAAGCGGCCTTTCCGTCAGCGACCTCTCCGGCGTCATTGAGGGCATCGCCTCCGGGGCCACCGGCGCCCTAGACGACATCAGCGTTTCCGGGTACTCCTCTGACAACCTCAGCAGCCTGGTGGAAAAAGTAGGCTCTGTTCGAGTTAAGTGTTGATTATCCAGCAACACAGCTAAGATATG
>CAYFLK010000007.1:0-97670 GCA_964344035.1 uncultured Pseudomonadota bacterium
ACACTTTAATCCAAAGGTTGGGAGCTTTTTTTGTTATGAATCGCTCAAGTTAGGAGGGAAATGAATGACATGAACAAGGATTATTGGCAACTACACGGTGAATTTGCGGACATTCTTTACCACAAGTCCGGGGAAGGAATAGCGAAAATAACAATAAACCGCCCGGAAGTGCGCAATGCTTTCAGACCTCAAACCGTGAGGGAAATGCAGCAGGCCCTCGAGGATGCCAGGGAAGACACGGATATCGGTGTGATCATCCTAACGGGTGCGGGAGACAAGGCTTTTTGTTCCGGAGGAGATCAGCGGATACGAGGCGACGCAGGTTACACGGATTCTGAAACAGGACACATGCGGCTGAACGTGCTTGATTTTCAGCGCCAGATCCGCACCTGCCCGAAACCAGTGGTGGCGATGGTTGCGGGTTACGCGATCGGAGGCGGGCATGTCTTGCACGTGATGTGCGATTTGACGATTGCCGCCGACAATGCGGTTTTCGGACAGACCGGCCCGAAGGTCGGTTCTTTCGACGGGGGTTACGGCTCCAGTTACCTGGCCCGTATTGTCGGTCAGAAAAAAGCTCGGGAAATCTGGTTCCTCTGTCGCCAGTATGACGCAAGCCAGGCGCTGGAGATGGGACTCGTCAATACCGTGGTCCCGCTCGCCCAACTGGAGGATGAAACCCTCGAATGGTGCAGGGAAATGCTGCGCATGTCTCCGCTTGCTCTGCGCTGTCTAAAATCCGCGCTCAATGCCGACTGCGACGGACAGGCCGGGCTGCAGGAAATGGCGGGAAACGCGACCATGCTGTTTTACATGTCAGAGGAAGGGCAGGAGGGCCGCAACGCCTACATCGAAAAACGCGCGCCTGATTTCGGGAAATTCACCCGTCACCCCTGAGTCCCACCGCCTGTTAATGTAAAGGAAATGTCAATCTTCAGGAACACCGGTCCAGTTCTTATACCGGCGGGGCTGCTTGTAATCCGCTGATGCCACAAGATCAAGCACAGCCATCCATTTCGTTAACCAGCAGAGTCTGGAAATACTGGCTGCTTGCTTTGCGTCCGAAGACCCTGGGAGCATCCACTGCACCGGTGTTGATGGGAACAGCGATGGCTTTTGATGCGGACAGGGGTCATTTTCCAGCAGCACTAGCGGCGCTGGGGGCGGCCCTGCTGATTCAGATCGGAACCAACTTCGCGAACGATTATTTCGACTTTGTCAAAGGTGTCGATACGGGGAATCGCCTCGGACCGCAACGCGTGACACAGGCAGGATGGATTTCTCCCCGGGTGATGATCCTTGGCAGCATCTCAGTTTTCTTCCTGGCCTCCCTGCTGGGGTTCTACCTCGTCTGGCGCGGAGGATGGCCGATTGCGGCCATCGGTATCCTCTCCATTCTTTCCGGATTGCTCTACACCGGCGGTCCTTATCCTCTCGGCTATTTGGGGTTGGGGGATTTGTTCGTCCTCATCTTTTTTGGTCCCGTGGCGACCGGCGGGACTTATTTTGTGCAGGCGCTGGAACTGCAGGCGGAGGTGCTCGTCGCTGGTTTGGGTCCTGGGCTGATGGCGACCGCGCTGCTGGCGGTGAACAACCTGCGTGACGTGCCCACCGATGAACCGGCAGGCAAATACACTCTGGCTGTCCGTTTCGGTCCCGGTTTTGCACGCATGGAATACCTTGCCTGTCTCGGAACCGCAATGCTTGTGCCACTGTTTCTTGTCCTATACACAAAATCCCACTGGGCGGTATTGATCACTTTGCTGGCGCTTATACCCGCATACAGGCCGATCAGGCAAATTGCCAATGGGGTTGATGGAAAGGCCCTCAACCAGACGCTGGGAAGCACCGGGAAACTGCTCCTGGTCTACGGTGTCCTTTTTTCCGCGGGCTGGATGCTCGGTTGATTCTCCATGAAACCGGTTTTCTGGCGACTGTTCCATTATTGTATTCCGCTGAAATCCCCAATATGCATGCTCGGCATTGAAATGAGCGTAAGGGAAGGGTTGCTGCTGAGGATTGAGGATGATTCCGGAAATGCGGGAGAAGGTGAAATCGCTCCTTTCACGGGACTGCATGAGGAAACCCTGGAACAGGCGGCATCCCGGATTTCATCCATGTTCCAGGGGGAAAACCCGACACAGTCATGGCTGCCCTCGGTCCGTTTTGGGCTGGAGGCGGCATGGTCGACTTTGGGGGCGTCACGTCAAGGCAAAACCGTTTTGCAGGCAATGAATCCTTCCACCACTCATGTCCCGGTGAATGCTTTGCTGCCGGTGCGTGTCCTCACGCAGGCAGGGCTGAAAGGAGAGAAAGGTATCCTGGGAAAAGAATGCGCGAGGATACAAAAAACAGGATACAAATGCCTCAAACTGAAAGCGGGGCGGCACATGGTTGAGGAGGATATTTCTACCCTCCGGATGCTGCATGAATTGTTGGAAGATTCCGTTTCCCTGCGGGTGGATGCGAATCGCGCCTGGTCGATTAAAGACGCCCTTGTTTTCGCTGATGGCGTCCGGGACATCTCCCTGGAATACTGTGAAGAACCCCTCAAAAACCCGGCAGCACTGGAAGAACTTTACAAAAAAACGGGAATGCCGCTGGCTCTTGATGAAACGCTTTGGAATAAACCCGACCCCGCTACGCTGCCATGGCATGCAATCCATTCCCTTGTGCTGAAACCGGGCAGGCTTGGGGGATGGAATAAAACCCGTAACTGGGTCAATGAAGCCCGGGCGCGAAAAGTCGGGGTGACCTTCAGCAGTTCGTTTGAAAGCGGAGTTGGGCTGGCCTGGATAGCGTTAATGTCCGCATGTTTGTCAGATTCCCCTCTTCCAGCAGGGTTGGACACCTTTCAGTGGTTTGAGCATGACTTGATCGAGCCCCCGTTCGAACTGAAAAACGGGAGTTTTGTTATACCGGAAAATTGGCCCTCCGTATTGCCAGAGAGAATGCAGTTGGTTGATGAAGGAGAAACCAGTTTTTTCACTGTACATGAGGATGACATCCGTGTTTTGAATGGATGACAGGCCGGACCGGTTAAGAATGTGAACAGACTGTCTGAATTCTCAGGCAAAAATTCAGTTTATTCATGTCTAGATTAATAACCCCGATGCATGGCCGGGGAGATCGGACGCTGCTGATTGATGGGAAACGATCGTTCACCCAGAAACAGTTTTTGCGGCAGGCTTTGCTTCTGAGCGAGGAACTGGACTCAGCGTCCGGGGAACCTGTAACAATTTGCTGTGCAGATTCCAGTGTTTTGCTCTTGACCATGTTTGCTTTGTGGATGAGGAATTCCCTGGCCATACCTGTAAACCCGGGGTTCCCCGATATGGAAATTCAACGGCGCATGCGGCAGGCAGGAAGCTCCCTGCTGCTCACACAAAGCGATAAAATCAAACTGAACGGCGAGGAATTTCGGGTATTTAAATTGCCGGGTTCTCTTTCAACTATCACGCGGGAAAGTGAGAATGACCTACCACGACTTGACCCGGAAGCTCCGTCGACAGTCCTGTTCACTTCCGGGAGCTGCGGCACCCCCAAAGCCTGTGTACTTTCCTTGAACAACCTGTGGACCAGCGCGTCGGGCGCCAACGAAAGAATGCCGTTAGGTCCCTGGGACCGCTGGCTTTTGTCCCTTCCCCTATACCACGTCGGCGGGCTTGGGATTGTTTTCCGCACCCTGATTTCCGGCGCGGCGATGGTGCTCCGGCGTCCGCGGACTGGGTTGTCGGAACAATTGCAAAACGACGGGATCACCCACCTTTCACTCATTCCCGCCCAACTGCACCGGCTTCTGTCTTCCCGGCTGGGCAGGGATGCGCTGAGAGGATTGAAACTGATCCTGCTCGGAGGGTCCTCAATTCCCAGGACTCTTTTGGATGAATCGCTGAACCTGGATCTGCCCGTCATAACCACTTACGGCTGTACAGAGATGGCTTCTCAGGTCGCATCCGGAAAACCGATCATGGAAGGTGAAACCCTTTTCCCGGCAGGAGAGGTTCTGCCCCACCGGGAGGTGAAGATCAGTGATGAAGGAGAAATCCTTGTCCGCGGAAACCCGCGGTTTCTGGGTTACCTTGTCCCTCTGGCACGTTTTGAAAAGAAATCAGCACTGAAGCTACATCGGCCTTTCGATTCCGGAGGATGGTATGCCACCGGTGACATCGGACGCTGGTCTACGGTTTCGGAGAAGCCGCGGCTGATTGTCGAAGGACGCCGGGATTCCCTTTTTGTTTCCGGAGGAGAAAACATCCATCCTGAAGAAATCGAGGCGCAGTTGTTGCGCTTCCCGGACATAACGGAGGCGGTAGTGGTACCAGTGTCTGAACCGGAATTCGTGGCGCGTCCGGTGGCATATCTGGCTGTGTCCCCGGAAGTGGAATTTCTGGATGAAGCAGCGATGAGTGATTTTCTGAAACAGCGCCTGGCAGGGTTTCAGGTTCCAGACTTGTACCTGTCACTACCGGAAACTGGTGTTTATCTCAAACCCCGGCGTGATGCGCTTTCCGCAAAAGCACAGCCTCTTTATGATGAATGGCGGCGGCAAAAACACTTGAGAAAATGGCTTCTTGATCAGCCACCTGGCTGGAAACAGGTTATGCTACATCAGGGCCTGCCGGTGTTCCAGGTCAGACATCATTTGCCTGTAAAAATCCGTTATGTGTATTTTCGGGCGGAAAGCCGTGGTGAAGTGATGCAGTGGTTTTCGTCTAATAATAACAGGGAACAGATATTCAGTGATAATTCACCCTTGCTTTGGAAAAATGAAATAGAACAGGTGACAATTGAGAGGAATCATGATCCCCTGGAAATCATCCGGATGCTGCAATCCGACGAATACGATTCCCCGATGACAGTTTACGGTCTAGGTGTGCACGGTAATATCACAGCTCATCAGTTTGACCCTGAAAATCATTCCCCGAGGGGTTTCCCCTGGGATATCCTTGCCTCATCGGGTGAAATCCCCGCACAGCCGCAAAATATCAAGTATTGTTTTTGTTCCCCGGACTTTCCGGGAAGCCCACCGGGTTCCCTGGCTCAACAAGTTTTTCAATGCGGAATTCAACTCTCCGGATTTGACAGGTGCTACCTCATCCGCTGTCTTTATGACTTTTCGAAAGACAGGCCAAGGTTTTTAGGCTGGAAAGTGCAAAAACTGCTGGAACTGAAAAGTGGGCTCGAGCTGGATCACCCTGTCTGGGAAATAAGTGGAACAGAGGAAAAAGCGTTGGAGCAGATTCTCCTCGCACATGGATTGATTTCACCTGAGGAATTAAAAGAGGCAAACACTCCTGCCAAGGACCGGATGCGAAGAATGCACCTTGCAAAAGCTTTGAAACTTCCCGCAGCATCATGAATTCATGTATGAATCTGATGGCACTGCGTAAACCACAAGAAAAAAGGGGGTTTTATCATTTTTATTGGATTCTGCTTGACTTGGCTAAAATGATCTATTTATAGTGACACGTTCCTTTGGCTCGCTCCGGACGAGGCTTGCCAAGCCCGGGGGGATTTTCACTGCAAGGGCAGTTTGAAAACGCCAAAGTCGCTTCAATCTCATCATGAGGAGAGATCGTATGAGAATCAAAACTGTTTTGAACACTCTGCTCGCCTTGGGCGTGCTGATGACCTTTGCCGTATCGGCATCGGCGGTTTCACCTACTCTTCAGCAGGTGAAATCCAAAGGTTTCCTCCAGTGTGGAGTGAGCCAGGGACTTCCCGGCTTTTCCATGCCGGATGAGCAAGGCAACTGGTCTGGACTGGATGTCGACCTGTGCCGCGCAGTATCCGCCGCCATCTTCGGCGATCCGGACAAGGTCAAATATACCCCGCTTTCCGCCAAGGAACGCTTCGTCGCGCTGACCTCAGGAGAAATTGATGTACTCTCCCGCAACACCACCTGGACCCTCACCCGCGACGCCAAGATTGGTTTGACTTTTGCGGGCGTCAACTACTATGACGGCCAGGGCTTTATGGTCCGCAAGGATTCCGGCATCAAAAGCGCCATGGATCTCAACGGCGCCAGTGTCTGCGTGAACACCGGGACCACTACCGAACTGAACATGGCGGATTTCTTCCGCGCAAACGGCTTTGACTATGAGCCGGTGGTTTTCGAAAAAGCCGACGAGGTGCGGGTCGCGTATGACACTGGACGTTGCGACGTGCATACCACCGATCGTTCCGGACTTGCCGCACAGCGCATCCGCATGACCAATCCGGATGATCACATTGTTCTTCCTGAAACCATTTCCAAGGAGCCCCTGGGACCGGTGGTCCGTGAGGGTGACGAAGAGTGGGCGGATATTGTGGCATGGTCGCTGTATGCCATGAAGGAAGCCGAAGAATACGGTTTGAATTCCGGCAACGCAAACCAGTTGCGAGGTGATGCCAAAGCCAACCCGACCATCAAGCGCCTGCTCGGCGTGGAAGGTAACACGGGTGAACACCTGGGACTTGGCAACGACTGGGCCTACAACATCATCACTATGATCGGCAACTACGGCGAGACCTATGAGCGTCATGTCGGCGCCAACACTCCGCTCAAGCTGACCCGTGATGGTTCAACCAACGCTTTGTGGACGAGTGGCGGGCTGCACTACCCGATGCCTTTCAGGTAGGCCGTTTCTCCTGATAAACCACTAAATCTATTATCCCGGGCGTGTCCCCACAACTGGCATGCCCGGCTTGCCCATGACCTCTAAACTCCGCTGACTTCCCCTCCGCCCTTATCGCCCATGCAATCGTCGGCGCCTGAAAAAACCCAGTTCTGGAACAATCCCAAAGTTCGTTCATTGGCGATACAGGCACTGGTCCTGCTTGCGCTGATCGGATTTTTCGCCTTCATCATCAATAACACCACTGAAAACATGAAGGCTCGCGGGATTGCTTCAGGGTTTGAATTCTTGGAGCAGACCGCCGGTTTCAGCATCAGCCAGACACTGATTGACTACGAAGAAGCAGACAGTTACGGGCGAGCATTTTGGGTCGGATTGCTGAATACCATCCTGATTTCGGGCATAGGTATTGTGTTTGCGACCTTGTTCGGTTTCATTATCGGCATCTCCCGGCTTTCGTCGAATTGGTTGATTTCGCGGATGGCCACCGCATATATCGAAATACTGAGGAACATCCCGCTTCTGCTGCAGATCCTGTTCTGGTACATTGCAGTACTGAGGGCATTGCCGAGAGCAAGACAAAGTTTGTCATTATTTGACACGGTTTTTCTGAATGTCCGTGGTCTGTACTTGCCCAAACCGATTTTCGAAGAGGGTTTTGCGCTCATCCTTTACGTCCTTCTGGCGGCATTTGTGATAATCATTTTGTTGACACGCTGGGCGCGAAAACGACAGGAACTGACCGGGCAGCAATTCCCGGTTTTCTGGACTTCGGTGGGGCTGCTTATTTTTCTCCCCCTTGTTGCCGCGGCCATAAGGGATTTCCCCATGTCCTGGAATTACGCGGTGCTTAAAGGGTTCAACTTCAAGGGAGGGCTGCGGGTAATGCCGGAATTCGTCGCCATGCTTTTTTCACTTTCACTTTACACCGCCGCTTTTATCGGGGAAATCGTGCGTGCGGGCATCATGGCAGTCAACAAGGGGCAAACGGAAGCTTCGTACGCACTCGGGCTCCATCCGGGACAGACCCTGCGGCTGGTTGTCATCCCGCAGGCTTTGAGGGTGATAATCCCACCGCTCACCAGCCAATACCTGAACCTGACCAAAAACTCGTCCCTGGCGGTGGCTATTGCTTATCCGGACCTGGTGCATGTATTTGCCGGGACGGCTTTAATGCAGACCGGACAAGCGGTGGAAATTCTGGGTATCACCATGGCCTGTTATTTGAGTCTCAGCCTGCTGATTTCCCTGTTTATGAACTGGTACAACCGGGCGATTGCCCTGAAAGAGAAATAAATGACCAGCGCAGTCAACCGCGAGCAGATGAAAGCTGCTGAACTGCCGCCGCCGAAAACAGAGATCGGCGTCTGGGGCTGGCTGTATCACAACCTGTTTTCCACCTGGTACAATTCTCTGCTTACCGTTTTCGGTGTTCTCCTTATTTACTGGGTCATACCTCCGTTTATCGAATGGGCGTTCGTCCAGTCGGACTGGGTGGGGGACAGCCGTGAAGACTGCTCCCGTGTAGGCGCATGCTGGGTATTCATCAAGGTCTGGTTCGGCCAGTTGATGTATGGGCAATATCCGATAGATATGCGCTGGCGGATAAACATCGCATACGTGATCCTGGCAGTATCAATAATTTCGCTGTTCCTGCCTAAATTCCGATACAAGCAATGGGTCGGCCTTTTCTTGTTCATCGGCTTTCCGGTCATTGCCTACATTCTGTTTGTCGGCGATTCCTTCGGACTGGAATATGTGGAAACTCCGCGCTGGGGGGGGTTGTTTCTGACCCTGGTCATCGGCATCCTCGGCATCGTTGGTTCCCTCCCGTTCGGCATTGTGCTGGCGCTGGGGAGGCGTTCGGAAATGCCCGTTATCCGTACCCTGTGTGTGGCCTTCATCGAGCTGTGGCGCGGCGTGCCGCTGATCACGGTGCTGTTCATGTCATCGGTGATGTTTCCCTTGTTCATGCCGGAAGGAGTTAATTTTGACAAGCTTGCCCGCGCCATCGGCGGGGTGATGCTGTTTTCTTCCGCCTACATGGCAGAAGTTGTGCGCGGCGGACTCCAGGCGATTCCACAGGAGCAATATGAAGCAGCCAAGGCACTGGGACTTAGTTACTGGAAGATGATGGGACTGATCGTGATGCCGCAGGCGCTGCGCATCGTAATTCCCGGCATTGTCAGCACCTTCATCGGTATTTTCAAGGATACCACGCTTGTATTGATCATTGGCCTGTTTGACTTCCTCGGCATGGCTCAGACAGCCAACACCAATACCTACTGGCTGGGCTTTGCCACCGAGGGATATGTTTTCACCGCGGTGGGTTTCTGGATTTTCTGCTTCGGTATGTCCAGGTACAGCATGGCGGTGGAGAAAAAAATGCATGTAGCCTACAAAAAATAACTGAACCTCTCTGAACCCAACTCGATTAGAGAAGTATGGAAACCCAACCGGCTCAAACCAGTTCAAGTTCGAACCCTAATAATGATCACGCCATTTTAATGGAGGGCGTACACAAGTGGTTTGGCAGCTTTCATGTACTCAAGGACATCAACCTGACAGTCCGGAAGCAGGACAAAATCGTCATTTGCGGTCCCTCCGGCTCCGGGAAATCCACCCTGATCCGCTGCATCAACAGATTGGAGGAGCATCAGAAAGGCACAATCACCGTTGACGGAATTGAACTGACCGATGATTTAAAACAAATTGACCGCATCCGTAGCGAAGTTGGGATGGTGTTTCAGCAGTTCAATCTCTTTCCACACTTGACAGCACTTGAGAACCTGACGCTGGCGCCAATCTGGGTGCGAAAGATGCCTAAAGCTGAAGCGGAAGAACATGCCATGGAATATTTGGAAAGGGTGCAAATTCCGGAGCAGGCGCACAAATACCCGGGACAGCTCTCTGGAGGACAGCAGCAGCGGGTGGCAATCGCACGTTCCCTGTGCATGAATCCGAAAATCATGCTCTTTGATGAACCCACCTCGGCGCTTGATCCCGAGATGATTAAAGAGGTGCTCGATGTCATGGTGGAGTTGGCGAAGGAGGGGATGACCATGATTGTGGTCACCCATGAAATGGGTTTTGCCCGCACAGTCGCGGACCAGATGATCTTCATGGATGAAGGTATGATCATAGAGGGGGCGCCGCCCAAGGATTTCTTCGACAACCCCAAGAGCGACCGCACAAAACTTTTTCTCAGTCAGATTCTTCAGCACTGAGACAGCTCATTCTTTTAGACGCAATAAAACTTTAGGCCTTCCTGTTCTTTTCGGTCCCGTGGGGGATCGAAACTCGTCCTGATATTGCATTCTTCACCAGTCCGGATATCATATCAGCAGGTAACGTTTCCGTCCCTCCTATAAATGGACACTCACTTTTTTGTCAAACTTAGATTTCTTATGTCCATTTTCCGGCGGCGCTATACACCACTGAGGGTTTAATAGGAAAGCAGTTCATGCATGCGTTGCGCGTATCTTTTACACCGGGAAGATGGTTCGTCCTTTCGTCGCTGTTGCTGATTTCCTTCACAGCTTCAACGCTGGAAGCGCGGCACAAATGCCCGAAGGTGCCGTCGCCTCCGGGACTTCTTGGCATAACGAGCATACCCACGCTGCTTCCCTCCGGCACTTTCATGGCCGCGGCACGTTCCTCCAACACCTCTGGATGCAACCGCGGGCATCCTTCCGCGGACTTTTACCGGCCCAAAAAGGAACGGGTAATGAGGTTTCTTGAAGACAACTATCAGCTGGTTCACGAACAAAGCGCCCGCGGGGAGGGCCCTCATCTGAACGCGCTGGCCCAGCTAACAGGGTGTTCCGGGGCGTCCTCCAGTTTTGCCGAAACCATGCATTCGCAGCATCAGCAAGTGTTTCCCTCGGGGCGACAACTCAGTTCTTCCGCCCACAGTTTTACCATGGAAAGGGCAGCGGAACGGATTCTCAATTTGACATCCGGGAACAAGTCGCTGGCTACTGCATGCAAGCCAGGATGAGACCGCTCCAGTTCACTTTGCCGGGAGGTCCCGCACAAAAAACTTGCATTCCGGAAATCTGTTTTCTAATTTGAATGATCCCCATTTTTGACAAAGGAGGGAGAAAAGAACCACTTGTGTCAGCGGATCCATTTCGAAGCCGATCACTTGTTCAAGACCCCCGCAGCATGTCTGCCGGGAGAAACATACATTATCATATAACCGCTTTGACTGACTTGAAGAACACACTTATGGCAGAAGAGAAGAATGAGGACAACGGTGAAATGACCGGGATGACCGCGAAGCTCCTGAAAGCGCGCACGGTAATCATTTCCCAGCAGGTAAACGCTGAACTGACCGCGAAGGTGCTGAACCAGCTGGTGCTGCTGGAACAGGAAGATGCTGAGGCGCCCTTAACGGTGTTCATCAACTCTCCCGGAGGTGAAATATTCTCGGGCTTCGCGATTTTCGACATGTTGAATTTCATCGCCTGTCCGGTGACCACTGTTGTCACCGGGTTTGCGGCAAGCATGGGTTCGATATTAAGCCTTGCCGCGGACAAGGGGCGCAGATTCGCCCTGCCTCAGGCCAAGATAATGATCCACCAGCCGATGCTGATGGGATACCAGGGAAGGGCCACAGACTGTGAAATACAGGCTCGGGAAATTCTGAAAACCCGTGATCACCTCATCAACCTCTACTCTGAACAAACCGGCCGGGATTACGAAGAAATCAAGCAGGCCATTGACCGGGACAACTGGTTCACCGCACAGGAAGCACTCGATTTCGGACTGCTGGACAAGGTCGTCAGAACCCGGTCGGATTTGGGGAACTGAACTTGACCCGACTATCCGTCACGAGTACATATGAATCTGCATGACCTGTGCGGGCAGGAAAAAAGCAAATCACTTCCGTCTGTCTTTTAGCTGATGACAAAGAACCTGATCATTGTAGAATCACCCGCGAAAGCGAGGACCATCCAGAAGTTCCTGGGAAAGGAATACAGGGTGATGGCATCAATGGGACATGTTCGCGATCTGCCCGAGCGCAAACTCGGGTTTGATCCGGAAAACAACTTTGCTCCGCAGTATGAAATTTCCAAAGACAAAAAGAAAATCGTTGCTGAATTGAAAAAAGCAATCGGCAAAGAAACCAGCGTCTATCTCGCGACCGACGAAGACCGTGAAGGGGAGTCCATCTCCTGGCACCTGATCAGCGCCTTGGGACTTACGAAAAAACCGGTCAAACGCATCGTTTTTCATGAAGTGACCAAGACGGCAATCATGAAGGCGCTGGAGAACCCCAGGGATGTGGATCAAAAACTGGTGGACGCGCAGCAGGCGCGCAGAATCCTGGACCGCGCAGTGGGTTACGAACTCTCCCCGCTTCTCTGGCGGAAAATCAAACCCGGACTCTCCGCGGGCAGGGTTCAGAGCGTCGCGGTGCGCATCCTTGTTGACCGTGAAAGGGAAATCCGGGATTTCGTTCCTGAAGAATACTGGAAAATCCGTGCCGACTTCCCGGGGTTCCAGGCGGAATTGACAAAGCTGCACGGAAAGCCGTGTAAAATTGGAAACCAAGCGGAAGCACAAGCCGTCGAAAAAGCGGTTGAAGGCAATCCGTTTGTGCTCCGGGAAGTGCAAGAACGGATCGGCTCGCGCAACCCCGCCGCACCGTTTACAACCTCCACGCTGCAGCAGGAAGCCTCAAACAAGCTCGGGTTTTCAGTGAGGCGCACGATGGCGCTGGCGCAGCAGCTTTATGAAGGGAACTTCGAAATCCCCGGGTACAACGGTGGTTTGATCACTTACATGCGGACGGATTCGGTGACGCTTTCGGAGCAGGCGCTGGAACAGGCAGCCAAGATTGTGCTGGATCAGTTCGGCAAGGAATATACCCTCGACAGCCCCAGGCATTTCCGCAATAAAACCAAGAATGCCCAGGAAGCGCATGAAGCCATCCGTCCCGTAGACCTGTCCCAGACCCCGGAGATGATCGGGCACCACCTTGATCAGCATCTGAGCCGTTTGTATGGGTTGATCTGGAAACGGACTTTGGCGTCACAGATGGTAGCGGCAAAAATCGCGCGCACGAGTTTAAAGATTGCAGCGGGCGCAGAGGGGGAATATCAATTTGAAGCCAAGGGTCAGCAGATTCTCTTTCCCGGATTTCTCAAAGCCCACGTAGACCCCGGGGGCAACGTGGAAAAAGTTTTCGGGGAAAAAGACATCCTGCTGCCACAAGTGGAGCAGGGTCAGCGTTTGTCATTAAAAAAACTTGAGTCAGAGCAGCTGTTCACTAACCCACCCTCACGTTACGGGGAGGCAAGTCTTGTCAAAAAACTCGAATCACAGGGAATCGGCAGACCTTCGACATATGCCCCGACGATTTCAACCATTCAGGATCGTGGTTACGTGGAACTCAACGAAAACAAACGGTTGAAGCCGACCGATATGGGAGAGGTGGTTACCGATTTTCTCACTGCGCATTTCAAGGAGATCGTCAACCTCGGTTTCACCGCAAAGCTGGAACGGAACTTCGACCGCATCGCCAACGGAGGTGAGAATTGGCTGGACATGATGTCCGGATTCTATCAGCCATTCCATGGCCGGGTGGAGGAAAAACTTACCACTGTGACCCGTGCTGAAGCAGTCAAAAAACGGGTCCTCGGAGTTGACCCTGAAAGCGGTAGGCAGGTCAGCACCAGCATGGGCAGATATGGTCCGATGGTGCAGATCGGCACTCGGGAAGACGAGGAGAAACCCCGTTTTGCCTCTTTGCCCAAAGGATCAAACCTGAATGAAATTACACATGAGGAAGCGCTTGAGTGTTTCAACCTTCCACGGACGCTGGGGTATGACGAATCCGGAGAGGAAATACAGACCAATGTCGGACGTTTTGGCCCCTATGTGCGGTTGGGAAAGGAATTTTTCTCTCTACCGAAAGATGTTACCCCTCATGAAATAGAACTTTCGCGGGCGCTGGAAATCATTCAAGAGGGCCGTGAAAAAAAGGCAAAAAATACCCTCCATGTTTTTGGTGAAATCCAGGTACTGAAAGGACGGTTCGGTCCCTACATCAAATGCAACAAATCGAATTACCGCATTCCCAAGGGGGTTGATCCGGAAACTCTGGACGAGGCGACATGCAGAAAAATCATTGCGGAAACACCTGCATCGGTTTCCAGGAGGAAGCGCGGACGCAAACGAGCCTGAACCGAATGGACTCCCAGCAGCTCCCACAACCCCTGCTAATTAAAACCCTTCCCGTTGGTCCTTTGCAATGCAACTGCACCATCCTCGGAGACCGTGTTTCAAAGAACGCGGTGGTCATCGACCCCGGAGGAGATGCTGAACGTTTGCTTGCTTTGCTTGCGGAACTGGAACTGCGGGTTGTGAGAATCATACACACCCATGCGCATCTGGACCATTTTCTTGCGTCAGGAAAGATGAAGGAAGCCACAGGAGCTCAGCTCGCGCTGCACAAGGATGATTTATTTCTGTGGGAGATGCTCGAACAGCAATGCGGCATGTTCGGCATTCCCTTTCAGCCCACTCCGCCCCCGGATCATTGGCTGGAACATGAAGAAGAAATTGAACAGGATAGCATCCGGGGAATCGCTTTTCACACTCCCGGACATTCGCCCGGGTCAATGAGTTTTCATTTTGAGAAAGAAAAACTGCTGATTGCCGGAGACACCCTGTTCCGTGGTTCAATCGGCAGGACCGATATATGGGGGGGAGATTTTCAGACCATTGAACGTTCCATCCGGGAATGGCTCTATCCCCTGGACGAAGCAACTGAAGTGATCACCGGCCACGGAGAAAGCACCACGATCGGGCAGGAAATACGCACCAATGCCTTCATCCGTGGATGACGCGTTTTTCCAGTCCCAGCAGCCACGATTTCCTCTCGAAACCACTGCCGAATCCAGTTAGCGAACCGTCTTTTCCAATCACGCGGTGACAGGGAATGATGATCGAAATCGGGTTCCGTCCGTTTGCCTGTCCTACTGCACGCGCTGCTTTGGGATGTCCCATTGCCTGCGCCTGAGCCTGGTAGCTGCGCGTTTCACCATAAGGGATCTGCCTCAGGGCGTTCCAGGCCTGCTGTTGGAAATCAGTCCCAGAAGGTCTTAAAGGGAGATCAAAATCCTGCCGCGCGCCTGCAAAATATTCCTCCAACTGGCTTATCGCTTTTCTCAGCAAAGCGCTCTCGCTTTCATTTATATCTTCCGGGGTGGAGTCGGCAAGCTGTGCGTCCAGAAAATCAAGCTGCGTCAGGACACCGTCCTTTTCCGCAATCAACATTCTTCCCAGGGGGGTGGATATGATGCTGAACCGGCAGGAAGGCAAAGTGGAAAGCAAGTATAACTCCAGGGGCATGGTGAAAGTCTAAAGCCGGGAAAAACTCGCAATTTGCGTCAAACAAGCAGAAAACGGAAAACTGTCCCCTGTGTTACTGAGGCGGGAATAATTACGGTTTTTGATCGGGCTTTCAATAATCTATCTTAAATTTGTTGATCAGAAAATCGTCATATTCATCCGCTATCACTGCGATGGACGCGATGATCCATTCCAACTCCTCGGGATCAAGGCCCTGCACCGGGCGGATGTAACTCAACACCAGGTGTTTGTTGCGTATTCCGAATGACACCCCCTTTAGTTTGAAAGTCCCGTTCAACTGCAAAACATACTGGTTCAGTTCAAGATCCGGTTTGTCGTAACGGAAAAGGTTGGCCGCAACCACCAGTTCTGCATTATCTTCCAGTGTGGTGAGAAAAATCTGCACTTTTACCGATCCGTTGACAATCCACCATTCCTGTGCACTGACGAATTCTTTTTCCGCGTCTCCGCAATTGTGCAGAAACTCGTTGACCATGGCGCTGTATTGGTTCAAAACGCCCTCCTTGCTGTGTGTGTTTTTTCATCATGGACCGTTAAGGCCCCCGTAGCCCAGCTTTGGATGAATTCCCGGAATCCCTGAAACTCCCTGTCACTGGAAACGCAGTGAGAGCCGGGAATGCCAAAACATGGGCGCCGTCATCTGACCATTCAACATCCGGACCCTCTTAGTCCCGGTTCAGGATTTGAGGGCCCGTTAGGTTTCAGGCTCGGCCCTTCAACCGAAAGACAGGGCAACAGCTGGAGTCATGGAAATTCATGCAAACCGGATGCTCATTGATTAACATGCCTCAGGAACCAGCGCAAGCCCGGTGGGATGCAGGCAGTGTAAGATTGACTTATTGTTTCCTTCATGGGAGAAATTAAGTCATGCTTCTAAAGAGAATGCCCAAGTGTGGTCTTTGAGCAAAACGACTGCACGGGTTTTCAGACTTCCTCGGACCCCTCTCCATTCAGATTCGTCATGGAGGAAACTAAATCTCCTGCCTTTGTTCCGGTGCAGGATGTCTTTGTGCCCAATATCATGGTCATCGGCGCAGGCGGTGCAGGCGGCAACGTGGTTACGAGGATGATTAATGAAGGCGTGCAGCATGTTAAAACGGTGATTTTAAACACCGACCAGAAAGCGCTCCAGCGGAACAAGGCGGACATCAAGGTTGAACTGGGCCGGGAAGTCACCCGCGGGATGGGTGCGGGTGCGCGTCCGGAAGTGGGAGAAAATGCCGCCGAAGAGAACATCGCCGAAATAGAAAAAGTAGTCAGGGACGCGAACATGGTGTTCATTGCCGCGGGCATGGGCGGTGGGACAGGGACCGGTGCGGCGCCGGTGATTGCTAGAGCTGCCAGAAACTTCAATGTCCTCACCGTAGCTATTGTTACACTGCCTTTTACATTTGAAGGAAAAAGGCGGATGATGATCGGAAAAGAAGGGGTTGAACGTCTGCGGGAATATACCGATACTTTGCTGGTCATCCCCAATGATAAGCTGTATGCTGCAAGCAGCCAGTCGACCAGTCTTATCGAAGCTTTTCGGATGGTGGACACAGTATTGATGAACGCCATCCGGGGCATCACAGACCTGGTGAATGGCATTGGCGATATCAATGTCGATTTTGCCGATGTGCAAACGATCATGGAAGGCATGGGCAAGGCTGTCATCGGCAGAGGTACGGCCGCTGGAAACGACCGCATGAATCTCGCCGTGCATAACGCCTTGTCCAGTTCCCTGATGGAGGATTCCGACATTAACGGCGCAAAAGGGATCCTGGTCCATGTGGTCGGACCCCTCGACACCACTGCTTTTGAAATCAACGAGGCGATGAGCATGATTGAAAATATGGCTCATGAAGACGTCGACCTGATCTGGGGCGCTACATTTACTGAGAGTGCGGGAGAGTATGTTTCCATCACCATCATTGCCACCGGACTGGCCAACTAAATCTGTGCCGTTGGAAAAGTATCAAGTTACAACAGGCAATAATACCGTGTCACTTGCTCTTTTAAGCCGGTTTCTTGAATGTTGCATGTGGCAGGTGAGTGAGAAAATTCTAAAACCCTTGGATTGACTGGCAAAACTACCTGAAAATGGGTCCGGCCAAGATTCAATTGTTCCAAACCCACAACGGCCCCTGTCCCTATGGGAAATCCGGGCGCTGGGAAAACGTCGCATTTTATTCCAGCAGGGTTTCAGATGAAGTCTATGCTTCACTTCTCAATCAGGGGTTTCGCCGCAGCGGTTATTCCATCTACCATCCGGTATGTCTGAACTGTTCCAATTGCATACCCTTGCGTGTTGATGCATCACGGTTCACACGCAGCAGAAGCCAGCGCAGAACATGGCGCAAAAACCAGGATTTATGCATCGAACACCATCCTGTCAGTTTTACCGAGGAAGGTTTTAAACTTTATGCGGAATACCAGCAGCAATGGCATCGCAACGGATCTCCGGTCACGGAAGAGGAATATCTGGATTTCCTCATCGCCTCTCCGGTCACCACGGAGATGGTGCATTATTACCTTGAAGGGAAACTGATTGGACTGGGCTGGGTGGATCGCCTGCCGGAACTGCTGAGTTCGGTGTATTTCGTTTTTAAACCCGAACAGGCATCGCGCCGTCTCGGGGTCTTTTCCCTGCTGTATGAAATCGAGTGCTGCCGCCGCTTGAACCGTCCATGGCTGTACATGGGATATTGGGTGCAGGATTCACCCAAAATGGAGTACAAGGGTGAATATCATCCGGCTGAAGTACTTGTAGATTCTGAATGGGTTCCATTGGATAATATTATGTTAAATGCCAAACCGAAGATGGTTCATGGCTGAACATACCGGAGAATTCACCCATCTTGATTCCGGGAACGTCCCCAGGATGGTGGATGTGTCCGGGAAACAGGTTAGTGAACGGACTGCCGTTGCAACGGCCAGGATCCGCCTCGGCAAAGACCTGGCAGCTTTACTGCGCGAATCCGGGAGCACCAAGAAGGGTCCGGTCATCCAAACCGCGGTGATCGCCGGGATTCAGGGCGCCAAGCGTACCGCGGATTTGATCCCGATGTGTCATCCCCTCCCACTTTCTGCGCTGGATGTGAAGATTGAACTTGAATCGGAGGCGGCGCTCATCCGCGTCACGGTAAAAACTGCCAACCGCACCGGAGTGGAAATGGAAGCCTTGACCGCCGCCTCCATTTCCGCCCTCACCATGTATGACATGTGTAAATCGGTGACCAAGGACATGGAGATTGAATCAGTCCGTCTGCTCAAAAAAACCGGTGGCAAGTCCGGGGACTATAATGCCGAAACGGTTTGATTGGCTTGCCGGTCAAACACTTTCACTTTTTGCGACAAGCGGAATCATCAGAAATTTATATGTTGCAGCCTCCTCTCAAGGGACTCTGCCATTTCAGTTTTTTTCAAATGTTTCAGGCATCCTCCGTGCGGGCATTTTTTGTGTTGGCAGCGCAACGGTCCGCCAAGATCTGGTGTAACCACCCATTCCTGCTGATCATAAGGACCCCATCGCCGCGGGGTGTGTGGGACCGCCGGGCAGAAAAAACCGAGCAGAGGAGTTCCTGCAGCATTGGCCATGTGCGGGGTACCGGTGCTGCTGCTGATCAGGAGACGCGCCTCCCGGATAACACGCATCAACTCGCCTAGTCCGAAACGGCCGGCAACATTGAGCACACGCTTTTCCGGCAACCCCTCCATCAGTTCATTGACCATTTCCACTTCTGCTTCCGACCCGGTTAGCAGTACAGTCCATGATGTTTCTACAAGCAGGTGTTGAACCAGGAATCGATACTGTTCCGGAGTTATGTTGGTGGCGGAGGCGCCGCTGCCTGCATGCACAATCACGTAATCGGTGATCAAGCCCCAATCGTTCCGGGTTTTACGCCATTTGTTTTCTTGTACTTCAGGATACTCGAATTGGAAGCGTGGGCGCGGCAGGGAGCAGCTGACCAAGGGGGTCAGCAATCCGAGGTTGTATTCCGCTTCATGTTTCACGCAATCCTTGCGGTGTTCAAAAATGCGTTCGGAAAACAGGAATGAATACCAGCGGTATCCAGTCCCGATGATGCGTGGGATTCCCGCGCCGCGGAGGGTCAGGGTCAGTTCGGGACGGGGATAAAACAGCACCGCGGCGTCAAAATGCCTGGATTTGAGTTCTTCTGCCAAAGCCCGGTGTCCTTGCCAACCCTGGTGGCGGCCCCCGGGGTGATAGGAAATCACCTGGTCCAGGCCTTGATACTGCAGGACGAGCGGTTCAGTATAAGGATTCGCGAGGAAAGCCAGAAATGCTTGCGGATAATGTTCCCGAAGCACGGAAACTGCCGGCAAGGTGAGCACGGTATCTCCGATACGGTCGGTGCGTACAAGCAGGATTCTGGGTGACATCCGGGTTTCAGCGTTTTGCCCAGTTGCGGAAAGGGTAGCGGATCAGGTTGATGTTGAGAAAACGCGGGTCGTCACTAACTTCTTTTCCCACCCAGTCAGGCAGTTGCAGGGGTTGATGCTCTTCCTCCAGTTCAACTTCCGCAACCGTCATGCCTTCATTTTCTCCAAGAAATTCATCTACTTCCCAGCGAATTCCCCGGAATTCAAAAGTAGTCCGGTATTTCATGATAATCGGCTGCTCACACACTTCATCCAGTAGAAAACATGCGTCTTCGAGAGGAATTGGGTATTCGTATTCTATCCGCTTCAGCGAACCGCGCCGGCTCTTGATGTTAAGTCGCGCGTTATCTCCTTCAATCCGCACTCTCACTGAGCGCAAAGGATCACGGTTGAGATAGCCCTGACGATAATAAACCGGTTTGCCAAGCAGCCGCCAGCCGTCTCCCGTTACCAGAAACTTCCTTTCGATTTCAATACCCATTTTATTGTCTGCAGAGACAAATACTGAAAACCCTCAGTTTTTTCAACCCGGATTTCCGATGGTGTGGAAGAAGAGCCCAAAACGTTCCTGCATGATCAAGTGAGGCTTTGAGGGACGGGGTGCGTCCGCGGGAAACCGTACAGGTCCGTATTGGGAACTGAGGTGCGCAAAGGGTTTATTTGATTCCTCCTCAAGCCATTCTTCCAAGCGCCCCGGAAGATCATCCTCACCCAGATGCTCCTTTTCCATGGCAAAGACTGCTTCCACCGGGAACCATACAGCGGATCGCGGATCGTTCATCTCCGACGCCAGCCGATGCAGGTAATGCAGGCAGATGCCTGGGCTGGGGACCTCAAATGTTTTGGACTCCGAGTTCTTAGTGGTGACGCACGACAGGATAACGGAAGCGTCGCCTGGGAGGTTGCCGGATGCGCAAAGCATCACTCCATTCAGAAACAATCGTAGCCAGTGTTTGGGTTTCACAGGGTTGAGGGAAAAATAAACCGCGTACCATTCCCGGTTTTTGAGGACAAACCACCATACGCTCTCTCCGTTCAGCATGATCCTCCGGGCGTGAGGTTTTTCAGCATGTTCCAGCTGAAGAGGAGGTTTGAGAAGGAACTGAGAACCCGGCTGAAATTCATGCCCAGGGGTTGAACAGGACTTAAATAATTCGTTTTCATGCAGCGGGCCGAAGATGTATTTTCTCGCGCTATCCTGAATTGTATCCCAAGGAATTCCGGAGAGGGCATTGGACAACCAGAACTGCCAGCCTGCAAGCGCCTGCGAATGTTTATTTAAAACCGCTTTTCCAAAATCGCCTGGAGGAAACGTGCCAGTCGTTACCAGTGTTTCGGTTGCATCGCGGTAGTGTTTTTCCCAGTCCGGCGGGGAAACTCCGGAAGTCAAAGCCCGACACAATGCACTTCGCATTACTCTCCACTCAAGCAGCCTTTCAACTTCCTGCGGTTCATGGATTTCACGGCTTTGATCTTCTTCCTCTTCTTCTCTCAATCCAAGCTGCAAACGCGCGGTGGACTGAAGCGGAGATTCCAGGAATGCACGCATTTGGTTCAAGGTCAACGCCGTCCGTTCCATTTCCGGTTTTGCGCGGTCGGCGTCCGTTTTTTGCAGTCCCAGCATTTCCCGGATTTCAGGGTGACTGATCATGTTTCCGTGGATCCGATCCCGGTTTTTGAAGGCATCCCCGAGGTGTTCACGAAGCCTCAACGCCCGGGCCTGTTCAAAAGCATTCCAGTCCCAACTTTTCAGCGGATTCACGGGTTCTCCAGAGGGTTCATCTGAATTACAGGGACCACCCTCACCACGACCTTTTTTGGTGGGGAGAATGGGACTTTCAGTGCTTAATTCAGGGAAATATTCACAAGAATAGGCTTTCAACGGGTGTCGAACGATTTGAAAAGGGGTTTCAAGATAACCCCGGTTCAGTTCGCTGATCAGGGTTTGCGCAACCGAAGACATATTTAGTTCGTCATCCGTTTTCTCGTCCCTGGAAACATAACTGAGGACCAGAGACTGCCGCGTCGAAACAAGAGTTTCGAGAAACATGTATCGGTCGCGTTCCGTTTCGGAAACGTCCCCAATCAGCCGCTCCCTGGTTTTCCTGCCTCCAATTGAAGGCGAAAGCGTCACGGGCATGTGTCTCAGGTCAAGATTGTCCCTGCGGTGCGGCGCCGGGAAAAGTCCTTCACCCATCCCCGGCAGAAACACGACTTTGAATGGAATCGGTCTCATAGGTAAAAATGAGGATACCGTCACCCCACGCGCGAGGTAGTGCCCTTTGCGTACACGGACACTTTCCAGTCCCTGCAGGTAGAATTGAAGCACATGCGAGTAGGAAATTTCCCGCTTGTCAACCGAGTGGTGTAGATCAAGTTCCTGCAGCATGAGCGCGTTTTCACACAGTTTCTGGAACTCATTTTCTTCGGTTTCATACTGAGGTCCAAGGTAGGTTTTCAGCAGCGTCTGCAGGTATTGCCCCCATTGCGCCCCGGTCATCCGCCAGCATCCCATTTCACTTGTGTCTGCAATCAGGGAGCGGGCGATCATCACGAAACGCGCAGCTTCCTCATCCCATTCGTCTGACATTTTCCTGGGAGTCAGTTGCTTCCCTTCCGGAACCGGCAGTGAAGACGGGAGAGATGGTCTCCTCGTTTCCGGATAATAAAATGCGCTCAGGGTCAGTTTTTGAAATCCTTGTTCCCAGTGGTACAGATGTTTGGGCAGATGGGAGTAGCCCCGGTTTTTATGGTCCCTTTCATCGATTCCGAATAGAATTTCCAGATCGTCCGCCCAGCGGAGCCATTGCCGGGGGGACAGGACCTCGCCGGGTGAGTCCCCTGAAACTCCGGGAGGATCACGGAAGCGTGGGAGGAAACACGGATTCTCAAAAAGCGCGAACATGTCTCTGCGGTTGTATTCGGTGAAGCAGAGATTCAGCAAACCGGCGGCGGCCTGTTGTAGGCGGCTGGAACTGCCGCGAACGCCATCGATCAGGTTGTATGGAAGGTCATGCAGGTTTTGAAACACATGTTCCAGTTCATGCTGGTAACGTTCCATGTCGTAGACTATCACCGCGATTTCGTTCAGCATGAGACTCGCATCGGAGTGAATCAGTTCCCAGATCATGCCCGCGATCGCCTCCGCTTCCCTTCGGGGATTGGCGCAGGCGAACACTTTCAGGCTGTCGTCCTGCTTGAGGTTCAGAGACGACGGCCTACGCGGCTCCCTGACCAGAATGTCATGCTGCACCTGTCGCAACAGTGATCTTCCATGATCACCCGGCTCCAGGGGATCGCGGAAGCGCTCGTGGAATTCCCACCCCGACCAGAAATTAAGAAGACGTATATTTTCACGTCCAGGGCGACCCCAAGCCTGCAGAAAAGGATTGTCTTCCTCGTTGCGGATCAACTCTCCCGCATAAAAGTCATTGCGTGAAATGAGGATGTCGTTTTCAAAATGCTTGCGATACCCTTCAAGCTGTCCGCGGATTTCCTGCTTTACTTCCCATGAAGAACGCAGGTCTTCCCAAAATTCCATGCACGGGTTCAGGGTGTAGACGTGGATCTGGAAAAGCCTGGACAATTTACGTGACAGTGCCTGCTGGTGAAAATGCGAAAGATAGGAAACTCCGAAAATATGGAGACTGTTGTTGCTCCCGGAAACAGGTTCGTGTCGGTTTTCCAGGTCATCCGGATTCAGCAGGTCATAGATTTCGGTCAGTGTTTTCAGGTGGGAAATGCGGGAATCCGAACGCATTCCGGGGTCCGGCCTAGTTTTGTTCAGGATCCCTTCCCTGCCGAATATTCCAAGCCATAATTCACGCTGCCAGCGTTCAAGCTCATGGGAAGGGTCTCCGAGCGTTAATTCCCCCTTTCGCCAGCATTCCAGGATTTCCCTGTTTCGTGAAAACTCGTAATCCCGAAAAAGCCTGGTGATCCTTCCGGACAGCTGAAAAATCAATTTTTCCTTCATTTCTGGGGGCTGTGGGGAATCGCTCTGCACATAATCCCTTACTGGGTCCCACAGGTTGTCTGGGTCATCAAGTTTCTGGGTTATAACATCCAGCAGCAGGCGCTGCAGCATCACCGGGGTGAGAAGGATGAAATGCCTCAGATGAGGGTTCGCTGTGCGGATGGCCTGCAGAAACGCCTTTTCGAGAGGAACGAAGCGTAAGTTGGCGGCAATCCCATCACGCTGCGCCAGTTGAAGTGAAATCCATCTCTGCAGACTGAAATTGGGGACGACGATGAGGGCTTCATCGAAAGGATCGCGCTCACGGAGGTTTTCCGCAAGCGGGACCACCAAGCGGTCAAGCCTGTTTGAATAGTGAAGTTGCGGCATCAGCTGGCCTCAAGGGTGTCGGTGCGGGATACCGCTTTTTTTGCATCACCGCACGATTTCGAGAGGTGCGGTGAACTTTTGGCGTCTCAGTGGCACGCAGATGCGGTTGTCGCAGGCTTGAAAAAGAAGAGTCCCGGTGAGGTCATGTATCCCTTCTGAAGTGTCTTCCATAATGTGAAAATCTTGTTCCAGGGTAAATGTCCCAAGATGCACGGCAAGTTCTTTTTCTAGTGCACCGTCCCACTTCCTGACGACCGGACTTTCACGCAGTGCGCCTACAGGCAGATGCGCCCGGGAATCGGTTTTAATGGTTGTAGGATAGGGGCCGTCCTCCCCTTGCTGAAAAATGGAGTAGATATGCCAGCCGTCGGGTATGAACCCGCGCAGGTAGAGGGTTGTCCTTGTTCCAGGCTTGACGGTGAGGAAAGCGAATTCCGCAAAAAGTCTCAATGCCGGCCCGGAAGATTGCGTTTCTTTGAAAATGCCGTAGGCAGACCCCGGAAGAGATTCGGTGTTTCCTTCCTGACTCAGCGGCAGGGTTGTTTGCGCTGGAATGTGGATTGGGATCCAAAGGGCTACAAGGAGAAAAACCCCTGTTGCAGCAGAAAATTGAATATTCCTGAAGGCATGGAAAAACTCCATGCACTTCGTGGTTTTCTGATGCATAGCAAATGCTCAGTGAGAATGACCCACATAACCGCGCATTGCTGATGCGGGCATTCTTATCCGGTGCAGTTAGAAGTCTGCAGGGGTTGAAAAACTGGGTTTAAGATCTCAATTGTCGCGCAGTTGCGCAACCGCTGCAGTTCCTTGGAAAGCACCGCTTGCTGCAGCCGTTGGAGCAGCTTAAGTTGGATTTGCTCTTTCAATGATTCAGCATCTTCCAAATCCAGGATGCGTTTTTTGAAGCGCAGCAGGTCAATCCGTTCTTCACTTTCACTGAGCGCGTAAGGGTTGTTTTCATCCAGTTTTAGAGCACTGCTCCGGAAAACCGTGTTGTCTCCCAATTCCGGCAGGTATCGGTCAGCAGCAGTAAATTCCAATGGCTTCACTTCCAGTCCATAAAGTTCGGCCAATTCCTCCAGTGAAGTATTTGGCAACGATTGCGTAACCGCCAGCTGGGCCGCTTCTGAGGCAAGGACAAGGGCCTTTTGATTCCGCAGTTGTTCTTTAACCGCCGTTTCCACATCTTCAAACGGACGGATCGCAGGTTCCCGGATTTCTTTCAACTCATACAGCACGTGTCCTTGTACGGGGTTACGTTTCCAGGATCCTGCAAAACCGACTGTTTTCCCTTCTAATTCCTTTACCATCGCAGAGGCCGAACCCAAACCGGAAATGACCGCGCCTGCATCAAACCAGTCACTTATTTGCACCTCCAATCCTGACTGCACGGCTGTTTCAGCCAGGGATCTTTGCGGAAATTCGCTTTCCATTGTGGCCACTTCTTCCTCAAGTTTTTTCTCCGCTCGGCGTTCCGCCAGGATAGAAGTAATTTCTTCACGTACTTCATCCAGCGATTTTTCCACCTCGTCTGCACGTTCATCCACACGAATCAGGTGCAGTCCGAAGGGGGACTGGACCACTTCGCTGACTTGACCGGTTTCCAGCCGGAATGCTGCGTCTTCAAACTGCGGGACCATCTCTCCGGGCTGAAACCAGCCGAGGTCTCCGCCTTTTTCAGATGTCGCATCCTCAGAATGAGTTTTTGCAAGTTCCTCGAAATCCGCACCTTCCCTGATTTTCGCAAGTATCCCTT
This sequence comes from uncultured Pseudomonadota bacterium, assembly GCA_964344035.1. GTDB lineage: Bacteria > SAR324 > SAR324 > SAR324 > NAC60-12 > UBA1014. The sequence goes on from CAYFLK010000007.1 coordinate 25,496, forward strand.
CCAGTACTGCGCGTCTTTCCTGCAGTGCCGCGTCATCGGCATTTGGATCGAGTTTGAAGAGAATGTGCCGCGCCTTCACTTTAGGCGGGGTGGTATAGGTCTCTAGGTTCTTTTCGTAATATCGGCGGATTTCCCGTTCACGGACTTTTACTTTCGATTTATAATGCTCCACGTTGATGGTGAAATAACTGATACGGAACTGCTTCTGTGACTTGAATGAATCTTTGTTCTCGTCATAATGCGCACGCAACTCCTCATCTGTCACCCGGGTTTTTTCAAGGAAGGCCAAGGGATTGAAATGCAGGTAATCAATCATGATTCTTTCCTGTTCCTGCCGGAAATTCTGGTCAATTTCCGCTTTCCCAATCACCAGTCCCGATCCAAACAGGTCACGAAGTTTTCCCGCCAGCATTTCTCTGCGCAGCCCATCTTCATAATCCTGCCGGACAATCCTGTTCTGAGATAAAATCGTGTTGTAGGTGTCATAATCGAAGCGGCCGTTTTTTTGAAAATATGCCTGGTTGCGGATTTGCTCCTGCAATTCAAGATCGGTGGTCATCAGGTTCATCGCTTCCGCTTCGTCAATCAGCAGCATCTGATCGACGAGTTGTTCAAAAACACGTTGGCGCAGGTTTATCTGTTCAGCGAATGCGTCCGCGTTTTCTCCCAACTGCCCCCGCAAGGACTGAAGGCGATTCTGGTATGCTTCCCGATAGTCCTTGAGCAGGATTTCCTTGTCGTTTACTTTTGCAACCACCTCTTTGCGGTCGCCAAAAAAAGAGCCGACACCAAAAGAAACCACGAAAGTCACGCAGATGATGCCCAGTAACAGCTTAAAGAAAAAGCTCTGGGAGTATTCCCTCAGTTCCTGTATCATAAAAATTCTGCATGCATGAAGTTTGATCCGGATGGATCAGAAAACGCTTCTCTAAAACTGTTTATTCTCGCCTGATCCTGCAAGTCTTTCAAGGCGATTGTTATATCCCAATTTTTTCGAGGAAGCGGCACAAGTTTTGATTTCATCCGTGCAATTCCTCATTCCGGAGTGAAATGATTGATCTTAAACAGAAAATCCGCACGATCCCGGATTTTCCTGAACCGGGCATACTCTACAGGGACATCACCACCCTGCTGAGCGACGCGGATGCGCTGAGGGAAGTGATTGATAGGTTTGCCGCGCATTACCGGGCAGTGGATATAGACCTGGTGGTGGGAGTTGAATCGCGCGGTTTCATCATCGGCGCCCCGCTGGCCATTAGACTCGGGAAGGGGTTTGTTCCCGTTCGTAAAGCAGGAAAGCTTCCGGGTCCCACCCATGGTGTGGATTATGATCTGGAATATGGAAACGACCGGGTGGAGATACACCAGGACGCGATCCAGCCCGGAAACAGGGTGTTGATGGTTGATGACCTGATTGCAACCGGAGGGACTATCGAGGGGAGCGGAAAACTGATCGAACAGGTGGGAGGGGTGATTGTCGGGTATGCGTTTGTCATTGAACTGGTTGATCTGAATGGACGCAAACGTCTGAAACACCCGGTTTTTTCACTTGTGACCTTTGAAGGACTTTGATTGAAGACAGTGTACGACTCCTGTTCAAGCGGGCACAAAATCCTAAGATTTACCGAAACCTCCGCATGGTGTAATAATCTGCGGGAGGAAAACCACCGTCTTGTCTTCACTAACGGCTGTTTCGACATCCTGCACTCCGGGCACGTGCGTTATCTGCAGCGCGCGCGCGCAATGGGAAACGCTTTGATGGTTGGACTGAACAGCGATTCATCGGTCAGGCGTCTGAAAGGAAAGGGGCGTCCGATCATACAGGAATATGACCGCGCATGGGTCCTCAGCGCTTTGGAGGCTGTTGATGCAGTCGTTATTTTCGGAGAAGACACACCCGCCCGTCTGATTGAACACGTCCTCCCCGATGTCCTGGTCAAGGGTGGGGACTACCGCGTGGAAGATATAGTGGGATACGATACGGTCATCCGCCATGGTGGACGGGTTGAGGTGGTTCCCTTTTTCGAGGGGCGCTCAACTTCCCTGATGATAAACAGGATACAGGAGCAGAAATGATCGTAGTCACCGGAGGCGCAGGGTTCATCGGCTGCAATCTGGTCAAGGGACTCAACGATGCGGGTGAAGATGACATCGTGGTGGTGGACAATCTCAGCAACGCTGGGAAACACCTCAACCTCAATCGTCTGCAATTCAGGGATTATCTGGACAAAGAGGAATTCCTGGACCAACTCGATTCTTTCAGAGATATTGACGCTATTTTTCACCAGGGCGCGTGTTCCTCGACGACTGAAAGCGATGGCCGCTACATGATGGCCAACAACTACCGGTATTCAAAATCCCTCCTGCATCACTCTCTGGAAAACGGAATCAATTTCCTCTACGCTTCCAGCGCCGCGGTTTATGGCGATGGAATGCGGGGATTCATTGAAGAAAGTGCGTGTGAATATCCACTTAATGTATACGGGTTTTCCAAATTCGCATTTGACAACTACGTCCGCCGTCAGCTCCCCAAGGCTTCCAGCCAGGTTCTTGGTCTGCGTTACTTCAACGTCTACGGCCCACAGGAAAACCACAAGGGCAGGATGGCCTCTGTCGCATTCCACCTCTTCAACCAGTTGCATGACAAAGGGACGATGCGGCTTTTCGAAGGCAGCGAAGGGTTCCGCAGGGATTTCATCCATGTCCATGACACGGTGAAGATCAATCTCCACTTCTATCAGTCAAAATCCCGCGGCATTTTCAACGCCGGTACGGGACAGGCCCGCAGTTTCCAGGAAATCGCTGACGTCTTACAGCGCATGCACAAAGGAGGAACTCTGGAGTACATCCCTTTTCCGGAAGACCTGCGCGGAAAGTACCAGGAATATACCGAAGCCAACACAGACAGTCTGCGCAATGCAGGGTATTCTGAAGATTTTATCTCGCTTGAAGAAGGCCTGCGTCTTTACTACGAACAGTTGACCGCAAGCCTGGGTTACCACTTGTAACAAGCATGCCAGAGCCGTTCGAGTCTGTTCCTGGAGCATCCTCTCTCAGTAAACTTCCGGGGTTCCGTTTCATTGATCACTTTGCCGTCGCAGTCCGTCCGGGGGAACTGGAGGGACAGGTGGAGGCCTACAAGATGATTGGCTTCGAGGAACTGCACCGCGAGGAATTGGGGGGAAAGGACCAGGTCCGGGAAGTGCTGCTGCGAATTGGGGTCAGCCCAAACCTGATCCAACTGGTGGAACCGATGTCTGCAAGTTCGCCCGTGCAAAAGCAGATCGAGCGCAACGGCGGAAGGGGCGGACTGATCCATGTGGGATTCCGGGTGGAAAATGCCGGGGCCGCGTTTGAATGGCTGAAGGAGCAGGGGTTTCGCGTTATCGATGAAGAACCACGACCAGGTTCGCGCGGAACAACCGTTTTCTTCCTCCACCCCAAGACCAGGGAAGACCATCCCTTCGGCGTACTCTATGAAATCGTAGAAGACCCAAGTGATTTTTCATGACAATTTAAGCAGTCGTGTGAATTCAACACCATCAAGGATCCTGATAGTCGGCGGAGCAGGTTATATCGGATCACACGTGGCCAAGGTCATGCGTGACGCCGGGCGGCATCCGATTGTCTTCGACAATCTGCGGACAGGCCGCCGGGAAAACCTGCTGGAAGGAATCCCCTTTATTCACGGAGACCTCCTGATCCAGGAGCAGGTCCACGCGGCGCTGGATGGCGTCGATGCAATCGTGCACTTGGCTGCCCTTAAGGCAGCAGGGGAATCGATGGAACACCCTGAACTCTATGCCCTGCACAACCTGAATGGTACGATCAACCTGCTCAATGCCGCGACAACAACGGGGGTGCGTCATTTTGTTTTCTCTTCCACGGCGGCGGTTTACGGAGAACCTCAATACCTGCCGCTCGATGAAAAACACCCGACCTTCCCCGCAAATTTCTATGGCCAGACAAAGCTGCAAATCGAGATCCTGCTTAGCTGGTACAGCCGTCTGCGAGGGTTGAGGCATGCCAGTCTGCGGTATTTCAATGCCGCGGGGTTCGATCCTGATGGTGAAGTCCGTGGAATTGAGCAAGACCCAAACAACCTGCTTCCCATTATTCTTGAAACCATCATGGGATGGCGTGAAGAGGTGGAAGTGTACGGGGATGATTATGATACTGAGGACGGCAGTTGCATCCGCGACTACATTCATGTCAGTGATTTAGCTGATGCCCACCTGCGAGCACTTGAATACTTGGAGAGGGAGGATAAGGACCTGATTGTCAACCTGGGCGCCTCTAAAGGACTGAGCGTCCTGCAAATCCTGGATGCCGCGCGCAGAATCTCAGGCGTCGATTTCCCTCAATCCATCGGCCCCCGCAGACCCGGGGACCCGGCCGTGGTGCTGGCCGGATCCGGGAGAGCCGCTGAACTGCTGCATTGGCATCCCCGTTTCAGCGGGGTTGAAACGCTGATCGAAACCATGCTGACCGCTTATCGGGCACATAGCTGAGCAGCCACTTCCAGGGGTTGGCCGAATTAATATAGAAACATGTATCTGCAACAATATCTTCCGCTTGCTGTCAAAGCGGTTTCATTCAGTCCTCCAGGTGAACAGCCGATTGCCGAGATAATTCCAGCTGATTCCGACTGAAATACCAAAGAGGCTGGCCCACACCCAACCAATTCCGTCGGCCACCAGGTAGGAACTGATTATGATGTTGTAGAGGCTGCCGATGGAACAGGCTAGGTTGTAACGCAGCCAGCCTGTCCACCACTTCCATTCCTTGAACCGCAATTCCTGAAATGTCCAGAGGTTGTTCCAGGTGTAGTTGGATAGAAGCGAAACTTGAATGGCAACCAGGACCGTCCATGGAAAAGCCCAGTTCCACTTAACATAAAAAAACCAGACACAGAACAGATGAATACCCACCCCGACGGAGCCGATCAGGGCATAGCGTATGAAACGTGTTTTGACCCAGGAAACCGGGGTCTTGAGCAGGAGCAGATCGAGAAAATGGAGCAGGGTGTCCGGATCGATCTTGCTTTGCCCATATTTGCGCATACGGAATCGGTATGGAAGTTCTTTAACACGAAGACCCGGTATCCGGATGAGTATCTCCAGTAACACCTTGAATCCGTAACCTTCTATCCTCGGAGCGATTTCATCAACCAATTCCCTGCGGATTAGGAAGAACCCGCTCAAAGGATCAGTCACTGCATAATCTGTTGCTTTTCTGGACAGCAGTGTGCCCCAGCGGCTAAAACGTTCTCTCCATGGTGTCCAGTCTTCTACCTGTTTTTGCGCCATGTATCTGGAGCCAATCACCACGTCATGCTGCTTGGCGGCTTTCAGCATTTCAGGAATCAGTTCCAGGTCATGCTGCATGTCAGCATCGGTTACAAGCAGGTACTCACCACGTCCCAAGAGAAACCCCTCCATCACGGCTGAACCCAATCCCTTGCGGTCAATGCGACGGATACAGCGCAGGTTCTCATGTTCCCTGCTCAACTGTCTTGCAATCTTCCATGTGCCGTCTGGAGAGTTGTCATCGACTACAACGATTTCATGACCACATTCATTCAAAACCTTGGATAACCTTTCAATAATCCTGGGGATGTTTTCTTTTTCGTTGTATGTGGGTAGAATGATTGAAACTGTAATCATTGCTTTGGCAGTCTAAAATTATTTCATATAAAAAACTGTTGTTTTGCTAAGAAATAGCAAGTAAATATATTAAATATTTTCTTCAATCCATGTTTATCATCCCTCGGCTGACAGCATTGAATACCAGGGAATAATAAGTTAATATATAACTGTAATTATATAGTAATAATTAAACTGGATTATGAATCATCCGAGATACAAACTTATTATTAGTTCAGTGGTCGCAGGCTTGTTGTTGATGTTTTACTTCTACAATACCATTCCTTCAAATTCATTTTCCATTGATCAGTACCAAATGCTTGATTACTCAGAGCAGATATTCGATGGACGATTCCGCTATGTCGGTATGAGAACAAGTAGATTAAATTGGAATTTTCCTATAATACATTATATTTTGTTGCCGTTAGCTGCAATAAAAAATACTCCATACAGTTTATATTTGTTCACTGCAGTATTATATACTGCAGGACTGGCTCTTATTTGTTATACGGTTATAAAGTATCGATCAATAAATGAATATTATGTTGTATTATTATTTGGCGTATCCCACGTGTGGTCTTTGTTTTATGCATCTTTTTCTTGGCCTCCAAATCATATCCCTTTTTTCATGTCATTATTTATATATTTCTTTATTAAATATCTAACACAATCAAATTATACGATATATTTCCATTTTGCTTCTATTGCTTTGAATGTTGTTTTACAGTTGCATTCGCTATCCATTGTCATCATTTTTGGTTTTATAATGGCATTAATTGTATTAGGGAAACTGCCACCTTACAAACACTGGTTAATTCAAGCTATCATTCAGTTAACAATGCTGTCACCATGGTTGATTTACCATACAATACTGATCGATTGGACAAAAGAGCCTACTTATCATCCAACATTATTCAGGTTTATTTTTGGCCCTGTTGTTGCGTTATTCGATTATATATCAGGATATGGGTTGACAAAAGAGAATACACTATATCTAACATATGGAACAAATTCTTTCCCTTTTGAAAATCTATTTTCCGGAATTTTGAAGTTCAGTGGGATGATACTATTTTTTTTAATTATATGGTCGATAATTTTGAATTTCTCAATTTTGAAAAGCCGATTAGTGTCAATCAAAATCGCCTGGAACTTAATACAACCATATAGAAATGAAGAAAAAAATTTTGAGCATTCCTATCCTATTGCATTATTATGTTTAATTGTCCCAGTGACAGCTATTGTAATTTCTGGAATGGCGATGCATGCACATTACTTTCAATATTTAACGCCATTGATATTTATTCTGGTTTCAACTCTATTGTATAATCTACATTCAAAATTATATAAATCAATTGCGTGGGTGGGAATAATAGTTGTTGTAATATCACATGGTATATTCAGTTACTGGAGAGCTTGGGAGGAGCGTAAGGCGCCCTATCTTGATGACATTGGGTATACTCATGTGCTTGCTGAGGTGGTTGCTGAACGATGTACTGATGATCCCCAAATCCGTTTTTTTACCACACAGGGTGTGAAGGCCGCAGGTCCCATTTTTTACTATCGTTATGACTCAGAACTTGAAAAACTGGATCGTTCCGGAAAATTGATTTGTAGAGAAATGATTGTATTTCAAAACAAATTGATAAAACAATCAGATTTGATCAACTGGCATTTAAAGCAATTAAATCCAATGATAAAACTGGAATCAAATAATAATAAGATTTGGATTATGGGCAAACGCCGATGAAATGGTCTTGGATTATAGGAATCACTCTAAGTATTATCGTACTTATCGTTTCTGTAATATTTTTACATCCGGATACAGTAAGCAGGCTGGAAACCAATCTTCGAGATAATTTCGAACGTTCTTTTTCTGATTCCGGTATGCATGCAAATATAGGATCAGTGAGTGTTTCGTTATGGCCGTTGGAAGCACGATGGCCATTTATGCAAATAGAGAGACTTACTGACCTTCCAGATTCTGCGTCATGGCTGGTGATCTTAAGGAAGATCAGTTTCAGCAATTGCCGGTTAGGTCTGGGTCCGGGTTTATTGCGTATCAAAATTTATATGGAATGCGATGAAATAGTCATCGATCATCAACCATTGCAGTGGAGAAGTGTAGATGAGTTGCATTCCATGCTGTGCAGTAATTTCTATTTCAATCCTTCGGATTTCCGCGACCTTGTGAGCAAGCAAGGCTTGTGGGATATCTCAGTGCGTTCCAAATCGTTCACTCTCAACGGAAGCAAGTCCTTAACTTTGGATATGCGTTATTACTTTGATTCTTCTGAACTGATGATAATTCAATTTTCTGCTGAGGATGTTTCGCATGAATGGCATTTCGAAAACGAACAGTTGCGCATCGTCAGTTCTGCGCATCCGGAACATATTTATAGAATTTTGAATCCTTCGTTGTTTCGTGAAATTATGCTTTAACACTCATTCCTGCATAAAAGTTATCCATCTTCACGTGAATATAATCTGGAGTTGCATCTCAGTAGTAATTGAAGCAACTACCTGTTTATTCCGAACTGTGCATGGATTAAGGAATGTGTTTATGCTAGTTGATACAAATATGTTTCGTCAACATTGATGCTGTGTATCAGGCCACATAACCTTGCTACTGAACTTGCTGTGGTGTTACCCTTTGCTGACACAGTCCCGGAAAACCAACAACAAGCTCCCCAGATGTTCTTGAGACCCTTTATTATAGATCTTGTATAGTGACGATCACAAACTACCATTCCCACACCTTCCGCTGCAAGCACGCTGCAGGAGATGCTGTCGATTACGTCCGTGAAGTTCACAGCAAAGGGGTGTCAGTCTACGGCATTTCTGATCATGCTCCTGTCCCAGATGGCCGGTTCCCGCATGTGCGAATGGATTTGGATGAGCTTAATGATTATGAACATGCTGTGCAAAAAGCTCAGGCAATGTTTCCGGACATTGTTGTACTGCTTGGCCTGGAGTGCGAATATTTTCCGGAATTCCATGCTTTTTATGAAGAAGAGTTGTTGGGGAAAAGGGAATATGATTATTTGTTCGGAGCCGGTCACTATACCCCGTTGCATGGAGAGTGGTGGAATTCGTTCATGAGGATTAATACAACGGATTTGCTGGCTGCATACAGCAGGTATCTTGCGGAAATGATGGAAACCGGGTTGTTTGAGTTTATCGCACATCCGGATATATTCGGCTGCTGCAATGAAACTTGGAACAAAGATCTGACTGCCTGCTCGCGGGATATCCTTAGTGCCGCTGAAGAGACAGGGACCCCGCTGGAAATCAACGGATACGGCATGCGAAAACCGCCGATGAGAACCGCTGTGGGGACAAGACATCAGTATCCGTGGCTGCCTTTCTGGGAACTGGCTGCGGAATATAACATAACAGTGGTTTGCAATTCAGATGCTCATCATCCGGAACACGCGCTGGCGAATCTGGGGGCCTGCCGGAAGTTGGCCAGACGCTTCAGATTGAAACAGGCTGACCTCTCCCATCTTCACGGAGGGCTTGCGCAACCGATGCCCGATGTGGCTTGAACCCTGAAACTGCTGAGATATGGGCGACATATTTGGACAAGTTTTTCGCATCACCACCTGGGGGGAATCCCACGGAGGCGGGGTGGGAGTTGTCATCGACGGGTGCCCGGCCGGACTTGAACTGGATGAATCGGACATACAGCTTGAACTTGAGCGTCGTCGTCCCGGTCAGAGCCGAATTACCACACAGCGCAAGGAAACCGATTCCGCACGCATACTATCAGGCGTGTTTGAAGGCAGGACCACCGGGACAGCGGTTTCGATCATGGTGGAAAACCGCGATGCCCGGCCTTCCGCCTATGAACAATTAAAAGACCTCTATCGTCCCAGCCATGCCGATTACACTTACGAGGCAAAGTACGGCATCCGCGACTGGCAGGGAGGTGGACGTTCGAGCGCCCGTGAAACCATTGGCAGGGTTGCCTCGGGAGCCGTAGCGAAAAAACTATTGCATCAATTGAGCGGGGTCGAAACTTTGGCATGGGTGGAACAGATTCATAACCTGAAAGCGAAAGTGGACAAGCTTGCGGTTACTCCCGCGCAGATCGAGGCCAGCATGCTTCGCTGTCCGGACCCCCTGGCAACAGAGGCGATGATCGCATGCATTGATGAAGCAAGAAAGGGCGGGGACAGTGTCGGCGGGGTGATCAGCGCCATATCACGCAATGTTCCACCAGGTCTCGGAGAGCCGGTTTTTGACAAACTGACCGCTGATCTTGCCAAAGCGCTGATGTCCCTGCCCGCCACCCGCGGGGTGGAGTTCGGGCTTGGGTTCCAGTCGGTAACGCTAACAGGTTCCGAGCATAACGATGCGTTTGTCCTCAAACAAGGCAGGGTGGGGACGCGAACAAATCATTCAGCAGGCATACAAGGAGGCATCTCCAATGGTGAAACCATAGAACTGCGAGTGGCCTTTAAACCGACCGCCACCATTCACATCGAGCAGGACACCCTAACCCGTAAAAGCAAACCCGTTAAATTCAAAGCGAAGGGACGTCACGATCCCTGCGTGCTGCCGCGTGCGGTTCCTATGGTGGAGGCGATGATAAACCTTGTGCTCGCAGATCATTTGCTACGCAATCGCGCTAAGCGCCTTTCCTGAGAACCGATAAGCTCATGTTTACTTAACGGGGTAAGCTGGCCCTGCCTGGCAGGCATGACTCCTCTGCAAATTCCTGCAAACGGAACATCTTTTGCAAGCAGTGTATTGTGATTCTGGTCCATGGCTCAGAAAATTATAGTTCTGAGGCGGGACAACATCTCTTCATGGTTTTTGCACGGATGGGCTATGCAACCCAGAATTCGAATTTCATCATGTTCCATCAGGCAATCAAGCAATTTCAGTGATGCCCGCGGAAACATGGACAAGGAATTCAAATCATATCCCTGGCAGTCTCCCGGTCATTATACCATCGCGGGACTGGTTGTTTTCTTTGCGCTGCTGCTGATTCAAGTTTCTGTTCTCACCTCAATGACCTGAGGGAATCGTCACGGTGGATCGGTATCATGTTTTCAACGGTGATGCAGACGGCATCTGTGCGCTGCATCAGTTGAAACTGGATGATCCAGCCGAGAGCATTCTGATAACAGGAGTAAAGCGTGATATTCGCCTGCTCGATCGTTTGCAGGGGGTCAGGGAGAGCAGCATCACGGTCCTCGACATTTCGCTGGATGCAAACCGCGAGGCCGTGCTGGGACTGCTGGCTGGGGAAAACACCATCCGTTACTTCGATCATCACCATGCAGGCGTGGTCCCGGAATCCTCGTTCCTGGAGACGTATATTGACACCCGCCCCTCCGTCTGCACCAGTATGCTGGTGGACCAAGCGCTGAAAGGATGTTTTCGTCCGTGGGCAGTCGTCGCGGCTTTCGGAGACAATCTTCACACCAGCGCACAAGAGTTGGCGGATTCCCTGGGAATCGAGGGACACAGTCTCAGCGCTTTACGGGAACTGGGTGAGCTGATCAATTACAACGGTTACGGTGAGACCGTAAAAGACCTGCATTTCCCCCCCGAGCAGCTATTCCAGGAGATCCGTCCCTTTGCGGATCCGCTCGAATTCATTGAATCGAGTGACATCGTTTCCTGCCTGCGGACAGGACACAGGGAAGATTTTAGTCTCGCAAAGTCTGTGATTCCTGAAAAGATACCGGATACGGGACTCGTTTTCCGTCTTCCCAATCAACCCTGGGCACGCCGCGTGATGGGAGTCTTTTCCAACAGTATTGCCCGTGCGGAGCCTTCACTTGCGCACGCGACTTTTGTCGCTGATGGCGCTGGGAATCAAATGGTCAGTGTGAGAGCACCGCTTGAACGTCCTTATGGCGCCGATGCTCTCTGCCATCAATTCTCCGGGGGAGGCCGGGTAAACGCGGCGGGAATAAATGCCCTTCCGGAAGATGAAATCCCAGCATTCCTTGATGCGTTCCGCAGGCAGTTTGCCGGCTGAAACTCATGATACGGCGGTTTTGATCCGCTGCAACTGAGCGTCTTTAACTTGATCCTGACCTGCATCTCCGTGCATCATAACAGTCAGTGCGCATCCCTTTCCCCCACCCATGAATTCCTCCGACCCAGCAACCCGTCATTTTGTTGTCGGCACCAGCGGACACATCGATCACGGCAAAACCACCCTGGTCAAGGCACTGACAGGTGTTGACGCGGACCGTTTCGCTGAAGAAAAAAGGCGGGGCATCACCATCGACCTTGGGTTTGCACAATATGAAGACGAAACCGGGGTTCGATTTGCGTTTGTGGATGTTCCCGGGCATGAGAAGTTTGTCCACAACATGCTGGCCGGGGTGGCCGGGTTTGACGCAGTGCTGCTGGTGGTGGCAGCCGATGAAGGGGTGATGCCCCAAACCCGTGAGCATCTCAACATCTGCCGCCTCCTCCGCATACCAAACGGCCTGGTCGCGTTGACCAGGGTTGATTTGGTGGAAGACCGGGAGATGGTTGAACTCTGTCGCGATGAAGTTAGTGAGCTGACGCGCGGAACGTTTCTGGAAGGAAAACCGGTTATCCCGGTTTCCTCAGTAACCGGTGAAGGGCTGCATGAGCTGAAAGTTGGCTTGAGGGATTTAAGCGGCGGTTTGACCCCACCTGACCTGGAACACCCCTTTCGCCTGTTTGTCGACCGGTCCTTTTCCGTGAAAGGGTTTGGAACTGTTGTCACAGGGACAGCGCTTTCCGGAAAGGTGGCTGTCGATGAGGAAGTGATGCAATACCCGCGGATGGAAAACGTCCGTGTGAGGGGGATACAGGTACACGGTGCGTCCGTTAGCGAGGGAATTGCAGGTCAGCGCGCGGCGCTCAATCTGGCGGGCATTTCTCAGGAAGACATCCGTAGGGGAGACCAGTTGTCCCGGGAGGGCACACTGCTGACAAGCTACATGCTTAACGTCCAAATGAGCGTGCTTGAAGACGCCCAAATACCTCTGGTAAACCGCATGAGGGTGCGGTTCCATCTCGGCAGCAGGGAAGTGATGGGGAGGGTGATCCTGCTGGAGGAAGAAACTGCATCCCCCGGATCAGCTTTCCTGACCCAGCTACGCCTCGAGGAGCAAGTCAGCAGCAGATACGGAGACAGGTTCATCATCCGCAGTTATTCGCCTCAACACACCCTTGGAGGAGGAAAGATCATCGATCCAGCACCCGGGAAATCGCGTAGGGTGCAGCACCGGCTTACAGAAAAACTTCAGCGGTTATGCGGTGACAAGCAAGATTCGCGAATTGAAGAAGTGATCTACCTGCAATCTGTGCGTGGGGTCAAAGAGCAGGAGATTTCAGTGCGTTCCGGATTGTCAGGGCGACAGTCAGCGAAAGTGCTGAAGACGCTGCAGAGCCAAAAACGGGTGCTTTGCGTCGATCCTGTAGAAAAACGCTACCTGCACGCAGAGCACGTGGACCGCATCGGTGGTTTCCTGCAACGTGTTTTGCATGCTCATCACCAGCGTTTTCCCGAAAGGGAAGGGATGAACCGTGGAGAACTCGGGGGTAAACTGTCGCTACTGTTTCATGACCGGGAGATGGAAGCACTTCTGAAAGCGCTGGTTAAATCAGAAACCCTGGCGCTGCATGACCGCTATTATTCCCTTCCGGGCCACAAACAGCGGGTTTCCAGTCAGACCCGGGAATTGTTGCAGCAGTGCATAGAACTTGTCAGCGAAGGCGGATATCAGCCGATGCGCCGTACTCATTTGCTGCAAAAAATGGGAATGCAGGAGAAGGATGGCAATGCGCTGCTGAAAACAGCTGTGCATGAAAAAAAGCTCGTGCGCGTTGCGGAAGACCTGCATTATGCGCCTGAGCAGCTGGATTCTGCGATTGAAAAGCTCAGCGATTATTTCACTAAAAACACGCAAATAACCGTGATTGAATTCAAGGAACTGCTTGGGATTTCACGAAAACATGCGGTGGAACTGCTCGAATATTTCGATACACAGCGGTTGACGGTCCGTCATGAAAATCATCGGACTGCGGGGTTGTTGAATTAACTGACCGCGGTGCTTTCAGGGGGTTTGATTTTTCGTCTTTTCGGCATAACACATTTCAGGAAGCAGCAATGAACTGGCTTGCCCCGCAATCGAGGTTTGTGTTGCAAACCTTTTTCAAAAGAAACTATGACGTTATGAATCCCAGTGCGCAGAAAATGATCAACTGGATGATGCTGGCCGCGGATGTGATTCTCCTCGCACTTCTCCTCACATGGCTGTGACCGGATGTATGTGATTCCCGCCTGGACGCGGATGCTGTTTGCGGTGTTTTTAATCCAGGTGTTGGTATGTTCCCCGGCAACGGTTAATGCGCAAAGTCTGCTCAGTGATCCGGAGTGGCTGATGCAGTCCGATTTTCAACCTGGAAAAAGCGCTGACCTGTCCAACAACCTTTCTGACATCATATTCGCAGCGGACCTCGCACGCTTTGAAGTTTGGCCTGAACCACCGGATAATTCCACCACTCAGTTGCCACGGGATTCCGCTATGCCTGTGGAAGCGGTTCCCAAACCTTTGCTGCTCGAATCCGAGGCCCCGATCCGTGATCCTTTTCAGCTCTCTTTCGCGGTTCCTGATGATAATACATCTGCAAAGTCAGTCTCCCCGGGATTTCCGGATATGCAGGATGTAGCAGGCGAAAGCGAGCCTCATGCTATGCGGGAGGAACCAGTCATCGCGACAGATTTCCCTGGAATCGACACAGTCCAAAGCCGGCTGGCAACTGACCCGGAACTGGCCAAACAGCATTTCGAGCAAATCGAGCATCAACTGCTCTTTGAGGACCGTGCCCGCTTGAAAATCCAAGTGCTTTATCACCTTGGGAAATTTGCCCTCGCCGAGGATGTGAGCCGGGCTTTTCTCGAAGAGCTTTCTTTAAGCCCTTGGGCACCTGAAGTCTATTACTACTTTCTCCTCTCCCTGCAGAGGCAGGAGAAAAAGCTGGAGCGTAACTCCCTGATTGAACAACTGTCTCTGAGCGCACTGGCGCCTGTAACACAGGGCCGACTGTTGCGTTTGTTGAGTGAAGATTCGCTCAGCAGGGGACTCCTGCAGGAAGCAATCCGCTTCCGGCTGAAGGAACTAAGCAACCCGGAAACCGCCTCAGGAGCAGATCCGGAGGGTATACTTGAAATACTGGAGCAGATCCGGGAAGTGAATGCATTGCAAATGCTACGGGAAGAATTTTATGGTCTTACGCTGGTACATGTACATTTTCCGCGCAGGGAACTCAAACTACTTGTCGCGGAACAGCGGTTTCGTGAAGCCAGAGTTCTCCTGGAAGCTTTGCTGGAAAGAGCGCATGCAGTCAACGATGAGGAAGAAATTGAGGAATTAAAAAACCTGAGACGCCGAATTTCCGTGACGCTGAATGTCAATCCTTACCGGATTGGCGTCATCCTTCCACTCGGCAGCACGCACCCGAAAGTGTCAAAACTGGTGCAGCAGACTCTGGAAGGACTGCGGCTGGCCTTGGCATCTATTCCTGTTGTAACAGATAACCAAAGCCTTGACTCAGAAAAAACTAAGAAGGATGCATCAAAACCCGAATTTGAGCTGGTGCTCAGGGATTCGATGCTAAACCCGGAAGAGACCCGGAAGGCCCTGCGGGAACTGGTTGAAGAAGAACGGGTCATCGCTATTATCGGTCCGCTGACAAGAAAAACCTCCGAAGCCGCGGCATTCGAAGCGCAGCACTGGAATGTGCCAATGATTTCTCTTTCTCTTACTGCAAGCATTCCTGAAATAGGTAATTATATTTTCCGCAACAATCAGAACTGGAAGCTTGAAGTCGAATTCCTCGTCCGTTATGCAATGGAGTATTTTCAGGCCAGGCGTTTCGTCATCCTCCATGCGATGACCCGGGAGGGGAGTGAGAAGACCCGTTTATTTCAGCAGGCAGTGGAAAAACTCGGGGGCATAGTTGTAGCCAGCGAAGGATTTTCGGCAAATCAGCAGAGCTTCATCCATGAGTTTGATGCGTTTACGGGGAAACTGCGGTTGCTCACTCGTGAAGAAGCGGAAACACTTTCGGCGCTTGAAGAAAAAGAGGAACCGGTGAGGAATTTCGACGCGGTGTTTATCGCTGTCGGTGCGGAGGGAATGAAAGACCTGCGGGTCATCTTCCCCTATGCATCGGTTTACCAAATGAAAAAAATGGTGTTTCTTGGCGACAGTGGTTGGAATCATCCGGCGCTGCCGTTCGCGCCAAGATATCGTGCGATCCGGCGACTGGTGTTTACCGATGATATTGTGCGTGACGGTCTGAATCCCCTTTCGGAGCAACTCTTTTCTCAGCATGAACGCTTGATGTACCGTCATCAAAATTACACCGGGCCTTCTTCATACACAGCCTATGCCTATGAAACATTGCTGATGCTGATTGCACTCCTCCGGGAGGAAAACCATCACAGCCACCGGGACTTGCGCATAGCGCTGGACGAAATGGAAGATTTTCCGGGAGTGAGCGGACGTTTGAGTTTTAATGAAAAAGGCGAAATTCAGCGTGACATGCGCCTGCTGACACTGAAAAAAGGACGCATGGTACTATTGAATTAAACTTATGCGGGGAAGAAGAAAAAACAGTGAGGTCTGAAGACTCATTCAACACACAGCGTGGCTGTCTGCCGAAAAGGAGTACCGGAGTTAAAAAAATACCCGGAGGGGGCCAGTACCAATTCGCAGTCAGACGCGAGAATTACAGATGCCCCAGGATTATTTGGCAAGCAGTTTTTCCAGGTTTTCCAGGCGGTCAGGCAAAGACCCATGGTTTTGATGCGCATTGCTTCGCATCTGCGAACTCTGTGGGCTGACTGTGTTGGGTATGATCGAACCGCTTTCGCCGGAACCCCGGACACGTTCGTGGGTTGAACGTCTTTGTGGGGGTTGTTCGATGGGTTCTTCTACAAGATCGGCAACCTGCCTCAAACGAAAACTGAACTGGCGGCTTACCTCCAGCAGCCGCCCCCCAGGCACGCATTCAGGACTGCCTTGAAAAGCTTCAAAATCTTCTATCACAACAGCATGCTTAAGCGCTTCCGGACTTAAATAAATCAGCATCCCATCTGATTCGTTATCCGTATATTCATCTTCATCCGATTCAAACTTGAACCATTTCATTTTCTGCTCCCAAAAAGGTTCCGAAACCCTTGGATTGATGGTCGAAGGTAAAAAATATCTTGCATCCATGCACTGCGAATTTTGTGCCAAATCAAAAAAAATTTCTGCCGGTATGGTTGATTTACACTTGAAACTTAACCCGACATATTGCTATATTTGATTATTTAGAAATATTTTCTTAAATCGCCCTTATGAAAAATGCTGCGTTAAAAGAAGAACTGGATAAGCTTTTTGGTTCACAAAAAGAAAACATTGAAAAAGCATCTGGTTGTCTAAAGGTTATAGCGCACCCCGCCAGGCTCCAGATAATGTGTGTCTTGCGCCAGGGTGAACAGACAGTGCAGGAACTGGAATACCTGACCGGGTTGCGGCAAACCACCCTTTCCCAACACCTTTCGCTGATGAAAAGCCGGGATGTTTTAGCATCCCGTCGTGAAGGGAACTACTCTTTTTACCGCATCGCCAATCACCGCATGGTAGAGCTGTTCAACCTGGTGGAAGACATCTTTTGCGAATAAACTCAGGGGAGCAAGACTTGTCGGAAAATCCTGAACCGGGGTTTAGACAGTTATTTGATAGAGATACCTGGACTTACACCTACCTTTTGTTCGATGCCGAGTATCGGGAAGGGCTGATAATCGACCCGGTCAGGGAGCAGTTCGAGAGGGACCTCCGGATGATCGAGGAACTGGGCATTGAACTCAAGTACGTGTTTGATACCCATGTACACGCCGATCACATCACCTCAGCGGGTTTGTTTCGCCGTGCCAGCGGTGCGAAAATGGTGGTAGGAGAACCCTCGGGCGTTCCCTGCGCGGATATGCTGTTGAAAGACGGAGACGAACTGAATTTCGGCAGACACCGGGTGCGGGCGCTTTCCACACCGGGGCATACAGATGCATGCACCAGCCTGTATACCGAAAACCGTGTTTTTACCGGAGATGCGCTTTTCATCAGTGGTTGCGGACGCACGGATTTTCAACAGGGTAATCCGGATCGTTTGTATGACAGCATCCACAACAAGCTCTATCGTCTTCCCGATGAAACACTGGTTTGTCCGGGACACGATTACCGCGGCTGTACTGTATCGACGATAGGAGAAGAGAAGCGTTTCAACCCGAGGATTCCGGTCGGGCAGACGCTACAGGGCTTCAGGGGGATAATGGACGCCCTCAATTTGAAACCTCCTCAGCGCATCAGGGAGGCTGTGCCGGCAAACCTTTCCTGCGGTATGAGCCTGGAAACCGGTCACAGCACTGAAACCAATTTTTCAATGGACGATCTCTACCGGACGCTGGAAAACCTCACACCCCGGGAACGAGTGGTGGACGTACGCACTCCCGGGGAGTTCGCCCAGGGGCATGTTCCCAATAGTCTGAACATTCCGATGGGGAATGAAGCGGAATTCATGGACGAACTCCGCGGATATGAAAAAGTCTTCCTTTACTGTCATTCAGGACGCAGGGCGCAAACAATCTACACACTTCTCTCACGGCAGGGCTTCAACAACCTCGTCTGCATTTGCAGTTCCGGGATAACGAATTGGATATCCGCTGGATATCCATTGAACAAGGAAGTTGGTGCCGCTTAATTCTTCACTCGAAGACCAATCCGTACACCTGCTTGACGAAATAGCCAGCCTGTTCCGGAAAGTGGATGCATCCCTGTTTCACCGCGGGGTTGATGCGTGGCATCACAAATGCGTTTTGATGGAACATGAAACATATTTCAAAAGCCGGTTGGAAATTGCAATTAGGAGGGGTGACAACCTTCCTGGTTTTGCTCTGCACCTCCTCAATCCATGCTGCTGAAACCGGGGGGTTCCTGCCCCCCGCGGACGGCATCCCGTGGTGGTTCTGGCCCCTGATGCTGTTGGCGGTGACCTTCGTGATGGGGATCGTCGCCGTCCTCGGAGGCGTCGGAGGAGGGGTCCTTTTTGTGCCTATCATCAGCGGGTTCTTCCCCTTCCATTTGGATTTTGTACGCGGCGCGGGACTTCTCGTTGCGCTGTCCGGCGCCCTGGCCGCGGGCCCGGGTCTGTTGAAAGCAAACCTCGCCAGTCTGCGTCTGGCAATGCCTGTGGCGCTGATTGCGTCATCAATGGCGATCGTCGGTGCAATGGTCGGGCTTGCTTTGCCCACTCATATCATCCAGCTTGCATTGGGGGTCACCATCCTGGGAATAGTAGTGATCATGCTCACCGCGAAGAAATCTGAAGTCCCCGATGTCCCCAGGGCGGATGCCCTTTCAAACGCCCTGCGCATCACCGGAATATATTATGAGCCAAGCGCGGACAAGCAGGTTCAGTGGAAAATCCACCGCACCTGGGCCGGATTGTTCAGTTTTATCGTCATCGGGTTCATGGCCGGAATGTTTGGGCTGGGGGCAGGCTGGGCAAATGTTCCCGTGTTGAATCTGTTGATGGGCGCACCCCTGAAGATAAGCGTGGCGACTTCAAAGTTTCTGCTTTCAATCACAGACACCTCTGCCGCGTGGATTTATCTGAACAAAGGCGCAGTGATACCGATGTTGGTTGTACCTTCGCTGATCGGCATCATGTTGGGATCGTTAGTCGGCGTGCGCATCCTCAAAGTCGCCAAACCCGCTTTCATCCGCTGGATGGTGGTTGTGATCCTGCTGTTTGCCGGATTGAAAGCCCTGAGCCAGGGACTGGAGAAACTCGGCATGAATTTCTTTTTTTAGTAATGAGGAAACGAAAATGGCGAATGAAAATACCGGGACCTCAGAGGAACAACACCTGTATGCCTGGATACTGGAAAAGGGCATGTACCTGGGATTGGTGCTGCTGTTCATCACCTTCCTGCTTTATGTAACCGGTATCCTCACTCCAGTCGTTCCATTGGAGAGGATATCGGATTTCTGGAAACGTCCTGTCGACCAGTACCTTGCGGCTGTGAACGAACAGTTCTTGCACTGGGAGCATCTGCCGTCCGGATGGTCGTGGTTCCGGCTGCTGGGGAGGGGAGATTATCTGAATTTTCTCCCTGTCGCGGTGCTTGGCGGGGTGACGATTTTTTGTTTTCTGGCTGTTGCCCCCGGGATGTTTCGCCGGAAAGATACTGCAATGGCACTAATTGCTTGTGCGGAAGCGCTGATCATTGCCCTGGCGGCAAGCGGTTGGCTGGCCCTGGGCCATTGAATTATATAGTTTTAGCGCATCACACACAATAAAACCAAAACAGGTAAATAAAATGGATTGGGAATTACTGGGATTGATTATCGGCTGGCTGATCCTGCAGTGGTGGGTCCTCCCCAAAATGGGCGTATCCTCCTGAAGTGCGCCCTCAACGCGTCGCGGGACGACGCAATGTTCGCTTGAATCCGTTAAGGAAGAGGAAACCCACTGAGTAAGATTCGCTCTGAAAGACCATCATGCTTTATATGGAGTTCAACTGCCACAAACTAAGCTTGAGTTCCGTTCAACCTAAACAGCAGTTCCTCCTTGCTTGGATCGTCGAACTTTAATTGAGTCATCACTTCCTGCAGGCTTTTCAGTAACATCTGCTGCTGTTCAGTGGTGAATTCCATCTCATCAAAAAATTCCTTGCGTGTAGGGTAGTTGCAAGGACCGGAGGCTTCGTGACACAGCCATTCGGCAAGCCGTTGACGGAAGATGCGCGCAGTTTCAGGAATAAGCATTTTCTCGATCTCAGGCTCCCGGCTGACCTGCAGGGCAATGGCGACAAAGGCTCTCTCTCCCCCCAATCGTTTGTATAGAATTTGAGGCGGCGCCTGTCTGGTGCACGCATGCAGCAAAATACCCACCACCGTCAAGATCCCCGCAATACTCCGCGTTATTTTCATCTTGTTTTTAATTCACTCTGATAACGATTCCTGCCAGCGTCGATTGAATACTGTAAACAGGGTATCCCTGTAGAGGGGCAGTTTTTCAAGTCGTTTCTGCAGAGATTCGTTTTCCCCCAAGGGGGCAGACACTTGGTGCAGGATATACCGCAGCGTCGTCTGCGGGTTGGTGAAATTGTAAAACAGAAATGACAAGGCGTCCTCCGCTCGTTTTTCATACAACAGCAGCAGGAGCCGGACAAGATGGAAATAATTGACTCCTTGATTTGTCTGCCGATTGATGAAACGGTTGATGGAACGCATATACTGCTCTGCCGCAAAACCCTGTGGAAGCATGCTCCTGTGCTGAGGGTGAAGAAAAAATTCCCTTGTGAGCATGGTGGAGATGAAATATGCCCATGCTTTTTGAAATGAATCGAATGGTAGAGGATTGCGCCCGGATTGATCTGCTGAACCCTCGCTGTAATCCACAAGTATACCGATGGTGGTTTGCCATTGCCTCAATTCAGGGATCCTGAAACGGATTAAGGAAAGGAGTGATTTGAGTCTTTTTTCCGCGGATGTATTATGAAACGAAAGGGGGTCTTCCGTCATTATTTCTAATGCGTACAGAACCTGGTAGATTTTGGCATAGATCGAATTCGTGAAACGTTTTTCCATTTTGTAGATATTCTGCGCCCAGGATTTAAGGGGAGTGTCTGGTGGAAGCCACTTCACAAGCTTGAGCGGAAAGTGTTGCCGTTTCAGTTCCATTTCACGGGTTTGCGGCAGTTCGTTGATCAGGTAGGGCCGGGCTTTCCCATCTCTGCGCAGTTCCCGCATGCGTGAAATCAGGGACGCTTTCAAAACCGGAAGAAGCCCTGATTCCCCTCCGGCAGTCAATTGCTGATATATCCCCTCCGCAAACCCTGCCAGCGCCATTACTTCTTCCAGGCGATTGGCATAGGCACGCAGGAAGTGGAATGGACGCTCTTTTTCAAACCCCAGGTAGGCGTTATGTTCATTCGGTAGGATAATGTGGAATTGGGAATCCTGCTCCCAAATCGCGTTGATGGCTTCCCCGCAAATTGTCTCCGGGGACTGCCTGAAGCCCTCCCTGAATTCCCTGAAAAGCGCATGTATTGTTTCCCGATCCTCCCTGCTCAAGCCCTGTTTTTCCCATTGATTCCGCCATACTTTGATGAGTTCTTTCTGCGCCTTCGCAGGATCATTCAGCGAGGTCAGGCCGCGCAGCCGGGCGTGTGTTTCACATACCGTCCGCCATTGCTGTGTAGGGAATTCGAGTGTGGCAAGCAGATCGAGGATTTCCGGGATTCCGGCAGTGATTTCTTCAAATCCCGCCGATTCCTGCTGGTAAAATTCAAGTGGAAGGATGCTTTCCTTAAAATGAATTTCGCCAAAAAGTTTTGAGAACAGCGTGCGTGTCAGGTTGATGCGAACTTCTCCGGAATTCAGGGAATCGGGCAGGATGACCGTCACCGTGTACACCTTAGAAGTGGGATTGTAGTCCAGCCGCGACGCAGGCAAGGAGATGTTGTCTGGAAGTTTGGATCCGCTCTGCGCTTCATATCTTTCCCGGTTAATGAACTGAACAGGATGATTGGCGTCCCGCAGACGTAGACCATAGCCTGCGGCGAATTCGAGTAGAGAGGAAACGAGTTTTTTCAGGTAGGTGGTGGTTTCCTCCCCCAGGCCGGGGGAGTAGTGCAAATGCCTTATTTCCAGCGTCGGAGAAAGGGCCGCTTGCTGACGGTCATGCTCGAGAATCCGGGCTTCGTCGATTTTGCGGTGTGTGGTTTTGAAACGCTCTTCAAAAAAAGTATCGTCATTTCCGGGAGACACCATGACCCGTCTAATCCGGAGAGTTTCTTATACATGCCGCGGAATGCAGTATGTTTCCCGGACATGTCTGAATCATCAGTGCTTTCGTACCGATGCGATGTCTTCAGTCCACTCCCTTAATTTTCTGGGGCCTTCCAGGTGTGTCTTTAACTGCACCAGTTCACTGAACTGTTTTTCTTCAAGAGGAATATGGGGATATCTTCTTCTGAGATAACCCCAGAGATTCATGAAATTTTCTTCCTTTTCTACGGCCCGTTCTTTGTCCTGTTCCTCCTCGGCTTGCTGGTTTGAAAACTGAGGATAGAACACCTTGTTCATTACAATCATTGTTAGATCATGTCCTTGCAAGCTTTTTCAAATGACTTCCCGTTTGTGAAAGCAAACCCGGGTGTGAGCGGTTCTCTTCCGGAATTAACGGGAGGCAATCCATTCCCGAATCTTTTGCCGTGTTTCAGCAATAAACTCTATTTAAACCTGTAGCAAAAATGTTGCCTTGATCCTGCAACAGCGGAAAAAACCGCGCAGAATTTTTGAATTGATCAATCAATCCACTGTTATTGCAGCACTTTATTTTTTATGCATGAATTCCAGATGTATATTCCGCAAATCATGTTAAGGGTGAGAAGCCGGTTTCCATGAGGTCGAATAACCTTTCTCCAGCAAACACCGGAGAGTTTTTCGCTGCCATGAATGTTATTTCATGATCATTGGATGTAATGTATGAAGTTGTTCTTGAAAAAAAATCGTTGTGCCATTACTCTCACTGCTAAAGTGGGGAAAACTGGGGAGATATCGCATCCAGTAAAGAGGCGGAGGGAAAAACTTGCTTTAAGCGGAACCGTATGAAAAATGAAAAGCAAAAATGCACGGCACCTCGATGATGACGGATGAAAACGGGACCGCCGGTCTTTTGCCGTCGACTGAGCCTTTGCCGGCAAATGTTCGGTGCGGATTCATAGGTCTGATAGGGCGGCCGAATGTCGGCAAGTCCACATTGCTCAATCGGTTGATAGGCTGCGAGGTTTCCATCACTGCGTCTAAACCGCAGACCACCCGCAACCGGATTCTCGGCATCCGCACGAATGCTAATATTCAGATGGTCTTCATCGATACCCCGGGGATTCACTCTTCCGAAAAACTGCTGAACCGGAAGATGGTTGAATCCGCACTGCTGACACTGAAGGAAACAGACCTAAATCTCTGGCTGGTGGAACCAATTCGTGAGGGTGAGGACACGCTGCTTGCGGACGATGCTATGATTCTCAATCAATTTTCCGGCGCCCTCGGCAACACTTTGCTGGCGATCAACAAGACCGATCTTGCATCCCCTCTTCAGGTTTTAAAAACCATTGATGTATTCAGCAAAGCTGCCTCCTTTGAAGAAATAGTTCCCGTGTCAGCGTTGAAATCACACAACCTGGAGCATCTGCTGGAGACCATTGAACATCGTTTGCCGGAACACCCGTTTTATTTCGAACCGGGACAGGTCACTGATTCCTCCGAACGGTTCCTGGTTTCCGAACTGGTGCGGGAACAGGTGTTCCGGCTCTTGCATCAGGAATTGCCCTATGCAACAGCGGTGCAGGTGGAACAGTTCGATTATGAGTCCAACTGCCTGCGTATCGGCTGCACCATCTGTGTGGAACGGGATTCACAAAAAGGTATCCTTATTGGCAGGAAGGGGGCCATGCTTAAACAAATCGGTACGTCTGCAAGGAGGAAAATCGAACGACTTTTGGGTGGCAGAGTGTTTTTGGCACTGCATGTGAAAGTGTTGAAACATTGGACGCGAAAACCTCATCACCTGCATTCACTGGGATTTAATTAGAACCGGACTGGTACGAAGAACCAGTACTCGGGATTCCGAAAAAAATAAAAAATGATAAAAAAAATTATTCTAGCGGTTCTTGTGCTGCTGCCGTCCGCCTGGATCTATACTGTTTCCTGGCAATATGGTATGGGTCTATTCGTTTTGCTCATTTGCCTGGTCACCATGGGATCGTTGATCCGCGGTTCGGTACAGGTGGTGCGTGAACCACGCGGAAGATCTTCTCAAAGCATTACGCATGAGGAACAGGACATCCCTCATTCACAAAACACTTCACAAAATGTGGGAGGAGTCAGCGGACTTGACAGCTCTGTTTTTGAACGGTTCCATAACCAGCACAATGTAGGGGGAACGACAGCTTCCCGGGCTGCCCCCCAAGGTCCTTATCAATCCCCTGCTGATCCGGGATATGTTACTGAAAATAATAGGCCCGCGGCATTACAAACAGAAGAGAAAACGGCTTTTCTAGATGAATTGGAGGATACCGAACAGGTGCGAGTCTCGCTCAGTTCAGAAGCAAAAACTCCTCCTGAACCGGTTCAGAGGGAACAGGCGCGTGAACCAGTACGCAGACAATTTGAAGAAGAACCACTGGGAACAGGGTTTATGAAAGGCGCGTCGTCCAGCAAACCCATTCCAGGAACAACGCCTTATCATCACCCATCACCCCCGGTAACTAAAACCATTGATAATCCTTCAGCAGCAACCGGAAGTCGGCTTCAGCCGGGAAACTCTGTTGAAAACGCAATGCCGAACGATGAACTGGATAAGGCAATGGAAAACCTTTTTGAGGACGTGCGGATTCCTTTGAAAGCAGAACAGAGTCACCCTGATTCCGGCAGGCAGGAATCCGGACCTGCCGTGACTGAGAAGATCCCAATCCGGCCTCAACCTTCGCAGGATTTCATGAATGAAGAAGACTTCAGTCAACTTTTCCAAAAACCCGGCCCGCTTGGAGAACATGCGGACGTGGCGGAGGGATTGTTGAAACTGGCTATTTCATCAGCCGAAGCAGGCAAGCAAGACGAGGCCCGCACTGGGTTGAATGAATACATGTCAATAATCGAACAAGTTGGTGAAAAACCCGATCCGGAAGCGCTACGACTGGAAAGGAACCTGAGGCTCCCGGAAATGAATGGTATGGAAGATGAAACCCATTCGAACCTTGTTGCCGAACAGGAACTTGCGGATTCGAGAATGCTGAACGACCAGGGAGGGCAGACGGATTATGCCACCATCATAGATGAACTGGTAGGCGCGCTTGAGGAAAAACAGGCATTCGAAGAGGCCTTACCCCTGCTGCACGATCTCCTCTCTTATAATCGCCAACAGTCCAATGCTGAAGGCATGGACCGGCTGTATCAACGGATTGAACGTGCATTGAAAGCCTTGGGAGATGAAGAACAATTGATCCGCATGCTTGAGGAACACCTTGAGCTCAAAAAAGACCTGGGGGAAAAACAGGGAGAAAGCATGCTCCTGGAAGCACTCGGGACATCGTACGCAAATGCGGGTAACCTGGAAATGTCCCGCAGGTATCACCAGGAAAACCGGAAAATACAGGCGGAATTGAAAGAAAAATCAGCTGTATCGGCAGGAGAGCCGGCTCTTCAGTAAATGCATCCTTGAGGAGTGGTCCCGGACAGGGAGTGCCCGTGGTTCAGGGCTTCAAATTGCAGTTCGACCAGTAATCGGCAACCTCTGGTCCGGCGCTCCCGGACAACATAAAATTCGCTGATCCTGGGAGAAGTTTCAGATTCAAGCCGGGCAAAGGCTTCGATCGCGTTGATCGAATGGGCTTCGGCAAGTCGCAGGTATCTAGGTTGCCGCGCGTTTCTCCAGCTATCGAAATAATTCATACTCCATCCCATCTGGTAGTCACCCTGCTGTAGCCGGGTTTTGAATGAAAGGGCCGGTAAATCAAGCTCTGACGAAGTGCAGCCGGTCCATAATAAGAGGAGAAACACAACGCTGAACAACGGTCTGGTTAATGGCATTTCACGGGATCTGTTTCATGTGGCAGTACTCCGGTTTGTTCCCTGATGAACTGGGATTCTAAATCATCTATCGGCATATTCCGAAAAAACTTGACCGCGATTCAACCTCTCATGAAGACTTGTGAATCAGCAGCGGGAGACAATCAAAAGCGATGGTTTTGCCAGACATGACAACATCTTTGCGGCAAAGCCGGATGTACGGTTTGGGTTGATGGTTGTTTTGTGAAAGGGGCCGGACCTTGGGATGGGGACAGAGTTCTGGTGATCGGCGACGTCCATGGCTGCCTGGACGAACTCGAGGATCTGCTTGAGCTGGCCGGGTTTGAGCGTGACAGCGATCAGTTGATATTCCTCGGTGATCTGATTAACCGCGGTCCTGATTCTCTGGGGGTGCTGGAACTTGTGCATGAACTGGGTGCTGATTGTTTGCTGGGCAACCATGAACGAGGGTTTCTGCGGTTCCTGAAAAAAGGAGATAATCATCTTTCTGAGTTTGCATGGCTTAAACAGCAGATGGGAAAGAGGCTTCCCTTTTGGAAAAAATGGATGGAGGACCTGCCCCTTTTCATTCGTGTGGAAGGAGTTGAGCAAGACGGGTTAATCGTCGTCCATGCCGGTCTGGTCCCAGGACAACCCCCGGAACTTACCGATCAGGGCATACTGACCAACATCCGCGAATGGGATGGACCTGCTGGTGATGTAAATTTTTTGACTCCCACTCCTTGGTTTGAAAAATATCACGATCCGGTGATGGTGGTATTCGGCCACTGGGCGCAAAAAGGATTTGTTGCCCGAGACAATGTCATCGGACTTGATACCGGTTGTGTGTGGGGTGGGAACCTGACTGCTTTCAGCATGCCGGACCGTACCCTTTTTCAGGTCCCCGCAAGGGCGGTCTATTTTCGGGATCCTTAGGAATCCCGTGAAATTTGGCTTGGGAATTGCTGGCAACAGAGGACAAGGGAGTGAAACAGGCCCTGTTAATTGAATGACTTTCGCGTTTTTATGCAGCTTAAGCAAATCTGGGCCATTGGTGGAGGTAAAGGCGGGGTAGGCAAGAGCTTCGTTGCCGGCAATCTGGGTATACTGCTGGCAAAAAAGGGGCACAGAGTCATTCTTGCGGACCTTGACCTGGGCGGAGCAAATCTGCATACCTGGCTGGGCGTCAATTCCCCTGAAAGGGGGGTTTCGGAATTTGTGGTGCGCAACGTGGAGCAGATCGAGGATCTGCTGATTCCCACGGAAATCCCTAAACTCCGCCTGATCAGCGGGGCCCGGGACGGAGTTGAAATCGCAAATCTCAAGCATACCCAGAAAATCCGCTTCCTGATGGCCCTCAAACGCCTGGATGCGGAATATATTGTCATGGACCTCGGGGCTGGTACTGCATACAACACCGTTGATTTTTTCCTCCTTGCCGACAAGCAACTGCTGCTGGTAATGCCTGAACCGACTTCGATCGAAAACGCCTACCGTTTCCTGAAAAACTCCTTCTACCGCAAACTCCGTCATACCAGTGCCTCTTACGGACTTCGACCGGTAGTTGAGCAGATGCTGAAGACAAACAATTCATTCGGTATCAAAACCCCCAAGGACCTCATTCAATACCTGCGTCAAATGGGAGGGAACGCGGCGATATTCGTGGAGGAGCAGCTTCGGAATTTTCAGCCCATGTTGATTCTCAACCAGGTCCGCTCGAATAGCGACGTCCGTGTAGGCAAGGGCATGGAACAGGCGTGCAAAAAGTATTTCGGGTTGACGCTCCACTTCACCGGTCACCTTGTGCAGCATGAAATGGTGCGTGATTCCGTGCTGCGTCGGAAACCCTTAACCATCGACCAGCCAGACTGCCTGCTGTCAAAGCAACTGGAGACTGTGTCTGAAAATCTTTTACGCTCCGAATACACTTCTTCCGGGTTGACCCCGGCATATTCGAAACTGATTCCGTGAGGAGCCCATGTCCAACGTTCAGTTTCTGCAGACGGATAATTGCTACCAGCTTCTGGGTGTTCTCCAGTCTGCTTCACTTAATGAAATCAGGGATGCCTATGAAAGAAAGCTGGAAGAGGTCCATGAGGAATCCCTGGCAGCCTACTCCCTGTGCCCTGAGGATGTAAACGAGCAGCGATTGCTCAACCTCAGCCTGGCATTCATGAAGCTGGCTGACCCGGAAGCCCGGAGCCAGTATGACCGGGAGCTGAATGCATTGCGCAAGAAATCCGGACAGCCGCGCGTGAGAGGAGCATCTGCTTCAACAGGGGATTTTAGCGAGGGAACCTCGTGGTCTTCAAGGGACCGGAAGGTGGTCTACCTGCGTCCCCGCAACCAGGGAGGAGGGTTCTCCACATCCTCTGGGGTGCAGATTCAGCCCGAACCGCTGGTTGCTGATTTAAATCAGAACCCTTCCGCCCTGCAGCGTAATACAGTCCAGGCATCGCTAGAAGAACTCACCAACCAGTCCGCGCAGATGAGGCAAAATGCATTCCGGCAGTTGGTGGAAAAGAATGAAAGGGCGGAGAAGAAACTGGAAAGCTATTACGAGAAGCAGGACACGGGAGATGCACAAGACCGGTACTGCGGCGGCGCCTTGAAAAAAATCAGGGAGTTAAAGGAAATCGACCTTGCGGATCTGGCAACGGTTACCTGTGTGCGCCAGATCTACCTGAAAGCCATCGAAAACGAGAATATCGACGTTTTTCCCTCCGGAATTTATCTGAAAGGTTACCTTCAGTGTTATGCAAAAGCGCTGGACCTTCCGGTGGAAGAGGTGACGGAGCATTACATGCGGCGTTTCGATTTCTGAATGACTGACGCCGTTTTAAGAAGTTTCCTTTCAACAAAGGGTAGGATGCACCAGTTCCGGTAGTCAATTGCGCGGTAAAGCCGGGAAGAATAAATGCGGGGCGGGAAACCCCGGAGTCGGAAATAAGCCGGGTTCTGTCCCCCACTGCATGCAAATGAACTGGTGATTTCTCAACATCAAGATCACCCGTTCCGTTGTTTTACAGGCGGGGTCGCGGTCATTTATCTGGGACTGCCGTTGCCGGCAGCCTCTAGCGTCCTACCCGACCGCCGGGCGGGCCACCCGAACACGGTCCTATTTGGACTTGCAGCAGGTGGGGTTTGCACTGCCGGTCCTGTTGCCAGAACCGCGGTAGGCTCTTACCCTGCCTTTTCACCCTTGCCTGTGTCTTCATGAGAAGACCATCGGCGGTATGTTTTCTGTTGCACTTTCCATCGGCTTGCGCCGTCCGGCCGTTAGCCGGCACCCTGCCCGTTGCTGCCCGGACTTTCCTCCGGTATCCGCTAGATCGCGGATAACCGGCGGCCGCGTATCCGGCTCCGGGAATTTCAGATTAGCACCATCCCCCGCAGTTGCAAGCTTGGCTTGTGAATCAGGCATTGCAGTTTTATTTTGAGATAATATTTCTCCTCAGTGCATAACGGGAGAATCATTCTGTGGTACGCATTTGAAATGATGAGAAGTCCAAAGAACTTTTCAATCTTGAAACCTAACTGCCGAGGTGGATAGGCTTTAGGGGTATAGTCACTTTTGATTTCTTTTGTGCCTGCCTGTGCGTCGCACGCAGACAGGGACAATATGTCAAAACTTATCGTAAATACGAAATCCAAATCTCCCCGCCAATAAAATGGACGGAGGCACCCTTCTTTAATACTTGACGCTTCATGTCCATATGTAGGCGGGGCGATCCCGACCTGCCTGCCGTGTTACGCTGGCGCAGTCAGGTAGCGATCCCGGTTGTATGGGTTGCCGGCGAAGCCGGCATTAGGGCTTGTGAAACCGCCTGAGTCCTTCAACCTTCAGCCTTAACACTTAACTTGAACAGCTATGAAACAAATGAGAGGGAGAAGAAACATCCGCCTCGGCGGATTCAGCTTCATCGAAGTGCTGGTGGTGATAATCATCCTCGGATTGCTGTCCGGGATCGTTGGAGTCTATCTGTTTGATTCCGCCGAACAGGCCAAAGCCGATGCTACTAAAACCCAGATCAAGGGTCTGGAAACCGCACTCGATCTCTACCGCCTGCACAATTCACGATATCCCGCCACTGAACAGGGGCTGAAGGCGCTTCTGAGCAAACCCGAAGTGGGGTTGATTCCGGAACGCTGGAACGGACCTTATCTGCGTGGTAAAAACCTCCCCAAAGACGGGTGGGAAAATTCCTACCGTTACATCAGCCGGGACGGCAAGGATTATGAAATCATTTCAATGGGAGCAGACGGGCTGGAAGGTGGGACGGATCTCGACGAGGACATCAGTTCCAACGATCTCTGAATCCAAACCCCTGAAGTTCCGGGGGTTCACCTTTCTCGAGTTGATGGTGGTGATCGCCCTGGCAGCCCTGCTTGCCGGATACGTCGTCCCACGTTTTTCCGCCTTCTTTGTCACTCCCCTGGAAACAGAATATCAGCATCTGGTCAAGGTGCTTAAGCTGCTGCGCAATGATGCAATTCTGCGCAGCCGCTCCTATTGCCTCGCCTTCGATCTGAAATCCCAGCAGATGCATCCGGGACTGGTCGAATCCGGAAACTGCCCGGATCAAAAGAAGCCGGAGGCTGACTGGCCGGACTGGATGAAGAAACACGATTTTCCCGAGGAACTGGTGTTGATGGAAGCGCGTTTTGCCTCTGAAACCGGGGATTTTTCACCAGCGGAAAGTTTTGCGGTTAGAATTGACGCGTCCGGATTCGTCACCCCTTTTCTGCTGATTTTTGCTGAAAACGAAAGGGCCGGGTTTTGGTCTATCGAAAGCAAGGGGGTGATGGGCGAACTTGTATTGCGGGAGCAGTGAAATGTTCAAGCGTCCCGCTTTCAGCGTGCTTGAGGTCCTGGTAGCGCTCTCAATCCTGTCGGTGATGCTGATAGCAATCTACAAGTCCTATTCTTCCTCCCTGTTCGTGCTCAACTCAACCAGCAATCTCTGGAAGGCGATGGCGGAGTCGCAGCAGGAACTCCTCAGGTGGGAGCGTTCAAAACATCCTCCACCCGTTTCAGTCACCCAGGGGGTGTTCACCGTACAGCAGGCATTTCCAGGAGGACGATGGAAGCTGGACGTTCAGGATACGATGCCCTTGCCGGGAATCCCGGTGCGCCGCGTGAATTATGAAATCAGCTGGAGTGAAGGGGAGCGTGAGTACTCATACAGTGCTGATCTCTACGTTAAACCACAATGATGACGCGGCAGGTAGTTCCGGGAAAAGAAAGGGCATTTCGGAATACTATCCGGATTATTGCCTCCTGCCGGTTCGTGAGAGGAGGGTCGTTTCCCGGGAAAGGGGTTTCAGGGTTTTCACTGTTGGAACTGCTGGTCTCCGTGACCCTGCTGGCGCTTGTACTTGCGCTGATTTACGGAGCATTTTACCAGGTTTCGAATTCATCAATCTCAGTGAAGGCAACCCTGGAAACCCGCCAGGAACTGCGGCTGCTGATGAAAATGGTTCTCGACGACCTGCAGGCGGTGCAGTATCTGCGGCACTTCGTTGACAAAACGGAGGACGGACGGGACACCGGCATCGTCGCTGAAGTTATCCCAGGTCCGGAAACAGCGGAGTTCACTGAAATACACTTTCACGCGGCCATCCCCAGTCGTTTTTACCAGGACGTCAAAAGCGTGCGCGAGGGGATGGATCCCGGGATCCATGAAATCGGGTATTTCCTCGAACTCGACCCGGCAACCGATCTCTGGCAGTTCAAACGCCGCGAGGATTTCTACATTGACGAAAAAATAAATGAGGATGGAAGGGTTCATGTGCTGTCCGAATCGGTGAGTGAATTTGATGTTGATTTTCTGCTGCGTGAAATCGAACAGGCAGCGGGAGGCGCGGTTGAAGAGTGGAGCGATAATTTTGATTCGCATGAAGGTGAATGTTACAAGAACAAAGAACCTCCTTGCCTGCCCAGAGCTATCCGGCTGAAAATGTCGCTCAAGGAAGAAAGTGGTCGGACAGTCAGCGATTCACAAGTGATCAACCTCTGTGTGAGACCCTGCAAGCCAGAGTTGTTTGAATGAATGAATACGCGGACCTCCCGCTATACGAAACTGAACTTCAGCGGATCTGGGCTGAACAGGATTTCAATTGCAGCGACTTGCTGTGTGTCAGCGGAGAAGCGGTTGAAATCCTCTTTCCCGGCTGGCTGAACCGTGACCGGGGCGCGGATTTCCAGGCGGCGCGAATCCGCATCGGGAATGATCTGCATTTTGGTGCGGTGGAGGTGCACATGCAGTCCTCTGGCTGGTTTTCACATCGGCATCACTGCAATCCAGACTACAACTCAGTGGTGCTGCATGTGGTGCTCTACCACCAGGACAGTCGTCCAGTGACCAGAGACGATGGCCGCGCCGTCCCGGAACTGGAACTGGCCCCGAGACTGAACAGGCAGAGACCTGAATCTCAACGAAGCAGCAAGCGGCGCCTGCGGGTCGTGGACCAGCTTCCAGGACGCTGCGGAGTATGGATGAATGAGCACGAACCGGGGGAAATACGCAAACTGCTGGGACATGCCGCGGAACAGCGGATGCAGAACAAAATGCAGGCGCTGCTCGAGCGTATGCGTGAAGAAGAACCGGAGGAACTGCTGTTCCAGCTGATCTTCAAATCCCTGGGTTACACCACGCACGCCCAGGCATTTTCTCAGCTGGCGTGCCTGTTTCCCTATACCCGCTTGCGTCCCCTGCTGCGGCAGTCTCCGCGCGAAGCCCGTACAACAGTACTTTCCCGCTGGTTCGGCAGTTGTGGACTGCTCGAAACAGGGAAACTGCCGGACGATTCCTCAGTGCGCCGTGAATTTCTTCATTGGCGGGAGCAGTGGGAGTTGCTCCCGGAACAGCCGCAGGTCTTCCGTGAGCAAAAAGTTTCATCCCGGCCATGGAGTTCAATGGAGCGGAGACTGTTGGGGATGTTTCACCACCTCATGCATGTTTGCCGTGAGGGCTTGCTTAAATGCTGGCTGCTTCTGCTACGCGACCTAGACCGTCATTCCGGGGAGGCGGACCTCCGTCGGCTGGTCCTTTCGCGCACGGGGGAGTTTTTTGAAACTCCGGACTGGGAGGTGTGGAAAACGCGGTACGGATTCCGTAAAGGCGCCAGGGGCACGCCAGCGCAGCTGGTCGGCCGCGACCGACAGGTGATTGTCTGGGCCAACGCAATCCTGCCTTTCTTCCTGGCCCATGCACGCCTACGGGGAGACCTGGAACTGGAAAGGCTGCTCTACCGGGTTTTCATGATCCTTCCCCCGGAACCCCTCAACTGGAAAACGCGGTTCATGGAAAACAGGCTTTGGCTTGCATCCGCGAAATCGCTGAAAGTTAACACCTTCGGATACCGCCAGGGGATGCTGCAGATGCATGCTGATTTCTGCCGGAACTTCCACCAGGGATGTTCAGGATGCGAACTGGTTGCAATGCTGCAGTCATTTTGAAAAAAGGTTTAGGGGTTTAGGCTGAAGAGGTTCAACTTCCAGCATCCAGCTTCTGGATTCTAAACTCCAGGTCCGGGTGGAACCCCCTTTTGCAAATGCGCGGGCTTTGCTATAGTGTAATATTCCCCACACAAGCCAGAGGTGGGGTTGGCAATCCCCGGGAAATTTCCGGGGAGAGATGACTGAATGATTTAGAAGTGAGGAAATATGGTGACGGCACTGGTGATGTTGAACATCGAACGCAAACACATCCAGGATGTATCTCAGCAGCTGGTTGACTTTCCGGAGGTATCGGAAGTGTATTCAGTCGCCGGAAGATACGACCTGGTAGCCGTGGTTCGGGTGAAGACCAATGAACAAATTGCTGACACGATCACCGGCAAATTTGCATCCCTTGAAGGCATTACCGCGACCGAAACCCTGATTGCGTTTCACACCTATTCACGGCACGATCTCGAACACATGTTCACCATTGGCGAATAAAACCACTTCCTCTCCCACCGATTCTGTTCCTCAAGTCCGGGTCCGGGACGCGATTGCCCGGATGGAGCCGTATTCCCCTCCCCTGGAAATACGGGATCCGGACCGCCACATGCTGATGGATTTCAACGAATCCCCGCTTCCTCCGCCCCCGGAAGTGATTGATGCCGTCAGCGCCTGCCTCAGCCGCCGTGTCAACGTCTATCCAGCCTACGGGGATTTCCTGCGCATCCTTGCGGAATATGCGGGGGCGCCGGTGGAATCGCTGATGTTGACCAACGGCTCGGATCAGGGAATCGACATCATCCTGCGGAGTTTTTTGGAGGACGCTGACGAGCTGGCCATGGTCCAGCCGGGATTTGCCATGTTTCGGCAGGTGGCCCAGACCCTGGGCGCACGGATCTCCGGACCGGTATTTCCTGAAACGATGGAGTTTCCCATCGAAGCATTGAAACAGTCGGTTGGTCCGAAAACACGTTTGATGGTTGTGATCAACCCCAATAATCCCACCGGGACCGCGGTCAGTTTGGAAACTCTGGAAGACCTGCTACAGGAGTTCCGCCGGCTTCCGGTGCTGGTAGATGAAGCGTACTTCGAATTCAACGGCGTCTCCTCGGTACCGATGATGAAGCATCACGCGAACTTAATCGTGCTGAGGACCTTCTCCAAGGCGTTTGCCCTCCCCGGATTACGTTTGGGGTATGTGATCGCTCATCCGGAACTGGTACGCCAGTTTCAGAAAATCCGTGGTCCTTACGACGTCAACATCGCCTCCGTCGCTGCTGCCCGCGCACAGCTGAAAAACCGGCATGGGTGGGAATTCATCGTCCGCCACCTGATGCGGGAAGTCAAACCCGCGGTAGAAGAATTTTTTCGCAAAATGGAGGTGCGGTTTTACCCGAGTTCTGCGAATTTTATGCTCGTCGAGCCGGGAAATGCCCGCGCTGCCGCGGATTTTCTCGAACGGAACGGGATCCTCGTTCGCCCGATGTCACCCCCCCTTGAACATACCTTTCGATTGAGTTTGAGGATGATGCCGGAAATGGAACGCTTCATGAAAATCTTCACCAGGTTTTTGCAGTCCGAAAGCGCTTCCCCTGCCTGACCTGCCGCTCCTGTGGATGAAGTAAGGAAAGTCACTGATATTGGTGCATTTATTGCAAGATGTGTGCGTGTTTGCGGCACAGGGGGCTGGTCAGGCATTCTTTCCAGGGACGGAAACGCCTGCCAGGGACGGCCGGCACCCGTGGTTGGCGGTTCCCTGTGCCCTTCGACTCAGGGACGAGCCCGAGGGGCATAATTCAAACGCGCTTTTGGAGGAATTCTAGAAAAGAGCGGGCATTCTTTTCCCAGCGTGTCTGCGCAAACAACTGGTCCCGGAAGGAAAGCAATTCGTCGTCGCGTGAGTCAGCGGGTGCGGGGAAGCGGCTGAAACGAGGAACAAACCGGCTTTCCCCGGTAAAAGGTGACAACAGCGTGAAGAACCCGGAACATAGCTGGTGCGGCGCGTTGCGTTGCAGGAACTGCATCTGCCGCAGGTAGTGTTCCGCCAGTAGAACGGTTTCCTCCTCATCCACGTGCGTGCGGACCAAGCGGCTGAGCAGGTGCTGTTCGTTGGTCATCTTGTGAAACAGGTAATCCTCCCAGCATCCATTCAGTCCGGATTCACGTATTTCAGTCCTGTTACCCCAGTCAGTCAGGAATTCGAAAACGGTGGTGTAGCATTGAAGCACTCCCGCTGCTGCGCTGTTTTGCTCACTCCGCCATTCAAGCACATCGCGTTCAAGCGCCTTCCACTGCTCGAGACACATGCGGACCCACATCCGCAGCAGCAGGGTTTCGATCTGTGTGAGCATCGCGCTGTATTCACGTCCAGGCGATGTATTCAGCCAGCGGTTTTCAAACGCCGGCGCATGCAATACATCGAGTACTCCGATTACCTTTTCGAGCTTGCACGCAGTTTCGTTTTTCAGCCAGGTTTCTGGTGCGGGGTCGGTCATCAGCTGAACACTCGTTCCACTTCCTTCAGGCTTTTTTGAATCATCTGCATCTCGGGTGGTACGGGCTGCATGTCGAGGGTGTTTTCCGGAATGTAGCGCAGCGGGGTCTGCGGTTCCGAAAGCCACGTGATCAGCTTATCCGGCTGTAGTTTTCCTGAATCCCGGATCTGCAACCGCAGCCGCTGCTTGCCGTGCTGGATCAGTTCAACTCCGTAACGTTGGGCCCAGAAGCGGATCTGTGTAATCATGAACAGGTTGACCAGGGATTCCGGCATGGGCCCGAAGCGATCTTCCACCCCGTTGCGGAAATCCCAGAGGGCTTCATCCGACTCGATGGATCCGATCGCCTTGTAGAGGGAAAGCCGCTGGTTGGTGCTGCCGATGTAGGACTCCGGAATGGTCTGATCGATATCGTCCAGGCGGACCTGCACTTCCTCCAGGGGTAGCAGGGCTTCGTCCTGCTGGCGGATTTTTCGCACGGCCTTTTCCACCATCCGGGTATAGAGTTCGAGACCGACGCTGGCGATCTGCCCTGATTGTTCCGAGCCAAGCAGATTTCCCGCGCCGCGAATCTCCAGGTCCCTTGAAGCGACCTTGAAACCCGCGCCCAGATCGTTCATTTCCTGCAGGACCTGCAGTCGTTCCTGTGCGACCCCGTTGAGGATTTTCTCCGGAGGCACGAGCAGGTACGCGAATGCCTGCACATTGCTGCGCCCGACCCTCCCTCGCAGCTGGTATAGTTGAGCCAGCCCGAACTGGTCGGCATTGTTGATAAGGATTGTGTTCGCGCGCGGAATATCAAGTCCTGATTCAATGATGGTGGTCGACAGAAGCACGTCGGTGTCGCCTGCGATGAAATCAAGCATCACCTGTTCAAGCTGATGTTCGCCAAGCTGACCGTGTCCGATTGCGATGCGTGCGTCTGGGAGGATGTGGCGCAGGTAACTGCCGTATTCGTAGATAGTTTCAACCCGGTTATGCACCACGAAAACCTGACCTCCTCGTCGGAGTTCCCGGCTGACCGCTTCCTGGATGACATAATCGTTGGCCTGCATAAGCCGCGTGCGCACTGCCAGGCGGTCGGCGGGAGGTGTGTTGATCAGGCTCAGGTCGCGTATTCCCATCAGCGACATGTAGAGCGTCCGAGGGATGGGGGTCGCGGTGAGCGTCATCACGTCGACTTCCGCGCGGAAACGCCTGATTTTTTCCTTGTGGCGGACCCCGAAGCGCTGTTCTTCATCAACGACAAGCAATCCGAGGTCTTTGAAGCGGACGTCCTTGGAAAGCATTCGGTGGGTGCCGATGAGGATGTCGATTTCCCCGCGTGCAAGGCGTTTGATGATGTCCCGCTGTTCCGCCGTGGTGCGAAAACGGCTGATAACTTCGATGAAAAACGGGCTGCCCTCGAAGCGTTCACGGAAAGTGACATAATGCTGCTGGGCAAGGATGGTAGTCGGCACCAGGATGGCCACCTGTTTTCCCTGGGAGGCCCCCTTGAAAGCCGCGCGCATGGCCACTTCGGTTTTGCCGAAACCGACGTCCCCGCAGATCAACCGGTCCATGGGCATGTCCGATTCCATATCTTCCTTAACGACCTGGATGGCTTCAAGCTGGTCGCCGGTTTCTTCAAAGGGGAAACGCAGCTCGAATTCCTGCATGTCATGATCGTCAACCCCGAAGCGAAAGCCCTTGCGTGTTTTTCTTGCGGCATAAATTTCCGCGAGTTCTTCGGCAATATCCTCGATCGCGCGGGCGACTCGATTGCGGGTTTTCTTCCATGTTTTCTCACCGAGTTTATTAAGTTTCGGTTGAGCGCCGTCGGCATTGACGTATTTCTGTACGAGGTGGAATTTTCCCACAGGTACATAAACCTTTTCATCCCGGGCATAAGTGAGCACCATGAACTCGCTTTCGGTGTCCGCGGCTGTTATCTTCTTGAGTCCCGAGTAACGGCCGATTCCGTAATCGAGATGAACCACCGCATCGCCTTCACGGAGGTCATCGAGACTGCTGGCGCTTTGTTGCACCCGTGCCCGCTGCAGCCTACGGCTGCGTGTTTTTCCACCGAAAATTTCCTCTTCAGTGAGCAGGGCAAATCCGACATTTCCATGCTTGTCGATTATCCGGAATCCCGAGGAAAGCGGGCCGACAAGTATCGGCGCCGGCCCTGCCCCAATTTCTTCCGGTCCGTTTTCCATGTTCCCCTGTTCCAGCAGGAAGGCGATTTCCCCTGCCTGTTTTTCCTCGTGCACCTCAGTTTCAACCAGCAGGTCATCGAGCAGTTGGCGGCAGTGATCGGCGTGTGTGCGGTTTTTTGCATTGAGGAAAACCGGCGTTCCCTTCGCCTGCCATTCGCGTATCAGTCCGACGACATGGCCCACAGCCGAGACGGCCTTTTCTTTGCGGAAGCCCTCCCGCAGGGACAGGTTCCCCGCGAAAGGCAGGCGGATGGCATGCTCCGCGGATGTTTCTTGGGAACCCATTCCCGTGCTCACGGTGAGTGCGCATCCTTTTTCGATTATTTTCCCCAGTTCGAGGTGTGAAAGGAACAACTCTTCGGCAGGAAGGGCCAGCATTTTCTGCTGCACGCAGTGTTCATATTCATGAAACACTTCATTGTAAAAATGCCGCGCCCGTTTAAGCACACTGTCTTTTTCATCCACCACCAGCATTTGTTCCGCAGGCAGGTAGTCGAATATGGTCCCCATCTTTGGGTAAAACAGGGGAGCAAGATTTTCGATGCCCGGAAAACGTTCTGCTGAATGGAGTTTTTTTTCAAAATGCCTCAGTGCGGTCCCCCTGAACTCTTTGCCGAAACGGTGCAATTTGCGCTGAGCGGCGCTGAGGGATTCTTCGTTCAGCAGAACTTCACTGCCCGGGAGGACCGTCAGCGATTCCATTGCGGGGTCCCTACTGCGTTGACTTTGAACATCGAACGTTTTGATATGCAGGAGGATGGGGGGAGATGTATGTTCCGCTTCGGTCCCGCTGAATTCGAGACGCACCGGCTGCGTTTCACTAAGCGGGAAAACGTCCAGGATGTGTCCGTGAAGGCTGAAATCTCCTTGGTCCTCCACCACGTCTACGGATGTGTAACCGGATTCCTGCAATCGGAGTTTTACGAATTCCGGATCGATCACGTCTCCCGCGTTTACTCGGAGAATGGTTTCCCGGAAGGTCTTCACGGGCATGACCCGCTGCATCAAAGCATGCGGGGTGGTGACCAGCACCGGGCATTTCCCGTCAAGGAGTTGTTTCAGGGTGTGGAACCGTTTGCCGACGAGGGACCGGAGGGGTGAAAAATGATCGTATGGCAGCACGTCCCAATGTGGGAAGAAAAACAGATTTTCACTGCCGAGAAAATACTGCATGTCCCGGAAGAGGCCTTCAGCCGTTTCGAATGAATCGCTGACGATCACCAGTGGTGCATCCTGCCTGCGATGGAATTCCGCAAGTATCAGCGGTTTGCTTGAACCGTGAAGCCCCTTGAGGTTTGCCACGTGGGGAAGGCTGCCTATTTGATTCAGGATATTCTTAAGAGTTAAGTCCATTTTGCGGCAAGAAATTCAAGACAGGAAGGTTATGTATATTTGCTGAGCATGTATCGGTTATCATGAGCGGATATTCTTGAGTCAACGTTTTCCATGTGTTTCGATCGTTGAAGATAAGGTGCACCCAATAAAACCAATGACGTGTGCAACTGCAGATTTTTGGATTTCACAGAAATGCAACAGGAACGTTGATGCAAAGCCCCCGGGAGCAACCAGGGTATCCGATAATTTTACAGTACTTTTCGTGGAGGACCAATCGGGAATTACGGAATGACTGCTAATGTGGAGGGTGTTGTGTCAGGTTTCAGAGAAGATGTCCAGCACCATCACGTAAACCAAAGGATGTTCAACGTCTTCCATGATGGTGCGGGTTACCTGATAGGCGACATTGTCATAAACAAACCGGCTACCTTCTTCGAGGTTCTGGGTTTCGATTTCCACCGCCACTGCTTCGGGTTCTCCGAGCAGCCCGTGGAGATTGACAAGTGTGCATTTGCTTGTTTCTTCGCTCACCGGGAACCTCTTTCACCCGCGACACATC
Organism: uncultured Pseudomonadota bacterium; assembly: GCA_964344035.1. GTDB lineage: Bacteria > SAR324 > SAR324 > SAR324 > NAC60-12 > UBA1014. Next base: position 65,805 of record CAYFLK010000007.1, read on the forward strand.
TGATGATGTTCCCCCGGAAATGATGCTCGTAGGAACGGACCGCTCCGGCTTTTGTTCCCATATCCGGAAGTCGTGGTCATGTTTGAAAGAGATGTTTAATCTAAATCCCGAAAAAATACAATGCATTCCTGGAGCGAACTTAAAGGCAATCATCATTAACATTTGAAATTCTGAGTTTACATGCCATACTTTATCATTTATTTTCCCATAACCAGGAAGCACGAGGAATGTTGAAATGGCTGGTCTTCAGCGCGGCGGTACTGACATGGCCGCTGCTTTCGTTTGGCGCATTGGTGCGTCTGAACGGAGCAGGATTGTCATGCCCGGACTGGCCATTGTGTTACGGAAAACTGGTGCCGCCCCCCGGGTTTGAAATAGCCATGGAGGTCGGCCATCGGCTGGTGGCATCATTGCTGGGGTTGATGATCATCGGCATAGTTGCGCTCACTTATCGCAATACTGAAAACAGACAATACCGCGGATTGGCCGTGACGGCGCTGATACTGGTCTGCATCCAGGGGCTGCTCGGCGGACTGACGGTGACAATGGTTCTGTGGCCCCCAGTCGTCACCTTCCACCTGCTTGGCGGCAACCTCCTGTTCGGGTTGCTGGTCTACCTGTCATGGCTCATGTTCCAAAAAAGGAAATCGCCGATTGCGGGTTCGCCCGATGGTCCTCTGTCATTTCCGACAGGAAACAGCAGAATTGTTTTTTGGATGTTGATTCTGCTGCTGGCCATTGCCGCATCCGGGGGATACAACAGCGCCACATATTCCGGTTATGCATGTGAGGCATTCCCTGGCTGTCATGAAGGCAGTTGGGCTTCATTTGGATTGAGCGGATGGGAATTCGGAGGAACACTGCTGCACCCGGCACCGGAGGAACTCCAGGGAAAATTTCTGCCCATGTTCCCGAATGAGTGGATACACATGTTGCACCGCGCGTTCGCGATTGGCGGCGCCGCCGCGTTGATGCTGATGGCCTGGCGCCGACTGCTGCGTCAACCCGCGCGGGGTTCCCGGTTTGCCGGATGGGCGATATTGATGCTGGTGCCGCTGGAAATCGCGGTCGGGGTTCTCAACGCACTGCTCCGTGTCCCGGTGCCGGTTTCCGCCCTGCATACCGCGATCACCGCTACTTTGATGGGGGTGCTTAGTTATGCGCTGGCGAAGGCCCTACATGAACAGCGAACGGTTTCCTCTCAGGAGATTGTTGAGCCAACCAGTGCCGAAGTCTTGCGGGCCACTGCCGTCAGGGAGAAAATTCCCGCATGAACTCAAATACCTCAAACCGCTGGGCCGTTTCAGTTTTAGTGCTAATAAGCGGACTGGTGTTCCTGTTCCTGCTCTGGCTGCTCTATCTGAGGGAACCAGTTTCAGCAGGGGCGGTGCCGGGACTCGGTTTTCTCCCTCCGCTGAACGCTGTTTTCAATACCCTCAGCGCGTGCTGCCTGATTGCCGGATTCATGGCGATCCTGAAGGGGGAGCGGAAACGGCACATGAGCCTGATGCTCTCCGCATTGTTTTTTTCCACTCTTTTTTTGATCAGTTACCTGGTCTATCATTCGCTGCATGGGGACACCCCGTTCCAGGGCGAGGGAATGATCCGCGCATTTTATTTTTTCATCCTCATCACACACATTCTTTTTTCCGCTGTGATGTTTCCGTTGATCCTGATCTCCCTCTATTTCGCCGCTTCCGGAAAATTCCATCTGCACCCGAAAGTGGCACGTTTCGCCCTCCCCCTCTGGCTTTATGTCTCGGTCACAGGCGTGCTTGTCTACCTGATGCTGCATCAAATGCCAGTCCCTCAAACTCTTACCTAAACATAAAGCAACTCGCTGGCTTTGGGAGAAATTCAGCCTGCCTTCCGATTTGGCGGGAACGACCAACTGCACATCATAGCATTGGTGTTGACATGCCAACACTTGTTGTTCAGGTGAAAAAGGTACATTGCTCTTTTGCTGCTGTGTTCCGATCATTGATAAATTGAACAAAAACTTTGCCAGCGCATTTGCAGAAGACATGTTTATTGCTTTGCTTTTATCACTTGCCTGATTGCCCTGCCTCGATGATCATCCAATATCTGTACTTGTCAAGGGTCACCCCACTGCGAGCATACACTAGCAACAACCCCAGTCTCGGGTTAATGGACACAATCATTTGAAGATCTTAACCGCCAATTAAATGAGAGAGGGAAAAGTTGTCTATAATGGCGGTTTGAGTCGCTATAAACGCTTGTTCTTGAATCAGATTTTCCTGCCTATATCACAACCCTCCGCCACACACTGAGGGGTCGATACGTAAAACTACGTATAGACAATTCTACTGAATTAGAACAAATTCAATCACTTTGTGCCGCATCACGGCGCTTTGTAAGCAGGACCGTTCCGCAAAGCCGGGCGGGCCGTGCCACAGACGCAACTCCATCCAGGCAAGGGCCTGCTCCGGTGGATACGAGTTTATCGCAAGGAGGCAGTTTCGGTCCCTGTAAGGGCCGAATTTTGAGAAGACGCCCCCTCTTCCGCGAGCCGGGAGTTTAACGAAATGGGGACGCGTTTCAGTGCCGTTTGAGGTCCCTGTCCGTGTTTCAGAAAACACGGGTAGGATTTGTCATCACACCGATTATGAGGGGTGTTCATGGAAAAAAACGAGAATGAAGAAGTCAATCCCTGGCAGAAGATCTTCGACAACGATTTTCTGCTCCTGGCCTTCCATGTAGGGCTTTCCATCCTTTCATTTCATGTATGGGGATTGATCGACCTGATGGGAATTCCAACCTTGAAATGAGAAAGGGGGAACATGAGTGTATTTGTGCCTGAAAAACACTGGTGGAAGCCGATGGGTCCGGATGAGAAGATCTGGATTCAAGTCTGCGCGGTGACGGCAGCCATCTTTTTTCTGATGATGCCTTTGTATAATGTAGCCGGGAATCAGAATCCCACGCATGAATCATATCGGGTGACTCCCGAACAGTTTAATGAACTGACCATGCAGTTTGTGCAGGAAAACAAGGTGCGCGACGAAATTGTCAAGCAACGCTTCGGGGATCAGGAAGTGGAACTGAAGATGCCGGTCGTGTATCCGAAACCCGGGGTCAAAGACATTTATCTGCGTGCGCGTGCATGGGAATTCTACCCTATTCTTGAGCTGGAAGAAGGAAGGGAGTACCGAGTCCACATGTCATCAATGGATTATCAGCATGGTTTTTCCCTGCAGCCTCAGAACATCAATTTTCAGATACTCTCCGGGCATGACCTGGTGGTCACCATGACCCCTAGGGAAAGTGGAGAGTTTTATGTGATCTGCAATGAATATTGCGCCCTGGGTCATCACACCATGATTGGAAAAATCATTGTCAAATAAGGGGGAAAACATGGACCAATATGCCAATGAATTCAGGACCTGCGGGACGACCGGGTTAAAAGTCCACCTTCCGGCGGAACGTTTGTTTTATGTCAACGCGGTAACGGCGGTGGTGGCGCTGCTGGCCGGGGGTGTGATGGCGCTGCTGATTGCGCTCACACGCTGGCCCGCGGTTCACTTGCTGCCAGCTGACTGGTTTTACCGGCTGGTCACTGCGCACGGGCTGAACATGCTCGTTTTCTGGATAGTGTTTTTTGAAATGGCCGGGCTGCTTTTTGCGTCAACCGCGGTTTTGGGCAGCCGCCTTCCGGCGCCCTGGTTCGCGTGGCTTAATTACCTGCTGATGCTGGTCGGCGCCCTGATCACCAATTACATGATATTCGCGGGGGAGGCGGATGTGCTGTTCACCTCATACCCGCCTTTGAAGGCAAATCCGAACTATTATCTGGGCATCATCCTGTTTGCGGTGGGGACCCTGTTGTATTGTTTGCATTTCCTTGCTACCCTGGTGGTTGCCAAAAAGGAAGGGTATCACAAGGGCAGTTATCCCCTCTTCACCTTCGGCATCCTGATCGCGGTGATCCTGGCGGTGTTCACTCTGCTTAGCGGCGCGGCAACCTACATCCCCACCTGGCTTTGGGCGATGGGTCTGATCGATTCCATTGACCCCGCTCTTTACCGCTTGGGTTTCTGGGGATTCGGGCATTCCGCGCAGCAGATAAACCTCGCAGCGATGGTTTCCATCTGGTACCTGATTGCCACCCTGTCTGTAGGCGCAGTCCCGGTGAGCGAGAAAGTCAGCCGCATTGCCTTCATACTCTACCTGCTGGGAATCAACGTGGCGGCAGTGCATCACCTGTTGGTTGATCCCGGATTCAGCGCCTCTTTCCGCATCTTCAACACCAGTTACATCATCTACGCGGCAACGGTCGGCAGCATGATTCACGCTTTTTCAATCCCCGCCGCGGTCGAGGTCGCGCAACGAGCGAAGGGATATACGAACGGCTTGTTTGAGTGGCTGACCAAGGCGCCGTGGGGCAATCCGGCATTTTCCGGGATGGTGCTGTCGATGGTGATTTTCGGCTTTGGAGGTGGCGTCACGGGCGTCACCCAGGGGGTTGAGCAGATCAACATCATGGCTCACAACACGCTGCGCATCCCCGGGCACTTCCATGCAACCGTTGTCGGCGGGACCACGCTGGCCTTCATGGCGCTGACGTATTACGCCCTTCCGCTGGTAATGAGAAGGGAACTGATCGGCAAGGGATGGGCTAAATATCAGCCATGGGTTTTTGCAATCGGGATTTCGCTGGTGGCGACCGGAATGTCGTTTGCCGGTATTCTCGGGGTGCCGAGAAGGCATTACGACGTGAGTTTCTCCTCGGCGATTTTCCAGGTTCCCTTCAGCCCGACCGCAACCACCGTGCTGGGACTCGTGGGGATCGGCGCCATCATCGCCTTCGCCGGTCTCATCATCTACTGTCTCATTGCGGCCCTGACCGCTTTTTTTGGAAAGCGCATCGAGCCGAAAATGGAACCGCATCATCCTCCGCACGCGGAAGGGCAGGCAGTTCCCGCCGCGGCTGGCGCTTAAAGGGAATTTGAGCAGAGATGAGGTTAATGAACCAGAACAGGTCCATACTGCCTGATCGTCATGGAAGAGGTTAGCTTGATTGCCCGGGGAAAAGCAGTCACGGATGAAGCAGATTTTTCCTTCCCACTGATGGCGGATTTTTTTTCGCTGACAAAACCGCGTCTGCTTTTCATTGTCCTCTGGAGCACTCTGGCGGGATACATCATCCCGGCAAACAGCGAAATCCGGATCACGCTGCTTCACCTGCTTTTGGGTACGGCTCTGACAGGTGCGGGCGCGCATGCGCTGAACCAGTGGCGTGAACGGGTTCCTGATTCAAAAATGCGCCGTACTCGAATACGTCCGCTGCCGGCGGGCAGGGTGGAGGGGGAGGAAGTCCTCGTATTCGGGCTTTTTCTGTCCGCGGGAGGGGTCTTGTACCTCTGGTCGACAGTCAATCCTTTGACTGCATACCTCGGTTTGCTGACGATGGTTTCCTATGTGTTCATCTATACCCCGCTGAAGCAGATAACCCCGCTCAACACCTGGATCGGCGCCGTCTCAGGCGCCTTGCCCCCAGTCATGGGTTGGGCCGCCCAGGAAGGGTCGCTTGGCGTGTTGGTCCTGCCGATTTTCGCCGTGCTCTATTTTTGGCAGCTTCCTCATTTTTTTGCCATTGCCTGGATGTACCGTGACGAATACGCGAAAGCCGGGTTTCGGATGCTTTCTCACCAGGACCCCAGCGGACTATACACCGCCGGGATGATGCTGTTTTACGGCATCCTCCTGCTCGCGACAAGCATCAGTCTTTTTTTTGCCGGACAGGGTGGGGGACTGTACCTCGCCGGCGCGTTGTTCCTGGGCGTGGGGTTTTTGGGGTCCGTTGCCTTTTTTTGCAACAGGCGTACGGATGCAAACGCGAAATTGGTTTTTATACTATCAATCGTTTACCTGCCACTGCTTTTTACCGTTCTGGCGGTCGATCGTTTGTGGTAATGCAGGTGGCTGATTATTTTTGAACAAGTGGTTTCTATTAAGGTGAATAGACTGAAGCTGGAAGGTTTTTAGTCTCATAAAATTTCATTCTTGGACAATATGTCAAAAACATTTCGTAGTCGAAATCGAAATCGGAATTCGATCCCGATAGCGATCCCGATTTTCAAAACGCTTGGGTTTTCTGGATGAACATGTGGCAGGCGTTTCTGATTCATCAAGGCTTGAACAAAAGATTGTTGAAACCGGGAAGGTTTTGAATGGCTTGATTCGAGCGTTAAGGCAAAGTTGAACTTCAGTCTTCGGCCTTAATCCTATCAACCTTAGTAGTTACAAAAAGTAAACAATAATCACTTTCAACACGAGGAAAAATGGAAAAAACAAAGGAAAAATTACATGCTCCTGGGACACTGGTCATTGTTTTCATTTGGCTTGCGTGGTTTTTGATTCTGTATGCCACTAACTGGCTGGCATTGAGTGAAAACTGGTTTTTGCGCTGACAACTCAGCACAAGGAGGCATGTCATCGCATCCGTTCATGGCACTTCACAGGACTGTGCGGACTGAACGGGCGCAGACAAAAAACCGATGCGGTTCAGACCGGTCCGTCAGTTCCGGGCCGGGCTTATTTTTTATGTAAAAGAATGCTCTGAATTGTGACAGGCTTTCGGTATCAGTCCACTGGATTGCCTTGCCGCATTGGAACCATTCCGGGAACCAACCCATCCCGATGAACTGGATCGGGAAGCCTCCGAGGGTCACATACCACCGGGACGGAGCAGAAGATGCCGTCTAAATGGATTATAACCCTGGTCGCCTTAATTTTTCTTATCATAGCACTGCTGGGTATGGGGAATTACTCCGTGTTTTATGAGGAAATGGCGACCCGGTTTACCGGCGAAGGGTTGATCGATTGGGAGAAGATCGCCGCTGTTTGCGGGTGGGCGGGACAGCCTAATCCGGGAGAAAGCGTTTGGGCCTACCGCATCCGCAGCACTTGGAACATGATATCGTCCCGGATGGCGATGACCGCCTTCACGATTGCCCTCATGGCGGTTTTTTTCGTACTCCTCCGCTTCGTTTTCTGGATCACCGCGAAACGAAGCTGATGCAGTCCGCAACTTCCTGATTTCCAGAATGATACAACAGAAACAGCGAACCTCGGGGATATTCGGTATTTATGAAAGCTGGCACCATTTTTGGAGCCGGGGATTCATGTTTGTCGAATCCCATTGGAATGAACTGTTTTCCACGCGTTTCAACCCATTTTACCACCTCGGTTCGCTGATAATTTTCAATCTGCTGATCCTCACGGTCACGGGAACGTACATGTTCATTTACTACTCTCCCTCGGTGGAGACGGTTTATGAATCTGTACGCTACGTCAACGAAGAAGCATTCCTGGGCAGCCTCACTCGCAGTGTCCATCAATACTCCTCGGACCTGATGCTGGTACTCATGGTGCTGCACATGATCCGTGTATTCGCGCAGGACAAATACCGGAAATACCGCTGGATTGCCTGGACCTCCGGAGTGGCGATGCTGTTCTTCAACATCATCGAGGGAGTCACCGGGCATATCATGACATGGAACTCCCGGGCCCATCTGATAGTTAATCACAGCGCGAAACTGCTGGCGGCAATGAAGGTGTTCGGGGAGGACCTGCCCCGGGCTTTTTCTTCTGAGGCGCTGTTGAGCACCTGGATCATGTGGATTTTGCTGGCCATACACCTTTTGATCCCCATTGCTTTCATATTCCTGATCTACATTCATCTCTCCCGTATTTCCCGTTCAAGGTTTTTTGGACCACGCGGATTGATGCTAGGAACCCTGGGGCTGCTGATCGTCTTCAGTTTACTGTTTCCGGTGGAAATACACGAAAAAGCCGATTTGATGAGCATTCCGGTAATCCAGGAAATTGACTGGTTTTACCTGTTTTTGCTGCCGGTTTTCGAACACGCCAACACTTACACCATTCTTGCCGGTACGGCTCTGATACTAGTGTTTCTGTTGGCGGCGCCGTGGTATCGCGGTAAATTGAATATCGATGTGGCCGACAGGGATTTGTCCCATTGCACGGGTTGCGCGGCATGCGCGAAGGATTGTCCATATGAAGCAATCTACATGCGCTCTCGTACCGACGGGCAGAAATACCGGATGGAATCAGTGGTCCTGGACGACCGCTGCGCAGGCTGCGGGATTTGCGTGGGGTCCTGTTCTTTCGGAGGGATGAGCCTGACGAGCCTGCGGGAAAACTCTATCGAGGAACATCTGGATTCCGTGCTTTCTTCTTCCGGAGTTGAAGCCAAACCGCGGTTTCTCGGAATTTTCTGTGAAAACAGCATTTCCGAATCCGGGATTCTCGATGAGTCCGGAAAAAACCTGCAAGCGGAGCCACGGCTGCAAGTGTTGAAGGTTCCATGCGCGGGTATGGTTGGACCGGGTCTTATCAACATGGCCTTGGAACGCGGGTCAGCCGGGATCGTCATCGCCGCATGCAGGGAAAATGATTGCTATTTTCGCGAAGGAAACCTGTGGCTCCGGGATCGGCTGAAAGCGAAACGCGTGCCCAAGGTGCGACTCAAAGACGAGGAAAAACCGGTGGCAGCGCTTTCCTTCAGCGCAATTGAGGGTCAGGCTTTTGTCAAGGAGGTTACCGCTCTATTGGATGGCTGGACACACAGGGAGCAACCCCCCAGTTCTAGAGGCAGTTTTATTTCCCTGAAGCACGGACGCAGAGGGATTTCCGCAATGGTCATTGCCGCATTCTCAGGCCTGTTTCTGTTCGGGTTTGCCTGGGGTGCGCTGGATCCTTGGGGAGATTACAGTCAAAGCCCGCGTGCGCGGATCAAGCTAAATTTTTTCCATCTCAGCGACATGGTTTCATGTGACCTGCAAAACCTTTCCGGCGCCGTTGCCGAGGTGCGGTCCAGGATCGATCATGTCACCCGCATGGACAACATTCCCAAGGAAGGGCGAGATCAGAGGATATCCTCAAATCTGGTTTCAGCAATGCTCTGCCCCCGGGAAAGGGAACCGGTCCACATCAGGCTGCGCGTGGATGAACAAATTCAGTTGGAAAAAACCTTCATGCCTACCGGGTTCAAACATGACGGACTTACGTATGTTTCCCATGAAATTGAATTGAAGCCCGGGGCACACAAGCTCTCATTGAACATGAAAGACTCTTCTTCACCAAAACGCCGGGAAGGTATTGATTTCCATCTGGAACAAACCCTTGCCGAAAACCAGGTGTTGTTCATCGATTTCAATGAGGAACTAGGCAAATTTTACATCAGGAAGTGATTCGGTTTCTGCATATCATGTTCCCGAATGGAAATAGACAGATAAAAATTAATTTTCCCATGAAACTGGGCATCTTCTTTTCCGCGGCGGTAGTCTTCGCGCTGGCCGTGCATTGGGTGCGGCAGCAGCCCCCGGGCTATTCCGGTACGGGACAGGCGTTCCAGGTGGTTGAAGCGCTGGATCAATCCGGAGATCTGTTTCATGCTCTGGAAGCACTCCCGGAAGCGTTGCGGGACCCGCAAAGCCGCGAGGCGGCGCTACAGTTTCAGGAGGGTGTCGAACTGCGTAAAGTACAGGCGCCTGCCGCGCTGATAGCGCTTGACGAGGAAATACTGGACACGGAACGCAAGTACAAAATCCCCAAACTCACATTCAGCAAGGGGGTGATTGCCGACCTGCTGCAACAGGATGAGGACGCCCTCCGCTGGTTCCGGGAGGCAATCCGCATGAAACCGAAAATGTCGATCGCCTATGTACGCCTGGCGCTAGTGCATGAACGGATGGGAGACATTGAGCAAGCACGGGAACTGTATAGACAGGCCCTTGAGGTCAACGGGCGGGCGATACTGAGCCATTTCCACCACGGCATGTTCCTGGCGCGTTCCACCGGCTCGCACGATGAAGCCCTGCGTGAAGCGGAATTTCTCAAGGAGATCCGTCCTCTCTACAGCAGGATCATTGAACAAACAGTCAAATCGGCGAAGAAAAAAACCGCATTTCTGCAGAAACAGCAATGAATTTCTCCACCAAATACCTGGTTTACTGGGCTGTTGTCATCGGTTGCGCATTTCTAGCGGATGTATTCGATGTGTTTGGCAAATTGAACATCGACGGCAGTTCTTTCGTTTACGGGCTTCTCCTTGGATTCGTCATCATGAAATTCGCTCCTCCGGTGGCCGATTCTGGGAAGGAAGAGAAAGGAGAACAATGACGAGGCTGGTCATTTTCAGGACCCTGGCCATCGCGATGATCTGCCTGGGACCGCTGTTTTACTGGTATACCTGGCATCAGCAAAGAAACAAGGGACCGCTGACGATTTCCGCTGGTTTTCGGGGAGAGATCATCCCGCTTACCGAAGCCGGAGAATGGATCAACATTTACCGGCAGCCTGGGGACTGGATAAACCAGCATGGTAAACCAGTCACTCTTCAACGGTTCGAAGGGAAAGCAGCCCTGTCGGGATTCATCTACACCAACTGCGTCGATACCTGTTCACTGCTGACGCTGAGGATGAAGGAAGTGGAACTGCGGCTTCCGGAGGAACTGCGTGACCGCGTTCAGTTTATGATGTTCAGCATCGACCCGGAACGCGACACCCCTGGGCAGCTTAAACTCTATGCGTCCCGTTTCGAGGCGAATTCCGGAAACTGGCATTTCCTTACCGCGCATGACAGCACCGTCCACAAACTGGCAAAGCGCTTCTCATTTTCCTACCAAAAGGAAGGATCGTCCTTTATCCACAACGACATGCTCGCACTCCTGGACCGGGAGGGAAACTTGAGGAGTCAGTTCTGGGGTCAGAGGCATCCGGACGAAATCCTCGTGGTGATCGACAAAATGAAACAATCGGGGACGTTATGAAATTCATCAGCACACTTAACGGGAAATTCATCCTGCTGCTGTCCGTCCTGATCGTGGTCACCCTGGTGGCAGTCAAATTTTATTTCATTCCAAAAGTCGACGGGTTTCTGGAAATGTCCGTGGAACACGACATGAAACGGAACATGGAAGCTTTCGAAAAAATCATTCATACGGTGGTGCACGCAGCAGATAAAGATGAGGAAGTGGTGCGTCGTGCCCTCACCAGCATCAGCGAAAACAAGGAAATACCCGTGGTGCTCCTCAGAAGCCGGGCCATCAACAACCAGTTCGGTGATGCTGCCGGAACGAAGCAGTTAAACTCGTCGGAAGAAAATGTGTTCCGTCACGGCGAACCCCTGTTTCAGTCAAACAGGGATGATTTCGTGTACCTCTATCCGCTGAAAGCAGTCGAGGTCTGCCAGGGGTGCCATTTGAACGAACAGGGTGACCAGCCGGTTCCGCTTGGCTACGTGCTCGGTTTAGCCATCTCTTCCCTGCCTTATCAGACCCTGTGGGACAGCAAGCTGTTTTTCTTTGTGAAAGACCTGTTCATGACAAATGTGCTGTGGATCGGGCTGATTCTCGTCATTATCTGGTTCTGTGTGCAGTGGCTGATAATCCACCCCTTGAACAGCCTTGTGGAATCCGTGAAAAAAATGAACGAACAGGATGATGAATATGTTGAATTTGAGGGAGACGGAAAACTCTATAACGAGTTTGAAACCCTTGAATTGCACATTCAGGAATTGACCCGTCAACAGGAGGAGAAATGAGCAGATCTGCATGGCAAACCATTTATGGCTGCTTCGTCGGACACGGGCTGGAGGGAACCTCCCGGAACAGCGTGGTCCTGAACCGGCAGCAGTCACGAATGGGCAGGGCCGGATTGATGACGGCAATTTTCAGTATCGTCTTCGCTGAACTTTATGCGTTGTTTGCCGCTGGCGCTCGCACGCCGGGGGTTTATCAGTTGCTGCCCGGCAAGGATTTTTTCCATGTCGCACTGGTGACTCACGTTAACCTGGCGATCGTCATCTGGTTTCTGGTTTTTATAGGGCTGCTTTGCCTGGTTTCCGTGGTCCCGTGGAACATAGCGAATGACCTCTGGTCAAAAATCGGCTGGGGAGGAATCCTCCTTTGTGGAGGCGGAATGGTCCTGATTGTGCTGGCGCCATTTCTTGGGATCGAACATCCTGTGATGGCAAACTACATTCCGGTTATTACCGACCCGGTTTTCTTTGCAGCGCTGCTGATGGTGTTTCTGGGTGCGGGGATGATGATGAGCTACCCCTTCCGGGTTTCTATCGGTTCAAAAAAAACCACTGTCCTGCAGAAGGAATTCACGTTTGGGATGCAGTTGACGGTGGGAACGTTTTTAATTGCCGTAATCTGCATCGTCCTCGCGTTCACACGCTTGAGTGCTCCATACAACACGGATTATTATGAAATTCTGTTTTGGGGAGGAGGGCATATTCTGCAGTTTGTCAACACCCTGGCCCTGCTCTCGTGCTGGATATTCCTTAGTGTGAGCGTGTTTCAGCGGTTGCCAATGCCTTCCACGACACTGCGTTGGCTGCTGGCTTCTATCCTGCTATTTGCCCTGCCGGCCCCGTTTTTCTATTTCTACTTCCCCATCTATAGCCTGGAATTAAGAGACGCTTTCACTTTCCTGATGCGCTGGGGTTTGGGATTGGCCGTAATCCCGGTTGGTTTGATGATTGTGCGGACTAGTTATCAAAAAAGGAGTGAAATATCGTGGAAGAATCCCTGCTATACCTCCCTGCTTGTCTCAATACTGCTTTTCGCATACGGCGGTTTGATCGGGGTGTTGATTGAAAACAGTGATGTCAGGATTCCCGCCCATTACCATGGAGTGATAGGAGCCGTAACCCTTGCGTTTATGGGCGCGAGTTACGAATTGTTACCGATTCTCCGGCGCAAACAAGTCTGGAGCCGCTTCACCCGCTGGCAGCCGTTGATTTGCGGCGCAGGAGGGATCCTGTTTGTAACAGGAATGTTCTGGGCCGGGGCGCACGGGGTCGCGAGAAAAGTCCCCGGGGCCGGACAAGGGCTGGACAACTTAGGTAAAACCACGGGAATGGCATTGATGGGAATCGGTGGGCTTGTCACCGTTTTCGGAGTGGTGATCTATGTCGTCATCATTCTGAAATCTTTGCAGCAGCCTGCAATCAGCCGTGCAAAAGCACCTGCCGCGGATGTGATAAATTCAAATATGGGAGAACTTGCCTGAACATGCTATCCCCGGGGGGTTAGCATTCTCTTTCTCTGCTTCTCCCGTCCGGGTTCCCACCTCCCTGTTAAGGGAAAGACCTTCCTTCCTCCCCGGCAGCAACGCAAACTGGTCCGGGTTTTCCCATCTGACTCCATTCCTTGACCGGGGTCGGTAAAAATGCAACACTTATTTGGAAGTTGTCACAGGCTGGGATCCAGTCATATACCACTATCAACTAATGCAGCCGTGACCTATGTGTCTCTGTGACGAAGTAAAAAGTTATTCGGTTTCAATCTCTTGCGGGGTTGAATTTTTTCAGTGAAATGAATAAAACCCGCGTTAATCCTGCCTTTTTTTAAATTTCCAGTTTTCACTCCCACCTTTTCATGCGAACCCGCTTGTTGAAGGCGTCTCTTTTCACACCATCTGAAAAGAAAAGCATCATAGGTCTCAGCGGCATCCTGTTTTTCCGCATGTTTGGATTGTTCCTTGTACTTCCCGTTTTCAGCGGATTTGCGCTTTCACTGGAGGATGCAACCCCATTTCTGGTAGGCATAGCATTTGGAGCATACGGACTGACTCAGGGGTTGTTGCAGATACCATTTGGACTGCTTAGTGACCGGATTGGCCGCAGGCCGGTGATTGTTGCCGGGTTGTTGATTTTCATCGCCGGGTGCGTACTGGCCGCAGAAACGGATTCAATTCACTGGATGATCGCAGCGCGGTTTCTGCAGGGCGCAGGTGCTGTCAGTTCCACCATTTTCGCCCTGATTGCCGACCTCACCAGAGCGGAAGTCCGCACTCGGGCAAACGCATTTCTTGGAGGCAGCATCGGCCTGGCATTCGGAATTGCCATCATCAGCGCACCGTTTCTAGCCGAGTGGGGCGGTCTGTCCGGCATCTTCCGGCTTATTTCCGGAATGACACTGCTGAGCGTCGTGGTCTTGTTTGTGATGGTGCCTGACCGGGATGAGCAGTTAAAGGAAGGTGGACGTTTTCCGGTGAAGCAGATGCTGGGGGTCGTTTTGCGGGAACCAGCGCTGGGCGTCATCAACTTGGGTGGATTCATCTGCGGCGCCGGGTTGTCAGCGACTTTTTTCCTGGTACCGTTAATGATGATGGAGCACGGATATGAGCGGGCGGAGTTGTGGAAAGTCTATCTGCCCATGCTGGTGCTTGGCGGACTGACGATGATTCCCGCGGCAATTTTTTCGGAAACACGCAACCGTTTCCGCGAGGTGATGCTCTTCGGAATCGTCATGCTCCTTTCTTCACTGCTGCTGCTTGCGGTCGGACGGGAGTTGGACCAAATGCATTGGTTCCTGCTCGCGGTTTTCCTGTTTTTCATGGGATTCAACGTGTTTGAACCGATTTTCCCATCACTGGTGACCCGTCTCACCACTGAGCAGACGAAAGGGACCGCGACCGGGGTTTACAATTTTTTCCAGTTTTTCGGTCATTTTGCCGGCGCTTTGCTGGCGGGCGCTCTTTACCATGATCATTTCCTGTGGCTGCTGGGGATACTGGCCGTATTGGAAATCCTGTTCTTCTATGCTACTCTGTCATTCCCCAACCCCGGCAAGCAGAAATCCGCGGTTCCAGTCGAACCGGCCAGAGCAGTGAGTTGAATATGAGGTCTATTCTGCTCCAGCACGGCCCCATCCCGAGTTGACAAAAAATGCGCATGTCAGTCAAACCACTGATTGTTCCTTTGCTCCCCATGCGGGAGGAAATTATTTTCCCCGGATCCACCACACCTTTCTTTGTCGGCCGCAAGGCCTCCATGGAGGCACTTGAGAAAGCCCTGTCCGGGGACCGCAGAATTTTTGTAGTCACACAGCGTAGTTCCTCCGTCGAGGAACCGAAACAGGAGGACCTCTACGAAACCGGGGTGCTGGGCAAAATACTGCAGGTGATGCGGCTGCCCAACGGCACGGTAAAAGCGCTTTTTGAAGGGCTCCAGCGCGGGAAGATCATTGAAACGAAACTGACTGAAAAAGAATCCCTGGTCCGCGTGCAGCCGCTGCAGGAACCTGAACCGGAAGCGGAGGATAAAAAATTTCAGGAAATGGTGATCAAAATCCGGTCGCTGTTTGAAATGCATGTCAAAAACAAAAAATCCAAGGCAAACGCTGAAGCGCTGAAGACCATCCTGAAAACTCCTCCCTCCGAACTTTCCGATCGTATCGCCGCCATCATCGAAATTGACCGGGCGCAGAAACAGGAACTTCTGGAAGAACTGGAACCGAAAAAACGCCTGGAAATGTTGATCGTGATGCTTGAGGAGGAGCAGAAAATCTCGAAGCTGGAAACCAAACTCAAGAAGCAGGTAAAAGAGCAGATGAGCAGCTCGCAAAAAGAGGGATACCTGCAGGACCAGCTGCGTTCTATCCAGAAGGAACTCGGGCAGATGGATGATCCGAAAAGCGAAATCGATGAACTGGCGAAACGGGTGAAAGATTCCGGGATGCCTGAATCCGTGCGTGAGGAAGCGGACAAGGAAATCAAGAAACTGAGAATGATGTCGCCTTTGTCCGCGGAAGCGAATGTCGTCCGCAACTACTTGGAATGGCTTGTGTCAATGCCGTGGAAGGTTGAAACCCAGGACAACTTCGACCTGGTCCGCGCGGAAAGAATACTGGATGAGGATCATTATGGATTGGAAAGGGTAAAGGAGCGCATCGTTGAATACTTGGCCGTGGCGTTTCTCAAGGGCTCCCTGAAGGGACCGATCCTCTGTCTCACCGGCCCCCCCGGAGTGGGCAAGACCTCGCTGGCGAAATCGGTCGCGCGCGCGCTTGACCGCAATTTCGTCCGCATCAGCCTGGGTGGAGTTAGAGACGAAGCGGAAATCCGCGGGCATCGGCGCACCTACATCGGTGCGATGCCGGGAAAAATTGTGCAGTCAATCCGCAAGGCGAAGAGCAACAACCCGGTGCTGCTGATTGATGAAATCGACAAACTCTATCAAAGCGTGCTAAGTGATCCTTCCGCGGCAATGCTTGAGGTTCTCGATCCGGAACAGAACCACACCTTCGTTGATCACTACCTGGAGGTGGAGTGGGACCTTTCCCGGGTACTATTCATCTGCACCGCCAACACTACGCAAAGTATCTCGAGCCCCTTGCTCGACCGCATGGAACAGATACCCCTTTCCGGATATACCGAGCTGGAAAAACAGGAGATTGCCCGCAGGTTTCTCATTCCCCGGCAGGCAGCGATGCATGGTTTGAGTGAAAAACAAATACGTTTCCGCAAGGCCGCATTACAACACATAATCTGGGGGTATACCCGCGAAGCCGGAGTGCGCAACCTGGAACGGGAGATCGGCAAGGTCTGCAGAAAGGTGGTGACTCAACTGGTCCGCAGCAACGAAAACATGACGGTGAACGTGACCCTGAAGAAGGTGCAGGATCTTCTCGGGGTTCCGATTCATCAGCGTGATTTCAAGGAGGAACAGAATGAAATCGGGATCGCCATGGGTCTCGGAGTGACACCGATGGGGGGGGAACTGATGCTTGTGGAAGCAGGGCTGATGCCCGGAAGCGGAAAAGTCGTTTTGACCGGCAAGCTGGGGGACGTGATGCAGGAATCCGCCAAGGCCGCCTACTCCTTTGTGCGAAGCAACGCGGAGTTCCTGGGCATTAACGAAACTGTCTTCGGGAAATCCGATCTGCACATCCATATGCCGGAAGGCGCCATCCCTAAAGATGGACCTTCCTCCGGGCTTCCACTGATTGCCGCAATTGTGAGCAGTTTCACCAAAATCCCCGTGCTCCATGAAATAGGAATGACAGGGGAAATCACCTTGCGCGGAAACGTCACGGAAATCGGGGGCCTTAAAGAGAAATTGCTGGCCGCAAGGCGGGGGGATCTCAAAACCGTGATCATTCCCCAAGAGAACGAGAAAGACCTGGAGGATATCCCTGACGAGGTTTTGACGGGACTGAGCATTATTCCCGTGAAAAAAGTGAATGAAGCGCTGGAACTGGTGCTGGAAACGCACCCCATGCTCCTGAGGCGGGTCCCGGACGGGAAACGGATGTTTCCTCGGGAACTGACAGGTGATTCGGAAACGCTTGACGCGCAGGTATCCTGACGCTCCCCGTAAATCTACATTTCTGAGACAACTGAATCCCATGAACAAAATGGACCCGAATTCCGACCTCTACAAAATCCGCCATTCCCTTGCGCACGTGCTCGCTCAGGCAGTGCTGGAAATCCGTCCGAACGCTAAACTCGGCTTCGGGCCTCCTATCAGCACGGGTTTCTATTACGATTTTGACTTGGAAAAACCGCTCAGCCCGGAAGACCTGCCTGATCTGGAAAAGCGCATGCGCCGGATCATCAAAACGAACCAGGCCTTTGTGCGTGAAGAACTGGCGGAACCCGAGCTGAAAAAACGTCTTCAGGCAGACGGACAGGAGTATAAAATCGAACAGGCCAATGACCTGATAGATGCAGGACAAACACTTTCACTCTACCAAAACGGAACGTTCTGGGACCTTTGCGAAGGGCCTCACGTGGAATCGACTCGGGACATTCCTTCCCACTGTTTTTCCCTAGATTCGCTTGCCGGCGCCTATTGGAAAGGATCTGAGCGCAACAAGATGCTGCAGCGTGTTTATGGCCTGGCCTTCGCTTCCCGCGATGAACTGAAACAGTTCAAGGAACAGCGCAGGCTCGCGATGGAGCGTGATCACCGCAAGCTCAATGTGAAGCACCACTATTTTGTCATCGATGAGGAAGTAGGCAAGGGACTGCCTCTGTGGATGCCCAACGGGACAGTAATCCGCGAGGAGCTGGAAAAACTGGCCAAAGAGCAGGAATTTCTTGACGGGTATCAGCGGGTGGCGACTCCGCACATCACCCGCGAAAACCTCTACATTACCTCGGGGCATCTCCCGTATTATGAAGACAGCATGTTCCCTCCGATGGAGGTGGATGGCGAAAAAATGTACATGAAACCGATGAATTGCCCCCATCATCACCTCATCTACAAAGCTCTGCCTCGCAGTTACCGGGATCTTCCGCTGCGGCTTGCCGAATATGGTACCTGCTACCGATACGAGCAGTCTGGGGAACTTTCCGGCCTTCTGCGGGTACGCGGGTTGACGATGAATGATGCGCACATCTATTGCACAGCGGAGCAGGTGAAACAGGAGTTTATCCGGGTCATGCAGTTGCATACCCGCTACTACGAGATGTTCGGCCTGACCAATTTCTGGATGAGGCTTTCACTTGCGGATGAAGGACCAGGGAAATTTGTCGATCATCCCGAGTTGCGGGCAAAAGCAGAAACCCTCGTAATCGAGGCCATGGAGGAGGTGAATGTGCCTTATGAGTCAATTCGCGGGGAAGCGGCCTTTTATGGTCCGAAAATTGATTTTCAGGTTTCCAATGTGGTTGGGCGGGAAGAAACGGCTTCCACCAACCAACTTGACCTGGTGATGGCTGAACGTTTCGGCCTGCGGTATAAGGCATCCGATGGTTCGGAACCGCACCCGATGATCATCCACCGCGCGCCGCTGGGTACGCATGAGCGTTTCTGCGCATTCCTGATCGAGCACTACGGCGGGGTTTTCCCTACGTGGCTTGCTCCCGTGCAGGTGAGAATCATCCCGGTCGCACAGGCATTTTACGAATATGCGTCACGGCTGGAGGCGGTTCTCCAGCAGGAATTGGTGCGGGTTGAACTGGATCTGTCCACGGATTCATTCAGCAAAAAAATCCGTAATGGAGCAACGGCGAAAGTTCCAAATCTGCTCATCATTGGAGAACAGGAACAGTCGGACCATACCGTCACCTGGCAGCGTTACGGCAGTAGGGAAAGGGAAAAAACCGGGTTTGAACAGTTCAGGAGGATGCTCAGGGATGAAATCCATGGACGCCATGACTGGCGGATGGAGGCACCTTGAACACATATTTCCCTCACCCCGACCCAATGGGAGAGGGAGTACCCACCCACTGCCTGCGCCGCGCCAATCGCGGCAGGCAGGTATCACTATCTATGGGAAAACATGGTCGCGGAAGAGGCGTTAGCCGAAGCAGTTGACGAGGATCGGCAGGTCGAGGAAGTCCCGGATAATTTTGTCGAACACCTCGCATCCCGTATTGGAGTGCTTTTCCAAAAGGAAATGGACCCCGAAGTGGGCGCTGCGGAGGTGTCGAAATTCATCTTTGAAACGACCTATCCCGGCAAAGAGAGTTATTTTATCGATGCAGTAGACATGCTCCTCGAAAGTCCCACCACTGATAAATTCGCCGCCCTTTCATGGGCGGGATTGATCAGCCAGGCAATCCACAACAAGGACTATGACACCTATCTCCACAGCATGCTCGACAGGATGATCGAGAGTTATTATGCGATGGAGAAACCGGATGTGGAACTGAAGGACCGTAAGTTTTCCGCCTACTCGGGGTTGATGGCGCGGGTGTTCATCAAAATGGTGGAAATCAACGCCTCCCTGAGCGATACCGCCGCGGAAATTTATTCCCAGGTGGTGCGCAAGGAAATGGACATCGAGGAAAAAGCTAAAGAGGAAGAGGAAGAAGGTGGAAGTCCACTGCCGAGCGCGGCCAAAATGTATGACGATGTGATGGAATACCTCGCCACCCGTTCGGAATTCAAGGCAAAATCCCTTGGGGAGGAAAACCCCTACGAACACGTTGCCCAGCTGGCCGAGCGGCTGCGTCAAAGCCGCCGATATGTGATCCAGGATGTGATGAATCTGCGTGCGCTGGAAAAAAAGAAAAAACTCGAACTGGAACTGGAAAACCAGCTGGCTTCAGCGGAGGAACTGGTTCTCTCACAGGAACCGTTCATGGAGGGGCTGTCCCTTTTCATTCATGAGAAACGATACAACTACAAGTTTCTGGCGGTGGAGAAGATCCGTATGACGCTGCAGTTGATCGGCTCGATTTTGGGGGCGGTGTATTTTCTCATCGGGTACATGGACATCTGGGGGATGGACTGGATTGACGGCATCTTCGTGTGCCTGGCGATGATCATTTTCACTCGGCTGGTCGGCGGCAGAAAGCGCTTCCAATCATTTTACCCGGTTGATGTGAGCAAGGAACTCGAGCAGCATTCCACACAGTTCATAAACGTCTTCCGCAACATGTCTCAGGAGCAGATGGAACACTTCCTGGTGCGTCAGATCAAACTGGACCGCAATCAGAACTATCTGACGATGATCCCGGAATACGTGAAATACCTGTTTGCCATCATGCCGGACCGCAAGAACATGGTTATTACCATGGATGAACTGTCCGAGCTGGTTGAAAACGCCGAGATCGAAATCGCCAAGCAGCTGCGTGGACACGGGTGATATTTGGCACTTCCTTGATTTTACCTTTTCATGACCGCTCTTGAGGTCCTTTTCACCGAATAATGACAATGCCTCCGGCCTCGAGCCTCCGTATTGCTGAAACCGGTCCCAAGTGGGTGGACCATGAAATTCACCTCAAGGGATGGGTGAGAACGCGACGCGGGTCCAAAGGAGTCTCTTTCATCCAGCTCAACGATGGGTCAACTCAGCAGGGAATCCAGGTTGTGGCCGATGCAGGCCTGGAAAACTATGATGCGGTTTCGAAATTGACCACCGGCGCGTCCGTGGAAACCTGGGGAACGCTGGTGGAATCGCAGGGAAGAGGGCAGACCCATGAGGTCCAGGCGTCAAGGATTTTAATTCGGGGGACCTCCCCCGGAGACAGCTATCCCCTGCAAAAGAAAGGGCACACGCTTGAGTTTTTACGCGAGATCGCACACCTGCGTCCGCGAACCAATACACTTGGGGCGGTGTTCCGTATCCGCAACACCCTTTCATGGGCTATCCACCGTTTTTTTCAAGAACGCGGGTTCCTCTATGTGCAGACCCCGATCATCACCGCAAACGATGCGGAAGGGGCCGGGGAGATGTTTCGCGTTACTGCGCTAGACCTGGACAATCTGCCGCGGGATTCCTCCGGCAAGGTCGATTACGCCGAGGATTTTTTCGGGACGGATGTCAGCCTCACTGTTTCCGGACAACTGGGCGCCGAAGTGTTCGCGCTGGCCTTCACCAATGTCTACACCTTCGGGCCCACCTTCCGCGCGGAAAACTCAAACACAGCGCGCCATCTTGCGGAATTCTGGATGATTGAACCCGAAATGGCATTCATGGATTTGCACGGGATGCTCGGATTGACCGAGGAGATTCTCAAATCCATCCTGAAAGAATGCCTGGATCGTCATCCGCAAGAACTTGGTTTTCTGCAGAAGATGTATGACGAAAATCTGATTGAAAGCATGGAAAAAATCTGTGCATTGAGGTTTGAAACGATGACCTATACAGAAGCAGTTGACATCCTTGAACGCTCGGGGGAATCATTCGAATTTCCTGTTGAGTGGGGAAGGGACCTGCAGTCGGAGCACGAACGCTACCTGAGTGAAAAGCATGTAGGCGGCCCGGTCAACCTGATCGATTACCCCAAGGAGATCAAGGCGTTTTACATGAAACAGAATGATGATGGAAAAACGGTCGCGGCAATGGACGTCCTGTTTCCGCGGCTGGGGGAAATAGTCGGTGGTTCCCAGCGTGAAGACGACGGCAAACTGCTTGAAGCTTTGATGCGCGAAAAAGGCCTCCCGGAGGAACATTACCGCTGGTACCTGGAGTTGCGTCAATACGGAACAGTCCCCCATTCAGGGTTCGGGCTCGGTTTTGAACGCCTTGTACAGTTTGCCACGGGGATGAATAATATACGCGACGTCATACCATTTCCAAGGGTCCCCGGGAACGCGAATTTCTGACCTTGAACATCCTCATCGGAAGCAACGTCCACTGGTGGAATGCTGAAGCGGCCTATGCCGCGGTGACTGCCGAAATGCTCCGGAAAGCGGGGCACCGCGTTTTTGTGCTCACCCGGCCAGGGAGCGAAAACCGCAACAGGCTGTCCGCGCTGGGATTGTCCCTGGTGACGGATTTTGATCTGAACTCCGCCAACCCATTTCGTCTCCTGGCGTCCTTCATACGGCTGCTGAGATTCCTTCGGCGGGAGAAAATCGACCTCGTCAATGCCCACCGTTCTGAAGGATTTCCCCTGTATGTTTTCGCAAAAATGGTTCAGCCGACTTTCCGGCTGATCCGCACACGCGGAGCGGCGCGTTCAGTGAAAAACCACTGGCTCAACCGCAGACTGCACCGCGACTGGATCGACGGCATGATTGTGCCGGGAAAAGTCGTGTTTGATCGTTTCCTGCGCGGCATGCCCTTGTCGCCGGACCGGCTGAGGGTGATTCATTACCCGGTGGACCTTCCGGAATGGCCTCTGCCTGTCCCGCATCAAACATACCGCCGTGAATTCGCAATTCCTCCAAAAAACCTGGTGCTGGCGGTGGTCGGTCGGATTCGTCCGGAGAAAGGACAGCGCCTGCTGCTGAGAAGCCTGAAACGGCTGTTAGTTGATTTTCCCGACACCACTCTGCTGGTCATCTATCGTGACACCACCTCTCGGGAACCTGAATTCCAGGCGTTGATGGATGAAATGAAAGCCCTCGACTTGGCACCTAATATTCGTCTCATCGGTGAAAGGGAAGATATACGGACGTTGATGGGATTTGCCGATGCGGGAATTGTCAGTTCGGTGGATTCCGAGGTTATCTGTCGTGTTGCCGTGGAGTTCTTCTCGGCCGGGACCCCTGTCACGGCGATGCCAACCGGATGCCTTCCGGAAATAATCCGGGAAGGTGAAAACGGGACTCTTGCATCCGAAAAGACTGTTGAAGCGCTTTACTGCGCCATGATGCGGCTGATCGAAGATACAGGACTGTTGAAAGAAATGGGGCGGAATGCCCGCAGGGATGCGGAAACACGCTTCAATCCTGAACGGATGAAGCAGCAGACGGTAGATTTCTTCCTCCAAGTACTGAATTCCAAAACCATTCGATAAACTCGTCCTTGAAATCACTGTCGTCGCCCACAATTTGTGGAAGGATAATTTTTCGAACAGCTGATGTTTACTCGGAGATTCCGCAATCAGGCTTGAGAAATCCACACGGTCCTTCATAATGTCCCCACCCTCGGAGGGATGGGTGAGTGGTTGAAACCGGCGGACTTGAAATCCGTTATGGCCTCGCGGTCATCGGGGGTTCGAATCCCTCTCCCTCCGCCATTGAGTGTTTTACACTGATTCTCATTCAGAAAGGGAAAGTATCACCTTCCGCATTTCTTTTTACATATAAACCGGCAAAACGAAACAGGTTTCTTTCTTGACGGATTCAGGTTGATGCCTGAAAAAGAGTAAACGGTACGGGTTCTCCGTCATTGCGGTCAGAAAGGTCCAGGTTGTTTATCGCGCAGACTCGTTGAACGACACCAGGCAGCGGTCCCTGTTCCGTAATCCCGTGTTCATAGGCGACTACCTGTAAACGTCCGGAAACAAGTTCAAGAAGTTCCCCCGATTTCAGCAGGTGATCAGGGTTGCGGGGTTTGCTGTATGATTCGTTGCCGTGCGCGAATGTCTCGTAGATCAGCACCCCTTCGGGCTGCAGTGTATCCAGCAAGTCATTCATCAGCGGTCTGTAAAGGTAGTTCACAACAACCACCGCGGCGAAGCAGTTTTTTTCAAAAGGCCAGGGCGAGTGGTTTTCCAGGTCGGCTTTCATCACTTTAGCCATCGGGTTTCCAGTATGCTCAGCCAGTGCATCAACGAAACAATCTACCATCGTCACCGGATGCCCGCGTGAAAGGAAAAGACGGCCATGTCTGCCGCCACCGGAGGCCACGTCAAGGACCGGACCTCCCAAGCGGACCAGGGGAGCAAACCGTCTCACCCAGGGTGAGGGTTCAGTGATGTGAAGATGGTTCCGTGTTTTATCGGGTTCGCTCATGGAGGTCTTCTCGGTTTCCATCATTTTGTCTGATCTCCCGCTGTTGTCCGTGGCAATTCTGCTTTGTACAGATTCCAGATGATGAAGATCACAATGCCCATGATTACAAAGGGAGGAAAGGGCAGCAGCGCGATTAGGGCAAAAACAAGCAGTACCTGATTTGCTTTCATGCTCAGCATCTGCAGGATGGCACGGGACACCAGGATGTAATAGATCAACAACACCATTCCGTACACTGCCAAAACCAAAGCGATTTGTCCCCAATCAAACCAGTGCGCGAGCATCCTGTTGCGAGGTCCCCAACTGTTTGCCAGTGTAATTTCAACTGCCGTCAAGTATGCAAGGACTTGAACGACTGATATTATCAGCATCTTCTTTTTCATGGCGACTCTTTTCGTTTTAAGATTTATCGGATGAACACCCTTTGCCCTGAATATGAGCATTTTACAGGTATGGACCCCATGATCAAGCACCTGGACCGGAAGTCGCCTGGATGAAGTGCCAGGGCTGCTGGAAATGTGTCTGTTCCAAATCCACATCATTTTTTGGAGTGCATGTGCTTCGGCGTCTTCACCGTCCCTACTTCACCAATGCCGGTCAGTTTAGCCACCGGCAGAAACTGTGACGCTCAACAAAATATTCCGCATTGTATGCAATCTTTCCATTTCAAAAAATTGCTGTCCCTTCGCAGCGTTTTGCGACATGCTGTTCCTGGAAAAGAGAAGGTGGATGCGCCAGCCAATACTTGACTTTCGGGGGCATCCATTGCACATTAATGGCCCGATCCCTTGAAAAATTGGTGGTAGGTCCGCTTCCTCACTGGTTTGTTATGTGACCCTGTCATCATACGCCCCACCCGGTTTGTTTTGCGGATCCAATGCAGACAGAGTGAATCACCTGAAAAGAAAACTGAAATTTAATTACAAAAAGGATAAATGCTGTTTATTTTACCTTCGTGGAGCCGCGGAGTGTTGTCTATAATATTGGTCGTTTTGAACACGGTTATCTGCGGATCAAGCGTGGTCCTGCTTGTTCCGGCGAAATGGATCATACCGGTTTCCTCGTGGCGCTGGTTCTGGACCGTTGTGATGTTGCGGATTGGCAGCGAATACATCCGCGGAAACGACCGAATCCACAAACTGTTTCACCGGACAAAATGGGACGTTACCGGGCTGGAGGACCTCAGCCCGGATAAAAGTTACCTGGTGCTATCCAACCACCTGTCGACAGCGGACATCCCGGTGCTGCAGAGTATATTTCTGGGCCGCATTCCATTTCCCAGGTTTTTCATCAAACAGCAGCTTGTGTGGATCCCTTTTCTGGGGCAGGCCTTGTGGGCCCTGGACATGCCGATCATGAAACGCTATTCCAAATCTAAACTGAAGCAGAGACCCCAACTCCGCGGGAAGGACCTTGAAACCGCCCGCAAGGCATGTGAACACTTGCGGGAGCATCCTGTAACACTGCTCAATTTTGCCGAAGGAACCCGGTTTACACGCGAAAAGCATTACCGGATGAAACCCCCTTATCAAAACCTGCTGCGTCCCAAATCCGGCGGGGTCCACGCGGTGCTGGAGGGTTTGCACGAAGGGTTGTCAGCCATTCTCAACGTCACGATCGTCTATCCAGGGCATGAATCACCCTCCTTTAGCGACCTGGCCTTCGGGCGGATTCCATGCATCACGGTAAGGGTTGAGAAGCTGGAACCGGGAAAGAACGGGGTTCCGTCTCTGGAGGTCATTCAAAGTGACAAAGGACAGCAGGCCACCCGCGAGTGGCTGAAAGAACTTTGGCGCCGCAAGGACATGCTGGTCAATGAAATTCAGCAGGGGCGGATACATCCCCAAAAGGAACTGAATGAATTGCCCGCTGAAGTCGTTCCTGATCCTGCCTGACCGGATACTATTTTCCACGCAAAATGCCGGTCTTAACGTGGACTAACCACGTTCACGGAGAAACCCGTTGAGAGTGAACTCAACCGCACTTTATCACGGAAGCATGGATTGCGGTCCGGTTTTCATGCCTGAAGATTAATGGTTGTGGGCGTAAATGCTTGAAGTTCTCGACCAGCCATTTATCATTGAATTTGCGTTTCCGAAATATCTGATTGTGAAAAACCGACTGACACGTACAGTGTTGATTTTCTTCGTTGTGTTGAAAGGGACCCGCAATAGGAATTTCCGGAGTTCCGGGCCATTTCTATTATCTGAACAGGGTATGATGATGCGATGCAATTTTACTGTGAAACCCTCATGATATGAATAACACCTTCACGATTCAGAAATCCGAAATCCTCCTCTCCTGCCTGTCCCTGAAACAACCTTTGCCTCGCTGTTTTCCGGCTAAGGCGTGAAACTGAACCCATTCCCTTTTGAGGTGTTGCAATGAAAGAGTATGTAGCCGCGGATTTAAGAAACTATGCCATTGTCGGTCATGGATCTTCCGGCAAGACGATCCTGAGCGAGTCGATGCTTGCATGCAGCGGTGCAATTACGCGGGTGGGAAGCATTGAACAGGGGAGCACGGTTTCCGATTACCATGAGGATGAGAAGCAGCGGCAGATTTCCATCCACACCACCCCGATGTTTGCGGAATGGGGAGGAAAGAAACTCAACTTCTTCGACACCCCAGGGTATGCGGATTTTGTGGGAGAAGGGCTGGCAGCCCTTCAGGTCTCGGACTTCGTTCTGCTCGTGGTCCATGGCAGCCATGGCATAGAACTGGGGACCGAACAGATGTGGGATCACAGCGACACTTTCGGTGTGCCGAAAATGGTTGCGGTGAACATGCTTGACGCGGAACATGTCGATTTCGATCAGGTCCTTGAAGATTTGTCGTCCCGTTTTGATGCACGTTTCTTCCCATTCACTCTGCCTGGCAATCCCGGTCCCGGATTTGACCGGGTGGTGGATGTAATGAACCGGGAACTGTTTTGCTACCAGTCCGGGCAGAATGGAAAATTCAGTAAAGAAAACCTGCCCGCTGAATGGGAATCCCGGGTTGAAGAACTGTACCAGCAGCTGGTGGAAAACGTGGCTGAATCAGATGATGAGTTACTGGAGAAATTTTTTGAGGAAGGCGGACTCAGCGACGATGAAGTGCAGGGCGGATTGGCAAAAGCGATACTCAACCGGTCATTTGTCCCTGTGTTTGCCCTTGCCTCTCAAGAGTCCGTGGGAGTTCCGCAGCTGATGGATTTTATTTCCGGTTTTGCTCCTTCCCCGGTTGATGCCGGGTCGGTGCAGGGAACGGGTCCGGATGATCAGCCCCTCGATCTTTCTTTGTCCGACAATGCCCCCGCTCTTTCCGTGTTCAAAACCCTCAGCGAACCGCATGTCGGGGAACTGTCCTATTTCCGTTTGTACTCGGGAAAGGTGGAAAGCGGAATGGACCTGCGCAACACTACCAGAAATGCAGGCGAACGGGTGGGACAAATTTTCCAGATGATCGGCAAGGAACGCAACCAGGTCAAATCGATGAATGCAGGGGATATCGGCGCGTTCGTGAAACTGAAAAAAACCCACACCGGGGATACACTTTGCGATCCAAAAATGGGGGTCAAACTGCCCATGGTCCAGTTTCCCGCCCCCAACCTCAGTGGCGCTCTCAAGCTCAAGTCGAAGGGGGAGGAGGAAAAGATGTCACTAGGATTGTCAACCCTGCATGAAGAAGACCCTACTTTTATCTACAAGGCTGACCCGGAGCTTCGCCAAACCCTGATTTTCGGACAGGGAGAACTGCATCTGCAGGTGGTGACCGAGCGCCTGAAGCAGCGGTTTCAGGTGGAAGTGGATCTCGTGGAGCCGAAAATCCCCTATCGTGAAACGATTCGAAAGAAAGGGGATTCCAGATATCGTCACAAGAAACAAACCGGGGGGGCCGGACAGTTTGCCGAGGTTTGGATACGCATCGAACCTGGGCTCAGAGACAGTGGCATAGATTTTCAGCAGTCACTGGTAGGACAAAACGTCGACCGTGTTTTTGTTCCTTCCGTGGAAAAAGGGGTTAACGCTGCCTGCGTGGAAGGAGTGATTGCCGGATACCGGGTGGTTGACGTCAAAGTCGATTTTTATGACGGCAAGCAGCATCCTGTCGATTCAAAAGACGTGGCATTCCAGATTGCTGGGAAACAGGCGTTTCGCCAGGGATTCAAGGACTGCGATCCGTGCCTGCTGGAACCAATTTACAACCTTGAAATAAAGGTCCCTGAGGAGAACATGGGAGAAGTAATGGGAGACATATCCGGCAGACAGGGAAAAATTCAGGGCATGGACGCAATGGGACACTATCAGGTCATCCGTGCACAGGTTCCTCAGCGGGAACTCTACAGTTATGCCACCACGTTGCGTTCCATCACCGGCGGCCGCGGAGGACATCGGGAAACCTTCAGTCATTACCAGGAAATGCCGCGGGATCTGGAACAGAATGTTATAGAACAAAGCAAGCAGCCTGAAAAGGAATAACCCGCGGATTTGCCCTCAATTTCAAGAGGGACGTGTTGTCACGGTCGGAAACCCCGAAGTGGTTGCGGCATGTGCTTGAATGGACGCCGGTTCAGGTTTTCCTTCCGGACACTATTGTTGCCCCGCCATCAGTGGAGGGGAATTTGTCAACCGATGAATCAGGAGAGGCGGAATGACAGACGCAGATACAAACCAGGAACTGTCCTCAGATGAGGTCACCGAGCGGCTCAATGTGCTTTATGCGGAATTGAAGTCGCTCAAACCATATCTCCCTTATCAACAGATTAAGAGGGTCCTCGCGGAATTGAAATGGATCAAGTCCATGCGGGAAGAAGGTGATATCCCGCATGATCAACAGGTTGAAGAAACAACCTGAACTTCTGTTCTCAGATTGCGGCATCGGTCCTGTATGCTTTTCCAAGCCTCCCAGACTTGTGCCGCTCTCAGATAAAGACCGTTCATACCATGGGGTGGCTGTTACACTACTGTTATTCCCTGCATGGGAAACCTGAGTTTCCAGCCAGAGGCAGAAGTTCTACCGGAAATATGACTTGTGAGATCAGCTGATTTCACTTATACATACACCGTGCCTCAATGGATTACATCAGGATGAACTGATCGATCCCCACCTCCTGCGGAGGAGTGGGTGAGTGGCTGAAACCAGCACATTGCTAATGTGCCGTATGCGCAAGTGTACCGAGGGTTCGAATCCCTCCTCCTCCGCCAGCCAGCCTTACAAAGACTTCCGATTAAGTCCGATAAAATCCTCTCAATCCCAGTATTACCCCTATTATCCACAAAGAAAATTCACTGCTGGTAAGCGTATATTATAGCGATTTCGGAATTCTGCATTGATCCTGTCAACCTCCAAAATCGGCTCTATATTTCTGCCAGGATTGCGACGTAATTTTTCCCATACTTTTTCGCGCACGTGGGGCAGGTTGTGTAATAGAAGTACATCTTATTTAGGTTTTTTCCCTGTGCTTCCAAGGTGGTTTTCATTTCCGTGATCCATTGGCGTATTTTGCTGAATGGACCTTCGAAAACCCGGGCAAAGAAAGTTCCCGAAATTTCTGCCATTTTAGCATCCGGGATATCCTTCGCAGTTTCGACGTACACATCCGCCCCCCACAGTGAGTTTTCATCGGTGAGGATCACCCTTTCTTTTGTTTGAGCCTCTTTTGCCTCAATCGCCTGTATGCAGCGTTTCATCACCGCGCCGTAGTTCAGCGGGATGTGGAACAGGCTTAAAACACGGTCTTGGACAAAACTCTTGCGGTCCCATGTAATTGTTTTGCCGTCCCACGGTTCCGGATCGAATCTTGGACAGCATACTTCTGAGTTGTCAGTACTCATATCCCCCTCCTGTTTTAAGTTGGAAATTATTAAAAAAACACCCTGTCTATTTAACGATGCTAGCTTTTCGGCCGGTTTCAATCAAGGGGTTTCAAGGTAAACTGGGCATTACGAGGATCGTTGATGCGGCAGCTAAATGTGGTCACATGGATGATACAAGGCTTAATTCAGCAATAAACTGCAAAGGGGTTTGAAGTAAACAGATAAGTTTGGCTCGTTACATAAAAAGAGCGATAATGACATACAGTGTTAAACCGTGTGAGAGTTAACTTTCATCGAGGAGACATCATGTCCAGAAAAAAACCCGAACGCGATTATAAAGACCCATTGCGCGAATATAACCCGTCAACCTCCGTGATTCTTGCCGGTTATCGACCCAGGCTTTCCGAATACTCGGTCAAGGTCCCCCTTTTCCGCACATCGACTTTCGAGTTTGCGACAGCCCGTGACGGGGCGAAATTTTTCGAGCGTGCCTACCACCTTCCCGGAGATGACGGGAAAGAGCCCGGGTTGGTCTATTCGCGCCTCAACAACCCGAACACCGAAATTGTGGAGGACAAGCTGGTGGCAAGCGAAGAAGGTGCCGGCTTTGCCGCGGCCTTTCCCTCGGGAATGAATGCAATTGCCACCTCCGTGCTGGCCCTGGTACCTCAAGGTGGAAAGATCCTTTACACTGATCCTGTATATGGCGGGACATACTTCCTGATGAAAGAGCTGTGCCCCAAGCGTTTCGGGGTGCAGACTTTCCCGGTTGACACAAGTGATCTTGAAGCGACTGAATCCCTGTTGAAGGAGCAGGGGCCTTTCGACATGGTATTCCTGGAAACTCCTGCTAACCCAACCCTGACCCTGACGGACATCCAGGCGGTGGTGCAACTGGTGCACAAGCATGGTGGCGGCAAAACGCTTACGGCGGTGGACAACACCTTCCTGGGACCGGTGTTTCAGCGTCCTTTTGAACTGGGCGCGGACCTGGTGCTATATTCCGCGACGAAATTTCTTGGAGGACACAGCGACATCATCGCGGGGGTCAGCCTCACTCGAGAACGCTCACACATGGATGCGTTGCGCGATTACCGCACGATTTTGGGCGGCACTATTTCCCCGGACACGGCCTGGCTGCTGACGCGTTCCATTGAAACTGTCTGGGTGCGCATGGAGAGGCAGGCACAGAAAGCGTTGAAAGTCGCGCAAACGCTTAAGGATCACCCGAAAATCAAAAAACTGCTCTTCCCTGGATTGCTGACCGAAGCTGATGGACAAATATATCAAACCTATCAGAAGCAATGTCATGGTCCGGGTTCAATGATTACCATGATCCTCGATACCAATAGGAATGGGGCTTTTCGTTTCCTCGACCACGTTCGCATTTTTCATCTCGCCGTTTCTTTGGGTGGCACCGAATCACTGGTGGAACACCCCCGGAGCATGACCCATAGCGACTTGACCCCTGAAGACCTGGATCGCTGCGGAATAACTGAATCGATGGTACGGCTGTCAGTCGGGCTGGAAAGTTCCGAGGACCTGATCAGCGATATACTTGCTGGGCTGGAGGCGGTTTGAAAGGCAGGCATTCATTACCAGACTTTTATCCCGGTGAAATTCATTGCCACTTTCAAGGATGTAATATGGAACTGAACTTGCCAGGGTTGTCGTCCAAATGCTTGACTTTCAGTGTCATCCAGTTAAAATGTAGTCTGTTTTAGCAGGAGGCATTATTTCTCCCCAGACAACCTTCCCCTGCACCCGTAGCTCAGCTGGATAGAGCATCTGATTGCGGTTCAGAAGGCCGGACGTTCGAATCGTCCCGGGTGCGCCACCAAATCAGCAACTCACAGGGAACATCCTCAATTTACGACCTGTTTTGTGCTGGCCCTGCGCATGTCGTTATTTCTGAGAAAAACACGACACAATAAGCAAACAATGTCATGCAAATATATTCTCAGAGAAAATGTGATTTATCTTGTTATCAGGAACAACAGACAATCGCTTTACTTCAACCAAAGCAGGCATTATGAATAAGAAAAACACAACAGGATTTATCAAAATATCAGTGCTGATGAACTCGTAAAAAATCCCAAAACGCACAATTTCGTTCTCGTAACTCATTGAAATCATTAGATG
>CAYFLK010000008.1:0-48478 GCA_964344035.1 uncultured Pseudomonadota bacterium
GATCCAAAAGTTACTTGGAGGATTGAGGCCGGGGTCCCGGGTGGGTCGCTAACAAGGCAAATGCACTCGGACAGCAAAAAGCGCCGCTGGTGGTGTAAATTGTGTGTGTGAAATCTGGAAAAGTCCGTGAGGGCGTGTCCAACACTAAGCGAGGAGGCATCTGGATTATATTTCACACACTTCCTCGAGTGCGCGGGCGACGAAGACGCTGACCATTTTTTTGCGGTAACCGAGCGACATGTCGGTGTTGTCCATTGGTTTTGCCAATTTCGCGGATTCACGCGCGACGGTTTCGATCAGTTCCTGGCCAACCTTGTTTCCAACCAGCAGGTTCGCCGCCTCCCGCGCCATAAGGGGCGCGGTCGCCACCGCCCCCAGCGCCAGCTTTGCCTCGGCACAAATTCCGTCACTATCCATACTCACAGCCGCGGCAACCCCGATGACGGGAAAGTCGATAGTCCCGCGCCTGCGCAGTTTGCGGTAGGTAGTTCGCCATCCATCTCGAACGGGAAGTTCGATGGAGACGAGCAGTTCATCCGGTGATTTATCCAGGTATGAAATACCGTCGTTACGGTAAAAATCCGCCGCGTAAACCACTCGTTTTCCTTCCGGACCATGCAGGTGATATTTCGCGTCCAGGGCAAGCATCACCGGGGCGCAGTCCGAAGAGGAAACCGCCAGGCACTTGGGGCTGCTGCGGGCGACCCAGCAGATGTCTCCATCTTTTTTCATGCAGAACCCCAGCGCCTTGCGCCAGGGATAATTCTGGTTATAGTAGGTGCAGCGCGTGTCCACGCAGAGATTTCCGCCAATGGTTGCCATCGCCCGCAGCTGTGGTGAAGAAACCAGCCCGGCAGCTTGGGACAAAGCCGGGTAACGCATGCGTATTACCGGATCTTTTTCAATCCGTAAAAGGGAAACTCCCGCGCCAAGCGTCATCCCTCCTGAATACTCCAACCGATGCAGTTCATCTATGCCCCGCAATGCTATCAGCGCGCGCGGTTCCAGCTGTCGGCGTTTCATGTTGGGGTAAAGATCGGTGCCGCCGGCTGTAAAGACTGCGTTTGGTCCGTATTGTTCTTTGAGCACAAACGCTTCCGTCAGGGTTTTCGGATGCAGGTATTCAAATGGTGGCAAACGCAGCATGGGCCTCAGACATGAAGATGGAATTACGAATTACAACACGAAAAGCGACGTTGATTACGAATTTTGACTTTTTGATTGGGGATTGGCCAACTCCGGTGGAACAACATGGATGGGTTCCGGGAACCTCACCTGAGGCAGATTTTCCGGACCGATTCGCCCTGATTTTCCGGCTTTCATGGCCTTCATGCCTTTAAACACCTTTTCGGGGGTCACGGGCGCCTCATCGACACGCACACCCACCGCGTCGAAGATTGCGTTGGCGACCGCGGGGATCACCGGCAGCAGCGGACCCTGCCCGGCCTCCTTGGCGCCATAAGGCCCGTTGGGGTCATTTGTTTCAACCAGAAAGACTTCCATTTCCGGCATATCGAGGGTAGTCGGGCTTTTGTAGTCCAGCATGGAAGGCGCCCGGTGCAGGCCGCCGCGGAAGACCTGTTCTTCCATCATCACTTCCCCCAACCCCATGTAAGCGCTGCCTTCCACCTGCCCCAGCACCTGTGTCGGGTTGATGGCCAGTCCAACGTCATGGGCAAGCCAGAGTTTTTCGACGAAATAAATCCCGGTTTCCGGGTCGCATTCCACTAGGGCTACGCAGGCGGAATAGCTGTAATTGGGGGACGGTCCGACCCCGGAACCTTTGAATTTACCACCCAACCGCGGGGGTTTGTAACTGCCGACCGATCCTAGGGTGCCGTACTTGGCCTCGGCCCACTGGGCCGCGTCGGCAAAGGACACCGGATCAGCAATTCCCTCGAGGTCCACAACCACTCCGTTTTCAAGACGGAGCGTCTCGACAGGTCGGCCCACCGAGTCGGACACAGCGGACAGGAGTTTGTCACGGAGCGGACGCGCGGCATCGATCGCGGCATTACCGGTCATCAGCGTAACACGGCTGGAATAGCTGCCAAGATCAACGGGGGTGAGGTCGGTGTCGGCGCTGATGACGATGACCTGTTCGGGTTCGATGCCCAGTTCTTCGGCAACCACAGCGGCAAGCACGGAATCCGACCCCTGTCCAATGTCAGTGCTTCCGCAGAAAACCGTCACCCCGCCTCCGCGGTCGATCTTGATCTGCACCCCGGAATGGGGCATCTTGTTCCAGTAGATCGGCAGTCCCGCCCCGGAGAGGTAGGAACTGCAGGCAATCCCCACTCCACTGCCGTGCGGCATCCGTCCCAGTTTTTGTTTAAACTCGGAAGCTTCCACCACTTTTTCGATGCATTCCTTCAGCCCGGTGGTTGTCACTTTCAAGTGGTTGACTGTTTTGGTATTTGGCAGCATCAGGTGTTTAAGCCGCAGTTCAGCGGGGTCAATGCCGAGGTCGCGGGCAAACTTGTCGAGCTGCACCTCCAGGGCAAAACGCGGCTGCGGGGTGCCGTGCCCACGTTTTGGTCCACACGGAGGCTTGTTGGTGAAAACCCGCAAACCCTCGAATTTGTAGTTCGCGACCGGGTAGGTAACTGTCTGCAGCGCGCCGGTGTAATAAGTGCTGGCCACCCCGTAACTACCGTACGCCCCGCCGTCAAGAAAGGAACGGAAGTGCATCGCGGTAATGCTTCCGTCTTTCTTCATCCCGGTTTTAATCCACATCAGCACCGGATGCCTGCCGCGGTGACAGTAGAAAACTTCTTCACGGGTAAGCGTGATCTTCACCGGCCTGCCGGTAAGCATGGAGAGTTTACAGACAACCACTTCGTGTGAAAATGGGTCGGTCTTGCCCCCGAACCCTCCTCCAACCGGGGCGGCTATCACCCGGATCCGGCTAGGAGGCAGGTCCAGCGCCTTTGCCAGCGCGCGATGCACGTAATGCGGAGTTTGCGTAGATGACCAGAGCGTGACCCTGCCGTCGGCCCCGTACCGAGCAACCGACGCATGCTGTTCCATGGGCAGGTGCGTGTTTCCCCCGTAGTGGAACAGGTCTTCGCGGATGAGGTCCGCTTCGGCAAAACCGCAGGCCATATCGCCAAATTCCAGTGAAACGAATTTGTGGATGTTTCCTTCATCCGCGTATTCATGGATTTGCGCTTCCCGTTCGTTAAGCCCTTCTTCCAATGTGAGAACGCTCGGAAGCGATTCATAATCAACGACGATATCCTCCAGGGCAGCCTCTGCCGTTTCCTCATCAAGTGCCGCGACCGCAGCTACCGGATCGCCCACCATGCGCACTTTTTCCACGCAAAGCGCCTCCTCGTCCTGGCTGACCGGAAGTATTCCGTAAGGGACGGGAACGTCACGCCCGGTGATCGCGGCGACTACTCCGGGACGCTTGAGCGCAGGGGAAACATCGGTCCCACGAATCAATGCATGAGGGTGGGGACTGCGCAGGATGCGGCAGTATAGCATCCGCGGCAAGGAAAGATCGTCTGCATACAGCGTCTCCCCTTTGACTTTGGCAAACGCCCCGACTTTAGCCCCGGTGCGCCCGACAACGCGTAGAGATTCTTTTTCAACCATGCGCTTCCCCGGCTGTGTTGGAAATCGTCTTTCCCGCCTGTTGCACTGCCTCGATTATTTTTGCATACCCGGTACACCGGCAGAGGTTGCCGGAAAGGGCTTCCCGCACAGTCTGTTCATCAGGCTCCGGATTGTTCTTCAGCAAGGCACGGGCGGACATCAGCACTCCCGGAGTACAGTAACCGCATTGAGCAGCCCCCAGCTCGACAAACGCGTTTTGCAAAGGGTGCGGAGTTCCATTGGCGGAGATCCCCTCCACCGTCTCAATTTCTTGCCCCTGCACCTCGATGGGCAGAAGAAGGCAGGAGAGCCTCGGTTCACCATCGATGAGCACCGTGCAGGCGCCGCATTCGCCGAGTTCGCAGCCGTGCTTGGTCCCGGTGAGACCCAAATCCTCGCGTAAAACCTCCAGCAAAGTTTTATGCGCAAAAGTCCAAACCTCGTGCGATTCGCCGTTTATTTTAAGGGTCAGGAGTTGTTTCATTTAAGATTTTTTTGTTTGACATTGAAACATGATGAAATGGACAAAATGATTTTCAATCTATTTTATCTCTACAATCGTAACATTCACTGTCTGTGATACAGATATTTCCTCCACATTTGGTGCATTTCCATTCATCTTCTTGTTCCTTAAGCCATTGTTGTACACCGACATTTTTTATCCGTAATAAATTTTCAACAGGGCTCACATTTTCATTGTAAAGATGACGAAAATCAAGCTTCTCCAAATTTGCACAAGGGAAATTTTCACACTCAAAACAAAAATCTACTTTTTTCTTTCTTAATAACTCACAATCTCTTTTTACCCACGCACAATTTTTGTTTTGAACGCGGCAGCCATGACAACCATGTTTAAGCTTTTTTTCTTTTAATATTCCCTTTGATCTTGCGAGGTAATGTCTGCAATTACCGCAATAGATGCCACAATGTCCGGCCAAGTTAATGTCAAAGTATTTTTGCGGATTCATTAAAAATTTGTGTAACCTGGTTTATCCTCTCACCCTGTTAAATATTTGTTCAAATGAAACCGCTTTGCCTTCATTTCAAAGCGAGGCAGGGTTCCGGGAGGCACAACCTTAACTTCCGGGTTCAGACCCAATTCATTGCGCACGGCGAGGTCAACGGTGTTTTGCGCCATTTCCGGGTTTGAGTCATTGTTCAATTCCAATTCAATCGCCAAATGGCCCATTGCACGCTCAGTGGAGACGGTAATCCGGAATTCCTCCACGGTGTCACAGCGGCGCACCAGGTTTTCCACCGCGCTTGGGAAGACATTGACCCCGCGGATAGTAACCATGTCGTCGGCCCTGCCCAGCACACCACCGTCACAACGAGCGAAGGTGCGTCCGCATACGCACGGTTCGGAGTTCATCCTGACGAGATCGCCCGTGCGGTAGCGAATTACGGGAAAACCAATCCGCCGCAGATTGGTTAAAACCAGTTCCCCCTGCCCGCCTTCCGGTACCGCCGCACCGCTTTTGGGATCGACAACTTCGGCGATGAATTCGCTCTCTATCACGTGGGTCCCTCCAGGTTGTGCCTGGCACTCGAAGCTGTGAGCGCCGATTTCCGAGGCGCCGGCATGGTCATAACACTTGACCCCCCAGGACTTTTCGATGAGCGTTTTGGTCGCCTGCACATTCGCCCCCGGTTCTCCGGCATGCACTGTAACCCGCATCGGGATTTCATTGAGGTCGAATTGCTCCTGCCGCGCCACTTCTGCAAGGCGGAGTGCATAGGTAGGAGTGCAACACATGGCGGTCGCGCCCAGTTCCTTCATCAGGTGCAACCGCTGCAGAGAGTCCCTGCCTCCACCCGGAATCATCAAGGCGGAGATTTCACGAGCGCCTTCCACCGCCGCCCAGAACCCGATGAAGGGGCCGAAGGAAAAGGGGACAAACATGCGATCTTCCGCGGTCAAACCGGCGCCGGAGAGGACAAAACCCCAGCAGTGTCCCCACCACCCCCAGCTTTCGGGAGTGTCCAGCACACGCAAGGGCTTCCCCGTGGTACCGGAAGTCTGGTGGAAGCGGGTATATGCCGATTCAGGAAAAGTGTTGTTTGTACCGAAAGGCGGCATCTTTTGCTGAGTCTCCAGCAACTCTGATTTTGTGGTGAACGGGACACGCTGAAGATCATCCAGTGTGCGAATGTCTCGGAACCCGATTCCGGCCTTTCGCAATTTTTCACTATAAAACCTGTTACGTCCGCGAAGCCGGTCGCACATTTCCCGCAGCCGGTCAAGCTGCAGCGCCCTGATGGCTTCCCTGGGAAGGGTCTCCTTTTCGCGGTCAAAATAATTCATTCGTTTCAGCACTGCCGGCCTGTTTTAGTGAGTTACTGCTTTCATCCATTAGACCACGCACGATGCGGGGCATGACTCATCCGGAGAGCGGCACCTCCTCCCGATGACCCAGGCCAAGTGAATTATCAATAAAAAACATGCGTTCCGGGACGAGCCGATACCACCACACGCGACCAATCGCGGAGGTTATTTCCGCTGGTGCTTTAACGCCGACTACCGGAAATTTGGCGGTGAATCGGGCTATCGCCGATGCCTGTTCCGCGCCGGACGTTTTATGCGCCTGTCCTTCCAGCTGGATTCCCTTGATTTCCTTCCAGTCCCGGTAATCTTCCTGTATCGCGCCGGCAACCTCGGCCCGGGCACCCAGGTTTACCGCATGCCTAGTTGAGGGCGCGGAGAGGAAATATAGGGTAAAACCATCATTGACGTAAAAGACCGCGGCCGCCCATGGTCCATCCATTCCCGTGGTGGCCAGAGTCAGCACATGATGGGTCCGCAAATATTCCAGCGCCTTTTCGCGCGGCGAAAGGGTCATCTGATTTCCACGATCCCTGCAAGCTGTTCAATCGAAGCAATGATCCTGTCCGCTCCTTCCGCGGAGAGCAGGTCTGAATCACCGGCACCGGTGAGCACCCCCACTGCCGCCATCCCCGCCGCCTTGCCGGCCCGAATATCGAGAGCGGTATCGCCGACATAGACCGCGTCACACGCGTCCACTTTCAGCATTTCAGCACATTTCAGCAAACCTTCCGGGTCCGGTTTGCGCCGCTCCACATCCATTCCAGTAACGACCGCGGAAAATCCCTCCAACAAGCCGTTCTCCTCAAGAGGCAAAAAAGACGGCTGCCGGGACGCGGTTACAATTCCCAGCTGTGCGCCCCTCTCTTTCAGCAGTTCCAGGGTCCCGCCAGTGCCTGGAATTACCTTCCCGTGTTCACGCAGCACCTGTGGCCATAAGCGCAAAGCCTGCGTGCGCAAACTCGAGATCACCTCATCGCGACGCGGCTCATCCGGCGGAATCAAAGTGTGCCAAAAAAGCTGTTGCGTGTTCAGCGCGTTGCAAATGACTTCGTGTGTAATATTGTATCCCAACGGTCCGGCCACGCGTTCCGCAAGTACACGATAAGTATGCACCGAATCAACCAGGGTGCCGTCGATGTCAAAGATCACTGCGCGCACCCGCAAGGGAAGCTGTGATTCGAGTACCAGGGTGTCTCCTTCCGCAAGCGCCAGGTGTTCCCTGAATCTTCAGGCGGACTTTTCTCCGTTCGGGACACCCTGCCAGCGTTCGAATAATTCCTCTTTCAATTCAATTTTTAGCACATCGAGGACGCGGTTGACAGTCTGGTTAATCACTTCATCCACTGTTTTGGGACGGTGATAAAACGCGGGCATGGGAGGGAGGATGACTGCTCCCATCTCCGCAACCTGGACCATCAACCGCAGATGCCCAAGATGCAAGGGTGTCTCCCGCGGAAGCAGCACCAAGGGCCGGCGATCCTTTAGCGAAACATCGGCAGCTCGCAGAAGCAGGTTTTCGCTAAAGGACATTGCTATCCCCGAAAGCGTTTTCATTGAACACGGCACAACGACCATGCCTGTAGTCTTGAAGGAACCCGAAGCAATCGCGGCGGCAATATTCATGATCGAATGCTGAACATCCGCCAATTCCTCCACCTGCTCAACGGTGTATTCAGTCTCATAAGAAACCGTCTGCCGCGCGGCCTTGCTCATAACCAGGTGTGTTTCAACGTCCTCCAAGCTGCGCAGCACCTCCAGCAGCCGAATAGCGTAAATCACTCCACTCGCGCCGGAAACTCCGACCACCAGGCGTCTCATGTCTTTCATTGTTCCGTGGCTGTGGTCAATTCGTTTACCTTTTCTTCATTCCTCAAGTCTTATCGGTCAGCATTGCCTCCCGTGCTTCCGCAAGCGTTTCATTGGCAATTCTGACTGCTTCAGGAGTAAAAAACCAACCTTCCATCTGATTGTTCAGCCAGTCGATGTATTCCTTTAACCCCATCGAAAACCGCCGGTGATAGATTTCAATTGATGTCCGTGTGAAGCGCCACAACTTGTCCGCATCCTTCATCAGCCTGTCATTGAGCGATAGAGCATGATCACGTGAATCGTGTCCATCTATGATGGCAAGGATTTCCTCGCGTTTTGAAACATTGTAATCCGCCGCATTCAGAATCTCAGCGGCAATTCGCGCCCCTTCCAGTTCATGAACACGCCTCAGGTCCTTATCCTTCATCTTTGGACCGAACGCTTTCAGCTGTTTGTCTTCCGGGATCATTTTCCAGCCCACATCGTGCAGGATGACAGCGGACAGCAGCACGGCTTCATCTGCGTCGGGATAGAATCCAAGCAGTTCCCGTGCGTACCGAAAAGCGATCCTGGTATGGATATCGTTGTTGCGCGTGTCCAGAAAGGGCTTGGCACGTTCATAAATATCGCGGTAGATGCCTTCCAATGTTCACTCAATTAATGACCGGCTTTCAAAATAATTCTCCTGGTTACGCCTCCCTGATCTTGTGCGGCAGCGCCGCATGATCTCGATCCGCGGCCAAGCCGCGGATCGAGAAACATACAAATCCCAGTGCGTTTGCCTGGGACCGGGTTCAACTCCTCCCTTAATTGTTGAAAAATAGGACTCAATGGATCAACGGGATGAATCCGGTTTGATGCACGTTGTTTTTCTGCTCCAAAAATATGGTCAGGCATACAACAGGTTCATCCCATTTTCCGTCTATTAAAATGTTTACAACCAATTACAAAACCGTGACAGTCCCGGCATCACCGTCGACGCGGATTTTCTGCCCGGTCTTGATGTTCTGCGTGGCAAAACCAGTGCCGACCACCGCCGGAAGTCCGTACTCACGGCAGACGATGGCTGCATGTGACATCATACCGCCGATATCTGTCACCGTTGCCTGGATACGCGAAAAGATCGGCGCCCAGCTGGGGGCGGTGATCGAGGCAACCAGGATTTCACCCTCCTGAAGCTGGTCGATTTCCGACGCATCGCTGAGGACGCGTGCAGTCCCCTCAACCACACCCGGTGAGCCGGCAAATCCTTTCAGGATATCGCTGTCTCCTCCACCCAGCCAGGTGTTGATGCTTTCACTGGTGATGCCCCAAAGCATGATGGTGAATGGTTCGGTGACCACTTCCGGTGGTTCTCCCAATGCAGGCGGCGGGGTCCATTTCCGCAGTGCGTCGACAATTCCTTTGCGCCGTTCAATCTCGCCCGGCCAGTACTTTGGACCGCGAGCCGAAGTGCCGACCGCCCAGCCGGAACTCATGTCGAAAAGCGCTTCCGGGATTTCATCCCGACGCAGGTAGAAGATGTCGTCTGTTTCCGCGGTAAACCCGGCTTTGACAAACACGTTGCCCAGATCACGCATCTTGCGCCAGAAAACGGAATGATGCCAGTGTTCCACGTAGAAGTTGTGATTTTCCACGTAAGGAAACACCGTGCGCGCCAGTCCGAGCTTGCCCTGGAATGTTTCGCGGTCT
The DNA here is from genome assembly GCA_964344035.1 of uncultured Pseudomonadota bacterium. GTDB lineage: Bacteria > SAR324 > SAR324 > SAR324 > NAC60-12 > UBA1014. The sequence continues at coordinate 9,428 of CAYFLK010000008.1, forward strand.
TCATCACTTGTCAGCAGACCTGTGTACTCCTCCGCTAGTCGGTCACGCTCAGCGCGAAGTTCCGCCGTCGGGCGTTCGATTTCTTCTCCTGCTTCCACCTTCTCGATGTAGTTTCTCAGGAAAGTGAAAGGCACATCGAGTTTATCGATCCAGACCGGATCATGGTGGTAGAACCCTGTGCCCCCCGAGAAGTTGAACCAGGGATCTTTCGCGTCCTCAAATTTCTGAAGCCATTGAGCGCCGTTAGCCGCTTGTGCCACCCGGGCCATCGCCTCTTCGGCAGTTCCGGACTTGAGACTGCCGGAAACACCCAGATCGACAGCCGCTTTCGCCAGCATTTTCAGCTTTTCATCCGGTTCAAAAAGTTCGATATCGACCCCCGCCACCATTTTCGCGATGGATTGATCGGAAATGTCCGGAAACGCCTGTTTGCAGAAACCAAAATAATCGAGGTATGCTGCGTAACCCAGATTGAGAAACTCGAAATGGAACTGCCAGCCCTTGAGTCCGAGTTCGATCAGCTTGTGGTACTTCGACATCAGGTCGTAACTGCTGCTGAGACCGCGACCGTCGGTGACCCAGGCCATGTCCTCCAGATCCGGAAGCGCTTCGAATTCCAGGGTTTCCATTTCGGCGATGACGGCTTTGATCTTGTCTTTCCACTGGTCGTAGAGTTTATCCCAGTTCTGGAAATAATACCCGGCGCGTTCCATGAAGAGCGGGACCCGCGACTCTATTTCTTTCGGGTCCGCCACTCCAACCGGCGTCAAGTATGTGTAGCCGTTGAGGATGCGGAAATCGATCCCCAACGCCGGTGGGATGATGTAGAAACGGGTGTTGTACTGAGAAAGAGATTTGATCGCGAATTCCATGAAGATGCTGTCAAAAGGATACAGCACTTCGCGCCAATGCATGCCGTCCTGGAACCAGAACGCGTTTTCCTCATTTCCGCGCCGGTCTTCACTGAAAACCGTGTAATAAGGATAAAGTTCCTGCCAGCCCTCCGCTCCGGGAGGAGTTTCAATTTCAAATGGGTTCGGAAATCGCCCATTGCCATTTGTTGCCATGTTTCCTCTCTTAATAAGGTTTGGATCAATATTGAAGGGTTTTTCAAAACCCTTGATTTGTGTGTTTGTTGTATTGCATCCTCCTTTCTCAATTAAAGGTTTTCGATTTTGCCTTCTCTTTGTTTTCAGGCTTTAGACGGACCCCTGTAATCAAGGTATCCACGATCCCGGCAATGCCGGTTTGTTGTCCGGCACTGATTGAAATCGATTTTTTCCGACTCCAGACGGTTTCCGGCCGGCTTTGCACGATCATTACATTTTCCGGAAAAGGAAGATCATGATCGATGGCCCATTCGATGTCCTGCGGTGATCCGTAGTGCTTTTCTATCTGTTTGCCCAGCTTGGAGAGAGCCAGAATTTCTTCGTCGCTCAAGCAAATGGCATTCTGCAGTTCAGCGGGCACGGGGTGGTTATGCACTTTCCCCGAGACATGATTCGGTGTGTACTGGATCAGCTTGGTGGACGGAGTGCGCTGACGGATTTCCAGCGTCACTTTGTCAACCAGGAAATTATCGGGGGTGACTTCACCGGAGGCGACACTTTCTCCCAGCCCCCAGCTGGCATCGATGGCGATTTTTGAGCGGTCGCCGTTGATGGGGTTGAGGGTGAACATCACACCGGCGTTTTTTGAATTCGCCATTTTCTGAATCCCCACGCTGATGTACACATTCTCGTGGGCAAAGTTCATACGCTCGCGGTAGGTGATGGCGCGTGTGGAGAACAGGCTGGACCAGCACTGAGCAGTCTGTTTGAGTACCTCTTCACCTGAACGCACCCATAAAATGGTGTCCTGCTGCCCGGCAAAGGAGGCGCCGGGAAGGTCCTCGGCAGTGGCGCTGGACCTTACCGCAACCGGCAGATCCGCGACACCGCAGGCTTCACAAAGTTCGGCATATGCATTGAGAATGGATTCTTCAATTTCGGAAGGCACAGGGGTTTCCTCCATCATGCGGCGTATTTCCCTGCTGGCGTGCTGGACGGCGGGAACATTTTCCATGTCCAGTCCACCCAGCATTTCCATGATATCCGCACCCAGCCCGGTCTGATCTAGGAATTCGCGGTAGGCCAGGGTAGTCACGGCAAAACCGGGGGGAACACGGATGCCCGCGGCAGTCATTTCGCAGAGACTGGAATTCTTCCCCCCTATCAGGGCCAGATCATGGTTTCCGCAGTCGAACCAGTGGATGAACCGGGAATTGTCGTGTTTCATGTAAACCTCGCTTGCTTTTCCGGTTGATAAACCGGGTGGGTGCTCCTTCACCCTTTGGGATTATCATTTTTTGCTTATGCATTCTTTATCATTTCCGCATACACGGCTTCTTCCACAGCCTGCATTTCGAGCCGTTGATGCTCCGGCCAGCGATAGCTGAGCGGTTCGACGGTCACTCCCGACCACGACTGGTCTTTTAAATCAGAGATGCTCAACTCCATCATCGAAATACCGAAAGGCGCCGCTTCGATACGCTCCTTGATCATTCTCGATTGCCCTTTTACGAGGTAGAGCGTGTCATCGCCCGCGGCAAAATGCAGTGATGACTGTCCGTTTCTCTTCAGGTTTTTCAAAGTTCCGCTCCCATGGTCCGCGGAAAACCGCAGTCGATACGCATCCGGGGCAGCTGCCCAGGTGTATGCTACATTCGGAAAACCATCGGCGCCAACGGTCAGCAACAGAGCAGGTACTCCTTTACAGAGGACTTTTTTCAATTTCTCCGGCAGTTCAACCAAGATGCTCCAGCAGATGATTGACGTCCGGCAGGATCAAATCCGGCTTCAGTTCTTCCGGAGCGTTATCGGCTTCTTCCGGAGTGGTGCCTCCCGTAAGCACCAGCACCGTGTACAATCCAGCCACCTTGCCCATCGCAATATCCTGCGGCAGCCGATCACCTACCACCGCCCCGTGTTCCGTAGGAACGTCGAGCACTTTCATCGCCATCTCGCCAGACCACTTGGAGGGCTTCCCGGTCACCAGCGGTTCTTTGCCGGTGGCGTAAGCGACGGCCTTGATGAAAGGACCGGTGGCCGGGACAAAACCGTCCGCAACCGGGATTTTCGGATCGTAATTGGTGGCGATGAAATCCGCGCCGTTCCAGATCGCTTTGCAGGCAAGGATCAACCGCTGCTGGTTAAAATCCGGGTCTTTGCCCATGACAACCACTTCGGCTTCAGCAAACTGCTCATGATCCAGCAAATCCAAATCCTGTTCGCGCAAAGCCTCAATCAATCCGGGGCCTCCGAACGCAAGAATTTTGCTGTGGGGATGCAGTTCACGGGTGGTGCGGGCGGCAATGATGGCCGAGGTCAGCACCTCATCCTCATGTGCCGGAATACCCATGCCTGTCAGTTTTTCGGCGAGGAAGCGGCACGTATTCTGGTTGTCGTTGGTGAGAAAGGCAAAGCGGATGCCGCGCCTGCGCAATTCGGCCATGGTCCGCGGAACTCCCGGGATGGCCTCATTCCCCCGTGCTACACAGCCGTCAATATCAAAAACGATACCCTTGATTTTCCCCTCCACTTGTTTCTCCTCCCATACTGTTTTTGTATGTTAGACGGGACATACAGGAAACTCTCATGTTCGACCCTTGAAGAAAGCAGGGGTGATCCCCTTTTCACTTTGCGGGTTTTTTCAAGAAGGGACGGGCTGGTTACAACCATGACCAGTACATCCTGTAATCCCGTCGAAATAATAAATTCAGAGTCCCAGTTCCGACCAGCGGGCCCGGACCTTATTCACCATTTCCGCATCGAGTTCGATGGGGATCGGCTTTTCCTTCCATTCATAAGGAATGGTTGCATCCAGCAGAAGTCTGCCGGTGATTTCCCGCGCGCTGATCGGCAGCGACGGATCAAGCGGAGTGGAACGGCCACGCTTGATAACTTGCGAACGGTTGGGCTGGAAGCGGAAGCTGAGGGCATACATCACGCGCGGGATGTCCCAGGGGTCGATGTCATCGTCTACAACAATCACGGTCTTCAGACCGTAGGCCCCCATTTCGGTTGAAATCGCCGCGGTCAGTACCTGGTCCACGTGCCCGGGATACATCTGTTTCATGGAGATAATCGCCAGGAATCTTCCGGAACCTTCAGGCGGACAGTAACACGCTTTCAGACCCGGGATTTTCATGTTGTTCAACTGCTGCCACAGGGTGGCGCCATAGGACAGCGCCATGGTCATGTGGGTATCTGTAACAGCGCGTCCGACAGTGGTTCCCCAGTGAATCGGGTTGTTCCGGTGGGTGATGCAAGTGACCTGGATGAAATTCCTGGGATCGGTCCCCACTCCGGAGTAATAACCTGTGTACTCCCCGAACGGACCTTCGTCATAAAAGGTTTCCGGATCCACAAATCCCTCAACCACGTATTCCGCTGTTGCGGGTACTGGCAGGTCTACAGTTTCACCCTGGATCACATCCACAGGCTCACCACGAAGGGCGCCTGCCACATCATATTCCGAAACAAACGCCGAAACCCGCGAGGCGCCAAGAATGAACAGCAGGGGGTCACACCCGCTAATTGAAGCAACCGGCATTTTTTCGCCCATTGCCTGAAACTTCTTCAGCATGATGTCCGCGTGCTTGCCCTTGATGAACTGTGTGCCGATCTTGTCTTTCTCAAAAAGCTGGCTGCGGTAGGTTCCCAGATTGACCCAACCCGAATCGGGGTCCTTGGTGATGATGAAGTGAGCAGTTCCATAATAGGGTCCACCGTCCCTTGGGTAGTAATGCGGGACCGGGAATTTGAAGAGATCGATATCGTCACCAAGCAGGATGTTTTCCTTGCAGGGAGCGTTATCCACCCAATTGGGGGGAAGAAGGCTTTCTCCGCGCTTGGCCCATGAATCATACAGGTCAAAAAGTGAGGAATCACTTGGCTGCCCCATGATGAATGCCAGTCTTTCCTCGGTCGTGCAGACGCTGGTGATGACCGGGGTGCTGTAACCCTTGACATTCTCAAACAGCAGGGCCGGACCGCGCACCTCCTCATTTAGTTTGGCAATGTGGGAAAGCTCAAGATACGGATCAACTTGCGCGCTGATCCGCTTGACCAATCCCAGTTTTTCGCCTTCCTCAACAAAATCTCTCATGTCTTTCATGTTTCTCCTTTAGGTTGGGTTGTTGAGATCATCATGGAACAGTCCCCCGCGAAAAAAATTTCGCGAGAAGAACAGTACCAGGTACAAATTATATATCATTCAAAAAACCGGGGTCTACGACCATGAACCTGATGTTTCTGAATGCCTAGTTCTGCCACCTGAATGCAGTCCTTTTTTTGCGAACACCAAGGCATCAAATGGTTTTTCCCAGCTTGCGTGATACTTCCCTGGATGCCCCATGCACAAGACGCACGGTGTTCGCCTTGTCGGATTCACACATGCGGCTGGAAAAACCTACCACGGTTAAAGCCCCCCGTAGTCTTTTGATGTCAAATATCGGTGCGGAAACCGCCCAGACCCCTTCCAGATAATCCTCCGTGTCATCAACTGCGTATCCATTGACGCGAACCTTCTCCAGTGATTCCTTGTACAGTTTTGCATCGGTGATGGAGGTCGCAGTAAACGCTCGGAGTCCCGGATTAACAAGCAACCGGTCCACCTGTGCTTCATTCATCCAGGCCAGAAATACCTGTCCGAGACTGCCCGCGCTGAAAGGAATTCTCTGGCCGATCGAAGCGGTTATTTTGATGTCACCGACCGGTTCCTCTGTTTCAACCACAGTGATGTGGTCCTTCTCAAAAACACTTAAAAAAACTGTTTCCCCTGTCTCCTGCATCAAGTTTGTCAGCAACGGGCGTACTATAGCTCTGGCATCCAAGCGTTCCAGGGTCAGGCCTCCCAGTTCAATCAAACCCACGCCCAAACGGTATTTCTGGTTTACCGGGTTCCTTTCCAGAAATTGCCAGTGATTTAGGGTGTTGAGAATCCCGTGTACAGTGCTTTTGTTAAGAGATAAAGCCCGGCTGATTTCTGATACCCCGTATTCGGTCCGCTCGTTTCGTTTGAAAACATCCAAAATTCGGAGCGCCCTGGCAACCGCAGGAACAAGCGTGCTCATCAACGAAAATATATTTGTTGTTCTGTAGATAAAACACTGTTTATTTATGGAGAACAAACCTATACCATTGCAAAAAAGCGAGAGTCAAACTTTTTTTGATAAAAATTTTGATAAGACTGAAATCCATTGCAAAGGACCGGATACCTGTCCTAAATAGGCGGGGACTGGTCCCCTTGTAGTGGGAAATCCTTCCAGGCAATTCTGCTTGACATCTCAATGGACATAATCTGTACTTATTCAAATACTCTATTGAATAATAGCTCAAGTTTTTGAACTTGTTATGACTTGGAATGAATTTGTACTCGGACATGAGCTTTCCATTCGCCTGGGTTTTTTCTTTGGCATATTTGCCTTGATGGCGGTGTGGGAGGTTATCGCGCCTCGGAGAGCGCTGACCGTCTCCAAGGCAGTGCGCTGGTTTAACAACCTGGGCATCGTTTTTCTCAACTCTCTTCTTTTACGGCTCCTGTTTCCCGCTGCGGCCGTGGGCATGGCATCTTTTTCCGGCGATCATGGATGGGGTCTGTTCAACTTTTTTCATCCGCCATACTGGTCGGCTGTTGTGCTATCGGTGATTGCCCTGGATTTTGCCATCTACCTGCAGCACGTGATGGTGCATGCAGTGCCGATACTCTGGCGACTGCACCGGGTGCACCACGCGGATCCAGACTACGACGTCACCACTGGCGCGCGTTTTCACCCCATTGAAATCATACTTTCCCTGTTCATCAAGTTCGCGGCAATCATGGTGTTCGGCCCCCCTTTGGCGGCGGTTGTGATATTCGAGGTTCTGTTAAACGCCACCGCCATGTTCAATCATGGAAACGTGCGCATGCCGCTTCAAATCGACAAAGCGCTACGCTGGCTGGTTGTGACTCCTGACATGCATCGTGTCCACCACTCCACTGAAGACGACGAAGCCAACAGCAATTTTGGCTTCAATCTTCCCTGGTGGGACCGCCTGTTTGGAACATACCGCACCCAGCCAAGGGCCGGACACGAGGACATGACCATCGGCATCCATAAATACCGCAAACCGAAACAGGTGACCTGGCTGCCGGGCATGCTTGTCCTCCCTTTCATCGGTCGGGTTACGGGTTATGCCATAAACCGTCGCGAGTGGCATGATGATGGTGAAATCTAATAATGAGTGAAGGTGAAATTTGTTTTTCGGCACACTCTTGAAACAATTTCTAACGGGACTGCTCAAAATATAATCCAACCGTCCCGAATTCCTGTACCACGCGGGTAACCCGCCCACCAGGCTCACTTTCCAAATTTAATTTACGGCTTCCCCATTTCATATTCCGGATTGGCAAGGTCTCGTTGTTCAGGGTATTCTGTAAGAAGCATGAGGGTTCCAGGGAAGTCCGGGTTTGCTGTTTGACACGTTTAAAAAATACCCCAAGGGCCGCATCGGCACTTTTTTCAGGGGAAGGAAGGAGGGTCTATGAAAAAAGCGGAGTTTATCCAGCTGGAAAACCGCTACGGGGCACACAATTACCATCCTCTGGATGTGGTACTGACCCGTGGAGAAGGGGTCTGGGTCTGGGATAACGATGGAAACAAATACCTGGACTGCCTGTCCGCCTATTCCGCGGTGAACCAGGGACACTGCCACCCGAAGATTGTGGAGACGCTGGTCCGCCAGGCACGCCGGTTGACCCTCACATCCCGAGCATTCCGCAACGATCAGCTTGCCGTTTTTTACCGGGAACTCTGTGAAATCACTGATTCGCACAAGGCGCTGCCGATGAACAGCGGGGCGGAGGCCGTGGAAACAGTGATAAAAACCGTGCGGAAATGGGGTTGCGAGGTGAAGGGCATCCCGGAAAACGAGGCCGAAATCATCGTTTGCGACCACAATTTCCACGGACGCACGATCACGATCATCAGTTTCAGCACGGATTCCATTTCGCGTAAAGGTTTCGGACCCTTCACTCCCGGATTTCGCAGCATACCTTTTGGAGACGGCATAGCACTGGAAACAGCGGTCACCGCCAACACGGTGGGTTTCCTGGTGGAGCCGGTCCAGGGGGAAGCAGGGGTGATCATCCCTCCTTCCGGTTATCTCAAGGAAGTGAAAGAAATCTGCGATAAACACCGCATCTTGTTGATCCTCGATGAAATCCAGACCGGACTCGGACGGACAGGCAAGATGCTCGCGGAAGAGCATGAAGGCATCCAATCCGACCTGACGGTTATCGGCAAAGCGCTTTCCGGCGGGGTTTATCCTGTTTCCGCGGTACTCTCCAACAGCGAGGTGATGGATGTCCTGCACCCCGGGGAGCATGGAAGCACATTCGGGGGCAATCCCCTCGCCTGCGCCGTTGCCTGCACTGCTGTAAAAGTGCTTGTGGAGGAAGGCATGATTGAAAACTCCGCACGTATGGGTACGTATTTCCTCAAAGGCTTGAAAGAAATCCGTTCCGACATAATCCGCGAAGTACGAGGCAAGGGACTGCTGATCGGCATGGAATTACACCCCGGCACCGTCGGTGCACGAAAGGTTTGTGAACAATTAATGAAAAAGGGGCTGTTGTGCAAGGAAACCCATGACAACATCATTCGCTTTGCACCACCATTGGTGATCAGCCGCGATATCATAGACTGGGCGTTGGAGAATATTGAAGAGACGATCAGCAGCATGTAGTAGAGACTCGTCCACAAATGTTATTCAGGATTGAAGCTTGATGCAATTTGCACTCAGACTTAGAATTACATTTGCATGAATCTCCAACATATTGGGTTTACAAAAACACGACAACCACACTCTGTTTAGATGTTCAAGAAACTGCTTCCCCAAGTTTGGGCATTTGATGTTGAATGGGTCCCCGATCCGGAAGCGGGGCGTGTGCTGCACCAGCTTTCTCCGGAGACCCCTGACCATGAAGTGATGCAGACCATGTGGCATGCGGGTGGGGCGAATAAAGACGAACCGATGCCTTTTTTGAAAACCGTTTTGTGCCGAGTGGTTTCGATTGCGGCGGTATGCCGCACGCACAATGATGACGGTTCGGTAAAGCTGCATTTGACATCCCTGCCACACCACCCTGATGATCCCAAGGAATGTGCGGAAGCAGAAATTATATCCAAGTTTCTCAACGCAATCGGAGACAAAAAACCGCAGTTGGTGGGATTCAACTCCCAGCGTTCTGATTTGAAAATCCTGATCCAACGTGCGGTAGCGAAAGGGGTGCGGGCGCCCAAATTCGCCCGTCGTCCGGAAAAACCGTGGGAAGGCGTAGATTATTTCGACAGCAAAAACAGCCAGTATCATGTTGATTTGCTTGAAATCCTCGGCGGTTATGGGAAATCAACTCCCTCCCTCCACGAAATGGCAAATGTATCCGGAATTCCCGGGAAACTCGGGTTTGACGGACATGAAGTCGCGCCATCGTGGCTTGAGGGCAGGCTGGGGGAAATCGTCAACTACAACGAATGCGACGCGCTGACAACATACCTGATTTGGCTCAGGCTGGCGCATTTCGGGGGGTTCTACACTGCCTCAGAGTATGATGAGGAACAGGAAATGGTCCGAAACCTGCTGAGGACTGAGGGAGAGGCGCCGGGCAGGGAGCACCTGTGCGAATTTCTCGATGAATGGGACCGCCTCAGCGGCGGCTTGTCCGGATGACGGCGACAAGTATAGTGACTTGTTAAAACTGGACCGGGGAGGAGTAAAAGCGGATTTATCATCCGGTGCTCCCAAAACCCCCTTCCCCGCGTAGTGTTTCATCCAGCTTTTCGACAATCTCGATACGGCAGGGCTGGTAACGGCGCACCAGCATCTGCGCTATGCGCTTGCCGATCAGGGCCCGGCAAGCATCATCCGGGGAGCCCTTGCCGACATAGCGCAGGGGAACAAACACCCTTCCCCTGTAATCGGGATCGATAACGCCAAGGCTGTTTGCCATGATGAATTCGCTTTTGACAATGCTTGACCGGGGCGCCACTTCAACGTAAAAACCGGGGCTGATTTGCAGTGAAATGCCCGCGTCAAAAAAAAACACCACGCCGTGTTTCCGTTCATAAGCCATCGCGGTCAGGTCGATCCCAGCGTCGCTGGCATGACCTTTCCCCGGCACAGGCATACCCGGGTAGTGACAGCGGACTCTCATTACCGCATCTTCGGAGGTCATTGGCAGAGGTTCAATCATGTTTAGCTCCTGGGCCTGTAGTTTGTGAAATTCATTTTGGATTTTTTCGCTTTTAGTGAACAAACTACCCTACCGAACTCATTGTAAAGCACAAGCATGGACGCGGCAGTTTCCTCGATTGACAAGTTGCGTGAACGCCTGGTGGAACTGGGCCGCAAGGAAATGGCCCATGTAATCCACCGGCATTGGAACACCCCCCTGGGTGATTACGCCGAAAAACTCTGGGAAGGACCCCTCAACCGTCCACACATTGAACCGGAGTTGACGGAAGCGTTCCTTGAGGAATTCAGGCGGGTGGGGTATCCCGCGGACGATACACGAAGATGGATGGATTCGCTCGAAACCACACGCGTTTTGCAGACAGCGACCCACCTCACCGCAACCGAGGGTCCCACATTCCTGGCGATCCATCACCTTGCCTTGATGGGAATGCCAGCCGAAAAAACATACCTGGTCGGCTCATATTCTGCAATTCCGTTTGCCAATGCAGCCTGGTCCGGATGTCTGAATTTGAACGCGAGGTTTCCCCTTGAAGCGGTGGTTGAAGAAAACGCTCCAGGGTTTGCGGAACTCAGGCGCGCGGATCTCAACCGGGAACAAGATTCGGGAGAACGGAGGGTTTCGTTGATTCCGGGAAACCTGCGGGAGGCACGGGTCTATCGCAATCTCATTCCGGAAAAACTGGAAAGGTTGCTGCCCTTTTTGAAACCCTCTCTCCTGCAATGTGTACCGGATGCGCAAACAGGAAATTCCTTCACGGCATGGGCATCACGTTTCTGCCGTGAGCAGATGAGGTTGTTATATCCGCAATACTCAATAGTTTATTTCGACTTGAACGAAGTGATCCGCGCATACCTGCTAAGGGTCCTTGCCCAAAGTACGCACCCAGTCAGCAGGACCCTGCTGGAACCAGGGAAGCGCGAGAAAGTACTGGATGTTTTCGGAATAGAAACCCCGATTTTCACCATCCCGCTACGCACCAAAAACCGTGAGCGTTCTGTTCCTGTTTACATACACGGGGATAGAATCGTTGCACAAAACTACTCTATTCCACTCAATGCCGAAACCCTGTCAGCGGCACTGGAAAACGGAACGCTGTGTCCCGGGCTTTTTCTGACATTCACAATCCTCAGTTTCATCAACGGTCTGACCTGCATAGGAAGTTTTGAACAGATCGAATACCTTTCCCGATTTCAAACGCAGTGGCTGCAATTGAATTTGCTCGACCAGGATGTGGTGAGCAAAGTAAACCCGCGCGCTTTTTGCTGTGGCAGAAGAGTAGATGTTTCCGGAGAAACCGTGCATCCTCTCGACTTGCTGCTCGGCTGGTCTCCGGAATTCCCGGAACTGAAAACGCTTGGTGATTTACTGCAACCGCTCTTGCCCAGACTTGGTGTTTCCATCTGAGAACAGTGCTCGGTAGTCAGGGGCCAATAACCGGATTATAAACTCACACAATTGCTGTTCACCGGTAACCTGCGCAAATTGTACACCTCACGGGTTAAATCCATCGGCAATTAATCTTGCCATCGGTTGCAGTTGTTCAGCATAATGTTAGTTTTGCTTTATGAAAAATAATCCCCTCGCCAGGACTCGTTAATGCAGCCCGCAGATTATCCGATTCTCTCTCTTATCATCTTTTCCCCAGTCATCGGTATCGCGCTCGCGGGTGTTTTTCGGGATTCCGGAAACGGCATCCCGGCGAAGGTATCCGCAATATTCAGCAGCGGAATCACATTTCTGCTGAGCCTCGTCCTTTGGTTCAGGTTTGATTCTGAATACGAGGGGATTCAGCTGGTGGAAAGAACATCCTGGATCCCCCAGTTCAGCATCGAGTATTTTCTCGGGCTGGATGGGCTGAACCTGTTCTTTCTGTTGATCATCACCTTCATCACTCCCTTGACCCTGCTCGGTTCGTGGAGACTGGAAAAGCGCAACTGGCAGTTTCAGATTCAGATGCTGCTGCTGGAAATCGGCATGCTGGGTTGTTTCGCGGCATTTGACGTGGTGCTTTTTTATGTGTTCTTCGAGGTGATGCTGGTGCCGATGTACCTGCTGATCGGCATCTGGGGCGGAGCCAACCGGCTCTACGCCACGATGAAGTTTGTGATCTATACAATGGTCGGTTCGCTGCTGATGCTTGTGGCCCTGCTTTACACCGCCTTCATATACCGGGATTTGCATGGAAGCTGGTCCTTCAATATCCTTGACTGGTACGGAATGGCGATCCCGGCGGAAACCCAAACCTGGTTGTTCCTTGGTTTCGCGGTCGCGTTCGCGGTGAAGATCCCGCTGTTTCCATTTCATACATGGCTTCCGGACGCGCACTACGAAGCGCCGACCGCCGGTTCCGTGCAACTGGCCGCGGTGCTGCTGAAATTCGGACCGTACGGATTTCTGCGCTTTGCCATGCCGGTGTTTCCCGCCGCGGTTTATGAACTTACCCCGCTTTTCATCGTCCTCTCCCTGATAGGCATTATTTACGGCGGGCTGGTCGCCATGGTGCAGAAGCAGATCAAGCGCCTGATTGCTTATTCGTCCGTTGCCCACATGGGCTATATCGTCCTCGGGCTGTTCGCTTTGAACACGCAGGGCATTTACGGCGGCTGGATACAGATGATCAACCACGCAATCGTAACCGGAGCACTGTTCCTCGTAGTCGGAATGATATACGAACGAACGCATACCCAGGAAATCGTCGATTACGGCGGGGTGATCCATACCATGCCGCTATTTTCCACCTTCCTGATCTTCTTCTCCCTGGCATCGATCGGACTCCCCGGGCTGAACGGATTCGTTGGTGAAGTGCTGGCCATGATCGGCGCGGCGAGGGTGAATATCTGGTATGGCATCATCGCCGCGGCGGGAGTAATCATCGCCGCCATCTACATGCTCTGGATGGTGCAGCGCGTACTCTTCGGTCCGCTGGTGAAGGACCTTGTCAAGGGGCTCAACGACTTGACCCTGCGTGAAGTAGTTGTCCTGGTTCCTCTTGCCTTCTGGTCAGTCTATCTCGGGGTCTACCCGCAGACCTTTTTCAACCGCATTGAAACCAGCGTCAGCCGCTACATTAAACAGGTGAAATCCAACGAACCACGTTTTGCCCTGGATCAGTCCGAACAAGGCGGACTTGACGCCCTGCTCAGTTGGAACCTCCGCAGCGTAAATAAAGCGTCTTGGTAAGACGTATGGGTTTTAGAAAACCTGGTGTACCAACTTGTATGGCAGAGTAGATTGCGCCTGCAGGTAGGTGCTGCTCAGAAAGACCTTGCTGACGGTTCCGTTTGCCTTGATAGATTTACCCGTCAAAAAGTCCCTTCAATTCTTCCCTTTAGAACTGCAAATCCAGGTTGGCCGCAGAACCTCCATTGAATTGAGGATCCTGATCAAGGTTCAAGCAGTAGATTTTGTTTCAGAGAAACTGAACATAGCAGTATAAAACAGAATGCTGATCCGTGACGAAAAAGAAATTGACCGGAAGGCTGTTCATGCAGTAAACACAGCAGCATTCGAGCGTGAAACCGAGGCTGACCTGGTTGATTTGCTGAGAGTAAATACTGAACCGCTTGTATCGCTGGTGGCCAAGAACAATGGAGATATTGTAGGTCATATCCTGTTTTCTCAAGTCCGGTTAACGGGACATCCGGATGTTATGATAATGGGGTTGGGGCCAATGGCCGTTACACCTGAATTTCAACGAAAAGGAATCGGCACTGAGCTTGTAAAGACCGGGCTTGAGGGGTGTAAACAATTGGGGGCCGGCGCAGTTGTGGTGCTTGGACATCCACAGTATTACCCGCGGTTCGGGTTTAAAACCTCTTCAGCCTTCGGAATTGGGTGTGAATATGAGGTTTCAGAGGATGCTTTTATGGCATTGGAACTTTTGCCTGACTATCTTCAAGGGAAGTCAGGCATCATTAAATACCATGAAATTTTCAGCAGCGTGTAATAAATCAAATGCTACCCGAAAGCAACCGAGGATCAGGTTAGGGGGATCTACTGCAGGTATAAAAATGGGGGGACTCTTATAAGTTAAGCAGGGTTGGCGGAGAGAGAGGGATTCGAACCCCCGGTACGCGTGAACGTACAATAGATTTCGAGTCTACCGCCTTCGACCACTCGGCCATCTCTCCGCGGTATTGGACCGGGTCTTTTTAGAAACCTTTACTCAACGCAAGGTAGATCATCACCGTGGAAACGCAGAAGATGCCGATATGTACGGAAATCGCGAGCGGTTTCGGTGAGTTATCGTGGTTAATCTGTCTCCAGTTCAGAAATCCGAAGGCGACCAGCAGCGCCAGAAACAATAGCTTCCACAACAGCCAGTTGTTGCCTTCAGAGGAGAATCGCTCCTGCACCATTGCCAGGATAAGTCCTGTCGCCAGTGTCACCACCAGGACAGGGTAGTAAATAAATAGATAAATCCTGCGTTGAATCCACCTGGCCCCTTCCATCAGCCCAGGTTCAGACATCCGTATCCGAAAGATCACCACCAGGGACTGGACAAACAATACTCCGACAACGATAGAAACCCCGGTCACATGAAGTGTCAGGAGTACATGATACATATTAGGCAGAGACATTGTCGAGTATTACAAAACCCCTTTGTGCAACTGCAAAGTATAGCGGCCAACCAGGGTTTTCGCAAAAAAAACGAGATGGGGGCTTTTGCGTTTTGTAAAATTCAGTAAAATAGAATGTTATTTAACATCAGCTGACCAGAGCAGTTCATAATTAACCAGCAAAGCGTGAAATACGTGTTCGACGAGAAACTCTGAGTTGCATTCAGCTCATGTCACTCTGTGAATCAGTCATGTATAATCATGGTTGACTACCCACACTCACCAAACAGGAAGACAATGAAAAAACCGAAAAAACGATTCCCCAGACGTGAACTTAAATCCTGGCTGCGGCATCGCAGCCGATGGGATCACCGGGACTGGGAAGATCTCCTACACACCCTGGCACACCAGGGATTTGGAGAATGGACCGGAAATCCGGCGGGCCAGGACCAGATTGGCCTGTACCTTGAAACCAACCGACGTTGAAACCATACCATGTTGAGTTATCAGGCAGGCAAGGACTGGGTCCTGGAAAGCGTGAGCCCCCTCCCCGTTGAAACCAGAGTTTTGAACGAAAGTTTCGGATACGCGCTTGCCGAGGCTGTCAAAACGCCTCATCCGATGCCCCTGTTCGACAATTCCGCGGTTGACGGATACGCGGTCCGCGCCGAGGATCTGCAAAGCTGTTCCTCGGAAACCCCTGTTCATTTGCAAAACCTGGGGTATCTATACGCAGGCAATCCTGAGTCTTTCCAGCTAGAACACGGACAGTGCGTGCAAATTGCAACCGGCGCGCCGGTTCCCGCAAGCGCGGATTCAGTGGTGATGAAGGAAGATGTCAGGGTCAACGCCACTGAGATTCATTTTCAAGTGCCCATCCAGGCGGGCGAAAACGTGCGCTACCGAGGTGAAGACCTGGCGGAGGGCCTGACTTCGCTTCCCAGCGGCATCGTAATCGGTTCGGCACAACTCGCGTTTCTGGCCACTTTCGGGTTTGCGGAAGTGAAAGTGCATCGCAAACCGCGGGTGAGCATCATTTCAACCGGCAACGAACTGGTGGACGTCGATGAAACCCCTCGCGCCGGGCAAATCAGGGAATCCAACCGCTTCATGCTCGAAGGCCTGGTCCGTGAAGCAGGCTGTGACATCGCGCAGGTAAGCATGGTTCCCGATGATCCGGAACAGTTAACCGCGGTGTTCAAAAAGGCGCTGGAAGCAGACGTTTTGCTCGTCTCCGGGGGGATGTCGGTTGGAGAACATGATTTTGCCAAACCGCTGCTTAAGGAACTCGGAGTCAAGGAAATCTTCTGGAAAGTAAGCGTCAAGCCCGGAAAACCGCTTTTTTTCGGCAAACATGATGAGACTGTGGTGTTCGGGCTGCCGGGCAACCCGGCATCGAGTTACGTCATTTTCATGGAGTTCGCCCATCCAGCCCTGCGCAAACTGCGCGGCTGCAGGATCCTTGAGTCTCCGTTTGTCGAAGCAGAACTGACTGAACCGCTGCCGAGGGGCATCAGCCGCCTGCACCTGATGCGCGGGCAGCTTAGCGCATCCGGCAAGCAGTACCAGGTCCGGCCCCTGCCGTTTCAGGGTTCCCACAGCATCGGTTCCCTGGTTGACGCGAATGCGCTGATCTGGATTGAGGCCCATGCCCCGGAACTGCCGACGGGTGAAAGGGTGAAGGTCCGCCCGCTGATAAATGAAATCCCCTGATGAACAAATTAAAAAACGAGCTTACGCTCCGGGAACTGTCTGAAAAACTGGATGCGGAATTTTCAGGAGATGGAAGTTTGGTTATCACGCACGCATGCGGGCTGGATTCTCCCTCTCCGGGAGGGCTGGCCTACCTGACTGATCCTAAGGGCATCTCCAGTGTACCCGTGCCGGCGGGAATGTCTCGACACCCGGATGCAAACCTGGAGGAATTCGATATCAAGCAAATGGCGTTCGTGGTCCCGGAAGCTGCGGAAACCCCGCCTGTAAATCGGCCGGGGCACAGCGGAGACAGGACGGATCTTCCCGCGGATATACTGGCGGGACAGAACCGGATTTATGCTGAAGACCCGCTCGCGGTGCATGTCCGCGCAACCAGGCTGCTCCATGCTCCCGACGGCATAACCGGCGGAATCCATCCGACAGCAGTGATCGGGGAGGATGTTGAACTGGGAGAAGGGACTTGGGCCGGTCCGCATTCAGTGCTTGAAAACGGCGTCCGTATTGGAGACAGGACGGTGATTCACGCAGGAGTGACCGTAATGCGTGATGTGAGCATCGGGCAAGACTGCGTGCTTTATCCCAATGCAGTGGTGCAGGAACGCTGTGAAATCGGGAACCGCGTGATCATTCAGTCAAACGCGGTGATCGGTTCCGACGGTCATGGATATTACCAGCGCGAGGGTGTCAATTTGAAAATCCCCCAGGTCGGCATCGTACGTATTGAAGACGATGTGGAAATCGGAGCATGCACCACCATCGACCGGGCCCGCTTCAGCGTCACCCTAATCGGTAAAGGCTGCAAAATTGACAACCAGGTGCAGATCGCCCATAACGTTCAGCTGGGTGAGCAGGCCCTGATTTCCGCCCAATCAGCAATCGGCGGAAGTGCCCAGGCGGGAGACCACCTGATTCTCGGGGGGCAGTCCGGAATACGGGATAATGTCAAGGTGGGGGCAAACGTTACCGCTGTCGCACGCGCTGTTATCACAGCCAACTGCCAGGACAACGAAGTGCTGGGGGGAATGCCTTCAAGACCGGTTTCACAGTGGAGGCAGATCCAGTCCCTCGTCAACCGCCTGGGGGAACTTTTCGAAAGGGTGCGGAAACTGGAGGTACGTGTTCCTCCGACCCAAAAGGAGGTTTGAATTTCAAAACATCTTCTATAAAAACAACATTTCCGCTATGAGTTCTTTTGCTGATTCCTTGATACATGTGTTGGTCGCCCTGCTTCGGCTGTTCAGCCTGATGCTCGTTACCTATGCGCTGTTAAGCTGGTTCTACCGTGATTTTCGCCACCCGGTCCTACACTTTCTGCAAAGCATGGTGGAACCGGTGCTGAGCCCGATTCGGCGCATCCTACCTCCCATCGCCGGGTTCGATTATTCCGTGGTGGTCGCCCTGGTCGCAGTCGAATTCCTGCGGGTGCTGCTGCTTCCCTAGTAAAATTGACAAAGCGTCAAGTTTACTTGACCAGCGCTTGAACTTGGCACTGGCAAGTGATAGTTGCTTAAGGCAGGCCTTTCAAGTCCCGTTGAGCGTTTTTGGCCGCGGCTGATCCGGGATATCGAGATGCAACCTCGCGGAAATAATATTTAGTTTCAACAGCAAATCCCCGCTGTTCATGAATTTTGCCCAGCATGTAAATCGCTTCCGGGGTTTTGTATCCCTGGCTGGTAGGGCGGTGTTCATATTCGGTTAGAATCTTGCGGAAAGTTGCTTCCGCCTTTTCAAATTGGCGGAGCTGGAAGTAGGAATGACCGATCCAGTAATACGCGTTGTCACTGTCCATGTCATCGGGAAACCGCTGGACAAAGTTTTCAAAGACACGAATGGCCTGCTCATAATTCCGCTGGATGACCGCTGTCATACCTTGGTTATAGATCTTCTTCACCCCGGGGTGACGAATGAGGACGATCGGTTTTTCAGGGTCGTTCAGGTCCGGATCCTGAAAGGCGGGTTCCTTGGGAACTTCCGGGACAAGTATCGGGTCCGGTTTTTCGACCACGTTAGTGGCCAACTGAATGGCAGTGGCCGCGGTTTCCGGAAGCGGTTCGGTTTCTTCCAGGTCCTCGCTTCGTAAATCCGGGGTTTCCACAAAACCAGGGTCTTCGTCTTCAGGAGGAGAATATTCCAAATCCAGGTTGTTGAGGGCGGCCAGTTCCTCATCGGTTTCCACTGCTTTTGGAACGGTGGGTTCAATGAGAGTGTATGTTTCCAGCGGAGGCACTGGAAGAGGATCTTCTTCTGTTTCCTGAGCACCGGAGTTTGTCGGGCTTTTATCATCTGCTTCGCTCTGAATATCCTCTGTCTGCTGGGAAACCACCATCCCGGTTTCAGGGTAAACAGTCTCGGCAGCTTTCCCGGTTGACTGATCCACCGAGGCCAGCGTCTCTGCAACGGACTGTTCGAGGAGTACGAAATTCGTCTCCCATTGTTCCTGCACGACCTTGATGTCGGCCTTCTGCTGATCCATGCGTTCATTCAGTGCGGTCAGTTTCTGTTCCAGCTTACCGATTTTTTCCTGTAATTCCCGGTTCTGCTTTAACAGTTTTTCCAGGTCTTCCTGGTTTTCCGCAACCAGCAGGTTGGTGGTCTCTTCAGCCGACTGTTTCTCCGCGGTAGGAGTGGTGGGTCGCAAAGCCGCGCACCCGTATATCACGAAAACCAGCACCATCAATGTCCCCATTGCAGCATACCGGTAACCCGATTTGCTGCGATCAACTCGCGTGCCAGGTAGTTCAGGTGTTGTCACGGAAACATCCTCCAGGGAAGCAACTGGATTGACAACCCGTACTTATTTGATGCATACGAAAAAAACTGTGGTTAACCGGGCTATTTGCGAATTCAACATATTTGAGATTGAAGTAACAAATGGCCGACACATGCTCACTGCCAATTCTCACTCGTTTGCGGCAGCAGGTCCCGTTGACGCATGGATTCCAGCACAGATTTCATTTCCGCTGCCAAAGCAGGCTGCTGATTACGGTTGTAGGCTTCAATCAAACGTTCGGCAACCTCGACCACCCCGGGGAATTCAGGGTAGTATTTCATCAAATACAGGTAGCGTGCAATCGCGGAATGATATGCCTTGCGTTTAAAATAAAAGTTCCCCACCGCAAACTCGTGCTCGGCAAGATCGGCGCGTGCTTTCAGCAGGTATTCTTTGACTTCCTCAAGGTATGGGCTTTTCGGAAAGAGCAGAAAAAAACGCTGATATTCCTTGAGGATCGTGCGGTTGGGTTCCATGTTGCGGTCATATTCCCGACCCTTGAAAAAAATCCCATACTTGTTCCGTTCATAATTGAGTGCAATCAGGCGGTTCAGAACATAGGGAGTGAGTAGGCTTTGCGGGCTAAGATTCAGGAACATGCGGTAATTCGACTCCGCATCTTCCCATTTTCCACGCATGTAATTGAGGTCGCCCATTTTCAAATAGGCAAGGGTGGCCAGGCGGGTGTTGGGGTGTTCCTCGGTCAAGGTTTGAAACCGTTTTTCGGCGTCCTGATAAAATTCATCTTCATATGCGATGAACCCCTGCTGAAACAGTTCCACCGCGGGTGTACGCACACGCTTTGCTTCTTCCGCGCACCCCTGCAGCACAAAACCCAGCAGAATCGCAATCCACGAAACGCGGCTTCTATACCGTAACGCAAAACCAACCCCGGCTCGGTTCCACAGCCTTCCTGGAAAATTCATGAAGCGGACTTTCTTTTGCGGTAACGAATCATGGTGATTTCGTTTCCCCGTTCATTCCAGAAAACCTCGTCCATGAAATTCATGATCAGCAGCAGACCTCTCCCTTTCAACAGGAACAGGTTCTGCGGATCGCTCGGGTCCGGAAGACTGCTGTGATCGAAACCCGGGCCTTCATCCCGGATGATGTATTTCACCGAGTTGCGGCTGATTTCGTAATTGATCATAACCTTGCGTTTTAGAAACGGTTCCATCCGGGATTTCTGTTCCGCTGTTTCCTGAAAAAGTTTCGGCTGTTCACGGCGCATTTCCAACGGAAGGTCCAGGTTTCCATGATAGATCGCATTTTCCAGGGCTTCGGCAAGCAGCGTGTTGACGCGAAACAAGTCCTCCTTAGGTAGTATCCCGTAACTTGCCAGGTCCTGGGTGAGGAAGGCGACAATACGATTGATTCCTTCAAAATCGTTGCCGATTTCCAGGGTGCGGGATTCCTGAACAAGGTGATCCATCACGTAAGCGCTGAAACGGAACCCGCTTTGCAGTGATGTAACCCGCTCCAGGGTCCGCCCCAGTTCCAGTTCGTTGAGTGGTTTTACCAGAAAATCACATGCACCCAATCGCAACGCATCAAAAACTTTACCCGGTTCACTCACCGGACACATCATCACAAAGGGGATGCATTGATTCGAGTTCCGCACTTCCTGAAGAAGTTCCATCCCTCCAAGTTTCGGCAGGGTGAGGGCGCTGAAAATCCCCCCCGGTTCATGCTTCTGGAACAGGCAAAGCGCGTCTTCTCCGTCATCCGCGCAATACACTTCGTGCCCCTGCTTTTCAAGGAAAGACCGCAGGGGTTCAATGACCTCCGTATTGCTTTCGGCAATCAGCAATTTCATCCGCTTTTTCTCATTCATTTCCGGAGGCAGCATGCGCACTTTTTTTATATCAACCTGAGTCCGGGAAAAACCGCTTCAGAGGATTTTCCTGTTAAAGTGTTCCAGCCCCTGTGAAAAATCGTCGATTAAATCCCGGGGGTCCTCAAGACCCACGTGAATCCTCAGCAGTTGGCCCTCAAAATCCCAAGTCCCGGGAAGACGCTCTTTTTTCACATGCGAGGGTACAATCAGGCTTTCATAACCTCCCCACGAATATCCCATGTGAAAAAAGTTCAGCCGATCCAGCAATGCTTCCACGGCGGCTTCCGGGCAGGGGTGCAGTTCAATCCCGAACAGGCCGCTGGCGCCGAGAAAATCCCTTTTCCAGAGCGCGTGACCCGGGTCTTCGGAAAGTGCGGGGTGCAGCACCCGCCGCACTTCCGGTCGGCGCTGCAGCCATTCGGCAACAACCAGCCCGTTTTCATGGTGCCGGCGCAGACGCACCGCTAGCGTACGCAGCCCACGCTGGGCCAGATACAGGTCATCCGGTCCTGCGCATTGCCCCATCTGCCATGCACTTTCCTTGAGCATCGGCCAGCATTCACTGGTTGTCGATACCGTGCCCAACATCGCGTCCGAATGGCCGACGATGTACTTGGTAGCGGCTTGAATCGAGACGTCGACTCCATGCTCAAATGGTTTAAAATAAAGAGGGGAAGCCCAGCTGTTGTCCATCAGCACCTTTGCCCCGTGCGAGTGGGCAATTTCCGCGATTGCGGGGATGTCCTGCACTTCAAAGGTGTGCGATCCGGGGGATTCGGTGAAAACAACGGTAGTGTTTGAGCGCAGAAGGTCACGGATGTCCACGCCGGCGCGTGGCGGGTAATACGTTGTTTCCACGCCGAAGCGGGCAAGCACTGAATCACAAAAAACACGGGTTGGAGAATAGGTGCTGTCAGTCATCAGCAGGTGGTCTCCCGCACGCAAAAAAGCAAACAGCGCCGAGGATACCGCCGCTAATCCTGAGGGAAAGGCCAGCGCGCGGTGACCGCCTTCAAGCCTCGCAACAGCGTCTTCCAGCGCCCAACTGGTCGGGGTCCCCTTGCGGCCGTAATACATGGTGCGGGATTCATCCTCCCGCGCTTTCATGCGCGCGCGGAACTCCTCCATTGAAGAGGATACAACCGTCGAAACATGATGAACCGGGGGATTGACGCTGCCGCCGTATTCTGCAAGCGTTCTTCCGGACAACACGACTTCGGTTTCCGGACGCAGTGCATTTCCTGATTTACCCGGGTTGTTCATTGGAGTCAACTGTGCAGATTGCGTCAATTCCGCCGCGGGTGTTGTACCGGCTTTTCACCAACAGTTCTTCAGGTTTAAGTAGCGGAGAAAGATCCCCGTAAATCCTCGCGGTCGCCGCTTCCTGGAAAATCCCCACGTTGCGGAATGACATCAGGTAATATTTCAGGGACTTCAATTCAAGCAAATGCCCGCGCGGAATGTACTTGATCCAGACTATGCCTGTGTCCGGAAGCCCGGAAAACGGACACACCGCCGCGAATTCGTTCATGCGGTAAGTGATCCGCTGCCTGGGACCCTGATACTCAAACACCTCCAAAAATTCCGGGTTGATCTTGCTCTCGTCTTCCATTGGGAAAACCCGGCCTTCCGCATAGTTTGGGCTGGTGATATCCATCTGAAAAGCAAAGTAGTCAGGCTAGGCCCAGCCGTAACCAGACAAGTGTTTGAAAAAAACCAAAATCAGCTTTATAAAAAACCGTTTACGGGTTAATTTGCCCTTTGCCAGCGAAACAAGTCCGCTACGGTAAAAACTCAACCTTGATTGTAGTTTGCATCAACCTTCAAAAATAACCATGAGCGATCAGGAACTGCAAGCGGCAGTTGAAACGATTCTCTTCACCACGTCCCGCACACTTTCTCCAAAAAAGCTGGTTGAATTAAGCGGCAACCGGTTTACCAGCAGGGAAATACGGAACATGATCAAACAGCTTAACGAAGACTATCAGCACACGGGAAGGGTCTTCCGCATCGAAAGCGTGGGGGACGGATTCCAGATGCGGACCCTTCCGGAACACGGCAAATGGACCCGCAAGCTGGAAACGGTGAAAACGATAAAGCTTTCAATGGCCACAATGGAAACCCTTTCGATAGTCGCCTACAAGCAACCGGTGACACGCGCCGGCATAGAATTCATCCGCGGGGTCGATTCGTCCCACACTTTGCGACGCTTGGTGAAGCAGAAACTGATCCGCATCGTTGGGAGGGAAATGCTGCCCGGGCGCCCAAGCCTTTATGGAACGACCAAGACATTTCTTGAAGTGTTTGGCCTCACCCACCTCAAGCACCTGCCTGTCCTTGAGGAAATGGAAAAGGAGACCATGGACGAAGACAGCCAGCTTGAAATCCCGCTTGAAGCGGATGAACAATAGAAACCCAACCGATGCCCTCATATCCAGCCCTTGGCCTCATAGGGCCTGAGAATCCACCAGACCCCGAGGTAGACCAACGCCAGCGCCGCCAAGAAATAGGCCTCCACCATCGGCAGCGGAATGGGTTTTATCTGCTTTTCGATCTTGCGGCGGTACTGTTCAAACAACTCGTTAGGGACCCTGCGCTCCACTTCGTTCATCAGGCTGTTTTTGAAAAAAAAAGCCTGAACTCGCAGAGGGTGCAGGGGTTCAATCAACTCGTCAGGCGCGCCTTTTTTCTTCAGGTTCCAAAGCCCTTCTCCGGTCAGGTGGTAGCTTTGCACCCACGAGGGAAGGTAGGTCCCCAATACCACCGCGG
The DNA here is from genome assembly GCA_964344035.1 of uncultured Pseudomonadota bacterium. GTDB lineage: Bacteria > SAR324 > SAR324 > SAR324 > NAC60-12 > UBA1014. The sequence continues at coordinate 33,357 of CAYFLK010000008.1, forward strand.
GTGCAATCACCAGCACAATTCCGACCAGCCCGCGTCTGAAATCCTTCGCGGTCGGCAACCCATCCATTCGCTCTACTCTCCGGATTGTAAATTATAACATCTTGCATAATGTAGCATGATCGCCTCAATGATCAATGCCGTAGTGACTGCACGGGCTGCCTTACTATTCCCCTATCGGTGAAACAGAAAGTAGGGAATTGAATCGTTGAGACCTTCATGCTTTAATGATGCATGCCTAGCCGAGGCATGAAAACTAAACCCGCGGAAGGAACGTAATGAGTGACCATTCAAAAAAAAGAAGCAAAAGCGCGAAATCAAGGCGCCGCCAAAATGTGCGCTGGCTGAGTTCGGTGACCGCCATCCTGGTGCTGATCATCGCCGGCTGGATCTGGTGGGAAGCCGCTCAGGAGAACCGCGACCTGTCCCTGATCGGTAAAGGGGAAAATGTAGTGGTGCAGGTGCATGACCCCGGTTGAAGCACCTGCCGTGAATTGAAGCGAGTGGTCCACTCGCTCGAACCCGAATATAAAGGCCGGATCGTCTTCCTTGTAGCCAACCTGACCACCCGGGAGGGACGACTGTTTGCCGAACTCCACAACACCGGCAAGGTCTCCCTGCTCTTCTTCAAACCGGATGGCACAAAAATCACCACCCTCTCCGGGGTCCAGCAACCTCAATACCTGCGCAAGGTTTTTAACCGCGTTTTTGAATTAAAATAAATTCAGATCCTGAGATATGGCGGGATGAATTTTCCTCAGTTTCGTGATCTGGTTGCAGAACTTAACCTAGGCAAGCACCTCCGGGATGCGGTATAACTGCACCAAAGCGCCACTGTTTTGGAATAGATCCACTTCATCAAGATTCACTTCACCTCCGGGAAGGTTTCGTGGCGACCAAAGCCGACTTTGCGTGGATTGAATTTCATTTTCTGAAATGATTCTGTGTAGGCCCCCAGTTTGTTTCAAATCATATGCAAAGAACAAAGCAATAGCTGGATGTTGACGAAACTAGTGTACTCTATCTATGCACCATATCATGACCAGTATAATGGTTCAAATTGCGAAAAGTAAATTTCTATGTTGAGGTTATAAAAGGCTTTAATTTCAAAAGGAGCGGACGATTACCCTATAGAATTCAAGTCCGTTTTCAAAGCACATGTTCATAATCTATGATCAGCGGAGCATGATCGGAAAAGCGCTGGTCTTTGAAGATTGACTCGGTGAGTGCGCTTTTAGCGATCCCGGGGGTGGCAACCTGGTAATCGATTCGCCACCCGACATTCTTCGCCCAGGCCTGTCCTCTGTTAGACCACCAGGTGTATTGATCAGGTCCCGGGTTCAGTTTCCGGAACACATCAACAAAACCCAGATCCTCAAACACCTTTGTAATCCATTCTCTTTCCTTGGGAAGGAACCCGGAATTTTTCTGGTTGCCGTGCCAGTTTTTCAGGTCGATTTCACGGTGGGCGATGTTCCAGTCTCCGCAGATGATGTATTCGCGCCCGTCTGTACTCCGTTCTTTCAGCCATTGCGCGAAATGTTCCATGACCCGGAATTTAAACTGCTGCCGTTCCTCTCCGCTGCTTCCGGAGGGAAGGTATAGCGAGACTAAACTGAGGTTGCCGAAATCCATCTGCAGAAACCGGGCTTCGCGGTCCATGTCTTCCCAGCCGATCCTCTCCAATATGCGGTCTGGCTGTTTGCGAAAGCAGATCCCCACGCCCGCGTAGCCCTTCTTTTCCGCGCACTGAAAAACAGCTTTCATTCCATCCGGTTTCCGCATTTCTTCGGTAATCTGTTCAGGCTGGATACGGATTTCCTGCAGACAGACCACGTCAGCTTTTTGCGTAGGCAGCCACCGCAGAAAGCCTTTTTTGAATGCTGAACGGATGCCGTTCATGTTCAATGAAATGATTCGCATCGAATTAGCTTATCAATATACAAATTTCGTGTGAAAAAGTAGTGTGGATCAACGAAACGGAAGATGTTCAATTGCGCTTGTACCGCATTGCTCCGCAACAGTAACCCCTCCACAAACGACATATTTTTGCAAAATTAATCCTATGTCGGTTCTGAAACTTGTTACCCGAAACACTTACCCGGCGCTAAGCAGATTATGAAGGACCTCATAAGCTTGACGGGGGCGTCCGGCCCGATCAAGCAAACCGTTGCGTGGATAATAACCACGGTCATGATCGTAGAAGGTATCAAGCAGGACCCGCACAGCAGGAAATTCGATCGTGGAACGGTAGACCTCGGAAACCCGTGATGCAATTAAACCGTCGTCGGTAAAGGCGAGGCCTTCCATTAACAGCGGGAATTCAAAATGAGCGACACATTCGCAGTTCAAATCCTTTGCAAGCCTGGCCAGTGCGGCGACGCTTGCAAAAACCGGTTCTGAATCCGGGATCCGGCCTATGAAGCCCGAAACCGCTGGCGCGGCAGCTAGCAGCATTCCCAGTCGTGAATCATCAGGGTGGAACCCTTGACGAGGGAAGTGAGAAAAATATACTCCCTCTTTCTGATCGGGACCGCTGTACATAATCGAAAGCCATACAGGGATTTCAGCTTTTTGTACTGCCGTCAGGTCAAGTCCCGAAGGAAGCATCCCCTCACGAGTGACAATTTCCCAGCCTTCCAATATGGAAGCAGCTTCGAGGACTACATCGATGAGTCCCTCTGCTTCAACGGATGTAGAGAAGATACAGATATTCAAACCTTTTTGGGCCAGGGCCTTCAGCCGTTGGCGTGTACATTCCCTTTTGATATCGGCTGCGGGGAGCCGGATGCGTGACAGCCTTAATTCCCATAGCGCATGAATAGCAAGATCGTTGCGCGCACGCTTACGCCGCAAAGGGTCAAGATTTCCCAAGGGGATGTCATGGATTCCATCGAGGTCGTGAGTGAGGCTGACCCCAAGGGGGTTGCAGGATTTCCATGAAACACCCGTTTTCCCGGCATCTCCATCGATACGGACCGGGCATAAACTGTGTCCCTCTTCCCCGACATGAACCAAAGCATATCCAAGTTTTGCCACCTCATCCCTACCGTAGTCGGCCCCGGGTGCAACCGGGCAAAGTTCTGAGAACTCCGGACGCATGAATGCCGTGGAAGGCATCATGTAATAGTCCGTGGCGTTGTGATGATTCCAGAAAAAATGATGTACATGACCGCAAAATACTCCCTCCACACGGCGCTGTTTGAATTGGTTAAGCAGCCAGCCTCGTGCCGGTTCCGCGATGTTGTCATAGTGTTCGTCTTCGTCAGGATCACAGAGAAATGGGGGATAATGCATGGAGACGAAGATTCTTTTTTCTTCCGCAAACGCAGCTTCCAAATCTGATTCCAGCCATGCACTCTGTTCTTTTTCAAGCCGATTGCCGGAGTTCAAGATCGGGGTGTCGATGAAAACAAAATGGATGCCGAGGTGATCGATCGAGAAAAACGGTGGACCCCAGTATCGCGAAAAAACCGCGTGATTCGCCGTGCCCGCTGAGGGTGCGCCGGCCCAGCCATCGGGTTTGTCGCCAACATCATGGTTTCCTGGGACCACATACAAAGGACATTCCAGGATATCGAAAACATTCCTGGCAAGTTCAAGGCTGGAGGTGTGCCCGGGTTTTCCTGGAACTGGATGAGGGACATCCCCGAGATGGATTACAAAATCCGGACCTGCGTTGTTGATCGTTTCAATCACCGCACGGTTCCTTGCATTGTGAAGACTGTCGGTATCATACGCGCTTTGGGGATCGCCACCCTCAGGATGAAAATGCGAATCGGAAATGACCGCAAAAAAGAAAGGTTCAAACGGCTGGGTCATCCAAACTCCTGGATCCGGACCACAAAGTGAAGTTTCAGTCTCCGGAAAAATCGAGGGTTATCAGCGATTTTCGGTTTTTGGCCAGTTCATCGTAAGCGGGCAGACTGAGCAGAGTTTTACTCCACTGGGTTTGGGGCGCCTCGTTCAGCATTAACCTGATCTCCTCATCAAGATTACCGCCCTTAAAAACATGCAGCACAGCGTCCTTCTTTCGCAAACCGCGTGTCCAGCGCTCCAGTTGAACCAGCGGGGCCACGGCACGCGCGGCAAGGACCGGATACCTCCCGGACCAAGGAGGGATGTTTCCCAATTCCTCCCCTCTCCCGCATACCGCCTCAACGTTCCGGAGTTGAAGAATTGACGCCATTTCCTTGAGGGCGGCGATTTTCTTCCTCCGTGAATCAATCAGGGTGACGTTCAGGTCCGGACGGACCATGGCGATGGGCATCCCGGGGAACCCTCCTCCTGTGCCGAAATCACAAAACTCTATACCGCGTGGAATGTTACGAAAAACCAGCAGAGCCAGCGAGGGCAGCAGGTGACGTTCCCAAATCCGGGACTCGTCATGGCGTGAAACCAGGTTCAGACGACGGTTTGCATCCGCCAGCAGTTGTGTCCAATGCAGGAGAAGTTCCCAATGCCTCTCTTCAATAGACAAACCCGCGGATTCTAGGATTGCACGAACCTGTTCCGGTTTCAACTTCAAGGGGTAAGTGGTTTGTGACAAACAGCCAGGCCTTGTTGCCTGAATCCATGAAACATGTTACCTGAATGATAGAAAACGTATGGTTCTTCTGAAACTGGAATCAGTGATTCAGCGACATTGGAGGGATTCCCGCGCAGGAAATGTTGATGCTGCGCGTAAAGAAAACCCGGGGGGAAAGGGCTGTTTTTAGAAAATGAAACAGGCTGGATACCGGGGCTCAACCGGTCGCGGCGGTCTTGTCCTCCAGCTCCTGGAGACCCATCGGTTTGTCACCAAGTTTGAGCTTGTCTCCAAACAAACGGTGCCGGGTGTTGTACTTGCCGTCTGCAACCACCAGCTGCAAGCCCAGCTGCTTCTCAAGGTTCAGCAGAATCGGCCCCTGCAGGTTGATCGTTACATCCTCCAGCTGTTTGGCCATGGTCACGATGACTTTCACCGTCAGATCCGCCACCTGCTCGGTATCCAGTTTTTTCAGCTGATCCTTGGTCAGTTCCAGATTGAATTCGCTGACGGCGATTTCCGGGCTGATGGTCAAAAAGGCCAGTTCCTGGGCGTCCAGAGACTGCAGCCACTGAAACGGGGACCCCATTTCATCTTCTATCAGCACAAAGTGACGTTGATTGGAAAACCCAAGCAATCCTGAAGGAAAGGTCAGGATTTCGTTGTCCTGTATTTCAACTTCTCCAAAGCGGGTTGTTTGAATCAGCATGTTGCCTCTATTGACAGGGTTTGGTGTTTTCTCCAGGAATCAACTGAATACGCCGAAGTAACTGTTGTTTCAAGGAATTCTCCTTTGTACAAATGTCCGCTGCATGGACTTTCAGTATTTTGCGAAAAACCCCCTGAACCCCTTGAGAGTTATCGGAGTTTTTTCCGCCGCTCGTTTGTTTTCTTCCTGAATACGGATGTACACTTCTTCCCGGTGAATGACGTAACTTCTTGGTGCATCAATGCCAATCCGGACCTGCTTGCCCTTGACTTCAATGACTGTAATCTTAACGTCATCCCCGATGGATATGCTCTCACCCGACTTCCTTGTCAGTATCAGCATTGTTTCTGCCTGGTGCGGTTCACCATGGCGGACCCAAGCGCGCTTTATTCCGTGATGCAGCCCGCGGGGCCCCCCCTCTGATGTACGATGGCTTCAGCGCAGAAAATCGGAAAGTGTGGGTTGGATCAGACGGCTTCCTGTATCCAAGGAAAGACGGTTGTTAGCTTCCGCGGTTTTAACCTCAATCGCCGCTTCGGCCAGATCCAGGTCTCGTATTTCCGATAATCTTCGCTCCTGTTCAAATTGCTGGTCCACAATTTTCTGCTGGGCGGTTTGAAATTCCCGAACCGTGTTGCCAATGTCGGTTTGACGTTTCAGGACCTGCTCCAGCGCTTGATCCAGCTCTTTTAAACGTAATGCAAGGGTAGTGCCATCGTTTTCCAGCATGGCCCGCTCCAGGGCGTTGAGCAGGGAAAACACATCGACGCCCTTCTGTTCCTTCGGCAGCAGCAGTTCCTCCGCGGTGACGTCAACCGGGACCGAAATGCCGTTGGCAATCAGAACCTCTTTTTTATCCGCCGACCCTGTGTAGGAAATCTCCGGATTTGGGCGAAAAACGAATTCCATCCCCTCCGGAAACATCAGCCCCATGGACTCCAGGTCCACATCATCCACCAACTCATTGGTGAAATCAAAATACCCCGGAAGCACGTTCCCCAGTTTTCCCTGTTCATCGGAGAATTTGAGCAGCACCGAATCATTGGGTTTTCCCACCGGATTCAGCATCGGGTTGACCGGCCTCAACACCTGTTCTTTGGCCCAAGTGCGCCCTCCGTCATCTGAAACTTGACAGCGTGCCTGCCCGAACACCCCGCCTTCGGTGATCCTCAGGCGGTATTTGTTATTGGAATGTCCTTCAAAAACAGCCCTGAACATGTCAATGTCGATCAGGTCCCGCACATCTTTCTGGATGATTCCACGCGTTTCAACCTTTGCAGGCTGAAGCTCAGAGTTGCGTTTCAGTGCGGGGGTGAGGGACTTGATTCCGGAAAACAGATAGAGCTTTCCCTCCCTGGCATTGCCTGTCTCAAACAGGGCATTGCGGATCGCGGAAAATTCACGGGCGACCATCATCCGCGATTCCTCGTTGGAGTCGCTGCCGGACTGTGAAATCGCCAGCGTCTTGGCGCGTCCGAGCAGTTCGGCCATGTGCTGGATTTCCTTCTCCGTGCGCTCAAGACGGCCGATGTTGTCGGCAATGTTCTCGCTGACCTGCTTTTTCGCTGAAATGGTGGAGACGATGTCCTGCATCTTAGCCGCGCCGACAGGGTCATCCGAGGGTTTGTTGATGCGTTTCCCCGTTGCCATCTGCATCTGGGCCTCCTGCAGACGGGACGATGTCTTCTGGATGTTCTCCAGCACCTGCTCGCGTTTACTGACGTCGGTCACTCGCATCGCATCACTTCATGTTGATCACGGTTTCCATCATCTCGTCCACCGTGTTGAGAAACCGCGCTGATGCTTCATAGGCCTTTTGGTACTGCACCATGTTCGTCAGTTCCTCGTCCATGTTGACCGAACTGATCGAACTGCGGATTTCACGGAACTGAGAGACCATGTTGTCCTGCTGCTGCATCTCCGATTGGTTCCTCCTGATTTTCAGCCCAAGGTCGGTGATCACCGAGTTAAAAAACTCTGAAAACGTCATTGTGCCTTCACGCATGACGGGTTCATGTTGGAGTTTGGCAATTGCCAGGGCCACGCGGTTGTCTCCGGGAATCAGGTCGCGTCCGGAGGAGATGTGGTTCGGGTGTTTCTGGACCCGGTCGCTGAGACGGATGTCCCGTGCGCCTTTAAGGGATTCGAAAAATCCGTTGAAGCCGAGGACCTGGGTCAAATCAGTCTGGTCATCCCCGAATATGAACTTCCTGCCATGACCTGTCTGGATGATAACCGAACCGTCTTCTTCAAGAGACGCGCTTAAAAGCTCCGGGTCGTTGACAGTAAGGTTGATGCGTTTCACCACGTCCGGAAGGGTGTCGATACCCGCCTGGACCTCAATCTCGTATGTTTCCAGGATTTCATTGTCGCGGTCAATTAGATGCAACTGGAATACGCCGTCGCGGATAAACGGCAGGGGCTGTGCAAGTGCCTCGGCTTTCAGCCCGAATGTGCTCTTCATCATGTCCGTGGCGGAATTCAGACCGGTCCCGGTTGCATGCAGACGATTCACTTCCCCTGAAAGGGCGAACGCAAGTTCATCGAGCCTGTGCTGATACCCCACCAGGGTTTCATCACGGACCCGCAGCAGTTCAGTCATCTCTCCCTCCCGGAATATGCGGGTCAGATCCCGGCGGCTGTCGTGCGTCGCGACTCCGTCTATGCTCAGCATACCGGTTTCCCCGCCCTTCATTGTTGCTTCCAGGGGAAAGAAGTTGCGCCCCTGCACCAGAGTCCAGTCACGTCCTATGATCACGCTCACGTTGCCGTGACGGTCCTCGAAACTGTTTACGTCAACGAGCCGGGAAACTTCGTCGATCGCCTGGTCCCTGGCATCACGCAGGTCGTTCGCGTTGCGCTGTCCGGATTCATAAGCCAGGATCTGCCGGTTGAATTCGGTGATTTTAAGCCCCAGTTCATTTATGCGTTTGATGGTCTGTTCCAAGCGTCCGTTGATTTCATCCCGCAGCCCGCTTAAACGTCCATGCATTTCACGGAACCTCCGCGTCAGTACACTGCCGTATTCCATCAACTGCGACCGTGCGGCGTCTGATTCAGGTTGACTGGAAAGTTGATTCCAGCCGTTCCAAAAATCGTTCAGCGCCTGGTTCAGACCGTTTCCTTCAACCTCGTTTAAAATCGCTTCGATTTTATTCAGATAATCCTCACGGGTGTGAAAAACTCCTGCACGCGGGTTTTCCTGGAGGATTTTTTTCTGCACAAAACCGTCAAAAACCCTGGTCGCCGGCTGTGCTTCCGCACCTCGCCCCAACCCCACCGGGTCCGCCGCCGCCGCTTGGGTGCGCACCTGCTGGCGGGAGAATCCATCGGTCTGCTGGTTGGCAATGTTGTGTCCTGTAGTGTGCAACGCACGCTGGTTCATTGAGAGGGCACGTTGCCCCATGTTCAGGGAGCTGTTCAGGGATGGCATGTCGGCTGTGAGACAGGTCCTTCTAAAACCGATTTGGTGCGCTTAAATCGCGGCACGGGAGATTTTGCTCGCGGACGTGTGAAGACGTCCGTTTCCGGAATACAGTTGCTGCGCGCCCTGCTGCTTGGAAATGAACTGGAGGGACGCTTCCACGGATTTCAACCGGGAGGCAGACTGCTCCGAGTTGCTTGCCGCCTGCTCTCGGATCTGAGCGATCATTTCTTTCAATCGGTCGAAGCATGATTGCAGGGGGGCTGCCCATTCAGTTGGGGCCTGGAAAATGATCTCACTCAAGGTCAGGGACTCTTCCGCGGCAGTAAAATCATCGGCCATCTCCTCCACTAGTTGAATCCGCCGCCTTTCCAACTTGGAGATCATCCGGGTATGCTGCAGCTTTCTGCTTTGCAGCGTCAACATCGCCGAACCGGAAAGAGTGCCGAACCCTTCTGCTTCATCGCGCAACAAGTCCAGGAGCATTTCATGAAGCTCCGTTTCCCGGTGCAGAATAGCAAGCAGTTCGTCCAACTGGTCGTTCATGATTTATTCCGGACAGGACCTACCTCCGGGACCCGGACGGGTCCCGGCGGAGGTACTATCAAGTGATGTCCCCGATGTCCTCCTGAAGCGACTCGAGCAGCATGCTGCCCGCCAGCTTCTGTGGATCCACCTGGTATTCCCCGCTTTTCAGCTTGGCCTTCAGTTCCGCCACGCGTTCAGGGCGAACTTCCGGTTCCGCTGAAATACGGAGTTTCATTTTGTTCATGGCGAAAGACGATGTCTTCACCGAATCATCAGCCGGCAGCGGACCATCTTTCAGATGCGCTTGATCGACCGTTTCCTTACGATGTCCTCCTTTGACATCCTGGAGGACCGTCGGTTGTTGGCCTCTAACCTTCCTTTTCACCTCATCGGGCTGAAGGACTTCATCGCCGGCACTTGTTCAGGCGCCGACACCTTGGTACAGCATACTCCTGCTCCCCGCGCCACGCAAGCACCCGCTGGATGCAGGCAACGCGAAAGGCCGGCGTTCCGGAAGCTTTGGACGGAGGAATACCTCCGCACCGGTCGTCAGAGCGTAATGCTCTGGACGGACCGCACCCTTCCGGCACACACCGGAGGGCCCATGAGGGTCTCCGGACACCGGGAACAAGAATACCTGATCAGTGTATCGGCATTCCCCTGGGAAACTTGAACGTTTTTCCCTCATCGCCCGAGTTGAGGTTTTAGCTGCTGATAAATCAATTCACCGAGTCCCAACCCCCCGGACTGGAGATTCAGCCTCGCGTACTGTTCATCCAGCATCGACTGAAAAACTTTCTCACCATCAGATTTGCGGACCAGCCCGGATTCAAAACCGGAGTCGCGCATGGATTTCATTACCTGCTGCATCAGGATTGCCTCAAATTCATTTGCTGCTTCACGAAGCTGCTGGTCATCAGATTTATCCGCCTCGTTGAAACGCTCCATCCTCAGCAGGCGATTTTCACCCATCAAAGCGGTCAGTGACCGGGATGCAGGCAGCATGGGGGTCATCGAATCACCAGGTCTGCATGCAGCGCACCAGCGGTTTTGACCGCTTTGAGCACTTCTATCAAATCGCTGCTTGAAGCGCCGATTTTGTTGAATCCGTCAACAATTTCTTTAAGATCAGCCCCCCCTTTGAAGAGAAAGACGTTTGATTTCAGGGTTTCAACTTTACCCGCTTCCTGGTTATCAACGGCCTCTTGACCAAAAGACGGAGATTTCACCTGGATGCTCATTCCGTTTTGTGAAATCGCAATCGGGGAAATACGTACGCTTCCTCCCATCACTACTGTTCCGGACCGTTCATCTAGTACAACCTGGGCTGTGTGGTCCGGAGAAATTTCCAGGTTTTCAATGTAGGAAACCAACTCAACGGTGTTTCCCAGGTAACTGTCGGGGACCGAAATTTCCACCGTTCCGGCGTCCTTTGCGCGCGCGCTGCGGATCCCAAGCGTCTGATTGATCAGTTTTGCCAGCCTGAACGCGGTGGTGAAGTCCGGGGAGCGCAGGTTCATGTAAAGCCTTGCCCGGCTGTTCAGGTTCAGGTTGATCTCACGTTCTACAATGGCGCCCCCAAGGATCAAGCCGACTGAAGCGACCATCCGTTCTCCGAGCGGGAGGTTTGCCAGTTCTTCCGCGGGCAAGGCATCAGCGCGGCTGACTCCTTTTGGTATGCCGGCGATCGGACCCTGCGCAAGGGCGTAAACCAGCCGGTCCGGTCCGCGCATCGGGGCCATTATCAGCACTCCGCCCCGGAGAGAAACCGCATCACCGAGGGTGGCGGCAGTGACGTCAAGACGCTGCCCGGATTTTGCGAAAGCCGGGAGGGTGGCCGTCAGCCAAACCGCCGCAATGCTGCGTCCGGCAATGTCCGCGCTGTTCAGGCTGATCCCGATGCGTTCCAGTGCATTGACCACGGGTTTCCGCGCAAGCAAACTTTCCGGGGAATCCCCGGTTCCATCCAAACCAACAACAATGCCGAACCCAATCAGCTGATTGTCGCGTGCGCCACGCAGAGAAGCAATGTCCTTGACCCGCACAGCCCAAACCGGGGAGGCAAAACAAAGGCACAGTAACAAAGCCGGCAGTCGCTGGAGAAGACGTTGTAAAGGTATGAAATGCAATAAAAAACGGTGTTTCATTGAGCTTTATGAACTAATTTCACAGGACAGGAAACGCCTCTTTGTCAATACAAGTTCAATGCCAGATTCAGGGAACACAGGGATTCAGCCGGCAAGCGTTCCGGTGTACAAGGGAGGGGGGTCAGGTCTTTCATCGGAAGAAAAATATACTGATATTTTGGTCTGTTTTGTGCAGACTTTAAACTTTAAATCTATCCACCCAGTTACACAGGAAGAAATGGAAGTCATTCTACTAAGTTTTTGTCTTATGTCGCTGTGCATTACGGCTTTACTGGTAATGTTCGCTCTGCACCGTCAAAGCCCCCCGGAAATGCCTGATTTTAATGAAGAATTACCTGAACACGATGATGGTTTTAGGCTCGATCACGCGGAATTACTTCCGGAAAAACCGCCCACGGATTTTCTTCGCCACCGGGTTGAAGACGTGTTGAAACAGCAAATGCAGGAACTGGGGTATTTAAGCGAAGAGCGGCAACATGAGTTTCTGAAAGCTGTGCTGAAAAAGGAAACGGTTGCCATTCCGGGGTTGACCCCGTCAGAATTACGCACCGTTTTCAGCAGCATCATCGAACTGCGGGAGGGGCGTGGAGAAAGGGTTCAAATGGCACGCAGCGCCTGATTCCCCCATACACTATTCCTGGAAACGGTTTCTCACCTGATCAATCCGTTGAACAGGATTTCCTGACAAATTATACCGACAATCCGCTGAGACGGTCCCGGTAGAGTTCTGAGCGTTTCACGTAAACACTAGAGCTTTCCCGTATGACCTCAAGGATTTCCTCGCCATAGGTTTTTTTCACTTTTCCGGGGGAACCGATGACGAGAGAAAAGGGAGGGATGAGCACTCCTTCAAGCACAACCGCGCCCGCGCCGATGATGCATCCGCGGCCGATATCTGCCCCGCTGAGCACAACCGCACCCATGCCGACCATGCAGTCGTCACCGATGGTGCATCCATGCACCACGCATTGATGACCGACGGTCACACGGTTTCCGATTACCAGCGGTTTTCCCGGGTCCACATGTCCTGTACTGAGGTCCTGGATGTTGGTATCCTCACCGACAGTGACGGTGTCCGCGTCCCCGCGCAGTACCCCGTTAAACCACAATGAGGAACGTGCGCCTATGCTGACCCGGCCGATAACGGAGGCGCCGGGAGCAATGTACACGGATGGGTCGATTACTGGTATGTGTTGCGCGAGTGCATAAACGGGCATGGGTTTTACTTTTGTTCCCTACAGTTTGAATTATGATTTTGTGACAAATGAATGCAACTGCATGAATCAAAGAAGTCCAATGTTTTCAAATTACAGGGGTCTCCCGATATGACCCCCAGAGTTCCCTGAGGGTTTCCACAATCTCGCCCATTGAGGCGCGGGCGTGTGCGAGTTCGATGGTCACCGGCATCAGGTTCCGGCTTTCGTCGGAAGCCTCATCCCCGAGCCGTTTCAGCAGTGCGGATACCTTGGCGTTGTCCCGCTCTCGGCGCACTCTACGCAGATTTGCCACCTGCCGGCCTTCCGTTTGAGCATCATATGGATGGGTTTCTATTTCTTCCCGGACTTCTTCCTCAACATGCCTGTTAACGCCGATCACAGGGCGTTCCCCGCTGGATTTCCTGAGCGCATGGCCGTAAGCTGAATCGGCTATTTCCTGCTGAAACCAACCGTCTTCGATGGCCTTTACAGTCCCGCCCATCTGCTCCACTTTTTTCAGCACGGCGAAGATTTCATTTTCCAGCGTGGTGGTGAGATTTTCAAGGTAGTAGGAACCCCCAAGCGGATCTACCACCGAGGAGATGTTGGTTTCATCAGCAATCACCTGCTGTGTCCTCAGTGCGAGTTTCATCGCCTCCTCGGTAGGAATCGCAAACGCCTCGTCCATTCCGTTGGTGTGCAGACTCTGGCAGCCTCCGAGCACTGCCGCAAGCCCCTGCAGGGCTGTACGAATGAGGTTGACCCTGTATTGTGCGCGCGTCAGAGTAGCAGCAGCAGTCTGAGCATGAAAGCGAAGCCGCATCGACTCGGGTTTTTCCGCACCGAATCGTTCTTTAATAATCTTCGCGTAAACCCTGCGCGCGGCACGAAACTTTGCGATTTCCTCAAAAAAATCCGCCTGTGCCACGAAGTAGTGGGAAAGGCGCGGAGCGAACTCGTCCACCGGCATCCCGGATTTCACCACCTGCTCGACGTAGGCAATCGTGTTCGCCATAGTGAATGCCACCTCCTGCACCGCATTGGCCCCGGCTTCGGAAATGTGGTACCCGGATATGTTGACCGGGTTGTAGCGGCGCAGGTGCCTGGCGCTGAAAGAAATTGTGTCGCGGACAATGCGCACAGAGGGGCGTATTGGATAAATCCACTCCTTCTGTGCGATGTACTCCTTGAGAATGTCGTTCTGGATGGTCCCGGAGAGCCTGTTGAGATCGTATCCCCGCTTTTGCGCAAGGGCTATGTACATTGCGAACAGGATCCACGCGGAAGGGTTGATCGTCATTGAGACTGAAATTTTTTCCAGGTCGATCCCTTCAAACAGTGCTTCCATGTCGTCCAGCGTGTCAACCGCCACCCCTTCGCGCCCCACCTCGTCCTGACTCATCGGGTGGTCAGAATCGTAGCCCATCAGGGTGGGCATGTCGAAATCGGTGGAGAGTCCGGTCTGGCCCTGAGAGATCAAGTATTTGAAACGCCGGTTTGTGTCGGCGCCGGTGCCGAACCCGGCTATCTGTCGCATGGTCCAGTTGCGTCCGCGGTACATGGTCGGATAAGGTCCACGTGTATATGGATACTGGCCGGGGAGGCCGATGTCTTGCAAAGAAGTATCCATTGAATCGAGGGCGGTGTAGGTGCGTTTAAGCGGGATTCCGGATTCCGTGCGGTATTCCGTTTTGCTTTCCGGCTGCCGGGCAAGAAACGATTCGACCTCGCCTTTTTCCCATCCTGAAACCTGGGTAGCGAGCCTGCTCCTGGATTGTTCGTTCAGAAGTCTTGTGCTTAAGGATTCCGTATCTTTCCGCGGATGTTCATTCATGACCCAGTTCCTCCTTGAAGGCGTTCAGCAATTTCACTGCGGTGGTGTACGGATCGACTTGACGGGCGATCACGCCATTCAACTCCTCTCGCAACTTGGTTTGTTCGACACGCATTTCAGCAAAACGGTCCCGCACCAGTTCCTCCGCCTGTTTCAGCACACGGCGTTCGGAAATCGAGCGGCGTCGCTCCGCGTCAGCACCGGAATCTTGGAGATGCTGCCGGTGCCCCTCTACGGCATCAACCAATTTTTCCATGCCCTCTCCGGATTCCGCGCTTGTAGCAAGCACCGGGATTTCCCATTTTTGCGGACTGCCTGCACTCAATCCTAAACGAAGCATCTGACGTAGCTCAGTCAGTGTCCGGCCTGCTTCCGGTTTGTCGCACTTGCTGACAACATGGATATCTGCGATTTCCAGTACCCCGGCCTTGATGGCCTGAATTTCGTCTCCCAAGCCTGGTGCGGAAACCACGATGGTTGTGTGGGCGATCCGCGCCACATCGACTTCGTCCTGACCAACCCCGACTGTTTCCAGCAGTATTGTTTGGAATCCGCCGGCGTCCAGCGCGTCCGCAGCCTCCATCGCCGCCCTCGCCAGCCCGCCCAGTTCCCCCCGCGAGGCCATGCTGCGGATGTAGATTCCAGGATCGCCGGTAAGTTCGGTCATGCGAATGCGGTCTCCCAGGATCGCCCCGCCGGAAAAAGGACTGGAGGGATCAATGGCCAGTACCGCGAGCTTTCTTCCCCGTGCCCGTAGCG
>CAYFLK010000008.1:48488-91263 GCA_964344035.1 uncultured Pseudomonadota bacterium
GCCTTGGCGTATTCCCGTACAAGGGAGGACTTGCCGCACCCCGGGACCCCGGTCAACCCGACCATGTGCGCCTTTCCTCCATAGCGGTACAACTCCGCCAGCGCCGCGCGGTGTTCATGGCCACCGGATTCGATGCGGGTGATCATCCGCGCCATCGCCCTCGTGTTTCCCGCCAGCACTCCCGGAACCAGTTCACACGAGGGTACCAGACCGCGTTTGATCACAGATGCATCTGATGCCATCACGCTTCAAACTTTGCTCTGATCGAGCGGAAGAGGTCGCGGTCGTCAACCACGCGGCGGGCCTTAAAGTCGGTGCGTGGAATGATGCCGGTTTCCACGATTTCCACCATTGTTCGCACAGCCAGCACCTTCTGCAGTTCGGCGGCGGTTTTATTACGGAATAACTCCAGTTCTTCATTTCCCTGGGCATGGACCTCCGGGGCGGCCTCCACGCGCACCAGCAGTTCGTCCATGCTTCCTTCACGTGTTATGAGGATGCGGTGTTCCCCGCCGTATCCCGGAATCGTGTTTAGCACGGCATCAATTTCCGATGGGTAGATGTTTTCTCCGCGAATCTGGAACATATCGTCAATGCGCCCGTAAATTCCGTCCGGAAGTCGCGGATAGGTGCGGCCACAGGGGTTGGGTCCTTCAACCCAGTGAGTCAGGTCTCCGGATACCAGCCTGATCATCGGTTGCGATGTGCGTTCCAGGTGCGTGTAAACCGAAGTGCCGCGTTGCCCATAAGGTACACGACAATGCGTGTTCGGGTCGCAGACCTCGTGATAAATCACGTCCTGCCAAAGCAGCATCCCCTGTGTTTGTGCCGTTCCGCAGATGCTCATCCACGGGGTCATTTCCGCCATCGATCCGGAATCGATCACCTGCGCGTCAAAATGATTTTCGATGCGGCGGCGGATGCCCGGGATGGAGGCGCCGGGTTCTCCGGAAAAGAACATTGTCTGGAGCTGAAAATCCCGCGGGTTAAGTCCTTCCTCGACCGCGGTTTCCGCAAGGTAAAGCGCGTAGGACGGGGTTCCGTAAAACGCGGTGGGCTTCACCATGTTCAGCCAGTGTGCCGCCCGCGCGGTCATGCCCGGTGCTCCGGCCCCGAAGGGAAAACATTTCGCGCCCAGCCGTTCGGCTCCCAGCAGCGTGCCCCAAGAACCCATGTAGAGGCTGAAAATTGAAGCGATGAAGATGGTGTCCCCGGGTCGCAGGCCCATACCCCAGAGAAAACGCGCGTGGTTGTTGGCAATCACATTCCAGTCACTGCGTCCAATCGCAAAGACTGTAGGACGGCCCGTCGTCCCTGAGGTCCCATGTATGTGGTGGACCTCTGCATCCGGGACGCAGAGGTAGTCCCCGAACGGAGCGGAACGTTCCTGGGATTCACGTAGTTCAGCCTTGGTCACTACCGGGACTTTTTCAAAATCCTCAAGCGAGCGGACATGATCCGGATGCACCCCGGCTTCTTCCCACTTCTTCCTGTAAAACGGGGCGTTCTCGAACGCATATGCCATGACTTCACGAAGCCTTTTGACAACTGCCTGCTCGCGCAGTTCAGCGGGCATGGTTTCGCGTTGCGGGAACCAGTAGCGACTTTCCGGCGCAGGAAAAAATTTTGGATCATACTCGGCGGGAAAAGACCACTGTTCCATGACGTTCTTTAGGGAGGGATCAGCGTGGATCACGCTCCAAAACCAGCCGCCGGATGGTCCCTACTATCTGCTCAGGAGGCGAGTCCTGAGGAAGGATAGCGGCAACCCCCAGTGATTTCAACTCCTGTGAGTCCTGCTCCGGGATCACTCCGCCTCCCACCACAAGGATGTCTTCGGCCTCTGCTTCCCGCAGCAGTTTCAGCACATTTGGGAAGGCCGTCATATGCGTCCCGGACAGCAGGCTGATACCCAGCACGTCGACGTCTTCCTGCACCGCCGCGGCGACAACCTCCTCCGGAGTGCGGTGCAGCCCTGTGTAAACTACCTCCATGCCTGCGTCGCGCAGACAGCGCGCCACCACCTTTACCCCCCGGTCATGACCGTCAAGCCCCACCTTTGCCAGCAGCACGCGTATTTTGGTATTGCCTTGCTTCATTGTTTTGTGTTTATAAGCTCAGGCTTTTGGTTTGATAGAACTAATTTCTCTGTTCCGCACTTACTTTCATCACCTCCACCAGAGGGAGGGTCCAGTCAGGAAGAATAATGTGGCGAATTCATGCTGCAACCTTGCTGCCTGTTCACCGGTAAAGTAACTTTTATTTTATATCTTAATGTTGTGACAGATACTACGGGCCAACACGGTAAATGTCAATGGACCACGCTTTGGCCCGAACATTCAAATTTCGTGATGATGCCCGGAAACAGGCTTGCAGGCCACGTCTTTAACTTAAAAACTACGAGGCTTATGTATGGAAGAAACAAGAAAAACTGCATGACATGGAAGATCATGTCCAGGCAGTGGGCGCTCCCTTCTGAATCCTTACCAGGCTTCGCACTAGGTCACCGAGGCTTTCGAGGTTGTGAGCGGAGGCAAATAGGTCAAGATGAGGAAGCGCGGCCTGCATCCCGCGTGTGGCAGGTTCGTAACCTGGACTGCCTTTCAGCGGGTTGAGCCAGATCAAACTGCGGGACCGACGCCTCAAATCCGCCATGCATTCATTCAGCAGTACCACGTCCCCGGTATCCCATCCGTCACTGATAATCAGCACCACCGTACTTGAATCCACCATTTTCAAAGCGTATTTTTCCACAAACTGGTTCAGGGATGCGCCGATCCTTGTACCCCCTGACCAATCAGGTACGTGCCGGGAGATATGTGCAAACGCTTCTTCCATGGATTTAGTCTTCAAATCATCGCTAATGCGGTGCAGGGAAGTGCTGAATACGAAAGTCTCGATTTTCCGGTAAGAGCTTTGGAAAGCATAAATGAACTGAACGAGAAACCGGCTGTAGAGGTCCATCGATTTGCTCACATCGCATAGCAGCACTAGTTTCAAACGCTTCAGTTTCCACTGTCTACGCAGCAGGTCCAACAGTTCTCCACCACGACGCAGCGAATGTCGCATGGAACGACGCAAGTCCAAGGTCCCCAGCCGTTGCGATTTTCGCGTCCTGCTGCTGAAACGGGTTGCCAGGGACTTGGCGATGTCATTTATCATTCGTGCTACTTCAGCCAATTCCTCCTGACCAAACTCGCTGAAGTCCTTTTTGGTGTTGACTGCAAAGTGGCTGTAACCAGCAGAGTCCTTGTCCTCCATGGTTTTGTCATCATGCCGGAGCCAGTCACTGATAGAAAACAGATCCTGTTTTTGTGCACGTGGTTCCGGTAAAGCAACGGTCTTGGGTCCCTGAGCAGCGGGGTTTCGTATCAGGTTTTCGGAATTTACCCAAACATACCAGTAGGAAGTGAAATGGTCGTCAAAAATCCGCAACTCTTCCTCGTTTTTCGCAATGGTGGAACGGAGGGCGATACGGAAAGCGTCTTCCTCCCGCATGTCAATTTTTCCCAGTGCACGCAGTGCGTCCATCTGTTCACCCATACCAACACCGAGTCCATGCTGCCTGAGGTATCTGCAGAACCCGACCACATTCGCGGTCATCTCCTGACGCAGGCCGAGGTCCGCATAAAGATGTGGCGCAGTTTCTAGCTCCATGGGAATCACTGTGCATGTGCCGCAATGCGCCAACGCGGACCACCTGGCACAAGCTGTTTTTTCACGGAAAAAGATGAGTAGCTTTGCGTCATGCCCCGCCCTTTGCGAGGACCTCCGCTTCTTCAGTGGAGATCCCCTCAACGAACACCTGGTGCGAAGTGGTCACCTGATGCCGGATCTTAAGATACGGCGCATATTCATCAGAGTGGTAAAAAGATTTTAGTTTCTCCATGCTTGGGAATTCGATTATCACCAACCTTTTCGGCTTCCAATCCCCTTCCATGTAATCGATCTCTCCGCCGCGAACCCGGTATTTCCCCCCATATTTATCCACAATGACCGGGACCCGGCTGTAATAACCGCTTTCACGATACCGTTCAAAATCGTGCACCTCAACGTCAGCAATCAAAAACGCGCTCATGCTTTCCTTTCGCCTGAGTTTATGAAAAATAATAAATACATTTCTACTATATTGATATCATATGATTACTTGCCCTGGTTATCAAATCAATGTCCCTATCGATCAGCACACAACACCTGGTTCAGTTAACTGTTTCCACAAATCCCCTTCAATCTCCCTGTTGCAAAAGGAGGATGCTATACCCCTTTTGTAAAAGGGGGGGATATCAAGAGGCTTCTTTTCGTGGATGAAAAATATTCAGGTGATGATGCTTCATAAGAACCGGGATCGCAAACAAGAATTGTGTTTTTTTGCACACGAAACTTCCGGCTTCCCTGCAGGAGGTCCGGCAACCGGAAGTTGGATATCAGTTCCTGCCTGTTTCCCCGGGAGGTCTTGTCCGCCACCGCCGGTGCATCCAAAAATACTGCTCAGGGTATCGCCTGATCATGGTTTCCAGCCCGGAAACCATTAGCTGTGTAAGTTTCCGGACATCCCGTTCCTGGTTTCCGGAGGCTTTGAAATCGATTGGCTGGAAGATAACTTCGACTCTCCGTTTCACATAAGGACAGCCGAAAAGCACAACCGGGCTACGGTTCATCAGGTGAAACGAAGCGGCACCGCGGCTGGTGGAAGCAGAGGTCCCAAAAAAATCAACAAACACCCCTGATTTGCGTTCGTCCTGGTCGATGAGCATGCCTACCAGTCGGTTTTCGCGCAGGGCATCCCAGATCTGCATGGTTGCCTGCTGCCCCTTGCCGATGGTCTGAATGCCCCAGCGGCGGCGTGTCATGTTCTGCAGTTCATCCGTCAGCGGGTTTGTCTGTGCTCCGACATACATCGCGGTTCGATAACCTTTTTCCGAAAGCGTGGGGCACAGCACCTCCCAATTGCCGAAGTGCGCTCCCACCAACAGCACGCCTTTTCCTTTTTTGTATGCCTCCTCGAGTACTTCCGGATTGCGGAACAGCGTCCTTTCCTCCATCCTCCCGCCCCAGTTTTCCATACACATCACATCCAGCGCGAAGCGGGATGCCCAGCGGTAGCATCCTTTTGCTATACGCCGCTTGCGTGCTACCCGCAGTTCAGGATACGCAAGTTGAAGGTTGGACCAAACCACCTGTCTGCGCAGGCGGAAAACATAATAGAGCAGGGATGCCAGCACCGAACCCGCACGGGCAACATGTGCTTCCGACGCTTTTCCAGCCCAGCTGCGTAAACCCCGGAAAAGGGTGGATTCCAGTTGGTGGCGTAAACTCACCGGCTGTTTGCGGGCACCGGCTTTTGGCTTGTCTTCCGGATGCATAACAGGTCGGGGAGGCTGGAGCGGGACCTTGTGGTCATCCGCGGGAACGGCATTTCCCAATTCATGTTGCTGTTTCCTAAGAAACGGCGCCGGAAGCGGAGCGGGGGGAGATAGTTTTTTCTCGGCTTTGAGGGGATCGAAAACGGAAGCAGTTTGAATATCCGATTCAGCTACATGGTCCAAACTTTCCCAGGCTGTTGGAGGTTCAACATCCCCGACGAAAGTACGTTTTTTCAGAGCACTGTTTTTTGGCCGTGAATATTCCATCGAAACTGCCGGCGTCTTTAGTTCATCGGCCAGTCCCAAAGCGCTCATGCCCTGTTTCTGCTGGATGGCAAGCCAGCGTTCCTGGATCCGTTGCAATTCCTGTTGATGCCCGGTTAGTTTTGCCAGCATGGTGGGGGCACTATGCGCACTCGGCGATGCGTGAATCTTCCTGCTGAGCCTTTGATGCAGGGCAAGCAGATCACGGGAAATGCCTGACTGAACTGACAGGTAATGGCGCTGTGTCTCCTGCACATGCGTGACCTGATCATGCATCCGTTGCCATTGATTAAACGGCACGGTCACCCTTTTATTAATTTGAGCCATGGTGAATGCGGGATCCTTCTTTACATCAAAACATGGAGTTTTGAATGCGGCGTTTTTACCTGAGTTTAGGACAATACGGTTCATTGCTCAAGGGAGAGGAAGGAACGCGCACAATTTCAGCTTGAAGCTCCTTGATTTGAATGAGAAACAAAGCTTCTTTCATCCAATGCTGATTGGACCGTACTTTACGAATTTTTCAAGCAAGCCATTTAACTGCAATTTGAGACCATTACATGGATTATAAACTGAACTCAAAAAAACTTTTGAATGATGGGCGGATGATGCCTTATTTGGGGCTGGGCGTATACGACATCGGTTTGGGCGGTCGCACCTGCAGCGCCGTGCTGGCTTCCATAGAATGCGGCTACAGACATTTCGACACTGCGTCCCTTTATGGAAATGAAGACGAAGTAGGCGAGGCAGTCAGGAATTCCGGAGTCCCGCGCGAAAAGCTTTTCGTCACCACAAAAGTGTGGAACAGCGATCAGGGTTACGAAAAAACACTAAAAGCCTTTGATGTGAGCTTGAAAAAAATGAAGCTCGATTACATCGACTTGTACCTGCTTCACTGGCCTGTTCCAGGTTTGCGACTGGAATCCTGGAAAGCTCTTGAAAAATTGTACCGTGAGGGATATTGCAAATCCATCGGTGTAAGCAACTTCATCCCCAGACACCTCGAGGAACTGATATCCATATGCGAAATCAAACCGGCGGTTAACCAGATTGAAATGAACCCTTTTCTCTGCCAGCTCTCCTGCCGTGAATACTGCAAGATGGAGGGTATCCACGTCACCGCCTACAGCCCGTTGACAAGCAGTAAGAAAATCAGTGACCCCAGACTGCGGAAAATCGCGGAGCAAAACGGAAAAAGTCCGGCACAGGTGATGCTGAGGTGGGGCCTTCAACACGGCATTTCGGTGATCCCTAAATCCTCAAACCCAGCCCGGATTCGTGAAAACTCCAATATATTCGATTTTTCTCTCAATGAGGATGAAATGCTGTTTCTTGACGCTTTAGATGAGGAACTGCATACCGATTGGGACCCTAATGGAGTGCCTTGAAAGGATGGAAGTTTTCCAATTTTTTACCACAGAGAACAATAATGTGCTGTTTTAATAGCCTTTATTATCTGCTGTTTCATTAATGCCAGTGCATTGATGAGTAACAGGCTGTTCAGGGTGTTTCCGGGACCATGGAACTTCCACTTTGTGACCTCCGAAAAGAAACATTCAGTCCCAGAATCACGGCAATCGAAGCAAACACCGAGGACAGCAGAAACGCGTGGCTGAACTGAATGCCTGCCGCCCAGCCCGCAAACAACGCCCCCAAGGCTCCGAATCCATCCATCAAAGAAAATGCAAAACCGAGTGTGAGGCCTTCCCGGCTCTGTGAATGCTCAACCGCTACCGCGAGCATCGAAGAGCGGATACACTCCAGCACCGCGACTCCAGCAAGCAGGACGACAAGCACCCCGGCAATGGAGCCTGCATCCTCGAACCACCCTACCGAAAAAGCCGCCAGCGCCGCAATCCCGTTGCCCAACACAATCACCCTGCGCCGCCCCGCCAGGTCTGAAAGCCTGCCGACAATCGGCTGGGCAACCGCACCAGCCAAGAGCATAGCCGCATAGGCAACACCAGTTTGGGACGATGACAAACCGTGAAATTCCTGCAGGTATAATGGAATCATGCTCAGCAATGCGATCAGAGCCATGTGATAGATACTGATCAAGGCTATAATGTTCATCCCATCCCGGCTGGTCCATATCCGTAGAAGTTCCCGGAAACCGATGACCGGGAGAGAGCGGCCTGACTTCTGCTTCGGTACCCGGCTGGAGATTCGGAAAAAGGCCAGCCCCATCAGCAATGCGGGGATAATTATCAACTGCAACGCTCCCCGCCAATCCATTTGTGCCAACAGGAACCCGACAATTACCGGGCCTACCACCGCAGAAAGAGTGCCCCCGAGTGCATGTATCCCCAGCGCCTGTGCGCGTCTGGACGGCGCGTTCTGCACGAGAATAGTGGTCGCCAGCGGATGCCATGCCGCGTCTCCGCAGCCTGCCAGGGCAAAAAGCAGAGCCAGCGACCAGAAACCGGGTGCAAAGGAAGCCAACAGGTATCCCGCGGCCACCCACCAGAATGTCGCCTGCAGCAAACGTCCGCGGTGATGGAACGAATCCGATGGCGCTGCCCATGCTGTGGATCGCGATCAGCAAACCGACTTCCACCGGACTCAATTCCATTGCCATCGCAACTGCCGGTGCAAGAACCACAACCGAACAGGGCGCAAGATCGTTAGCGAAATGTCCCATGGCTAACGGTAGCAAAAGCGAACGGGTACGGGTTTTTTCAGTCATTGATGAACTCGTAAAAAGTCCCAAAACGCACAATTTCGTTCTCGTAACTCATTGAAATCATTAGATGTAAAAAACCGGATTTCGACTTTTTACGAAACCATCAGTCATTAAACAATTGATTAAATTCCGGATTAAGACAGGCTGCTTTCCCCGGCAATTTATGCGGGACTACTTGCTGAATGATGTGGTGATTACAAACTCAGTGAAAAGTATTTTCCTGATGACGTGCGGGTCGTCCCATCCGGGTTCCTTCGGGAACAGCTTACTGATTTTTGAAATCAAGTCCGCGCGCATTTGATCTCGACCTTCTTCTGTGTAGAGCTGTTTTGCTGTGTAGCCGGGCAATACGCTGAGCAGAACGTCTTTGACCAGCGGCATACGGGTGGCAAGGTAGAATTTGGCGGGCACCTCACTCATCATCAGTTGCAGCCCAATGCGGAAATTGTGCTTGCCGTCTTTCAGCAGCACGGAATAAGTACCGAGTTCAAGAAAAGCAGGGGCTTCCAGCGGGGTGATATCAACTGGGATCTCCTCAACTTCCTCTTCCACGGACTCCTCCTCGTCTCCTCCAGAAAAAAGGAAAAAAGCGACCACCGCGAGGATAACTATCCCCAGAACCGCGGCAATGACGATGATCAGATTCTTTTTTCCGGAGTTATCCGTTTCCGCTTGTTTTGCGGTTGCTTCTTCTTCTCCCATGGGTTGTTCCGCAATCTTGGATGGTATCGTTCAGGCTACATCGCGGCGGGCCAGTAAGCAAGTGAGTTATCGGGTAGATAAAGCAGTCGTTATTCGTATTCGAGTGTGTACCAGATTGTGCCATTACCGATAAGCCCCAAACCTGGTATCTGTTTCGCACCCATCCGTCTCCACTATCTCCACCCTTTCCGTCCCGGTGATCGCAGTGCTTGCCGATGCAGTGAGGGAGTTGCGTTTCCCTCCCTTGATTGATCTGGTCGCACTTGCCCTGATCTGTGTTTCGGTTGTACTGGCACTCACTTCAACGGTTACAGCCAATCATCGTGTTTCGAACAGGCAAAAAACTAAGGACCGTCCATGACGATAAATGTAGATTGTGCCGGCGGCAGTAATCATTTGCAGCTTCAAATACAACTCGAACCTATATTCATAACCCCGGGAAGGTGACCCCATTCGGCCCAATATTTGAAGTGAAGTATTAACCCTAAATGCCGATATTATAACTACATGGATGCAGAAACCTTAATCACCAGGACTTCCATGGATGCAACCAGGCTATCCAACACATCCGCGGACCAGAACCAAAGGTCCGGCGCCTATCCTGGCTTCTGGACGGGACCCCGAAAGGAACCCCTCCTCGGGGACGGCGTGTCCATCGAAACCTTCCTGTCTCACTTCGCAAGGACACCGGATAAAACAAAGCGCTGAACCTGACAGGCGGCAACCTGAATCGTCAGTTGTTGGCCTGTGGACAACAAGTACATTTGAGTACTTGTTTTTGGTTTTGTTCCCTTGTTTTGCTACACTGACAAAATCTAATTCAGTATCAGCAACTTTTCACTGGTCTTAGGAAATGAGATTCCCGGAATCCATCACTACAACCGGGATAAAACACGGGCTGCCATGAAACCCCCATTTGAATTTGCCACCGCAAACCGGATCGTGTTTGGTACGGGGAAGGTCAGGGATGTGCCGGAAATAGCAGCTGATTCCGGACAGCACGCTTTGCTCGTGAGCGGTAAAAACACTGAACGCTCCGAAGCTTTGCGAAAACACCTGGTGGAGAGCGGAATAACCGTCACGCGACTGCAAATTACAGGCGAGCCCAAAATCCCCGCGATCGAGCAGGGAATCTCCCTGGCGAGAAAAGAGGGCTGCGACCTGGTGCTGAGTATGGGTGGCGGAAGCGTGATTGACTCCGGGAAAGCGGTTGCCGCCATGCTGACAAATTCCGGAGAACTGCTCGACTACCTGGAAGTTGTGGGCCGCGGAAAATCATTGCAGTTGCGCTCGGCACAGCACATCGCTATTCCCACCACTGCCGGTACAGGGGCTGAAGTCACACGTAACGCCGTCATCGAATCTCCCCGGCACCATGTGAAAGTGAGCATGCGCAGTCCGCACATGCTCCCGCAAGTGGCGCTGATTGATCCGGAACTGACACTGGAAATGCCCCCGGAAATCACCGCCTCCACGGGACTGGACGCGCTGACCCAATTGTTGGAAGCTTTCGTGACACCGCTCGCAAATCCGGTGACAGACGGCCTGTGCCGGGAAGGATTGCGTTTTGCAGGGCGTTCCTTGCACCGCGCCTTTGAATCTGGAGATGATCTCAACGCACGTGAAGAGATGTCGCTCGCCAGTTGTTTCAGCGGCATTGCGCTGGCAAACGCGAAGCTCGGCGCGGTTCACGGGTTCGCTGGTCCTCTCGGCGGAAGGTACCCTGCCCCACACGGAATGCTCTGCGCACGCCTGGCGCCCCCGGTGATGCGCGCAAATCTGGAGGCGCTGCGTGCGCGAACCCCGGAATCCCCTGCACTGGAACGCTACGCTGAAGCCTCCAGGATTCTGACCGGAAATCCGTTCGCCACTGCGGAAAAAGGGATGGAGTGGCTGGAGGACCTTACCAATGCTTTGAAAGTACCGGGACTTTCCCGTTTCGGTGTGAAGCAGGATGAGGTAACATCCATCGTGGAACAGTCCGAAAAATCAAGCAGCATGAAGGGGAACCCCGTCGTTTTGAATAGCGCAGAATTGAGGAATATTTTGCTTGAAGCATTATGATATGATTGGTGAACCATGAAGATTTTCCCAGTTTTTCACAAAAAGATAAATTGTACTTGAAACCATAACTCAGAGAGGTCTCATGCACGTCACGCTGGTTCATGTGTACGTCAAGCCCGAATCCATTGAAGCATTCAAAGAGGCTACACGCCTAAACCACGAAGCCTCCATCCGGGAACCCGGCAACCGCCGCTTTGATGTGCTGCAGGACGCCGAAGTAGCCCACAAGTTTGTGCTTTATGAAGCCTATGCCTCGGAAGCCGACGCGAAGGCGCACAAAAAAACAGAACATTATCTTGCCTGGCGTGAAACAGTTGCCGAAATGATGGCACAGCCGCGCGCTGGCATACTTCATCACGGACTTTTTCCCAAATGAAGAAATTTAATCAGGTTGTGAATACGCCATATGCCATACGGAAAACACAAAATTGCTAAGCAGGGCTCCACTACACGCCCATCGCCTGTCTGAGTGCGCCATGCAAGCAGGACCAAAGTGCTCTGGAATGTCAGGGCGCGCTGGGCCCAGGAGATTAGAACCAGCAAACATTGATTATTAAAAGGGTGTCAGATGAAAATCTCAACAGTCGCGTCTGCAAACTCAGTCACCCGGGAAGCTCTGGATGAATTAACTCGGAAACTTCAGGTCCAACTTGGAGCGAAGCCAGACTTTCTTGCAGTGTACTACGCTGAAGTGCATGAGAGCGATTCCGTCGCCCATCAACTGAGTTCCTTTGCTGGAGAGGCCCCCGTTCACGGGGGGACCTCATGTTTAGGCGTGATGACCCAATCCGGGTTCCACGGCCAGGATGGTTCCGGAATAGGTTTGTTCGGGATCTCCGATCCGGACGGGGACTACGGTACGGGCGCCGCGACAATGGGTGATGATCCACGGAAAGCAGCGACCACGGCTGTTTTGAAGGCACTCGACAATGCCGGACGAACCGGCGAAATGCCAGATTTGATCTGGCTCAACGCTGCACCGGGAAAAGAAGAAAAAGTGCTTGCGGGCATTGAAGACGTGCTCGGCAAAGACGTTCCGATAGGCGGAGGAAGCACAGGAGACAACTCCGTCAGCGGAAACTGGAATCAAATAGCGAACGGAGAAGTTTTTGACGATGCCGTTGTCGCCAGCGCGTTTTTTCCATCAGTCGAACTTTCTTATTCATTCCACAGCGGATATGACCCCACTGAAACAACCGGCAGCGTAACCCGCGCCGAAGGGCGAACCATCCAAGAAATCGATAGTCGTCCGGCGGCGGAAGTATATAACGAATGGACCGGCGGTTCGATAGCGGAAGTGCTGGAGACGGGTGGAAACGTGCTCGCGCTGACAACCCTGAACCCCATCGGCAGGGTGGTAGGCAAAACAGGTGGAGTCCCCTATTACAAACTGTCACATCCGGACGGGGTTACCCCCGAAGGCGGCCTGAGCCTCTTCTCAGAAATCTCGGTCGGAGACAAACTGGTGCTTATGCACGGGTCCCGGGAAAGCCTGATCAACCGCGCGGGACGGACCGCCAACTCCGCCATTACCTCCGGAGACTTTTCTACTGAGTCAGTCGCCGGGGCGCTGGTGATTTATTGCGCGGGATGCATGTTGACCATCCAGCAGGACATGGACGCAGTCGCCTCGGAAGTGAACAAAGCTCTCGGCGGCAAACCGTTTATCGGCATTTTCACTTTTGGCGAGCAAGGTTGTTTCCTCGGCAACGAAAACACGCATGGCAACCTGATGATTTCAGTGGTGGCATTCAGTCAATAAGTATGGCAAAGCCAATCCAGTGTTTTCCGCGACCTTGTTGCTGATGCGGACAAAACCAACATTTTTAGGATGCGAAGTGCCGCCTGATTCCGTATCGATTGAAGGTATGGATGTGATGATCTCTCCTGCCAAACAATCCCTCATCGTTAATCCTGAGAGTCCCAATATCGCTGTGTCCTTCGCAAAATCGTCCCGCCCATGAGCATCACCACCGAAGAACTGCGGGAAGCGCTGCTCGACCTGGAGCGAGCCAAGGACAAGGAGCGTCAAGCACGCCTGACTTCCGAAAGCCTGCTTGCAGGATTAGAAGCAATCTCCGAGACGATATCCTCAGATGAAATGTTTTCACGCCTGCTGGAAGCGTTGCGCATACCGCTGGATTTCGACCACGCGTTTTTGATTCTGAAGGATGATGACAAATTCAGAATTGTGGCCAGCACCTCCCCTCATTTTGAGAAAACAGGTTTTCAGGCAAAGCCCCTGCTCAATCGGATCCTGGAAGGGAAAGCGGTTTCCGTGTTTGACGCCGGAGCGATCAAGGAATGGCAGATACAACCTGAATCAGCGCGGGCGCTTGTCACCTCCGCCTTGCATGTCCCGCTCAAAACTTCGCAGTTGACCGCCGCGCTGGTGTGCGTCAAACGCGTGCGCGCTTATTTTACCCGTTCCCATCTGAGCTTGATCAAACGCTTCATCCCCCTCGCGCTCAGCGCCCTGGGGCGCCTACAGGACATGGAACGGCTGAAGTGTGAAATCGAGGAACACGAACAGACTGAAGCGAAATTGTCCGAGTACCGGGACCGCCTTGAAAAAATGGTCGAGGAACGCACCCGGGAACTGTTGCAAAGTCAGGAACGTCTGCAGGCGGCGCTGCTGGGAAGCAAAGCGGGGTTGTGGGACGTGAATCTGATCACAGGCGAAGAGTTTTTGGACCAGCGCTGGACGGGAATGCTGGGCTACTCCGTGCAGGAATTGTGGGAGAAGTACGAAAAACCCTGGGAAGCGCTAGTACATCCGGAAGATTTTCCCGGTGCGCAAACGGCCCTTCATCGTCACCTCGCCGGAAAAACAGAATACTACCAGGCGGAATACCGGATGCGCGCCAAGTCCGGAGAGTTTCGCTGGATTTTGGACACCGCCAAAGCGGGGAATTATGACGAGCATGGCGCCCCCGGACGGATCAGCGGAATACATCTGGACATCACAGAACGTAAAAAAACCGAAATCGCCCTCAAACGCAGTGAACAGCGCTTCGCGGATTTTGTGGATGCGGCCTCCGACTGGTATTGGGAGATGGACGCGGACTATCGCATGTGCTGGCTCTCCGACCGTATTGAAGATGTTTTGGGGGTCAGCAAAGAAGAATTGCTGGGATTCAAAAGAACGGAAGTCCGCTCTGAGAAAGAAGCGGAAGAACACGAAAAATGGGATGCTCACATCGCAGACCTTGATCATCAAAGAACGTTCCGGGATTTCGAATACCAGCTAAAGGGCGATCAATACGGGAACCGCTGGGTCCGCATCAGCGGAAAACCGTTTTATGACGATAATGGCGAATACCTCGGTTATCGCGGCACCGGGACAGACATCACTGCCTACCGCAAGGCGGAGGAAGAGCGCATCGAATTGGAGGAACAGTTACGCCAAAGCAAAAAGATGGAGGCAATCGGCACGCTGGCAGGTGGAATCGCCCATGATTTCAACAATATCCTGCAGGGCATGGCTTCCGCGCTGGAAATCATCAATATGGAGCTGCCGAAAAAAACACCGGTCAAACCTGAATTGCAAATGCTGGCGAGACTGCAAAAACGCGCTAGAGACCTGGTACGCCAGATTCTCACCTTCAGCCGCTATGACACCGAAAAGCAGGGGGTTATCGAGGTTGTGCCGATTCTCCAGGAAAGCCTGAAAATGCTCCGTTCAACCCTGCCAAAATCAATTGACATCCAGACTCAAATCGTCCTTCCTCAAGCCCTGATCCAGGGTAACGCCTCTCAAATCCACCAGGTGATTGTCAACCTCTGCGTTAACGCGGGACACGCCATGGAGAAAACCGGGGGCGTCCTCACAGTTTCTCTGGATAAGGTGGAACACCCTGCCCGGGAACCGGTTTCTTTGCATTCGGGCCGCAACTATTTCCGCCTGTGCATAAAAGACACCGGCACTGGTATGTCGGAGGACCTGGTCAAGCGCATTTTCGAACCCTTCTTCACCACCAAGGACAGGGGTCGTGGTTCAGGATTGGGGTTGTCAGTGATTGACGGCATCATCGAGCTGCATCAGGGACACATCCATGTCGCCAGCGAGGAAGGAAAAGGAAGCACGTTCAGCGTGTTCCTGCCGCTTGTCGAAGGGAAAATAAGCAAGAGTCCGGCCGCGGCGGTCCCGGAAACTCCGCCGAAACCGGAAGGCTTCCGGATTTTGTTTGTCGATGACGAGGAAGAAATTCTGTTCATGCAGCAAAATATCCTCAAACGTATGAAACACCAGGTCACCGCGTGCGTGAGCGGGGAGGATGCACTGGAAAAGCTGCGGAAAGACCCGGATGCCTTTGACATGGTCATTACCGATCAAACCATGCCCGGGATGAGCGGCATGCAGCTTAGCCGCTTAATCCGTGAAGTTCGCCAGGACATGCTGATCATTCTAGCAACCGGCTACAGCGCGGAAGAACTGCCTGAAGGGATTGAAGACGTGGGCATCCGCGCGATCCTCCGCAAACCCTACACCCACGATATTCTGTCCAGCCTCATCCATGAAGTGATGGAGACTGCCTGACATGGCGCGGGCGGGAGGACTCGAACCCCCAACCCTCAGATCCGAAGTCTGATGCTCTATCCAGTTGAGCTACGCCCGCGCGGAAAGGCGAAAGAAGGAGCGATTCAGAGAATCAAGGCGGGTGAAGACTGGGGCGAGCGAGGGGACTTGAACCCCCGACCGCTGGAATCACAATCCAGAGCTCTACCAACTGAGCTACGCACGCCGTCCAGTTTCAAGGTAAACATTATACGGCGGTTAAAGGGTTTTCACAACCGCAAAACCACAGTCAGGTCATTCACTGAGAATGCCCCCTTCAGGTAGTTTTGTAGACGTAATCAGTTCAGCAATTCTACCGCCAATGCTGTTGCTTCCCCTCCGCCGATACAGAGTGCTGCAATTCCCCTCCGGCGCTCGTGATGTTCGAGGGCAGCAAGAAGAGTGACAAGGATGCGTGTCCCAGACGCGCCTATCGGATGGCCGAGCGCGCATGCTCCACCATGAATATTTACCTTTTCAGCAGGGATTTCCAAATCATGCATCACCGCCATTGTCACCACGGCAAATGCCTCGTTGATTTCAAACAAGTCGACATCCGAGACTGTCCAATCCATTTTCTGCAAAACCTTTCGAACCGCAGAAACCGGTGCAGTGGTAAACCATGCCGGTTCGTGGGCGTGCTCAGCCTGGGCCAATATGCGTGCGACGGGAGTTAGCCCCCGTTTTTCAGCGGTTGATTCCCGCATCAGCACAAGCGCCGCGGCACCGTCGGATATGGAAGATGAATTGGCGGGGGTAACCGTTCCATTTTTGGCAAATGCCGGTTTCAGCTTCGGAATTTTCTCCAGGTTCGCGGACAATGGTTGTTCATCGGTATCGACCACAGTGTCTCCCTTGCGCCCATGCACAGTTACAGGACATATCTCTTTCCTGAATGCCCCGCTTTCGATCGCCTGTTGGGCGCGCTTCAGGGAGCGGATGGCGAACTCGTCCTGCGCTTCTCGGCTGAAACCGTAATGCGTTGCGGTATCTTCTGCGTATGTCCCCATCAGCCTTCCCTTATCATAGGCGTCTTCCAGTCCATCGAGAAACATGTGATCGAAGACCTGGCCATGTCCGAGCCTCATTCCGACACGTGCTTTGGGCAGCAGGTAGGGGGCATTGGACATGCTTTCCATCCCTCCTGCCACCAGGACCCGGTCCTGCCCTGCGATAAGCATGTCGTGAGCGAGCATCACCGTCATCATTCCCGAACCGCACATTTTGTTCACCGTCGTGCATCCTACAGAGTTGGGGACGCCCGCTCCCAGCGAAGCCTGCCGCGCGGGCGCCTGTCCTTGACCGGCAGGGAGCACACATCCCATGATCACTTCATCAACATCACCCGCCGGAACTCCGCTACGATCGAGGGCCGCCCGTATCGCCGCGGCGCCAAGCGCGGAACAGGTCACTTCCTTCAACGCGCCCTGGAACCCTCCCATCGGTGTGCGCGCCATGCCGACGATGACAATTGGGTCTGTTACATTTTTCATTTGTTCCTTTTTGTTTTACAGGTGTGATGGTTTCGTAAAAAGTCAAAATCCGGTTTTTTGCATCTAATGATTTCAATGAGTTACGAGAACGAAATTGTGCGTTTTGGGACTTTTTACGAGTTCATCAGGTGTAGTTTGCGTGAAAAAGGGAGAAATCCGCATATTTAAACCGGGGTCATTTACCTTCGATTGCAGCAGGCATCGATCCCGGAAGCGTTTCAGGGAGAAACACCTGAAACACTGCTCCTCCGGCCTTTCCTGCGCGGTAACGCAGCAGCCCCCCATGTGATTCAACCAGCCTATATGATATGGACAAGCCCAGTCCGTGGCCCTTGGGTTTGGTGGTAAACAACGGTTTGAACAATCTTGACTGCATTTCCTCAGTGACCCCGGGTCCTTCGTCCTCAACGGAGACGAGCTGGTATCCGCAGCGGGGATCGAGGTTTGTTCCCGCAAGTTCCCAGCGCGCGCAGTAGCGTGTGCGGATGGTGACGGCGCCGTTATCCGGTATTGCTTCAGCAGCATTCCGGATGAGGTTGAGAAACACCTGGTGCAGTTTGTCACGGTCCCCGCCTATATCCGGCAATGAAGGATCGAAGCGGCGCAAAAACCGCAGTGCGGGTTTGGTATTTTCTTCAAAAAGAATTACCGTATCTAGCAGTTCATGCAAGTTGAACCGTGATGACTGCAAAGGTACAGGATGGGAATGCAACGCCAGCTGCCTCAACAATCGCTCGATACGTTCGATTTCCGAGAACATAATCCCCGCGGGTCCCACGTCCATGCCGGAAACCCGCATATCACGTTCCATCAGCTGCAGCACCCCCTTGAGACCCCCCAGCGGGTTACGTATTTCATGCGCTATCGTCGCCAGCAGCCGATTAACCGAATGGGAAACTTCCGTTTCCTGCTGACGCATCCGCGACTCGTTGAAACGGGTGCTGTCAAGCAGGGTGATCAACGCATGTTCGGTCACTTCCGCACCATTGCGCAATGGAGTGAGTACGATTTCGGCGACACGTAATTTCAAAGGCGGAGTTTGCAACTTGTACCCGCTCAGCTGAAACTCTTTTTCGGATTGAAGCACCTGTTTCAACCGCTCCCGGATAAGGTGATCGTCTCGAAACAAATTTTCAACACCCATCCCCCGAAGACGGGCCGAATCCAGCCGCCAGAGCAGCAGCGCGGATTCATTGCAGAAAACAACCTTGCCGGAAGAATCAACAAGCAAAACCGCCTGGCGCAAGTGGTCAAGTAGGGTTTTTGACAGGTTTTCAGACAGCATGCAGCAGGGGTTCGTGAAGACTCATGCGGGGAGCAACGGAATTGACTGTGTAAACAATGATTTATAAAGTATTTTCTGTATATTGACAAGCTGCAAGAGGGGATGACAAAACAACCACATGAAATGCTGACACTGAAAATTCCCAAGCGGTCGGAACTGCTGCTCCCTGGGAAAGGCCCTGAACATGGCAGGGAAAGACTGCTTCAGGTCAACAGAACCCTGCGCATGCTGGTTGAAGCATCGGCGGGCACGGGAAAGACATTCGCACTGGAGGAACTTGTTCTCGAATTGACCCTGGAACAGGGTATCCCCTTGCAGAAAATCCTGCTTGTCACTTTTACTGAAAAAGCCAGAACCGAACTGAAAGCAAGAATGCGTGGGAGGCTGCAGGAAATCGTACAGGCGGTTGATAACGGATGCGAGTTCTTGGGGGAAAAGGGAGACGGTCCCTGCTGGCAGGTTGACCCGCCCCGGTACCAGGAACTGAAGGCCGCCCTGCTAGACTTCGACGCAGTCCCGGTTTACACCATCCATGGATTCTGCCACCGGATGATGAATGAGTTTGCTTTTGAAAACCGGCAGCTATTCAGCCAGCAGCTGACTGAAACCCAAACGCTTTATCAAGACCTTTTCAGAACCTTTCTGCGCAGACGCGTGCTGCCTGGAAACTCGCATTATTCTCGCCTGTTTTCATTATACCTGACCAGCGCGGAAGGAAAACCCACGGACCTGGAAAAAGCGCTTTTCGAACTGCTTCCATGGACCCTCCGTTACGAACCCGCGCTGCCTGCCTTCGGTGAATTTCTGAAAAGCTACGAAGTCCATTGGCGCAAATGGGTGGCACACGACCGAAATCTACGTACAAAGCATAAAGAACAACATCCCCTGCGTGAGGCGTTCCTACTCATGAATCTCAGGGGAGGCGCTTCCGAAAGAAAGACACTGAGGCATCTCGAACGGGTGCTTGAAATACTGGGTAACGCAGATGCAGGAAGAACAATGGAGGAAAGTTTCATCGACCTGCTGCAGCTTGACCTGCGTCAAATTACAAATCCTCCGTGTACAAAATCACTCAAACCGGGAAAGCGCTGGGTCGGTCCTGAAGAACTTCCCGAAGATGAAGGCAAATGGCTGGCACAACTGGATTCTATAGCCGATTTTCTTGAGCATCACCGGTTGCGGATCAGGCATGATCGTGACCCCGTTCAGAGCGTTGCCAAGCTCCTCAGAGGCTGGCTGATCCAGCACATGCTTCTAGATTTGCGTGCAGAACTGAAACGTGTAAAGAAGCAAGAAGGGGTTTACGATTTCGATGATATGCTGAGAATTGTCGAGGAGAACGTTCGCCCCACCCATTCCGGAAACGAAACAAGCACTACAACGGCGCTGACCCGGGCAATCCGGGAAAAATACGCATGCGCAATCATTGATGAATTCCAAGATACAGACAGCAGGCAGTGGTCCATTTTCCGGAACGTGTTCCTAGAGAGCCCGAATCACCGCCTCTTCATCATCGGCGACCCCAAACAGGCGATATATGGTTTCCGCGGCGCTGAAGTACAGACATATCTGAAGGCAGGTAAAAAGCTGCTTGCACGGGAACAATCGGAATGCCTTCCCCTGGAAAGGAATTTCCGTTCATCAGGGGAATTGATTTCCGGATTGAACCGGATTTTCGGCACCGCGGGATGGTTCTCCCATCCGCGGGGGATTGCCTACTGCCCGGTAAAATGCGGGAACCCGGAAATCGGCTTGGTTGACCAAGACCCCTCCCGCCGTGGGGTCCACTTGTTTCTGTTGCAACCCAGGTTTCAAATTTACCGCGGCGCTCTGCTAAAAATGAAGGGGAAGAGAAATCCTCTGTTTCCACCAGAGATGCTGGATGCCCTCGAACAGGTCACGGGAAAACAGTTTCGTTCCGTAGACACCTTTCTGCGGGCGGTCGCCGCTGAAGCCGGTTCCAACCAAGCAGCGGAACACCGCGAGCGGCTGCTGTCAGAGTTTCTTCAGAACAACCGGCGTCCCGCGGAAAAGGAACTCGCCGAGGAAATCGCCAGGGAAATCTCAGCGCTGCTGGAGCGCCGTCCGGTCTGGAGAAACGGCAAAACCGGTGAAGAACACCCGCTGCGTAAGAAAGATATCTGCGTGCTTTTCCGTAAAAGCAACGAAGGAGAACTGCTGGCGCCGATACTGAGGCGCAGAGGAATCGCACATTCGTTTTACAAGCAGCGGGGATTGTTTCAAACCCGCGAGGCCCGTGAAGTGCTAGACCTGCTACAGGCGGTTGCACATCCGGACCAGCCTTCAAGGACCCGTCAGGCGGTGTTGACAAGGTTTTTTGACATGCCGTTGGATCACCTTTCCTCCTTTTCCAGCAGCAGTTCCGGAATCACCGAGCTGCTCGGAGAGTGGGGCAGTCTGGCTGAAAATAGTGACTTCCCCCGTCTTTTCGAACAAATCCTGAGGCAGACCAGGGTGATTCAGCGCGAACTATTTATCAGCGGGAACGAACGCGGGGTATCGAATACAATGCAGGTTCTCGAATATCTCAACAGGCAGGCGCATGAACGTGGATTGTCACTTAGTGAACTTACTTTGCTGCTGCACAACACAATCGAGGGGGTAGTAGTGCCGGCGATAGACGACAACCTGCTGCGCCTCGAAAGCGACAGGGAAGCGGTGCAACTGATGACCATCCATGCCGCGAAAGGATTGGAATTCCCGGTGGTCTTCCTCTTCGGCGGATTATCACAGGACCCTTCCTCCAACTGGCATCGGTATCACAATGACGCGGATGAACCAGTGCTGGATTTGTTCAGTTCTCCCCCCCCGGATGCAGCCTTAAGGGAATCCACGGGCGAATGGGAACGTTTGTATTACGTGGCCTTGACTCGCGCCGGTGGACGCCTTTATTTGCCGTATATCGGGAACTTGCCCGGTGTTAATGGCTCCCTCTCCCCCCTGGAGAGGGTCGGGGTGAGGGGCGGAAAACGGTTTTACAATGTTTCGAAGAGTCCGCTTGGCTGTCTGCTGCCATCTCTCGACGGGATTGTGGCGGAATTGAAGAACTACCACGGGGAACAAAAAAGCCAGGACCAGAAAGAAGCAATCCGGTTTCCTTTCAGTGCCAGCATGGTTCACACTTCCGCAAATACATCCTCCTCCGGAAACAGGCATTCCGGGATGGACTACGCAGCCCTGCAAAACTGGAATCCTCCGGATTTGCCTGTGCGTCCGCGGGTTTTGGAGAACCAGCATGATCCGGATGCTTTCATGTCCAGCCTGCGCCGGGACCACAGGGGCTTTGTCGTCACTTCCTTCAGCGCAATGGCCCGGCAAGCGGAACGGAACTTGGACAACACCTTGAAGTCCGGCGAGCAAAAATCACCTGTTTATCAGACCAACACGGATGACGAATTGACAGAACCACGTGAAGTGGACGAACCGCAGACGGACAAACATGAGTCCTATGAACCGAACCAAAATACGCAGAACAGTGAGAGACTTTCCGGAGGTACACGCACGGGAAATTTCCTGCACGAAGTTTTGGAACGCATCGATTATTCGGCAGTGATCGAACAGGAAACCTGTGAAACCTGGGTCCGCCTGCCCGCGGTGATAAATCTGATGCGCATGCTGGCGGATAAACATGGCATCTCCGTGGAACACATCCCAGGCCTCTCAGAAATTCTCTGGCACGCTTTGCGCAGAGAGATCAGCCTGGGAAGTGGTGAAAAATCACCCCGCATCCGCATCGGCAGCTGCAGGAAAAAACTGCGTGAGATGAAGTTCTATTTCCCCCTGCCGGATTACCGACATCCCTTCACCCTGTTAGGCAAACCCAGAGATGATTCTTTATGGTGCGGGGATGGATGGAGGATCAAGCGCGGATTTCTCACCGGATCGATCGACCTGCTCTTTGAACACGATCAAAAAGTGTATTTGCTTGACTGGAAGAGCAATCTGTTGGGAAACTATCAGCAGGAAAGCCTGCTTCATGCCGTAAACGAGCATTACCTCCTTCAATTAATGATCTATGCATTGGCCACAACGCGTTGGCTGCGCATACAAACCCGGGAGGAGTATGAACGGCGATTCGGCGGCATCTTGTACCTCTTCCTGCGTGGTATGCCCATTCAGGAGGCGGTGTACTTTGCCCGCCCTGCATGGAGTGAACTGATCGATTACCAGTCGACGCTGCAACATGCCCCGCTTGGAGATTGAGTTGACCATGATTCGGCATTCCTGCCTTTCCTACACCACCTCCTTCTCTGCTGGAAAAAGGGCATAGGAGTAGAGAGATTGGCATTGTCTTTCCCGCAAACTGAACACTTCAGTCTGAACCTCAAAAAAATCCTAAATCACTACCTGATTCTGATTGATGGAGAATCTCGTTTACCTGCTTTCCTCCCATCCCTCCTGCATCGAGGGGGTTTCGCTGGCAAGGAGCGAAGGCCGATGGCGCGTGAAGGAGGAATATCCGGTGAGCTGGCAGGAAACTCCTGCAGAATCCGGATCCGGGGGTTCACGAAACACGTCCGCAAGCGTGGACATTCAGGCATGGGGCGACAGGATTGAACGTTTTATTGAAGCACACGGTTGGAAGGACAACCCGATAGTCTTCCTGGTTCCTGCGGAAGATATTGTCTGCCGTACCCTCAGTTTTCCATTTCAGGACCCAAGGAAAATCCGTCAAACCCTGCGATTTGAACTTGAGGGAGAACTGATCGAGGATTTGGATACGATGCGGTTCAGCACGAGCATCCGGACACAAGGCACGGATTCCGCGGATGTGCTGGTGTTGCTGACTGAATCAACACGCCTGTCCCGGTTGCAGAAAATCTGCCTGGACCGTGACCTTATCATCCGTAATGTCGACTGCTCCGCCTACGCTCTCAGTCGCAGCATTTCGCGTCAGCATGGAGCCAAACCGGCTTCTTCTCAGAATGGTATTCCCACGGAAGAAAAAACAAAGACCCAGTTTCAAATTTACCTTGGCGCGGAGGAAACATTTGTCAACACCATTCATGATCGCGAACTGAGTGACATCACAATCTATCCCAACCGCATATTCCAACTGCTGCGTGACATTGGCGATGCCGGAACGCCGCGGGAATTCATGAAACAGTTCGCGCAAGACAGCGAATCCCCGGACCTTCCCCCTTTCCCCGGCAGAAAGGTCTATCAGGAACTACGGGAGGAATTGCGCTGGCTGTGCGCGCAAATCACCAGGCATCTCCGCGGAAAGGAATTCATGAATGACTGCTCAATTTCAATTCATGGATTGTTTGCTCCAGCTATTGAATGGGACGGCATCCGGTTCAAACTGAGGACTTTCCCCCTGCCTGAAGCAAACACGATGAGTGAGGGGCGTACGTTGGGGCACTCCCTGCCGGATTCCCCGGAGCAGGCATTTCTTGAAGATGGATTTTTGTTTGACGATGAAGAAGATGGGGAAGAAACCATACCGTCCACCCTCGAGGCATTAATGGACGAAGCCATCAAAAGATCGGAATCCGATGCCGAATCTGAAGAAAATGGATTGTCTTTCCCACCAGTTGCACTCTCCGCACAGTCACAACCGGCAACCGTAGTATTACACTCGACTTTGTTGTCGCTTGAGGGACGAAACAGCTGGGGGGTGCTGGGAGAGGCGAAGGACCCGCTTTTTGACCTGCATGAAAACCACGAACTGAGTCTCTATTCGGACAGCACGCCATGGCGACGATTTATCCACCGTCATCGCGGGTCTGTGGCGTTGGCAGTGTTCATGTTTTTATTGCTTGGTTCTGCGCTCGCGGGAAGCACCTGGCTGCGCATCCAGTCGCTGAACCAGGAAATCAAGTGGGTCGGTCAACTCGTTAAAACAGAACTGCGCCAGGTCTTCCCTGATGAAACGGATGCAAATTCCACGGAAATGCTTGAAAAACTGAAGGACAAAATCCGCCAGCGCCGCAACGTGATCGAGGTCAGCGCCAAATTCGCCACGCGTAGTTTCCGGAACCTGGAATTCCTGAACACGATATCCCAACTACTCGATGACACTGAGGGATTCCGCATCGACCAGCTCGAATACGGAAAGGGAAGATTTTCCATCAGTGGTTCTATCAGCAGTTACGACCAACTCCAGCTGTTGAAAAACAGACTGCGGGAACTGGAACCGTTCGCCGGACGGCGTATCGTCGAAAGCAACCGCAAAAGCGCGGACGGCATCATTTACCGAATTTCAATCGATTTGCAGAAACAGCAGGAATAAACCCTTCAGGGAGAGACCAGTGAGTCAAGGTTACTACACTCAACCCACCCTTTCCGGAGACCATCTGGTCTTCGTTTGTGAAGACGATTTGTGGCATGTACCGCTTTCCGGTGGACGTGCCCGCAGGCTGACTAACTCACGCAGTGAAATTCGTTCACCCGCACTTTCTCCGGACGGGAAATGGCTCGCGTGCCGCGCGATGGAGGAAGGAGACCCGGACGTATACCTGATGGAATCGGAAGGGGGACCAATGTCGCGTCTCACGTGGCTGAGCACGGTGACCGACATCATTGGTTGGAGCAGTGACGCACAAAACATCATCTTCCGCAGCAGTCACCAGGCAGTCCATCATTTAGGCAGCGATGCCTGGCTTTACCGGGTCCCGGTGAACGGCGGTCCGGTACGCAGGCTTCCCTACGGCCCCGCGGTTTCGGTCCACCATCAGCTGAATGGCTCCGGGGTGGTGCTGGCTCGGAACACCATCCACAATTCACGCTGGAAACGCTACCGCGGAGGAATGGTGGGAGAAGTCTGGGTGGATGAAAACGGCAAGGGGGAATTTAAACGGATCCTCGAAGACTTGAACGGAAACCCTGTTTGTCCTCAGTGGATCGATGAGCGGATCTGGTTTGTTTCTGACCATGAAGGTCCTGGGAATCTTTATTCCTGTAATACTTGCGGAGACGAAATCCGCCCTGAAAGCCACCAAAACGAATACTACGTGCGCACCCCTGTTAGCGACGGCTCAAGGATCGTGTACCATGCAGCGGGAGATTTGTGGCGTCTCGACCCACACAAGCAGAAAGCGAGGGAGCAGAAAATAGCGATCCGCTGGCACTCGACAAAAAGCCGGATACAGCGCCGTTTTTTTTACGGAGACAGCTATCTTGAAGACCTCGCAATCCATCCTGAAGGACACGAACTCTCTTTGACGGCGCGCGGTAAATTGTACTCAATGCCTCACTGGGAACATGTTGTGCGTCAGCACGGGGTGCGTCACGGTGTGCGATACAGGCTGCCCCGCTGGATTTGTGACGGCCGCATCACGGTGGTGTCTGATTCTCCTCGCACGCCCAAGGTAAAACCCCGCAACCGGCATCCGCGCGAAGAACGACTGGACGTCTTCACCAGGGACCCCTCTGAGCATCCCGAACAGTCATTCGCACTGCCTCCGGGCAGGGTCCAGGAAATGACGGTTTCACCCAGATTTCCCCACCTAGCACTTACCACAAGCAGGATGGAGCTGCATGTGCTTAACCTGTTTAGCGGCAGGACCCGCAGGCTGGATTCCTCTAAAATCAGGGAAATCAATGACCCGGTTTTCTCCCCGGACGGCTGTTGGCTGGCTTACACAAAACACCTGACTCAGGAATTAACCGCAATTTTTCTGCTGCATCTTAACCCGGACCGGGAAGGGCGTCGGCTGCTGCCGAAAAAACCTGTGCAGATCACCCAACCGGTGAGATATGATTACGCGCCGAATTTTGACCCGGAGGGACGCTGGCTGTATTTCCTGTCAGCACGTGTTTACAACCCGATTTGGGACACCGTGCAAACAGCCACTTCCTTTTCACGTTCAATCAAACCTTATCTGGTCACATTGCAGGCAGGGCACTGCAGCCCCTTTCTACCACAACCCCATCCTCCGGGAGGAGGAGAGCAACCCCATTCAGCAGCAGGAGAAATCGGGAAACCGTCCGGGAATGCCCGGAAAAACAGCACGGACAGCGCGGAAGCAAAAACGGAAAGCAAAGAACCTTCAAAAAAACCTGCTCGGTTGGAAATCGATCTCGAAGGAATCCAGGAGAGGATTACAGAATTTCCTGTCCCTGAAGGACTCTACGGACAGGTGCTGGGGATGCATAACAAAGTGATGTTTACCGAATTCCCGCTTGTCGGGGGCATCGATTACTATTACGAGGAACGGAACAAAGATAAAGACGAGGGGGTGTTGTGGGTATACGATTTTGAAAAACAGG
Source organism: uncultured Pseudomonadota bacterium (assembly GCA_964344035.1). GTDB lineage: Bacteria > SAR324 > SAR324 > SAR324 > NAC60-12 > UBA1014. The sequence continues at coordinate 75,136 of CAYFLK010000008.1, forward strand.
AACGCGAAATACTCGCACAAGAGGTCGGTTCGCTGCAGGTAACTCCATCCACCAAGACAATGGTCTATCTCAGCGGAAACCAAGTGAGGGTCCTCGAGGCAGGGGTGCCGGTCCCTGAAGAAGCGGAAAACGAGAACGAACCTTCCCGGAAAAGCGGGTGGATCGACTTGAGCCGCGTTCGTATCGCCGTCAATTATCCTGATGAATGGTCCCAGATGTTTCGAGAAGCCTGGCGACTGCAGAAAGAGTTTTTCTGGAACGAGGAATTGTCCGGTGTGGACTGGGACCAGGTTTATCGGCGTTATGCCCGCCTGCTGCAGAAAATCTGTTCGCGCTCGGAACTTTCCGACCTGATCTGGGAAATGCAGGGTGAACTGGGGACCTCGCATGCATACGAATACGGCGGTGATTATCCCCATTCCCCCAGATATCCCGTCGGCCGTCTGGGCGCGGACATTGAGTATGACAGTGCCAGAAAATGCTGGGTGTTGCGCCGCATCTACCGGGGGGACGTATGGCGCAAGGATGAACATTCCCCCCTGGTCGAACCGGGAATAATGATCGAGGAAAACGATCAGCTGCTTGCGGTAGGAGGGATACCGGTCAATGAACACACCTCCCCCGGGGAACTGCTTGTCCACCAGGCAGGACAGACGGCGCTGCTGACCGTGCGCTCTCCGCGGAAACGTGACGGACACAGACAGGTGATGGTCAAAACCCTGGTCAACGAGCGAGAAACGCGTTACCGTGAGTGGGTCAACGACAACACACGTTTCATTGAGGAAGAAACAGAAAACAGAGTTGGCTATCTGCACATTCCGGACATGGATACCGAAGGCATAGCCGAGTTTCACCGGGGATACCTGGCACAGGTTGATCGCGAGGGATTGATCATCGACGTGCGCTACAACGCGGGAGGATATGTTTCCCCGCTGATCCTGGAAAAACTCGCCCACCGGCACCTCGGTTACGACGTGCCGCGCTGGGGCAGTCCGGAATCTTATCCCTACCACACGCTCAGAGGACACCTGCTGGTCATCACCAACCAGTTCACCGGTTCGGACGGTGACATGTTCAGCGCCAGCTTCAAGCAGTTGCAGCTGGGAAAGGTGATCGGCAAACGAACCTGGGGAGGAGTAGTCGGCATCGACGAACGCTACCAGCTTGTCGACGGCACAACAACCACTCAACCCCAGTTTTCGATCTGGTTTCACCATGCAGGGTGGTCGGTTGAAAACTACGGTGTGGATCCTGACATCCTCGTTGAGGACTCCCCGCAGAGTTATGCCCGAGGCAAGGACACTCAACTGGAATCGGCATTGGAAACAATGCTCCAACTGCTTAAGGAACAACCAGTTCCACCAGTCAGCAGAGAAATTTCCATCCATCATTCCCGGCAGGACAAATAACCCCATCAAACACAGCAACTGCTTTGTTCGTCACGCACTCGAAAAAACTTTTCAACATGCAAAAGAAACTCTATGCGAGCATGATGCTCGTACTCATCCACATCCTTTGTGCCTCCGCGGCTTTTTCCCTTGTTCCTGAAAGGAGACAGGACCAATTTGGTACGACCCCTGGATACCTTGTCATCCCTGCGCCCTACGCTTATCCCGGAATCGGAGAAGGCTGGATGCTGATCGGTTACGGGGGAAACATCCTGGAGACAAACATAGATGCATACGTTGTGGGCATCAGCGGTGACGCGGAAGGCTATGTCAGTTCTGTGGAGGAGATTTTTGTGGTCCCAGAGTTGTTCTATTTGTCCGCAATGCGGCTTGATATCCGCAAATTCGGAGTGAACATCTACAGCAGCCGGGGAATGGAAAGTGAAAAGGAGGATTTCAACATCTACGTGGGAGACAAGTATGTTGACAACAAGCTGCAAGCATCCCTCAGCCTTCTGGAACGGCGCATCGAAATTTCACTGTTCACCCAAAACGCAACCGGCCGGGCAACCGAAATACTGGACGCCAAGGGAAACCTAGTGCAGACAATTGCCAACCCCACCGATTTTCATGCGCAAAAAAAAGGAAGCGTCATTCACCTCGACTGGACTGACGATTTGAAAGACCCGCGTGATGGATTGCGATTGAAAAGCACATTTGAACTGAACACATCCGTGGATGCGGGGACTCCTGAATACAACGTGCTGTCATACGGATTGACTTACTATCATCCGGTCCTGGACGACAGCACCTGGGCCTTCCACTACTTCCGCTCCGATGCCGATGTGCAGAAAGAGGGAAATACCAACCTGAATGCGCTGCTCAAGGAAAGCGGAGCCGAGGCCTGTATTATATATCCCGATAGTCCCGCTTGCGCAGCACAAATCAGGAACGCGAATAACACTATCAACGCCAACCGCAACGGGACAGCTCACCCGCTCGGGGGACAGGACCGCCTCCGTTCCTACCCAAACGGGCGGTACCAGGCGGCCCATACCCTGTTTTACGGTACAGAACTGCGCTGGAACTTTGAAACCAGCCGAGATGTAGTTGACCTGTACTTCTTCAACGATGTCATGCAGGCCCTGCAGGCAACGTTCTTTTGGGAACAGGGAACAGTGTCCGAAGAAAAAAAGGACCTTGGCAAAATCAACCGCACTTCCTACGGGTCGGGACTGCGTCTGGTGGGCGGATCGGGAAACACGTACCGCTTTGAAGTATCCTCTGGTAATGAAGGGGTGGAAGTCCTGCTTATGTTCCAGTATCCCTGGAGCGGGGAAATGGAATAGAAAAACCAGTGTAAAAAAATCCTGCTGGATTCAGAGGATTGATTTGATATTTTTCGACGAATTTGCGATTCTTAAAAGATTCGTTCTTACCAAACATTCCCCCTGGAGCCCTCCATGTCCAACATCCAGCCGCTCATCGAGATTGCCCTCACCGACCGTGAAATGGAAAACCTGAAAAATGCAAGCAAGCAGCTTGACACAATGATCATGAGCGCCCGTTCAGATTTGGATCAGCATCTCAGTGAACAGCAGGACAAACAGAATCAGACGGCACAGATTCAGAAGGAAAGGAAGGAAATCGAGGATAAATTCAATCTGCAGGAGCAATTGATTGCCAGACTCGAAAAACAGGTACCCAACATCCGCAACGAGAAGGAATTTGTCGCCAGCAAAAAGCAGCTGGAGGAAGCACGCAAGGGAAGGGGGCAGCTTGAGGATCAGCTGTTGAACCTTGACATCAACCTGGAAGAACTGCAGACCATGCTTTCAAATCTCTCTGAAGTGATCAGCGAGCAGGATGTTAAATACCACAAGGAAGCAGATATCCTAATTGAGCAGAAACTTGAGAATGAATCCAAGATTGTGCAAATCAGCGAGACTCATGACAGCCTGGTTTCCAATCTGCCAACCAGGATCAGACGTTTTTATGATAAGTGCGGTTCAAACCGGATAGCCCAGCCGATTTGCGTGATTGAAGACAAATGCTGCAGTGGATGCCACATGGTGCTGCAGCCTCAGCTGGTCAATGAAATGATGGTCAACCCAAGCACTTATCGAACCTGCCCGCACTGTTCCCGCATTTTGCTGTACCTCCCTCCGGATGAGGAAAAAACTGGCGCGGCCTGAGTCGTGTCCGCCATGAAAAACCTGCCCGAACAAATCCGGATGTTTTTTAATCCCTGGACGTTTTCTGCGCTAGGCCTGGTTTTTCAAAGCGCATGTCAAACCACGTCCACTCAACACTTTCAATACCCCGACGAAAACATTCCCCGCATCCGCCTGCTCTGCCGCTCAGTATATGACAGGCCTGAAGCAAGGCACCAGCCATGGGAAAAAGTCCGGCCTGAATGGCTGTTTGTAAGCCAGGATCGTGTCAAGGTGTATTTCCGAAACGACCGTGCCCTGACCCTTCCACGCGGTCCTAATCTCGAACTGCAGCCCGGAAAATACCGCTGCAGTGACTGAGGAATGCCGGATCAGGGGCGGCGTGGAAGCAATTCCATCACGTGGTGAATCAGCTTCAACCCGCATTGTTCCCGCAGTGTAAGGATTGATTCCGGGTGGAATTGGACGGAGGCCACCGGGAGTTCGCGGTGGCGGAGTCCCATGATGATCCCATCCTCGGTTTCCGCGGTAATTTCAAAGCATTCCGGAAGGTCTTCACGCACCACATAGAGGCTGTGATAGCGTCCGGCTATCAACGGATCAGGCAACCCCTCGAAGAGGAACGTGCCGTCATGACGGATGCTTGAGGATTTTCCGTGGAATGGTTCCCTGAACGTTTCCAGGCTTCCGCCGAAGTGTTCGGCAATGCCCTGGTGTCCCAGGCAGACCCCGAAGACCGGCAGATCCCTCTGCACTACTTCCCCGACGAGTTCCGGCACATTCTGTTCGGCGGGAGTCCCCGGTCCGGGAGATAGGAACACCAGATCAGGCCGGATATCATCGAGCATCGAGTAGGGAAACCCTGAGCGCAATGTGGTCACTACCGCACCAGTTTCCCTGACGTAGGAGGCAAGGGTGTGAACAAAACTGTCGTGGTTGTCTACAAACAACACTTTGAGTCCCAACCCGGTTTTTTCAAGCGCTGCTTTCGGCGTCTGCCGGTTTTTTCTTCCCAGGGTTGCTTCGAGGAAGGCGGAAGCCTTGACCAGGGTTTCACGCTCCTCCGCCTCCGGATCGGAATCGTAAAGCAGGGTGGCGCCTGCGCGCACGGTTGCCAGCCCGTCTCGCAGGTGCACCGTTCTCAGGGTCATGCCTGTGCTGGTGTAGCCGTTGAACCAGAGGAAGCCGATACACCCGCTGTACCATCCGCGCGGGGAATTTTCGAGATTCTCAATCGTCTGCATCGCCACCGGTTTGGGGGACCCGGTCACGGTGCAGGCCCACATGTGTGTCAGGATAGCATCGATGGCGTCGCGATCCTCCATCAGGATTCCCTCTACGTGATCTACCGTGTGGATCAACCGCGAATACCTCTCAAGCAGCCGGCGACCAATCAGCCGCACGCTTCCTGGCTCGCATATACGGGCCATGTCATTGCGGTCCACATCGGTGCACATAGTTAATTCGGATTCTTCCTTTTCGGAAGAAATTAATGTTTTTATCCGTTCCGCTGTTTCCATGGGGTCGTTCCCCACCGGAACGGTCCCGGAGATCGGACTCGTTTCCAGGCGGTCTCCTTTAACCCGCACATACATTTCCGGAGACGCCCCGACCAGCTGTTCCATTCCAAGATTAATCAGGAAGGTATAGGGACTCGGGTTCTGTTCACATATGCGTTTAAATAGGGTTGTAGGAGTTTCACTGAACCCGGTGGAAAAAGATTGTGACAAAACCACTTCAAAAAAATCTCCACGGTGGCATCCCTCCCTGATGGTTTGCACCTTCCGTTCAAATTCCCCGGGTTGATGATCGCATTCAAACCCCTTTCCTGCTGTCCCGGTTTTAGCTGAAAAGGAATCCCCGGTGTTCCACCAGCTTTCGGTCATCCCCTCCGGAGTTTCAATGTGATACTGAATTTTGTGTGCCTCTTCCTTCTGCCGGTCCACAACGACCAGTTCGACCGGAAGGAACAGATGGCAATCAGCCTGTTCTGGGTCGCGTGTATGTTTTGCCTGGATGTTTTCAAACTGAAACACCAGATCATATCCAAAAGCCCCGTACAGCCCGAGATACGGATCATCACTGCGGAAGAGTTGGAAGATTTCCCGTATCACCGAGAAAACACTGGGCTGACGACTGCGGGTCTCTTCAGCAAAAAATTCCGGCATTGGTTTCACCGTGCCAAAAATCCGGTCAGTCCGCGTCTCAAGCGAATCAAGGTGTTCATGATCCTGCAGGCATGGGGCTATCAGTGAGAGCATCCGCACTCCGTTAGGGTTGAGCGCGTTGATTTCAAAGCGGCGTTCCTTGGCCAGCAGTTCAAGCGCCGGATGGACAAAACCCAGGTCCCAGCGGGAATAACGGTCAGGGACCTCGTAATTGCTGACAAACAGGGCCCCCTTGTGAGTGTCTATGTACTGATAGATTTTGTTTAGCGCGTGTTGCTCGTCCAGGGGTGTCATCGATTTTTCGATGCGGATCCCTCCCTCGGTGGTGAAGGTTGTGCTGGTCATTGAACTATCCTAGAAGAAACTGGAAGCGGTTTGGTCAATCCAGCCGCGCGCACGGACCGGATAAAAAGTTCCACGCGTTCAAGGTCTTTAACCCCCGGTTTGCTTTCCACCCCGCTGCACACATCCACCCCGTATGGATGAACCATCCGGATTGCGTCGGCAACATTGTCCGGATTGAGGCCCCCGGCAAGGATCAACTCACCCTGCAATGCCGCTTTTCTGGCCAGTTTCCAGTCAATAGTCCGACCTGTTCCACCGTATTTAGTCCGTGAATAAGCATCCAGCAGAAATCTGGTTTGACCGTAATTCCGGATGAACTCCATCTCGAAATCCGATGAAACCCGGAAGGCTTTAAACCAGGGGACCTCGAGTGTTTGCACATATTCCAGCGATTCATCGCCATGCAGCTGCGCCCGGTTTAATCCGCTGTCACGGATGAGGCGATTAACTGTATCGGCCGATTCATTGACAAACACGCCGACGGTTTCCACTGTCCCGGCAAGAGATTCGACAATTTCCCGCAAACGCCCCTCAGACACAAAACGTGGGGACGAAGGCCAGCAGTTCAACCCGATCATGTCGGCTCCGAGCTGCATGCAAGTCATTGCCTGCTTTGCCGTGGTCAGTCCGCAGACCTTGATTTTGACGGGATTTGCGGGAGAAACCATGATGGATTTTTAACAAATGAAACTGTATAGTAAACAGGTCTCTCAACTTTCTAGAGACAAGGTTTAAGGAGCAAGTAATAAGCAACCCGTGACAAGTGGCAACGGAGAAAGTCTTGCCAAGCCGCCTGCAGGTTGCTGCTTGCCGCTTCTAATTTGCTTCGCATCAAAATAAGGGTTTCAGGAAAACACTCAACGGAAAAATGAAACCTCAACTTCCCTATCAATGGCGTGAATCGATCCTGGTCCTGCAAATCCAGGTACAGCCCCGCGCCGCCAAAAGCGAATGGGCGGGGATGCATGGTAACCGGATCAAACTCCGTCTCAATGCTCCTCCCGTTGACAACCGAGCAAACCGCGAGTGTGTCAACTTTCTCGCGCGCAAACTGGGGACAGCGAAATCCCGCGTTCGCGTGGTGTGCGGTCAAACCAGCCGGTCCAAAACCGTGGAAATAGAGGGGCCCGATCCCTCATGCTGGAATCAGCTGCTTGCGAATTCTTTCTCCCCATGCTGATCCTGCAGGTCTGCAAATCCATGATCCTTCGGCTGTTCCCACCTGCCAAAACCCTGTTCTTCCCGGTTCTGTTGTGGACGGCCTTGCTGTTTTCAGTGCCGTCGCTGCAAGCACAGTGTTTTCTGACCGAAGGGCTGGACGAAGAACAGCAGCGCAGTTTTACCAGGCAGATGTATGATGACGGCTTGTTTCAGGAAGCCTGGAACGCAGCCGCCTGTTATTTGCAGGAATTCAAATCAGGGAAGTGGCGCCAGGACATGATGTACCTGCAAGCCTCGGCGTCCATGAAAGCCGGGAGTTTGACGCAGGCCCTGCGCGATCTGCAGAACTTCCAGAAATCTTTTCCGCAAAGCAAGAAATACCGCCAGCAGGTTTTGTTTCACAAGGGGAAACTACTTGCGAAAACACAGCAATATACCGGCGCACTGCAAACGCTGAAACTGCTGCTGCGCGAATTTCCCAGGACCACTTTCGCGGACGAGTCCCGTTACTGGATCGGGTTTGTCACTTTCTACCGCGCGGAACTGATCCGTCAGGAAACCAGCCTTGAACAGGCGCTGCCGGAGTACCAAAGCGCGATCAGTCACTTTCTGCGCGCTGATCCGGACAGCCTGCCTGGTGAAGCAAAACAGGAGCGTCTCCACTTGCTGGGGTGGTGCAGGCTGTTTCAGAACAAGCCTTCACTGGCAATCAAGTACTGGGAACCCTATTTGGATCAACTGGGAGACCAGGCAGAGGAACGAGCACTGACGCTAAAACACCGGCTGGCCCTGGGGTTTCAGAAAAACGGTGAACATGACCTGTCCGCGGAATATTATCGGCGGGTACATGAAGAACATCCAAAATCGCCGTTGGCGACCTCCTCCGCTTTCTGGCGTGCGGAAATGAATTACGCGGCGCTGCTGGCGGAGGCGAAAAAAAATAAGGCCAAGATTCCCGAGAACAAAGCAAAACTGGTTTTAGTATTTTTTCAGAAATACCTGAATACGCGGGACACGCAATATAAAGCGGTATCCCACTACAGACTCGGTCTGCTGCAACAGCAGGTCCACAACTTCTCACGCTCCATTGCCGCCTACCAGGATTATCTGAAAACCGGCGACGCAACCTACCAGACGGAAGTCCTTTACCGGCTGGGAACGCTGTTTCAGGAGAAGAAACGGAACAGGGAAGCCATCCAGGCCTTTCGGAACCATCTCAAAGGTAAGAAACCCGGCTTGATTCCCGATTCTCATTACCGGCTCGGCGCCTTGTATCAGGAGACAGGCAATATAAAAAAAGCCATCGCCTCCTATGAAGATTATTTGAAATCAGGGGAATCCCGGAATGCCGCTGCCGCGCATTTCCAAGCAGCCTCGCTCTATCAGCGCCTGGATAACCTCTCCGGCGCGGAGGATCATTTTGCCCATGCCTCAGCTGATTATCCGGAATTCGCGCAACGCGGCGCGGCCGCTTTCTGGAGAGCTGAAACGGCATACACACAGGCAGTGCGCCCGCTGAAAAAGAACCCTGGATACAAAATTCCTGACAGCGTACTCGAACAACTTGGCTCTCATTACCATTTCTTCCTGCAGTTGCAAATGGATGCTGACCAGGCCTCTTCCGCGGCCGAACACGTACCCCTGGCCCATTTTCGACTCGGTTTTATTTTTCAACTGCGTGATCAGAGCAAACAGGCCATCGCCGCGTATCAAAACTATCTTGAAACAGGAGATAAGCGCCACAACGCTGAAACGCTTTATCGACAGGGGGCCCTGTATGAAAAAGTAACTCAGCCCCAAAATGCCATTGAAGCATACAACCTTTATCTGAAAACCGGAGACAAGCTGTACCCCGGGGAAGTCCTCTTTCGGCTGGGGATGCTGTATGAACAGCAGGAAATGCTGCCCGAAGCCATCCATGCTTTTGAGCGGTACGTGGAACAGGATCCGGATTCGGAAAACGCAGCCCGCTTACATTACCGCATCGGCAACCTGCGAGTGAAAATTCAACATCCGATACAGGCCATCGCTTCCCTGGAAAAGGCGAGGAATTACAACGAATTTCGCAACAACATCCTCCTTTTGCAGAGTCTTGAGTTGCTGTACCAGGAAACAGGACAGCCCGGCAAACAGCTATCTTTACTCGAACAAAGCAGAGACAATCCCGCACTGAATAGCGCGGACCGGGACCGCTTTCGCCTGCGCCTGGCATACCTGTACTATGACCGCCAAAAATGTGACAGGGTGATCCGGGAGTTGAGAAACTTGCCGAGATCTTTGGCTGCCGAGGAGAAGAACCGGCTGCTTTACATACGAGGAAGCTGTTATTTCAACCTGAAAAAGTGGGACCCATCGCGCAAAGACCTGGTTAAAATCCGTGATGAGCAAAAATACCGTGAAGCCGTAATCCGGATGCTCCTGTTCGCGCATCAGCAATTAAAGGACTGGAAAAAGCTCACCGAGGAACTGCAGGCGGCTTTTCAGAAACAAAGCCCCAAATTGACCAGCGAGGATTATGCGCTATGGGTCTACGCGGCACATCAGAGGCAAGACCCAAAACGGACACACACATATTATGAACGATGGCGGCAGGCTTATCCGGATGATTTTCTCGACCTGGAACGCCTGCTGGACTGGGCCAAATTGACCGAACAGCTCGGGATGCACCAGGAATCCGTACAGCTCTATGAAACCATGCTTCAGCTGTTGGTGAACAAGCAGCTTGAAACCCGAGAATTTGTGGTCCTTAAACTGGCCGAACTCTACCAGCAGGGGGAGTCCCCCGAAAACCTGGTTCCGTTGTATGAAAAAGAAATGATGCCCTTACTGGCACAGGACAAACAGAATAAGGACCGTTACCGGAATTTTGCGTTTTTCCTGGGAAATTTCTGCAAGGATGAAATCAAGGACCAGGACTGCGCGAAAAAATGGCTGCGGAAAACCGACGGCGGAGGTACGCATGAAGAAGAACTGCAGGCAAGGCTGACACTCAGTGAAATGGCTGAGCAGGATAACCGATTGGAGGATAGCATTCAATGGCTCTCACCCTTGAAAGAACGCCCCCTTTCCAACCGTTGGCGCATCATCATCCACTTTCGTGCGGCAGCCCTGCATCAGCAGCTCCGGCAATGGGGACCCGCCCGCAAGGAATTCAAACTGGTGGCGTCACTGCCGAGGCAAGAAGATCCCGTTCTCGCGAAAATGCAAACCTCCGCGGAAGAGCAATTGAAACAGATTAATCAGTTCCTCTCCTCTTCACGATTGCAGGAACTGGTGGAGGAAGAAAACTGGCCCGCTGTTTCCGAACAGATACGCAGTGAAGTTGAGGAAGGCACGCGCTCACTGGACCAGGAAAACTTCAACTTGCTGCTTTCCGCGGAAAGAAATCAAAAAAACTGGTCCGGAATTCTGCGAGCCTACCGCCTGCTGTCCCTGTACGACCAGAAAACCGGAAAAACCGTCTCCGCCCTTCTCGTGCAGGCGGATGCGGCGGAAAAACTGAAAAACCCCCAAGGCGCCCGTAATTTTTATGAAGAAGCCCTGCGCACAATCCCGTTGAACACAGAGGAAAAAAACAAACAGGTTGAAGTTCGTCGCTTCCTCTCGGAGGATGATTTACAGAAAAAATTCCGGAACAAGGACTGGGCCGGTATTTCACAACAGCTCCGGGAAGAGGTGAAGCAAGGGTATCGGAAACTGGACAACCAGTCCATGGAACTGCTTGTATCAGCGGAAATCCAGCAAAAAAACTGGTCCGGCATACTCAGTGCGTATAACCTGCTCTCCAGGTCAGACCCGAAAGCTGGCAAAACCGTGTCAGCCTTGCTAGTGAAGGCGGATGCGGCGGAAAATCTCGGCAATCCCCGCCAGGCTAGAAAATTCTACGAAGAAGCCCTGCAGGCAATCCCTCATGATACTGAAGAAGAAAAAAAGCAGGCGGAGGTTCGCCGTTTCCTCTCCGAGGATGATTTGCAGAATAAAATCCGGAAACAGGACTGGGCGGGGATTTCAAAGCAGATCCGTGACGAGGTACAACGAGGGTACCGGAAACTGGACAGCCAGTCCATGGAGCTGCTCGTTTCCGCTGAAACCAGGCGGGAAAACTGGTCGGGAGTGCTGAGCGCGTATAGCCTGCTGAAAAAAACCGATCCGGAACTGGCCGAAACTCAGCAGGCGTTGCTGCTGCAGGCGCAAGCATCTGAAAAACTGGACCGGCTTGAGGAGGCAAAAAAGTTTTACCGGAAAATCCTCTCCACTGCTGCAGAGACCGAAGCCGAACGTGAGCAGCAGGAAGAAGTGAGGAAATACCTCTCTCAACAAACCCTGCAGGAAAATCTCAGCAGGGAGGATTGGTCCGCGGTCTCCGCGCAGCTACGCCGGGAAGTCCGCCGCGGAGAACGGATGTTGGATGAACAAACGTTTGAACTGCTTGTTTCAGTTGAATCCCGGAGTGAAAACTGGCCGGGTGTTTTGAGCGCGTATGAACTGCTGAAGGAATCTGACCCGCAACGCGTCCGGACCGTTTCGTCACTGCTCATACAGGCGAAAGCGGCGGAAAAACTGGATGACCCCGTGAGTGCGCGAAAGTTTTATGAACAGCTTCTCCAAGCAGTCCCCCAAAACCAGGAAGAAAAAACCAGGCAGGATGGGGTTCGACGGTTTCTCTCCGAAGACACCCTGCAGAAGAAAATCGCCGCCCAGGATTGGCCGGGTATTTCTGAAATGATCCGCTTGGAAGTGCAAGCCGGGCAGCGCGTGCTGGATGAGCAGAATTTCAACCTGCTGCTCAGTGCTGAGTCACGCCGGGAAAACTGGTCCGGGATACTCAGCGCCTATTCCCTGCTCGAGAAATACGACAAAGATCGTGCGCGAACAGTGGACGCATTGCTGGAACAGGCAAAAGCCTCGGAAAGTCTGGGCAACAGCGCTCTGGCCGCGCGGCACTACCGGTTGCTGCTTGAGGCTGAACCTAGGAACGAATCCGAAAGGACGCGTCAAAAAGAAGTTCAGCGTTTCCTCAACCGAGAAAACCTGCGCAAGAACATCGAGGGTCAGAATTGGCCGGCGGTCTCACGGCAAATCCGCGAACAGGTTGCATCCGAGGAAATCGTGCTTGACGAGGCACATTTTCAATGGCTGCTCAACGCAGAAACCCAGCAGCAAAATTGGGCCGGAGTTTTGAGCGCTTATGAACTGCTAAACCGTGTCGATGCAAACCGGACAAACACCGTCCCCGCCCTGATCCACCAGGCACAAGTGGCTGACGCGATGGGAAACAACGTTCTGTCACGCACATTTTTTCAGCAGGTGTTGAAAGCCCATCCGAGGGACATTGAGGAGGAAAAACAGCAGGAGGAGGTGCGCCGGTTCCTGTCCCAGGAAAGCCTGCAGGGGCTGATCAAGAATAAAGATTGGAATGCAGTGACCGAGCAGATCCGCAAGGAGGTTAAATCCGGGAAACGCGAACTTGACATCAGCAATTTTGAACTGATGCTGTACGCTGAAAAACAAAAAAAAGGACGAAAGAAATGGGAAGGCATCCTCAACGCTTATGCCCTGATGGCAAAACACCAGAAATCTCACACCGTCACCATAAAGGCGCTGATTGAACAGGGAGAGGCAGCGGAAAAGCTTGGGGGGCGCCGCCGGGCCAAGGGATATTACCAAAATGCGCTGAAAAAAATCCCTGCAAAAAACCTGGATCGGCTGCTGTTCGTCGTCACTCAGTTGGAGCGCCTTTACCAGCGTGAAAAAAACTATCAAAACCTGGTTAGGGTGTATGAAACTGCATACAACGCGTTGAAGAAAAATACGAAGAAAGAGAAGGAAACCAGATATTACGCCTTCCAAATCGGCTTTCACCGCTTGACTCACTTGAAACAAAAGAAGGCAGCGCGTAAATGGCTGATGCGCGCAGACGGAGGAGGAGTAGGCAAAACCGAATTGCAGGCGGTTTACTGGATTACCCAGCTTGACCGCCAGGGAGGCAACATCAAAACCGCGCTCAAACGGATGAAGGAGGTTTCCAAACGTAAAATTCCTGAAACATCCCCATGGTATGTCGTGATACACTATGAACTGGGGACTTTGTATCATCTTCAGGAATCATGGGAACCCGCCCTTCAACATTATCGTCTCGCCGCGAAAATCAAACCGCCAAAGGGGATGGAAGAATACCACCGGACAGCTTTGCAACGGGCAGATGAAATCGATGCCTACCTTCAATCATTAAAATCTAACCAGTGAACTTCGTACACAAGTCATGAGATTCAATAAAACAGCGTTTACTCGAGCTCCCATAGAATTAAGACGATCCTGTTTTGTGGTTCTGCTCTTTTTCTTCTTTGTTCCTCCAGTCCCCGCCTCGGCTGCGGAGACCGTACAAATAGGAGGCAGGATTTTGATCCCCGAAGGCATGACCCCGCCCCCGCAGGGATATGACGTGGTGCTCTTGAAATTCGTCCTCACCACTGAGGGTCAGGTTACGACCCAGGGCCCGCAGGCCCGTGTAAAGACAGATCCCGAGGGGAATTTCCTGTTTGCCGAGGTGCCGCGCGAACTACGTGCCGCCTATCGGGTCGGGACCCGTGTCAACGGCAAGCTGCATCAGTCCGATGTGCTGTTTTTGAACGCCGAAAACACGCATTTCAATGTGGACCTGGCGATTCCCGGAGTATCGGAAAATACCGCCGCAATGGTAACCGAACAGGCCACCCTTGTCCTAGAGGCAGGCATCGGCAGAGTTGGGATCACGGAAATTTGGAGGCTGCGTAATCCAACTCGGGATCACATCGACTCAAGGAACAACCCCTTGCTTTTCGACCTGCCTGAAAACTACGACGATTTTCAAATGATTAAGGGAACAAACTCGGAGCAGTCCGAGTTTAAGATTCGAGACGGAAAACTGGAACTGCCCAGAATTTTTCCTTCCGGACGCAGCCAGGTTCTCTTTCATTATTCCATCCCGGCATGGTTCGGCAGCGCCGGTTTGAGCAAAACCTTCCGCAATTCCCTGGACAGGGTCCGGGTGTTCACTCCCATCAAAGGCCTACGCATCAGCTCCGCACAACTCGAATACATGGGCGATAAGAAACTTCAGGACGCAACCTACTCCAACTGGCAGGGAATCAACGCCGATTCCGGCAAACTGGCCCTGGCCATCAACCGGGTCCCGGTCAGTTCCCTTGATTACGGAGTGGTCGCCCTGGTCACGTTGTGCGCGCTGACCCTGTGTGTCTACATCTTCCTCCGTTACCGGTTTCGGGACAGAACATGACGATGAAGGAAGTTCCGCGATTTTCAGGCATGGACTGGCACAATCCTGAAACCCAGAAAATACTGCTCGCGGGGCTTGTAGGGGTGCTGTGCCTGCTGCTTGTGTATAACATTATTTTGCGCCCCATGCAGGAGCGGGAACAACGGCTGGAGGGACGCTTGCGGAAAATCCAGGGGGAGGCTGCCGGTTCGGCGACTTTCAATGGGCTAAAAAAGGAGCAGTTTGAAATTGAGTGGGTTTCCCTGCAAAATCGGCTCAGCGGACTTAAGAAGGAGCTTTCAGTTTCACAAAATGCCGGCCTCCTCAACGAGTGGCTTACGAACGCGATCCAGGAAAGCGGACTGCAATTGAACCGGCAGCAAACCAGGGTTCTTTCATCCTTGGATTCTGTTCAGAGATCAAGGGTCTTTCTTAGTCTGCAGGGAAGATTCCCCGCATTACAACATTTTCTGAAGATGTTGGGAGAAACCAAAAAGTTATTCTTATTGCGTGAGTTGAATATCAGCAATCCAGCGCCGGAATCGGTGCTTCCGGATCTGACGATTGAGATCACTTTCGACTCTTTCCACCTTTCCGAATCACTGTTTGAATTCAGCCCGCCATGAACCGGCGCTTCAACACGCTCATTGCTTTCCTCTGCTGCATCACTTTCGAGATGAGCGTACTCGGTCAGGAACTGAAACCTCCCAAACGACCGCCCGCGAAAAGTCCGTTTGCAACGCTGCTTCCTCAAGCTTCAACTCCGCGGCCCAAAAGTCCTGACAATAAGACGGAGAAGCCATCCTCCCGGAACAAAAAGGAAAATAACCCTGTTCAAAAAAAACTGACGCCAAAACCCTCCCTGCGGGCTAAGGACCCGTTAAAGGGGTTTCGCTTGCTTGATATCCTGCAAACCTCTGAAGGAACCTATGCGCTCATTGAAAAGGGCGGGATGCGGTTCCTTGTCATGGAAGGTGGTTTGCTGGATGACCTGCAGGTAGTCGCCATCGAAAATGAAAGGTTGCTGCTGAAAAGAGTCAATTCAGGGCAAGTTGAAAAAAACCACCTGCTCTCTCTGACCTTTCACTGAACCCTCAGTCCCAAGTCAGGGTTCCAAGCAGGATGAACTGGGGTTTTCGATATTCCGGATCATCAATGGGAAAGGCCAGTTCCATTTTGAGGGGGACCTGGATTAAAGACACGGTATCAACAATCCACTCAACCCCGATTCCCGCATCCTTGCGCAACGTTGCCTGCCTGAAAGGAACACCCGAGGACCAGATTTTTCCCTGATCGTAAAACACTATTCCCTGGATTTCCATCGCGCTGATGTCTCCCCACAAAGGCGCATGCTCAAGGGGAAATTTGAAATCAAGGCGTGATGCAAGCAGGCGGTCATCGCGCAAATCAATGGTTTGCGGAAATCCCCGCAGCACACCGGGACTGCCCAGTTGCAGTTTTTTCTGGAGAGGAGGGTCGCCTGTGACGGCGCCCTTGAGCAGTTTAAGTTCAAACCACTTGCGGTGGCCTACGTACCATGTTTGCCCCAGCGATGCGTTCCAGCGGAGGTAGGCGAAATCTGTTTTTAGTCCGAAGTTCCTTAAGTCTGCCCCCCTAAAATAGGTTTAACGCACTGA
>CAYFLK010000009.1:0-54075 GCA_964344035.1 uncultured Pseudomonadota bacterium
CCCGCAGCTGCCCGCTGATCGCCGAGATCAGGAAGCCCGCAGACTCGTCATCCATGTTAGAAAGAGTTACGTCGGCAGGATTAAAACCTAAATAATTGGTATCAGCAGTATTATTGTCGGCGCCAAGAATAATTCTAAAGGCTTGATTACCGTCACTAATATTATCATCTACGCCAGTAACGGTGACCAATTGCTCAGCATTCCAGTTAAATGGAGTAAAAGTCAGATTATCAGGATTAACGATTCCTTCACCAGGGTCACTTGAAGTAATAGGAATAACAACGTCCGAGGATGGACTGACTTTGAGACTTACAGTAAAAACGGCCGTACTGCCATCTTCAGAAGTGCTACCACTGATACTGCCAATGTAAAATCCAGCTCCTGAATCTAAATTTTTAAGGGAAATATCAGGAGGATCGACAAATCTGAAACGCAAATCTGAAGACACATTATCGGGACCAAGCAGAATTGTATAAGATTGATTTCCATCAGACAGATTATCTGCAATGCCAGTCACAGTAACTGTACGTGAAGCATTCCAGTTTTGAGTAGTAAAGACTAATTGTGTAGAATTATCACCGGACTGGGCATTACCAATAGCAGATGAAATGACTCCCTCAGTGGTATCCAAAGAGTCCATTGAAATGGTGACATTATCCATTGATGGAGCACTTGAAAGTCGAACTGTAAAGGTAGCTGTTTTTCCATACTCATCAGTATCACCACTGGCAGAACTCACATAGAAAAAACCCTTGTCAGTTAAGTCCAGGTTTTTCACCTCGACATCCGGAGGATCCACGTTCGCGAAGCGCAGGTCCGTCGCCGCGTTGTCGCCCCTCAGCACGATAGTGTAGGCCTGGTCCCCGTCGGACAAGTTGTCCGCCACTCCCGTCACCGTCACCGTGCGCACGGAGTTCCAGTCGCTCGTCGTGAACACCAGGCTTTCATTGGCGTTGCTGATGGTGCCTTCTGTGGCATCGCTGCTGTAGAGCGTGAGCGTCACGTTGTCCGCCGAAGGCGCGCTCGAGAGGCTCACCGTAAAGTAGGCCTGCTTGCCATTTTCATCCGTGTCCCCGGAGATCGTCGAGACGTAAAATGAACCCTTGCCCGTTAAATCCAGATTCTTGAGGGTTACATCCGGGGGATCGACAAAGAGATAACTGTTGTCGGTGGTGGTGTTGTCGGCACTGAGGAGAATTGCATAGGTCTGGTCCCCATAGGAGACGTTGTCGGACTGACCTTGAACAGAGACTGTTTTTTCCGAGTTCCAGTCTTCTGTCGTAAACTGAAGGGTCACCAGGTTCGAATCGTTAAGTGTCGTGTTGTCTCCGACCCGGCTCAGCCTGCCTTCAGTAGTGTCTGAACTCGACACGTGTATCGTCACGTTGTCCCTAGGCTCTGAAGCTAAACGCACAGTGAAACTCGCGGTCTGCTGGTTCTCGTCTGTATCGTTCGAGACCGCCGAGACGTAAAACGAACCCTTGCCCGTCAAATCCAGATTCTTCAAAGAGACGTCCGGAGGGTCGACGTATTTGAAACGGTAATCAGAGCTTGTATTGTCAGCTGTAAGAATAATGCTATATGATTGGTCCCCGTCCGAGAGGTTGTCAGGCTGCCCCGTTACCTCTACCGTTTTCTCTGAGTTCCAGTTTTCAGTAGTGAACACAAGTGAAACCAGGTTCGAGTCGTTCAGCGTGCTGTTGTCGCCGACTTCACTCAGCTTGCCTTCAGAGGTATCGGAACTCGACACGTAGATGGTAATGTTATCCGTCGGTTCGCTCGATAGACGCACGGTAAACGACGCTGTGGTCTGATTTTCATCGGTATCATTTGATACGGCGCTGAAATAAAAGGTGCCCTTATCTGTCAAGTCCAGGTTTTTCAGCGAAACATCCGGTGGATCGAGATAACGGTAACGTGGGTCAGTGGTAGTATTGTTATCGATAGAGAGGTAAATGGCATAAGTCTGATCGCCATCCGAAAGGTTATCAGGCACCCCGGTCACTGTGACAGTGCGCCATGCATTCCAGTCCGATGTGGAAAAGATCAGGTGTGTGGTGTTGTCATTGCCGCTTCCGCCACTGGGGGTAGTGGTGATCACCCCTTCGCTTGTGTCCGATGAAGCCATCGGGATAGATACATTGTCCTGGGAAGGGGGTGCTCTCAGCCGGATTGTGAAAGTGGCTGCTACAGCATTTTCATCGGTATCGTTGGAGGGCAGGCTGATGTAGTAGCCCGGTGAATCCGGTGAATCGTCATCCTTGTTCGTCAGGGTTAAGTTATCCGGAATCAGACCATTGTAGTTGGTATCACTGGAAACGGAGGCATAAAACAAGATGTGATATTCGATGTTTCCGTCTTCGGAATTATCATCCTGTCCAGTGATAGTGACGGTCTGGTTGAGATTCCAGTCCGTAGCACTGAAGGTTAGATTGTCCGGGCTGACCTTCCCTTCAGTTGTATTATCGCTGTATAGAGAAACCTGTACGGATCCGGCCGGCTCACTGTTCAAGCGAATAGTGAAGAAGGATGTACCACCCCCTTCCGTGGTGTAATTATCGCTCAAGGAGCTGATTTCAATTCCAAACGTGTCATCATCGACGTTCGTCAGCTGATAACGGTATGTACCATTGTCATAGACTGAAGGATTGTATGGGTAGTAACCATAGTAAGACGAACTGGGCGGAATGTACTTGGGATCCGTTGTGACGAGTTCGACAAAATTCTCAGCACTGGTCTTATTGTTCAGAAACACCATGAAGCTCTGATTGCCGTCATCCTGATCATCGTTGACACCGGTCACAGTCACGGTCTGGGGATTCTGCCAGTTTGAGTTAGTAAACACCATGATCCCGGGAGTAACAGTTCCTTCGGTCGTGTCTGAACTAGTCGGGACCAACACCACCCTTTCGGTACCGATTGGGCGGGTATCAAGCCTGACAGTAAAGGTGGCCAACGAACCGTTTTCAGAGGTATCTCCGCTAATGGTTCCATAAGTAAATCCGGGAGTGTCGTTATCGGCATTGACCAGTGTCACCATGTCTGGTACCAGGCTGTCAAAATCATCCTGAGATGAAGAAACGTCCACGGACATAGTCACCGTGTAGGTAACATTGTCATCGTCATAGAAATCATCCTGGCCGGTTACGGTCACGGTCTGTGCCGTGGTGCCATTATCGTATGAAGATGTGAATGTCAGTGTAGTTGGACTAGGATATCCTTCTCCGGGATCATTTCCATACCCAGTCGGCGATGTTCCTTCGGTACCGTTGTCACTGCTGAGGATGTTAATCACCACATTCTGGTTATCCGCAGGACGGCTGGTCAGGTTGACGGTGAAATTTGCGCTCGTTCCGTCTTCACCCGTAGTCAGTCCGGAAGTGGGAATAACTACGATCCCAGCGGAGTCATTGTCAATGTTGTAAACAGTCAGGCTGTTCGGAGGACAGGTCATACAAACACCCGTATCGAAATGACTATCAGTGGTAGAGGCATCATCTACGGTGAAGCTGATTTGAAACGCAGTATTCCCATCAAGCTGGTTGTCATCCTTTCCGGTCACAGTCACTGTCTGCGGGGTATTCCAATCGCTGTATCCGAAAGTCAAGTTGGAAACACTTGGGTATCCTTCTCCGGGGTCACTGCCATTGAAATCAGTGGTACCGTTGTCGCTGGAGGCGATATTCAAAACCACACTCGATGAGGATGCAGGTCTGGCGGTCAAGACCACGGTGAACGTGGCGGTCCCTCCGGCTTCGGTGGTGTTGTCTAAAATGGAACTGACTGTAAATCCTGCCGTGTCATTATCAACATTGAGAAACGAAAAACTTGTGTTATCCGCGCTGGAACTGCTGGTAATACCACTGTAATCTGAATCGCTGGAAACGATGGGGCCGAGGTTTACACTGAAGGTCACATTGTCGTCAATGTCTACATCATCCACACCGGTAACTGTTACAGTCTGCGGTGAGTTCCAGCTGGAGGGAGTGAAAATCAGGGAAGTGGGACTGACAGAAGCCTCAGTTGTGTCTGTTCCGGAAATGGGAATGATGACTATAGCAGTCGGTTCGGTATTTAAACTGACCGTAAAATTCCCGGTTAGACCGGATTCAGAACTCTGGTTGTCTGAAACAGTGACTGCTAATCCGGCCGTGCCCTCACTGTCGGCATTGGTCACTGTAACGTCGTCCGGATCGAAACCGTCGTAACCGCTTCCGCTCCCGCTGATGGACAGCAGTTGAATCGTGAAGGTCTGGCTTCCATCGGCAAGGGTATCGTCTTTGGGAATTACCGTCACCGTCTGAGCAGTGCTGTAATTAGTTGTTGTGAAAGTCAGGCTGGCCGGGCTGGGAACACCTTCACCGGGGTCTGAACTGCGAAGGTAAAAGGTTACGTCTGCCGAGGGCTTTGAGGTAAGAACGACAGTGAATGTTACGCCACTTCCCCCTTCTGTAGTGGAAAGGCTTGATGAGCTGATTGTAGCCCCTGATGTTTCATCATCGGTGTTGGTTACCGAATGATACACCGCCGCCAGGTTGTTATAGGGAGCGCTTGTACTTGTGGTGGGGCCAATGTCTACCTGGTAAACAATATCTCCGTCCCGGACATCGTCATTAACCCCGGTAATAGTAACGGTTTGGACATCATCCCAATTTGAAGAAGTGAAAGTCAGACTAGCTGGGCTTACTGTCCCTTCGGTCGTATCGCTGCTGACAATGGGAACTGTTACATCCTGAAGAGGCGCACTGGAAAGCTTGACAGTGAATGTCCCAATGCCACCGCCTTCAGAAGTGTTTCCGCTCAATGCCCCCAGAACAAGACTTGTTGTTTCGTCATCACTGTTGGTGAGTGTTATGGGATCGACGGAAAGGGCGGAGTATTTGTTGTCAATTGAAGACGAAGTAAAACTGATTTCGTAGGACTGAGACCCGTCTGCATCATTATCGTTAACCCCGGTGACATTAACAGAAACGTAGCTGTCCCAGTTTTCCTTGGTAAAAATCAGGGAGGTAGGTGAGACGGCTCCTTCACCGGTGTCGCTGCTGGTGAGAGTGAGGGTTACATCTGCCAGGGGGGCGCTCTGCAGCCGCACTTTGACAGTGACATACCCTCCTTGCTCGGTGGTGATTGAAGAAGGGAAGGGCGATGTGATCTCGACTCCGGCCCGGCCCACACCTTCAAGACTGGCTTCCTCCTCGCTGGTCTGCTGTGTGTCGCATCCCGCCCACAGAAGGATCAGAGATGCGAAAAGGAATAAAGGCCTGCGCGTCACTGGCGACTCCTTTCAGGAGTTCTCCTTTTCCGGATTGTCAACCTATCCATTGGCCGAAAAAGGATTTGCCCCGCAGGGAAACGCGCCACCTTGCTTCCCCACCCTCCGAATGTATGTGTTTTAGGCTCCCTGCCAGAAACAGCATACCCACTATGCACTCGAGGCACTTTGATTGTGGGAGTTCGCGGATTTGCCAAACTTTGGTTCAGTAATCCGCAATTCTCAAAATAGACCACAGCATTTCCCAATAGGCAAGTCCCCCATAAAGTCAAAACGTGAACACTATCCCGGAGATGTCTCATGATCTTTATGCAATTCCTAAAAAAACAATGATGGCATCATAAAACCTGATTTTATAGCTGTTTCTGTACAAGTCAACCCAAAAGGGTGGCAAAATGTTCATGCATATTATTTTTATTTATTTTTTTAAATCAGTACTTTACAATTAAATCATATTAAACGGTAAAATAATATTAGCAATATTGGTAAAATGTGGTAAAAAAAGTGTGTTGTCCATGCAATGTTATTTAAGGGTTACTCAGCATACAGGCTCCATGCTGGATGTATAAGCCGCCCCGTCACACTGCATTTCACTTGATTACCAAAGTGTTTCAGAATTAGACTGTTTGAATGTTTAATGGTGGTTCTTTGCGGATCCTTTAGCAGGCACTTTCATGTTCGTTTTTCCGGATCACGGCAAACCGAAACTTCAGAATTTACCCAACTTATTTGCCACAGTCGCTGTGTTTGCGTTTTTACATGGATGCGGAAATCCCAAGGGAGAAGACGGCATCAGCACACTTACAATCAAAATCAACGCCGAGATTACAGGAAGCTGGGAGGCCTGTGTCAGTGGGTTAAGCAGCAACAGTATTTTTGGATGTGTGAGCGATAATGACAACAGCAGCTATCCACTTGAAACCGGGAAAGCCTATCTTCATCTCGAAGGCACTTATAATTACAGCCTCAGGCAGAACGGGCTGAACATTTACTCTGGTGAATACATCATTGAAGTCGACATGGGAAAATCCGGCCCCGACCCGCGCAAAGGAGTCGATGGTAAAGAACGCAGCTATACCCTGGAATTCAAATCTGCGGATGCCACACTTACAGTTGAAGAACTATAACGTATTGTTTTTCCTTATTTCCTGATTCCTTCACAGAAACTTACAAAACTCGATGAATATTCATTCCGCCATGCAAGCGGTCCGCCAGCTTTCCGCTCCGGTGGGCACAACGTTGTCGAGATTCATCGCACATGAGCAAAAAAATATTCCGGAAGCCAGAGGAGAACTTTCACAGCTGCTGGCAGACATATCTCTTGCGGCGAAAATCATGAACCGCGACATCAACCGTGCAGGTTTGATCCATACCGAAGGTTCAGTCGGCGCCAGTAATGTACATGGGGAGGAACAGCAAAAACTGGATGTGATAGCTGATACCCGCTTCAATCGTGCGTTGAGGAGGGGCGGGGAGGTCTGTTGCATGATATCCGAAGAAATCGAAAGCATGATTGACACCGGAAACCACCAGTCTAAATACGTGGTGGCCATCGACCCGCTAGACGGTTCCAGCAATATCGACGTCAATGTTTCTATCGGAACCATCTTTTCTATTTTCCCCCGCATCTCAAAACCAGGCTCCCCCCCAGCTCTTGAGGACGTACTGCAGCCGGGTTCGTTTCAGGTCGCCAGCGGATATGTTCTGTACGGATCCTCAACGATCCTGGTTTATACCACAGGACATGGAGTCAACGGATTCACTTATGAACCATCCATTGGTGAATTCTTCCTGTCCCACCCAAACATCCGCATTCCACAAAATGGGAAAATCTACTCCTGCAACGAGGGCAATCTGAGAGATTTCCCACCCGGCATCCAGGCTTATCTCGAATCCTGCAGGGATCAAAAACTCACCGGACGCTACATCGGTTCGTTGGTCGCGGATTTCCACCGCAATCTACTGAAAGGCGGAATCTATCTTTATCCTCCGACAAAAAAGGCTCCAAACGGGAAACTGCGTCTGCAATACGAATGCAATGCACTGGCATTCGTGGTAGAGCAGGCAGGAGGGAGAGCTTCTGACGGCGCAAGGCGGGTAATGGAAATCCTGCCGGAAAAACTGCACCAGAGAGTGCCGCTTTACATCGGTTCTCCTAAGATGGTGGAGAATCTGCTGGAATTTGAAGAGGACTGACGCAGAAGTGATGGGGGAAAGCTCTATTCTCCCGGAAAATTAATTTCTCAAACCCGGATGCTGACTCTGCTGCTCTCTTGACTGACCTGTTTCGAATCCTGCAGATCAGCCAGCCCGCCCATTTTCTGGATCATCTCAAATACACCAAACATCAATCGTTCTTCGCCGTTATCCTTCATCATATCCGAAAAGGAACGGTGAATGGTTTCAGTGGATTCCATAAGTTCCGCGAATGCAGAATTTTTCAGCAAGGCAAACGCCTTCATATATTCATCGCTTTCGGTCATCAAGTCTGCAAGTTCTTCACCTAAATCATGGAGCTGATCCAACCCCAGGTTTTTATATTCCGGCATCTCTTCTATTTTTTTCTGTGCTTCCCGGTTCAGTTCTCTGACACGGTGGTCAACCGTTTTGCCAAACTGTTCAGCCGCATCCGCAGACAGCTTCCCCTTAAGAGCCACATTTTCAAAACTCGAAACAACCATGCCATAGCTTCTGCGAAGGGTCATCGTCTGGTTATGAGTTTCGGCGGTGCGGATGTTGTTTATTTCCGGATCAGGCGGCATTTTTTTCTTTCCGGTTGAGTTTCCACCGGGCAATGTCCTTTGCATGTCCGAAGCTGAAGTTAGCGATTCTGCTTGGGATGCAGCTGAAACCGGAGGTTTCTTCGAGCTTATCTGCATATCTGTAAAGATTTCAAAAATGATGAATATCCTGTCGCTGATGGGTCATACAAAAAATCGGCCAATTGAAAACCCAGATGAGACTTTGCCAAAACCGAACTAAGAAAGGGAGCATCCCCGGAAGAAAGACTCACTGAACAAAATTCCTGCCTAGGAATATCTTGCATGATGGATGAAATTAATTGTATATTGTAGGGTTCGACCATTTCAGTGTTTGTTTGCCGGCAAAACCTGTTTTTTCACAAATTAAGAAGGGGCAAAGAGCTTTCCCACACACAACCGAATTCACAACCTTTTTCTGCATATGAAGCGAAAGGCATGATGCTTGAAATCCTGCACTCATTGCGTTCGGACTCCGGAAATACACTTATTTATCAGAGAGCACCGGGAAACAATCACCCGAATGTTATTTCCTGTAAATGAATACCTATTGTATTCATACCTTTAGGGATTGATACCCGGCGTCATCCCGTATGTGGCCCTCAGTGTACAAAGCATTTCACACTCCATTCCTCAGATAAGCCTCCTGAGAAAAAAATGCCCACTCACCCGGTAAATGAAAAAACCAGGTCCCGTCAATCCCAGCAACTGGGAGACCAGCCGATTGCAATTATCGGCATTTCCGCATTATTTCCGGAAGCTCTGGACCTGAACCGTTACTGGTCGAACATCCTCGATAAAATCGACAGCATTATTGATGTCCCGGAATCACGCTGGAAAATTGACGATTATTACGACAGCAATCCGGAAACCCCAGATAAAACATATTGCAAACGAGGCGGCTTCATTCAGGATATAGATTTCAACCCGATGGATTTCGGTATTCCTCCAAACATACTTGAGGTGACCGACTCCGCACAGCTTCTGGGACTGATGGTCGCGAAAAGCGCACTTGAGGATTCCGGGTACGGAGAAGCAAACGAAGAACTTCTCAATAATACCGGCGTCATACTGGGCGTCACTTCCGGGATGAAGCTTCTGGGTTCCTTGACCTCCCGCCTGCAATACCCGATATGGGAACGGGTGCTGAAGAGAAGCGGCCTTGCAGATGATGAGACAAGGCAGATCATTGAGCGCATAAAGAAAGCCTATGTCCGCTGGGAGGAAAACTCTTTTCCCGGACTGCTCGGAAATGTCATTGCCGGCAGGATTGCCAACCGTTTAAACCTTGGAGGCACAAACTGCACCGTGGATGCCGCCTGCGCGAGTTCCCTGAGCGCAATGAAAATGGCGATCAGCGATCTGACAGAACACCGTGCAGACTTGATGATTACCGGAGGTGTTGACGCGGATAACTCTCCGTTCATGTTCATGTGTTTCAGCAAAACTCCGGCTTTCACACAGGATGAGCAGAGCAAACCATTCGCGGCGGATTCAGAAGGAATCATGATTGGTGAAGGGCTAGGCATGCTAGTGCTCAAGCGACTGGAAGACGCACAGAGTGATGGAGACCGGGTTTACGCGGTGATCAAGGGCATCGGCACTTCCAGCGACGGACGTTTCAAGAGCATATATGCACCAAGATCAGGAGGACAGGCAAAAGCGCTGAGAAGGGCCCACGAAGATGCAGGGATTTCTCCGGATGCAGTCAGTTTAATCGAAGCCCATGGGACCGGGACCACCGCGGGCGATCTGGCGGAGTTTGAAGGATTGCAGGAGGTTTTTTCTGAAAACAACCCACGAAAGCAGCATATCGCCCTCGGCAGCGTGAAATCTCAAATCGGGCACACAAAAGCGGCAGCCGGGGTGGCGGGTATGATAAAAGCAGCTTTGGCACTGCATCACAAAATACTTCCTCCTACCATCAATGTTGAAAAACCGAACCCTAAACTCGACATTGAAAAATCACCGTTTTACCTCAACACGGAGCCACGTCCCTGGTTCAGCAAAGGCAACCCGCGGCGCGCCGGAATCAGTTCCTTCGGTTTTGGTGGAACCAATTATCACCTAGTGCTGGAAGAACACACATCCACGCTTGCGGATGGCAACCGGGTGCAGGAAACACCCCGCATGATCTTGATTTCCTCGCTCAACCCGGAAGAACTTATCTCCCAATGTGGGAATACCCTTGAAAAACTCTCTTCTGAAAACGGGGATGCGCATCACCTCAAACTGCTGAAAGAAACAAATGAGCACCCGATTCCTAAAGATCACGCGCGCTTGGGATTCGTCACTTCATCAAAAGGGGAAACTCGGGAACTGTTGGAACTGGCACTGAAACAACTTGAAACCAAAAAGGGATCGCCTTACTGGAACCACAAAGGGATTGCCTACGCTGAAAAAGCACGTGAAACAAAAGGAACTCTTGTAGCCCTGTTTTCTGGTCAGGGATCGCAATCACTTGAGATGGGGCGGGAACTTTTTTTCAATTTTCCCCCCATGCTGGAAACGTTTTACGCACTCGATCAACAGTTTCTTGCATCCGGCAGTTACAGCCTTTCGGATGTGGTGTTTCCAATACCGGTATTTGATTCCAGCGAAAGAAAAAACCAGGAAGCCAAGCTGCAGTTGACGGAAAACGCCCAACCCGCAATTGGCGGCATCAGCGCCGGTTTGTACCGTATCCTGCAACAGGCTGGTTTCCAACCTGATTTCGTCGCCGGTCACAGTTTCGGGGAACTGACCGCACTCTGGGCCGCCGAGGTGATCTCGACGGAGGATTACTATAAACTCGCGCATGCGCGCGGAAAAGCCATGGCGGCGCCAGATGATCCGGATTTTGACGCGGGCAGTATGCTGGCGGTGATGGGAAAAGTCGATCAGCTTGAAAAAGATATCGAGGACCTTCTCGATGTCAAACTTGCCAACCTGAACTCAAACAAACAGGTCGTGCTGGCCGGCCCAAAAGAGGATGTGGAAGAGGCGCGGCAAAAACTGAAGGCAAAAAAATATACAGTCGTTCCGCTGCCTGTTTCCGCTGCATTTCACACCCCGCTTGTCGGGCACGCCCAGATACCATTTGCCGAAGCCATTCGTTCAGTCAAGTTCAATAAACCTAAAATCCCTGTTTATTCTAACGCAACCGGAAAACCTTATCCGAAAGCCCCTGAAAAGATACAGAAACAGCTTGAGGAACACATCCTTCAGTCAGTCCGTTTCCGTGATGAAATCGAGCAGATTCATTGTGATGGAGGAAGGATCTTCATTGAGTTCGGTCCCAAAAATGTGCTGACCAAACTGGTTGAAAACATCCTCTCCGGGGAAGACTGCCTAGCCGTGGCACTCAATGAAAATCCGAAGAAAAACAGTGACCGGTTGTTTCGCGAGGCCATGGTGAAGTTGTGCGTAGCCGGTCTGCCGATGCAGAAATTCGATCCTTACGCCCCGGCATTACCCATTGAGGCAAAAAAATCCTCTCCGCTGGCCATCAAACTGAACGGCGCCAATTACGTCAGCGACAATACCCGGAAGGCCTTTGAAGATGCACTTGAAAACTGGGGCAGGAAAAAACAAGACCCTCCTGGCGGCCCATCCGGAGGTGGGAACACTGTAACATCAAGATCTCCTGTCATCCCGATTGCAGCGGCGCCTTCACCAGTCATGCAGGCCGACACAATCCAGGGTTCGCGGGAAAATAGAACAGCCGATCAATCCAAGCCAAACACAAACATCACCATGACTGCCAACAATAATAAATCCGCCGCGCAAGGATCCGGGGAAGAAAGTTACCAAGCTTCTCACCGATCAGCGCCAAGCCTGGATCAAAGCCTAGCCGGATATTATCAGCATCAAAACGAAACCCTGCAGGTCCACCGCCAGTATCTTGACCAACAATCGGAGTACTCGCGCACCGTTCTGCAGCTGATGCAGCAGCAATTGAGCCTAACCTCGCAAGGGGGACAAATTCCTGCAAGCGTGGACCGGCATTTGGGAATGTTTCATGAACACCAAAGCCAAACCTTGCGAATTCATGAACAATATCTGCTGCAGCAGGCAGAGCAGAGTCAAGCAGCTCTTCAGATCACCAGGCAGCAACTCGGGCTTCCACAAACTCCTGTTTCACAAACTCCGGAACCATTGCAAAACAGAGAGTCCGCCTTTCGGGATTCAAATTTTACCACTTCACTCCAGGGACCTCCCTCGGTGGGACCCTCGTCAACATTGCCGGCGGTAGTTGTTCAAACAGCTCCAGCTGCAGAACCTCCCGCGCCTGCATCAACTCCGGCACCGGCAGTAATCCCAACTGCAGATGAAACAGTGCCTGCACAAACACCCGAACAGGCAGTGCTCTCAATAGTCAGTGAAAAAACCGGGTATCCTCCCGAAATGCTTGAACTCTCCATGGACCTGGAAGCGGACTTGGGAATCGATTCCATCAAGCGTGTGGAAATCCTCGGCTCCCTGCAGGACCAACTTCCGGGTCTGCCTGAAATCCGCGGAGAAGAACTTGGTGAACTACGCACGCTTGGTCAAATACTCGATTATTTACAATCCCTCACCTCTTCAGGCAGTTCATCCGGAGCACCTGCCGGTACTTTTGAACCCTCCGTTTCTTCCGCGGGACTGAACTTGTCGGTCGAGGTTGAAAAAACAATTTATGCAATTGTCAGTGAAAAAACGGGATATCCCCCAGAGATGCTGGACCTTTCGATGGACATGGAAGCCGACCTTGGGATCGATTCCATCAAACGCGTGGAAATTCTTGGATCACTGCAGGATCAATTGCCTGGTCTCCCCGAAATCCGTGGCGAAGAACTGGCAGAACTGAGGAACCTGGGCCAGATAGTCGATTACCTAAAGGGATTGCTTCCTGATCACGGCGACGAGTTTGATTCAACGCTTGTTGGAGAATCCGGAACCGAATCCCTTTCCACACAAATGATGGAACCCGACCAGGACACTCTACAGGATCCATCCCGGGCTCTTTTGGCAGTAGTTGCGGAAAAAACCGGTTATCCCGCGGAGATGCTGGAATTATCAATGGACATGGAGGCAGATCTGGGCATTGATTCAATCAAGCGTGTTGAAATAATGTGGGCGGTTCAGGAAAAGTTTCCAGAACTGCCACAACTAGGCATCAGTGAACTGGGGGAATTGAGAACACTGGAGCAAATCGTCGAATTCATGAAAGATCTGCTACCAGCGATAGCTGATCCCAGTATCCGGCCCACAGCAGAAATCGAACCTGAAACCGCTCCACTTCCGCGTACAAGCGAAGGAAATGGAAACGGTGACTCCAGATCGGCATCCGGGCTTGAGGATTCGCTGCTGAAAATCATAGGTGAAAAAACTGGATACCCTCCCGAGATGCTGGAAATGAGCATGGACCTTGAAGCTGATCTCGGAATCGATTCAATCAAACGCGTGGAAATCATGTGGGCCGTTCAGGAAAAGTACCCTGATCTTCCACAAGTCGGCAGTGCTGAAATGAGTGAACTCCGCACCCTCCGGCAAATAGCGGATCATCTTGGCAAATTGCTTTCTGCAGGTGAGTTCCAGACACTGCCAAATGCATCCATGCGGGATCCCGGAGAAACATCGGACTCTGAAAAAAAAAACCTTTAAGATCTGAAACACCCCAAAACCAGCCCGGGGTCACTCTCTCCCGACCCCGGGTTGTACCGCTCCCCAAACCGGACAGACTGCTTGATGAAAAGCCGAATCGCGGGGTTTGTCTTCTCACTTGTGATGGAACCGAACTGCCAAGAAAACTGGCCGCGTGCCTCTCCAGCGAAGGCTGGGACCCGGTGTTGCTGACCTTTGAAGGGGTCTCCTATCAGACATTTGAAAACAGTGGGGAAACCGGCTTCCCCTGTTACTCAACTCCAATCCTGAATGAAGCCCGGTTGTCGGACACGCTGCATTCCATCGAAAACCAGCATGGAGCTTTGCGTGGCTTGTTTTACGTACATCCCCAACTTTCCCCTGCTGCAAACCTAGAAGACCTATCACAAAAACTTCTCTATCAGGTTTTTCTGTTGGCAAAACAGCTGAAACCGCGACTGCATAA
This sequence comes from uncultured Pseudomonadota bacterium, assembly GCA_964344035.1. Classification (GTDB taxonomy): domain Bacteria; phylum SAR324; class SAR324; order SAR324; family NAC60-12; genus UBA1014. The sequence goes on from CAYFLK010000009.1 coordinate 14,102, forward strand.
CGAGTCAGACGGTTCCCGGAATCACTTCATGACTATCGTGCGGATTGATGGAAAACTTGGATACGAAAATCCGGGTACGGATTGCTCCACGGGCGGATTGCCGGGTTTGGTCAAGACACTGCAAAAGGAATGGCCTGGAGTCTTTTGCCGTTTCCTCGACATCGGCCCGAACAGACCCGTTGAGGAATCTGTGGAAAAGGTAATGGCTGAATTGAACGATCCGGACATGCGCCTATCCGAAGTTGGACGTTACCGGGATGATCGCTGCACGGTGATTGGGTCTAAATGGAAACCCGAAAAGGGATCTCAGCACCAAGTACAAATCTCCAAAGAGGATGTTTTCCTTGTCAGCGGCGGCGCCAGGGGAGTCACCGCCGAATGCATAATCAGCCTTGCGGAAAAGGTCCCCGCACGTTTCATATTGGCCGGACGGACTCCTGTTCAGGATGAACCTGAGTGGGCAAGGGGGTGCGAAGATGAAAATTCCTTGCGCCAAGCCGCAATCCAAACCTTCAGTTCCTCCGGAGAAAAACCGACTCCACAGAAAATCAGAAAAACCATTTCTAACATCCAGGCCAACCGTTCGATCACCAGAACAATCACCCGGCTGAAAGAAACCGGTGCTGAAACGGAATACGTGTCCGTGGATGTAACAAATGCCGTAGATTTGAAACAGGCCATCCAACCTTTCACCCAGAAATGGGGTCCGGTTACGGGAATCATCCACGGCGCGGGAGTGTTGCGAGACAAACAAATTGAAAACAAAACACTTGAAGATATTGAGCGGGTTTATGTCACAAAAGTACATGGACTGCGGGCCCTTTTGGCCTGCGTTGCCCCAGAACGATTGAAACAACTGGTACTTTTCTCATCCGCTGCCGGTTTTTATGGCAATTCCGGTCAATCGGATTATGCCTCCGCGAATGAGGTATTGAACAAACATGCACTTTATTTCAATAAAAAACACCCCCAGTGCCATGTCATGTCTTTCAACTGGGGCCCCTGGGAAGGAGGTATGGTCACCCAGGAACTGAAAAAAATGTTCCTGGAACGAGGAGTAGAGGTTATTCCCATCCAGGAAGGAACGCGGATTTTCGTAGAGACACTCCTGGGTCCCGTGCTGGAAAACCCGCTGGTCTTGGTCGGCAGTGCGATGGGGTCACCACCCACAACCCGCGGCAAACAGCAGATGCATCGACGTATCGACAGAAACCTGAAACTGAATGCAGTTCCGGTGCTTAAAGACCATCGCATTGGTGAACATGCTGTACTCCCGGCTGTATTTGCCTTGAGCTGGATGGTGGAATCTGTCCTCCCTTTCTATCCCGGATACCGGCTGCAACAATGCAAACAGTTCAAGGTCCTCAAGGGAATCGTCTTTGATCCCTCTATGCCGATAACTTATCTGCTGGATTTGATGGAAACTGGGAACGATGCGGAAGACAATATCTGTGTAACCACGAAAATATCCAGTGCCCATGAAAAACGACCCAGGTTTCATTACAGCTGTGAAATTACGCTTAGCTCTGTAAAAATCCAGCCTCCGAACATGGGCCGGATTGAGATTTCCGATAAGACCGGAATAACGGGTAAAACTCTGTATCGAGATGGCACTTTGTTCCACGGCCCCGGATTCCAAGGAGTGAAGTATCTGCTGAATCTGGACGAAGGCGGATTAACCCTTCAATGCCAGACTCCTCAATCAGATTCCGCTGAGGAAGGCCCATTCACCTCCGGAACAATGAATCTATACGCTTTCGACCTGGCGTTTCAGGCAATGCTGGTCTGGGCCAGAAAATTCCAGCATTCCGCCAGTCTCCCTCTTTCCACCGGGAAACTGGAACACTTTACGAGCGTCCCGTCCGATGTTCCTTTTTACATCACGCTCCGGGTGCAGGAACAAACAGCAAGCATGATGAAGGCGGACATTTTCCTGCACGACGAACACGGAGCTGTGTACTCACGATTTGTTGATGCACAGGTGACTTTGAGCCAACAACTCAACTCAGTTTTCGCAAAATCCGCCTGAACCGCTAATCCTCACACACCTGTTGCTCCTCCGACATCGTTTATCATGGAACCCATCGCCGTAATTGGTATTTCAACACTTTTTCCTGGTGCGCAAACTCCTGCGGAGTTCTGGGACAATCTGCTGACCGGAAAAGATTCACGCATTGCTGCTTCCGAATCGCAGATGGGGTGCGACCCAGGTAAATTTTACGAACCAAAAAAAGGAGTTGAGGATCGCTTTTACTGCCTGCAGGGAGGTTACATCCACGACTTCAGCCTGGATCCCGACGGTTTTGAACTGCCTGCGGAAAGCATTTCCGGACTTGATGATGTTTACCGGTGGTCCCTTTATGTCGCCAGGGAAGCGCTGAGAAACAGCGGATACCTTGCTGAACGCAAGGTTTTAGAACGTTGCGGAGTGGTGCTGGGCAACCTATCATTTCCGACAAAATCTTCAAACCGTCACTTTATGCCAATTTACGGCAAAGTTTTGGGACCGGTCATAGGGGAACTGCTGGGCAGGAATGAATTTACGCTGAAGGACGCCCTCGATCCCCTCGAACCGGACCCGGACTGTGCGGGAATTTCCGGAATGCCGGCCACGCTAATTGCCGAAGCTTTGGGATTAAAAGGACCGGGATTTGCTTTGGATGCCGCCTGCGCGTCCTCCCTTTACTCGGTGGCTCTCTCGTGCCAATACCTGAACTGCCGCAAAGCGGACCTGATGCTGGCCGGTGCGGTCAGCGCCGCTGATCCTTTTTTCATCAACATGGGTTTCTCAATTTTTCAGGCATTTCCTGAAAACGATATCAGCCGTCCACTGGATCAACACTCGGCAGGGCTTTTTGCCGCTGAAGGCGCGGGCATGTTTGTGCTGAAACGGCTTTCCGACGCAATACGAGAAAACGACAGGATTGAAGCGGTGATTCACGGTTTCGGATGGTCAAACGACGGGCGTGGTCAATTCGTGCTCAGTCCAAACCCCAAGGGCCAGCAGCTGGCGTTCGAGCGCGCATATTCCGACAGTGATGTAAATCCCGGGGCAATAGATTACATCGAGTGTCACGCTACCGGTACGCCTCTTGGTGACAAGGTGGAACTAAACTCTATTGAGTCCTTTTTCGAACGACATGGGGAAACCCCCTACATCGGCTCGGTAAAATCCAATCTCGGGCACATGCTCACCGCCGCCGGAATGGGAGGTATGACAAAGGTCATCCTCGCACTTCAGCATGGCAGGATTCCGGCCACCATCAATGTGAAGACGCCGATGGAATCCGAGGGCGGGACCGTTTCCGGAAACCTGATCATACGGGAAACCGCCGAATGGCCACATGCCAAACCGGAACGCAGGGCTGCCGTAAACGCCTTCGGATTCGGCGGCACCAACGCGCATTTGATTTTCGAGAATATTGGCGATCCAGCAACGCGCACCATTGCTGCCGGTCAAACCAATCCGGAAAAAAACAGGGCGCCGTTGCCAATGGCCATCATCGGTATGGACGCCATTTTTGGTCCGTGCAACGGGCTGGACGAATTGTATGACACCATTCATTCAGGCAAATCGCATTTTCAGCAACTGCCCAATACACGCTGGAAGGGTTTTGAGAAATACCCTGATGCATTCGGCAAAACCGGATTTCATCCCGATGCATTGAAAGGCGCATGGCTCAAGGAATTCAAGATCGACTTCATGCGGTTCAAAATGCCTCCGAATCCCAAAGAACGGTTGATTCCTCAGCAACTGCTGTTGATGGAAGTGACAGATCGCGCGTTGCGCCGCACCCAGTTGCAACCCGGACAAAACGTTGCAGTCCTGGTTGCAATGGAAACAGAACTCGAACTGCACCGCTTCCGCGGACGGATAAACCTGGAAGAGCAAATTGCCGCCAGCCTGGAAAATACTGGAATCCTGCTGACTGAAGATGAACAGCAGTCTCTCACCGACATGGTTAAAGACAGCCTGCTTCATTCCGTACCGGTCAACCAATTCACTAGCTTTATCGGCAACATCATGGCCTCCAGGATATCCTCTCTCTGGGATTTTTCCGGGCCGGCATTCAGCATTTCCGCGGAAGAAAATTCGCTGAGCCGTGCACTCGAAACCGCACAGCTGTTGCTGGAAAACGAGAATGTGGAAGCCGTTGTTGTCAGCGCGGTTGACCTTGCTGGCAGCCCTGAGCATGTATATCTGCGTCAGAAAGAATTCCCGCCCCATTCAGGTGCGGGCGTTTTTGCCTTTGATCAGCAGGTTGAAGGGTGGCTTCCCGGGGAAGGCGCCGGAACGGTGATTGTGCAATCCATGAATCAGGCGGAAACTGCGGGAAACACGGTTTTAGCTACCATCGATTCCATCCAGTTCAGCAGGGGAATCAACGTGGAATCTGTTTCCGAAGCTGCTCATGCCGCAATGAAAACAGCAGACATACAGCCTCAAGATATTTCCCTGCTTGAATTGTCGGCCAGCGGGATTCCCGAGGAAGACCTCGTGGAAATCGGCGGCCTTTCCCAGGTATACGGTGGGTCTCATGAAAATCGTGAGCAGAGGACACTACCCGGATACGCCGTAGGCAGCATCAAGGCAAATATCGGTCACACATCCGCCGCATCCGGAATGGCGGCATTGATAAAAACAACCCTATGCCTGCGGCATCGTATAATGCCGGCAGTGCCGGAATGGAGGGGCGCCTGCAAAGAATTGAAAAACAAGGACAGTTTCTACGTCCCCGACGAAACCCAACCTTGGCTCGCCGCCCGCGATCGTCAGTCTTTTAAAGCCGCAATCAACGTTTTGGGACGAGACCGGGTTTGTTCACACATGATTCTTTCAGAATATCCCCGCAAACCGGAAATTGCCATGCCGGCAAATTCCGGACCATGGATGCTCCTGCCGTTGTCCGGGAACGGAGAGAAAGAGCTGCTATCCCGGTTGGAAGATGCATCTAATTCGTTGAAATCAAGCGACAATCCGCAAAGGGTTTTACGTGATGCATTCGAACATTTTCGAGATCATTCCGGAACCCACTCACTGACCCTGATCGGTTCCGGCACAGAGGAACTGCTAGATGAAATAGCTGAGGCAAAATCCGGGATACCCCGGGCATTTTCTCTGAATACAGAATGGCTTTCATCATGCGGCAGCGCGTTCTCTCCAAATCCTCTTGGGGGGAAGGGGAAAGTTGCCTTTGTCTATCCTGGAGGCTTCAACAGCTATCTGGGCAACGGAAGAACTATATTTGAAATGGACCCGGGACTGCACGAACGGATCGGGGCATTTACTTCAAACCTTGCGCAGCTGCTGCATGAGTCGCGGCTGTTTCCACGCACACTAGAACAGCTGACTGAGGAAAAACAACGGAAATTACAGGAAGAGTTCATCAATACCCCGATAGCCATGTTTGAAAGCGGAATCACTTTCACCGCGATGACTACACGGATGCTGAGGCAGGGATTCAGGGTGGAACCTCATGCCGCGTTTGGATACAGCATGGGCGAGGTTTCCATGCTGTTCTCTCTCGGTGTTTGGGGGAACATGGACCCGATGGCAAAAATCCTGAAAACCTCACCCCTGTTTTTGGAACGTCTGGCAGGACCGATGAAAACCATCCGGGATGCATGGACAATTAAGAATGACGAATTCCAGGAACAACCGCTTTGGGGTTGGTTCACTCTGAAGACATCTCCCGATTTGGCAGAGGAGCTGCTCAGAAATGAGGACCGTGTCTATCTCAGTCTGATAAACACCCCTAACGAAGTAGTGATCGCGGGTGAACCAAGTGCGTGTGAAAAAGTCATCCGCCAACTGGATTGCGAGTTTCACCCGATATCAGTCACCGATGTCGTACATTGTGAACCGGTCAAATCGGACTACGAAGAAATTAAACGAGTACACACCAACCAAGTGGTATCCAAACCGAAAATTGATTTCTTTTCCGCCGCGGATTATGCAACCACTGAACTGGATAGCGAAACCCTGGCCGACAACATCGCCCGCATTTACGGCCGCACAGTGGATTTCCCCCGTCTGATCGAAAAAGTTTATGAACAAGGCAGCCGCATTTTCGTCGATCTCGGGCCGCGGGTCAGCTGTGCCCGCTGGATAAGCGAGACCCTCGAGAAACGTCCGCACCTGGCTTTAGGCATCAACCGCAAGGGGGTAGACGACAGACTGATGATCCTGCGCGCTTTGGCGCAACTGATTACTCATCAGGTCCCACTTGACATGCAGCCACTTTTTCCGGAACTGCCGACAAAAACCGGCAAACAGCTTTTGCAGGTCATCACCCTTGGCGGGACTCCCGTTCAATCGGTATTGACTGAGGAAAACAAGAACCGTTTCAGTCAAGCCCCGACCCAACCTATTCCGAAACCTTCACCCACTGATTTAGATAAAACAAATGCTCAGCATCAGGTTGTGCGAAATGGTATCCATGATCCCAAAAACCCCCTGACAAAGAGTGTTCACAACGAGCCCCTGGCCGGACAACAGCCATTTCCCGGCAATCTGAGTCAAAGTCTCAATGCCGCCCATTCCGCCTTTCTGCTGATGCGCAGACAGGGCATGCGCGACATTGCCAGGATGATATCCGATCACCAGCAGCAGATCTCGAAATTCGGGTACAATACAAACGCGGATGGTAATAACCGAATCAAATACGCAGTCCAAAATCAGAAGGATCCGGGGGTGATTTTTGATGAGCAAGATTTGCGCGAATTTGCCGGCGGCAAAGTGGCCAACGTTTTCGGACCGGAATATGCTGAAATTGATGCTTTCACCAGGTGTGTGCGCCTACCAATGGATCCTTATCTCCTGGTCAGTAGAGTTACCCGATTGAACGCGAAACGTGGGGAGTTCAAACCCTCAACCATCACCACTGAATATGACATTCCGCACAATGCATGGTTCTGCACGGATGGTCAAATCCCGTGGGCGGTCGCTGTGGAATCCGGACAGTGTGACTTGCTGCTGATCAGTTATCTCGGCATTGATTTCGAATGCCGCGGCGAGCAGGTATACCGGCTGCTTGACTGCACTCTAACTTACCTCGATGACATGCCGAAGGAGGGACAAACCCTGCGTTATGAAATCTCCATCAACTCCTTTGCAAGGCATGACAAAAACCTGCTGTTTTTCTTCAACTACAAGTGTTTTGTCGAAGAAAAAATGGTGCTACGCATGGACAACGGGTGCGCCGGATTTTTTTCAGACCATGATCTTGAACAAGGTCGGGGAGTGATCCGCAGCAAGGAGGAACTGCAGATTCGCAAAGAAGCAATGAAAGTTGAATTTCATCCCCTTTTACTTTGCATGCGGAATTCTTTCGACCGCAATGACCTCCTCGAACTTTCGCGGGGAAACACCGCAGGTTGTTTTGGTACCGGGTACGAACAGCCGGGCCGTAACCCCTCCCTCAAGACGGCGCCGGATGCATTGCTGATGACCGACCGGATAGTTACCATTGACCGTCATGGGGGCCCCTGGGGGCTGGGTGAAGTGTTCGCCGAAAAAGACCTGGCGCCGGATCACTGGTATTTTCCCTGCCATTTCAAGGATGACCCCGTGCTTGCCGGTTCCCTGATGGCGGAAGGATGTGTGCAGCTTCTGCAAATCTACATGCTATATTTGGGCCTGCAAACCAGGGTCACTGACGCTACCTTTCAGCCTATCCACGGAGTCCCGCAGATCGTCCGCTGCCGGGGCCAGGTGATCCCGGGAGACCCCTTGATGAGCTATCGCATGGTGGTCAAGGAAATCCGAGCCGAACCGATTCCCTATGCAATCGCCGATATTGACATCCTTGTCGGAGAAAGGATCGTGGTGGATTTCCGGGACCTGGGAGTGCAGATGGTAGAGAGAAATTCCAGCGAACGCATCAGCCTGAAGCAATTAGAAGAGTTGCGTAAATCAGTAGATCATAAAACTGAAAGAGGTCAATCTGCACCGGATAAAATCCGCCCTGACGACTCAAGGAAAGAACAAGGATGGCTGGCAGACGAAGCGCAGATTCATGAATTCGCCCTGGGTGATGTGACCCGCTGTTTCGGCAAGGAATATGATATATATTCCGGCCGCCCCGTCCAGCGCAATCCAAACGGTGATTTACAGCTGCTCTCACGGGTGCTCAGTTTTTCAGGCGCCCGTCACCGTTTCGAGCAACCGATGCGGATTGTCAGCGAATACGATGTGCCCGGGAACGCCTGGTTTTTCAATGGGAATTCCCATCCGGATCAAATGCCATATTCAGTGTTGATGGAAATAGCACTGCAGCCCTGCGGATTCATTTCAGCATATTCCGGAGCAATTCTGATGTACCCAGACTTGAACCTGCATTATCGTAACCTGGACGGCAACGGAACTTTGTTGAGCATTCCAGACTTAAAGGGATCGAAGATCACCGCGGAGATTGAACTGAAAAGCACTGTCGCATCCGGAAACACTATCATTCAAACTCACCAGTTTCTGCTTAAGTGCGGAAGTGATCCATTTTACCGGGGTGATACGGTTTTCGGTTATTTCACTGATGAAGCACTCGAGAATCAGGTGGGCCTCGACGGAGGGAAAGAGGTCCATCCTTGGCTTGAACAACACCAGAACTTCAATGTGACCCGTTATGATCTGAAATCAGGAATAGCGCCTGAATTAACAGGACCAGACCAAGATATGCCGTATTGGAGAATATGCGTGGAAAAACTTGGCTTCCTGGATGAAATCCATGTTGTGGCGGATGGTGGCGTTCATGGATGCGGATATGTGTATGGAGATAAAACCGTGATCCCGGATGACTGGTTTTTTCCATGCCATTTCCATCAGGACCCGGTAATGCCAGGATCGCTGGGTGTGGAAGCCATCATCCAGGCGCTACAGGCATTTGCAATCGACCAAAAGATGGAACAGTCCTTCAGAAACCCGCATTTCAAATGGGTGCTGGGGAAAACAAAATGGAAATACCGTGGACAGATCATTCCCAGCACCAAGCTGATGCGACTGGAGGTGCACATAAAACAGGTCCTCCGCAACACGGAACAAGTGACCCTCAGCGCTGATGCCAGTCTCTGGCGGGATGAACTGAGAATTTATGAAATCAGTGACCTGACAATCGGCATAGAGGAATCCCTGAAACAATCATAGTTCTTCGGGGGTGCCGGATTCCATCCCCCACACGGAGCGGATCAGCGGGTAGATATCATCCAGATCGACCACTAATTCCCGACCTTCTGGATCAATCGCAATCGTCCTGCCATGCAGTTCCTCCATCGTTTCCCGTTCATAGGCAATCGTTCTCACCATGCAAATTTCACCATCCTCCAGTATTTGTGCCAGCTCTTTTTTAAACTTATGGATAGACCGCCCTTTGATCTCACCTCCATCTGAAATGATAAACCCCAACTTCCCGGAACGAATCCCTTTTTCTCCATAAAGGACTTCCAGGCCATACTTCTCACACAACTGCTCAAATCTCGCGGGGTCCTTTACTTTGAAATAACTGCTTCTTGATTTCTCGATAAAATCACGCATTCTTGATGAAAGTCTTTAGCAAGTGGTATTGGCAACAGGCAGGTCACCCAACAGGAAAATACAGAATAAAAAATGTTTCCGGGTGTTTCAGGGGCATAAAAAGGCGCTCCCATTCCGGAATGCACGTATCAGCCCAGAATTGAAGGAAGCGGGACCAGGGAATCATGCTCGGCAGGTTGTGGGATCAACCGGCATTAGGGTCCGTGGGCGTCCATCGTTTTTAGAGAGGATGGACACCAGGTTTTGTGTGTAAATTGCGGATTTACTTGACTTCAGCTTGCGCGCCTGCTTCTTCAAGCTTCTTCTTGATTTCTTCAGCTTCTTCCTGAGGAATTCCCTCCTTGACCGGTTTCGGACAGGATTCAACGAATTCCTTCGCCTCTTTCAATCCAAGCCCGGTGAGGGACCGGATCTCCTTGATCACATTAATCTTCTTCTCACCGAATGAAGTGAGGATGACATCAAACTCGGTCTTTTCCTCTACGGCCGCCTCAACCGCTCCCGCACCGGCGGCAGGCGCGGCAGCAACTGCCGCGGCAGCGCTAACCCCAAATTTCTCTTCCAGTTCCTTAACCATTTCCGACAGTTCCAAAACGGACATGTTGGCAATGAAATCAATGACTTGTTCTTTGGTCACTTTTGCCATGACTTATTCTCTCTTTAGGTTATTCCTTTCAATCGGGAAAGGATGTGAAGGGGTTCAGGGCACATGCCGCGGAAACACCCGGATGCCCACAAAATGCAGGCTGTGTTGAAATGGTATCAATTCTTGCTGTCTCCGATAGCGGACAGGGTCCTGACAAATTTTGCCGGAACCTCGCTGAGTGTCCGCACAAGTTGAGTGGCCGGGGCCTGCAACATAAACAGCAGTTTCACCAGCAGTTCCTCTTTGCCTGGCAGATTCGACAGGGCCACCACCTGTTCCTCAGTGAGCACAGATGTTTTTGCATCTCCCACCAGCACGCCCGCGTGTATCTTGAGATCCGGATTCCCAACAGCGGTTTTTACCAGCACTTTAGCTGGTCCGATAGGATCACCCTCACTGTAGACAAGAGCCCGGGTATCGTTCAGCTGATCCTTGATCCCTTCATAAGGGGTTTCTTCCACAGCAAGCCGCGCTAGCGTGTTCTTGAGAACCTTCATGGTGGAGTCGGTTTCATGAAGTTTACGTCTCAGTTCCACCAGTTCGTTTGCCGCCAGTCCCCGGTAATCCACAAGCACCCCGGAGGCGGCGCTATTGAAGATCCTGTTCAGCTCTCCTACCAGTTCTTCCTTTTGTAAACGATCCATCAGCAATTCCTAAACAAACGTGTAATCAGGCACAGGGCTTTGCCCTGCAAAGCAAGCCCGAATAAATAATTCTGATTGACGAAGAGAGTACATGCTCCACGATGCCCGGCATCGTGGAATGTAAGCAAGGGAGGATGCTGCCTCAACAGGGTTTCGATTTAAGCCCAAGGGGGGCCCCTGTGGTCTTCGACAACCGTATCAGGTCAGTAATGTTTCACGACGCGGTCTGCGGGTCAACCTTGAGCCCCGGGCCCATGGTTGAACTGAGACTGCAATAGCGCAGGTACACTCCTTTTGAAGTGGAGGGTTTAAGCCGATTCACGGCATCTATGAAGGAAGCTATATTTTCATACAGCTTCTCGGAATCAAAGGAAATCTTCCCCACCGGCGCATGCAGGTTGGCTTGTTTGTCAACCCGGAATTCAACCTGTCCGGATTTGATCGTTTTAATCAGCGGGGCGAGTTCGAAGGTCACTGTTCCAACCTTCGGATTGGGCATAAGTCCCCGGGGGCCGAGGATCTTTCCGATTCTGCCCACCACGCTCATCATGTCCGGGGTGGCGACCACCCGGTCAAATTCCAGCCATCCTTCCTTTATTTTTTTGGAAAAATCTTCTCCTCCAACAAAATCCGCACCGGCTTCCTGGGCTTCAAGGATTTTTTCTCCTTTTGCAAACGCAAGCACCCTGACTTCCTTACCCAGCCCATGAGGGAGGGAACATGTGCCGCGGACCATCTGGTCTGCCTTGCGAGGATCAACCCCGAGTTTCAAGGCAACTTCAACGGTTTCATTAAACTTGGTCGCCTTTACGGACTTAAGCAGGTCAATCGCCTCGTTGAGAGGATGGATTTTGTCCCGGTCCAGTTTGCTGTTGATCAGTTTGGTGCGTTTGGATGTTCTTGTCATTTCTTCTCCTTACACTCCTTCCACCAGCACCCCCATGCTGCGGGCGGTTCCTGCAACCGTACGCATGGCGGCTTCAATGTCATAACAGTTCAAATCCGGCATTTTCAAGGCCGCGATCTCCTTAACCTGCTCGCGGGAAATTGTCCCCACTTTTGTGGTGTTAGGAGTCGAGGACCCTTTTTCCAGTTTCAGAGCTTTCTTGATCAAAACCGGAACAGGAGGGGTCTTGGTGATGAAACTGAAAGACCGGTCCTTGTATACAGTAATCACTACCGGAATGATGGTGTCCTGCCCCTGAGTCTGCGCGTTGAATGTTTTGCAAAACTCCATGATGTTCACCCCGTGCTGCCCAAGTGCGGGGCCAATCGGAGGAGAAGGGTTTGCCTGTCCCGCCGGCACTTGAAGCCGGATAGTGGTTGTAATTTCCTTGGCCATGTCTCAAACGTATTTCACTTTGTCGAATTCAACTTCAACCGGGGTGGGTCTGCCGAAAATACTGACAAGAACTTTCAGGCGTTTCCGCTCCGGATTGATTTCATCGATCACCCCGTTAAAGTTATTGAACGGTCCCTCGGTGATCATTACTTTTTGACCGATTTGATACTCGTCCACCGAAGCAGATTGCTGAAAACCCTCGCTGATCTGATTACGGATATCATTCAGTTCCTTTTCGTCAAGCGGCAGTGGATCCCTTTGTGTGCCACCAACGAAGCCGGATACGCGGTTGGTGTTCATCAGTAGATGCCAGAGTTCCGGACGCAGTTCCATGCGGATAAGCAGATATCCCGGAAAATATTTTTGGTTGATTTTTCGTTTCTTTCCGCCTTTGGTTTTGATCACATCTTCCGCGGGAATGAAAATTTCGTCCACAAGGTGTTCCAACTGCTCAATCCGCAATTTCTCCCGGATGGTTTTTTCCACCCGCTGTTCATACCCGGCATATGCTTGCAGGATGTACCACTTGGCGTTCGGGTTTTGCGGCTTCGGAGGCGGTTCCGTATCCACTACATCAGCAGCTTTGGGCGCCTCCTCCACAGACGTCATTTCCATTTCTTCTTTTTCCACCGACATTACCGGGTCACCCTGAAATAACCACCTTCATCACATTCGCCAGAATCTGGTCAGCAATCCCCAGATATACTGCAATCACCAGCGAAACACTAAGCACTACCGAGGTTGAACGGATCGTTGCTTCCCTGGTCGGCCATTGCACACGCTTGAATTCCGTGCGCACATCCTCCAAAAACTGTTTGATCCTTTTGAACATAAAACGTGTTTCCTTATTCCGCTCACAGACAAACCCTACTTCCCGCCTGCACGGTGGCAGGACAGACAGGGATCGAACCTGCGACCTTCGGTTTTGGAGACCGATGCTCTACCAACTGAGCTACTGTCCTGTCTGATGGCTCGAACTGTTGCCGGCCTGATTTATTTGGCTTCCTTGTGAAGAGTGTGCCGGCGGTCCCAGCGGCAGTACTTGCGCACCTTCATCCGCTCGGTTTTCAACTTCTTGTTTCTGGAAGCAGTATAGTTGCGTCGTTTGCACTCAGTGCATTCAAGCTGAATAGTATCTCGCATCCGCTGCCTTCGGCACGGGGTATAAAATTGGAGCCTAGGAGCAGGATTGAACTGCCGACCTCTTCCTTACCAAGGAAACGCTCTACCACTGAGCTACCTAGGCCTGATCAGGATTCTCCTTCGTACATGGTGGGGAGAGAAGGATTCGAACCTTCGAAGGCTTCAGCCGTCAGATTTACAGTCTGATCCCGTTGACCACTTGGGTATCTCCCCCCAGCTGGAGCTGGCAATGGGACTCGAACCCGCAACCTGCTGATTACAAATCAGCTGCTCTACCAATTGAGCTATGCCAGCAAAGGGCAAACTATATATATAGCGTTAATTCACCTGGTTTGTCAATTTTTTTCTACCACGCAGTTCCAGCCGGAAACAACTCCACGGGTTTGCTCAGGCAACGGCGCGCACCGGTTCAGTATTTTCGGTGTTTTCGTATATTGGAAGCCTAATCTTGTGATCATCACTGAACTGGTAATCCTGAAAAACGTGTTGTGCACTCAACAGTTGAAAACTGCCGTCCTCAAGGCGATTGGTTGTGTCTTTCAACCGGTAAACATAGTGTCCGCAGGTCCAGATTTTATAATTGCGGAAATGGGTGCAGAGGCAGACTTTATCGACGACACTCAAATTTTCTGGATGGTTTTCCAGTTCCCGGTAATAAGCTTCCACATATGCGCAGTGGCCATCCTTATCCAGCACGTAACCGAAAGCTTCACAATTCGGGCGGATGCCACTGCCGATTCCAGGGGAATACCGTAGCATTCGCATCGGATACCCAGTGGGTGAGAGAGTATTCACCACCACGTCCTCGGGTTCAGACTGCAGGTATCCTTGTTTTGCTTTTTCAGGAAGCCCGCATTCTTCGGTAACAGTGAACCGGGTTGCCACCTGCACTGCTCTTGCACCCATTTCAAGGTATTCCACCGCATCCGATCCGGTAAAGATCCCGCCCGCGGGAATTACCGGTATGTCCAGTCCGTTTTCCTCAAGAAAGCGTAGTATTTCGGCAACAATGTCTTTCAACTCATATTCCGCCCAGTCAAGCCCAAACCCCAGATGCCCTCCGGCTAGCGGTCCTTCGACCACAACAAAATCAGGTAATCTGCCGGTTTTCGCAGCACGCTTCAGGAATGGACGCAGAGCCCGGATAGATGAAACAATGATCCCAAGTTGTGCATCATGAAACCGCGGGTGATCTTTCATCAGTTCAAATGAGCTCAGATGCAGACCCGCGCTGAGGGTAATTCCGTCTATGCCTGCATCCAAAGCAGCGAGAAGCCGCACCTGCAAGGTTTCCCGGGGTTTGTTCATAGACAGTTTTTCCATGCAGTTGACGAACACCGCGCCCTCCCCCCGCTTGGCTTCCATGGTTTTGCCGACATGGATCCGCTGCGCTTCAGCGAGTTGATCCAAGTCGAAATGCACGGTGGTTTTATTAGCACTGCCGACGTTTTTTTTATGCGTCTTCAGTTTCTCCTTGACATATTTCGTCTGATAGCGACGATCAGTGATTGTAGGGGACATCGCGTCGGAAATGTGTCCTATCCCGCCGAGCCGGGCGGCTTCCAGGGCCAGTTCCGTGGTTGAAATATCAACCCCCATCCCTCCAATCATAATCGGTACATATTTTTTCCCACTCAGGGTAAGCCTGAAATCGTCAACCTTACTGCTCATGCAAAAGACCGTGTGCGTTTTCTAGATTTTATCCTGCATGAAAAAAATACCCCTAAACTCTCTTTTTCTGCATTTATCGAAATTTAACACTTCCAATCTAAAGAACTAAAGATATATATCAGTTTTTCCATTATTCCGTTTGGACACTTTTCAATTGGCCATTATTGAGTAACCGCAATCGACATATATGACCTGCCCGGTGATTGCCGAGGACATGTCGCTGCAAAGGAAGGCCGCGGTTTTGCCGACTTCCTCCTGGGTTGCAGTGCGTTTCAGCGCTGAATGTTCTCCGGCCACCCGCAGCATTTCCGAAAAATTCCTGATGCCTGATGCGGAAAGCGTCCGGATCGCACCCGCGGATATCACATTCGCACGAATGTTGTCCGGACCAAGTTCCCGTGCCAGATACCGCACAGAGGATTCCAGCGCCGCTTTTGCCGGACCCATCACATGATAATTCGGTACTGCAAGGACAGAACCGATGAAACTGATAGTGATGATGCTCCCTCCTCCCCGTGCTTTCATCATTGGGATGATCCCTGATGTCAAAGGCAGCAGAGAATAAGCGCTGATCAAATGCGCCCTGGAAAAACCATCCCAGGAGGTCTGGGAAAAAGGGACCTGCAAATCCTTCTGATCAGCAAACGCCAGGCTGTGAACAAGAAAATCGATGCCGTCCCATTCATGCTGTAGAGCGGTCATCAAGTTTTCAATGGAATCGGCTTCAGCAACGTCACATTCATGAATAAAGGTCGCGCCGACATGTTCCCCTAATTTACGCACATTCGCTTCGAATCGTCCCTTGGGGTCATGCAGGTAGGTCAACCCCAGTTCTGCACCCTGCAGTTGCAGTTGTTCGGCAATCGCCCAGGCGATGCTGCGTTGATTGCCAACTCCAAGAATCAATCCTCTCTTACCTGTTAAATCATTCATCGCACAGTGTTTCTTCATCATTGGTGATCCGGAACCGTCCAAGCAGTTGTCCGAAACGCACCTCCTGTTCAGGTTGCTGGGGCTCCAGGTTGATTTGTCCTGGTGGAAACAGGCAAATCACTGTGGACCCCAGTTCAAAAACTCCAAGTTCCTCACCCCTGCTAATGTGATACGGTTTTTCCAGTGTGATCCTGGAGGGTCGCACGCGAGGGCGATTTGAAACCCGGTTATGATAGCATACACGAATCCTCCCTACCACTGTAGCTCCAACCTTGATCAAGGCACATTCTCCATACTGTGTAGAAAAATACGTGATCATCCGTTCGTTTCGGGCAAACAGGTTCCGCACATGATTCACACCCAACGGGCTTACCGTCCACAAATCTCCGGGAATGACTGCATATTCATGAATAATCCCTTCCACGTGGCTGTGGATGCGGTGATAATTGTGCGGAGCAAGATAAAGAGTAATGAATGTACCTTCTTCATACACTCGGCTTCTTTTCGGATCAACCAGCAAATCCTCCAATCTGTACTCCAGCCCTTTTGCCTGGATCAAACAACCTTTGTGAATCCTACCGAATTCTCCCACAGCCCCGTCAACCGGGCAGGAAATTGCTGCAGCTGAATCCACCACGATTCTCGCATCCCTACGGAGCCGGCGGGTAAAAAACTCATTAAATGTACGGTATCCGCCTTCAGGCTGGAGGGCTTCCTCTAGATTAACCCGAAAGCCCAGGCAAAACAGTTTGATCAGAGGGTCAAGGAGAAAACGGGGTAGTGCCAAGTCAGCCACCCAACCGCATGCCCGGCTGAACAGGTTTCGAGGCAGCGCCCACAGAAAATATAACGCTGGAGGGTGGCCGAACCCCGGAAAAGCCATCAACCTTCGGTCTGCGGAATTCCCGGGTTCATCTCTTCCAGCAGCTTGACAATCCGGGATCCCTCGATGGTTTCTTCCTTAAGGAGGACTTCGGCAATACGATGGAGAGTTTTCTTGTTTTCCCTCAGCAGTTTCTTCGCTTTGGCGTAATGTGCTTTTATCGTCCGACGCATTTCCTTGTCGATTTCGATGGCGGTATCCTCACTGTATTCTCGCTCCTTCCCGATATCACGCCCGAAAACATGCTGCTGGTCGTCGCTTCCCAAAACTATCGGGCCGAGAGAATCGCTCATCCCCCAGCGACAGATCATGTTCCGTGCGGTATCAGTCGCCTGCTGGATATCGTTGCTGGCGCCGGTGGTGATTTCACTGAAAATCAGTTCCTCCGCCGCACGCCCCCCCATGGCGATTGTAATCCGACTGTCCAAGTATTCCCGGTCAAACGAATGGTTGTCATTTTCAGGAAGATATGCTGTCAACCCCATTGCCCTGCCGCGGGGTACAATCGTCACTTTGTGTATAGGGTCCGATTGTGGAAGCAATGCGGCAACAAGGGCATGCCCGGCTTCATGATAGGCTGTGCTCTTTTTTTCCTTGTCTGACATTACCATCGATTTACGTTCCGGACCCATCATCACCTTGTCTCGGGCCCATTCGAAATCCACCAGTGTCAAAGCGGTTTTGTTGTGACGCGCCGCCCCGAGTGCGGCTTCGTTTACCAGGTTTTTCAAATCCGCACCGGAAAACCCTGGAGTGCCGCGCGCAATGACCTTGAGATCGACGTTTTCCGCCATCTGCACTTTTGCGGCATGGATTTTTAGGATTTCTTCCCGTCCTCGCACATCAGGCAGTGGAACATGTACCTGCCTGTCAAAACGTCCGGGCCTCAACAATGCCGGGTCAAGGACATCCGGACGGTTTGTGGCGGCGATGATGATCACTCCTTCCGTTGCGTCAAAACCATCCATTTCAACCAGCAGCTGGTTCAGGGTCTGTTCCCGTTCGTCATTGCCGCTACCTAGACCGGCCCCACGGCTGCGCCCGACCGCATCGATTTCATCGATGAAAAGTATGCACGGTGCGTTGCGCCTTCCTTCATCAAAGAGGTCCCGCACCCGGCTTGCGCCTATGCCGACAAACATCTCCACAAAATCCGATCCGCTCATGCTGAAAAAAGGTACTCCGGCTTCTCCGGCAACAGCCTTGGCCAGCAGTGTCTTGCCTGTACCGGGAGGGCCGGACATCAGCATCCCTTTGGGGATACGTCCCCCCAGCTTCCGGAATTTGGAGGGATCCTTGAGAAATTCAATCGTCTCTTCGAGGTCTTCCTTGGCTTCTTCGACTCCTGCGACATCTTTGAAGGTAATTTCCATTTTCTCCGGCTCCGTGCGCCGTGCACGGTTACGCCCCAATGAAAAGATGCGGCCTCCGCTGAATCCCTGCATGCGACGCATCAGGAAAATCCAGATCCCGAAAATCAACAGGAAAGGCCCCCAGTGAATCAACAGGTTCAGATACCAGGGCATCCCTTGTTCCGGGATGTAATTGATCTGGACCTGAAAATGCCTGAGAAAATCAATCAGGCTGGGATCATTGCTCGGCACATATGTGCGGTAGGCCATACCATCCTGGGTGAAACCTTCGATCTTGTCGTCCCCCACAAACTGGGCGCTGATCACTTCACCTCCAGCAACCATATTTTTGAAATCGCTGTAGATCAATTCACGCCCGGGCTGACGCCCCGCGCCGCCTCCACTGAACATGTTGAGCAGGAAAAAGGCCAGCACAAGGAGACTGAGGACAATCAGAATGTTTTCATTTTTCCAGTTCATTTTTTCACTTTAATATTTCTTCCGTCAGAGCTGTCGAAACCACAGAAACTGGGTGAAACTACAGCGAGTGATGACATCCCAGTTTAAGAACCTGTTTGCCAGTTGCTACATATTAACATACAATACATGTGAACTGTAATCCACTAATTCTCGTTATGCACTGGCATCATTTCCATCAATTTCCTTAAAAAAAATCAACCCGCGCCCAAACACTCAAATTGCAACGTGATGAATGTGTGGGTGTACTCAACCCCTACCCTTAACATACCCGCCAAGTTTATGATTCCTTGTATGAACATCTCTTTCAGACCATGCAAGGGCGCCCTTTGAGGAAACGCTGGAATGCCCCACTGAAACGTTTCCGCCGGGAATCCGCGGCAACTCTGCAACTCGGACTGCCGGTGGTCGTAGCACAACTGCTTCAGTTGTCGATGCAGTTTGTCGATACGGTTATGGCCGGACAAATCAGCGCAGCCGACCTTGCCGCCCTGGCCATCGCCTCAGCGCTGTTCCATCCGGTTTATCTGTTCATGATCGGCATTCTGATGGCGATCACTCCCATTATGGCACAACTGAAAGGGGAACGGCAGCATCAACGAATTGGACTGATCGTCCTGCAAGGATTGTGGCTCAGCCTGATGTTGGCTATCCCGATGATATTTCTGCTTCCGAATTTCGAACCGCTGATGGCCTGGATGGGATATGAACCACGGGTTTCCGAAATTGCCGACGGTTATCTCGAAGCTATTTGCTGGGGCGCGCCGGCATCGCTGGTTTTTGCCGTGCTCAGGCACTCAAACGAAGGGCTGGGGATCACCCGTCCAAATATGTATTTTCACCTGCTGGGACTGGCGCTCAACATCTTGGGCAACTACACCCTCATGTTCGGGCATTTCGGTTTCCCGGCGCTTGGTGCTGTAGGGGCCGGGTGGACCACGAGCATTGTATGGAACATGATGGTATTTGGCATGCTTGTTTTCTGCCTGTTCAATCCTGGCTTCGGGAACCTGCGCAAATTTACTTCGTTCCGGTTTCCCTCAAAAAAACCGATTCAAGAAATTCTACGGGTGGGACTACCCAACGGGTTTTCAACCGCAACCGAAGTAGGTTTGTTTGCGGTTGTCGCTTTAATGATGGGCACCCTGGGCGCCACCAGCATGGCGGCGCATCAAATTGCCATTAATGTGGCGGCTTTAACCTTTATGATTCCCCTGGGACTATCCACGGCCATCACAGCGCGCGTAGGTTTGGCGATGGGGCGGGGAAAAATCCGGCAGGCCCGCAACCTCGGTTTTTCGGGAACCCTACTTTGCGCACTTATTATGGCAGGAACCGCCTGCATGTATATTTCTGTTCCGCATTGGATTGTTGGTTTTTACACCAATGTTCCCGCTGTAGCCGGACTGGCTGAGGACCTGATCTTTATGGCAGCAGTCTTTCAGTTGTCAGACGGCCTACAAGTCGGGGCGCTGGGGGCCCTGCGCGGATTGAAAGATACCCGGGTCCCTTTTCTGTTCAACCTTGTTTCTTACTGGATCTTTGGACTCCCGGTCGCTTTTCTCTTCGGGGTACGTTGGGAATACGGACCCTCAGGAATGTGGGTTGGACTGATTGCCGGACTGACAGTCGCCGCAGTTCTTCACAACTCGAGATTTCACCTTCTGACAAGGAGATTGATCGATCGATCCGGGACCGTTTTCCCTCGGGTTCGAGTCACCTGAACCGTTTTCACGATGGAAGACGACCGTGTGCGAAACAGAAAATCCAAGCTCGAAAATTGAAATATAAGACACAATTTTGCTTGTGTAACAAAACTACTTCCCTGGAATAAAAATCAATGCAGGACTACTTTCTTCATCTTCCTGAAATGTATCGTGAATTTCTATTCTTTGATTCGCTATATTTAAAAAGAAGTCAATTCCGGAACACTCCAATGCAATTTTTTTTAATTACCAAATCAATATCTTGCCTCTATACAACTGAAATATTTATTGAAGATTTTTCTTGCCAGAAGCCAGCGATGCTATCATAGTACTGCCTTGTCGAACCAGGCAATGAGATTTCCCACCCAGTCACGTCTAAGTGCCCGGAGGGATGTCAAAGGGGGGGGGTTGTGACAAATATGTAGTTTTTGGAACCATATTTGCTTTATCTGAGACAGAAGTCCTCCCCCTTATACATTCATCAACGGGTTTCTAAACAGCCATGGCCGAACAAGCCAACCTCATTTCGGATGTACGTCTTCAATTCCAGGATTTTTTCGGATCCCTGACCCTTGGCAAACGGATCACCATCCTGGCTGCCCTGGGAGTAATTCTCGCAGGTATGGTGAGCCTGATCTTCATCGCCAACCGACCTGCATGGTCGCCGTTATATTCCAATCTTGATCCTGGCGACGCAGCCAAAATCGTTGAGAAACTCCAGGAAAACCAGATTGCCAATCTGCTCGCACCCGGAGGTCGAACCATCATGGTCGAGCCACACTTAGTGGACCAGGCACGCTTAACACTGGCCCGTGAAAGGGTCACACCCGGCAGCGGTGTAGGATTCATGGATTTGTTCGCCACACCCAGCCTGGGAGAAACAGAATTTCAACAGCAGGTTAAATTCAGGGTCGCACAGGAAGGTGAATTAGCCCGTTTGATCACCTCCCTGGATGCGATTCGCGCCGCCAAGGTTTCTCTCGCACTCCCACAAAAAACCCTGTTTTCCGATGCACAGCAGGAACCGAGCGCATCTGTGGCTCTTAATCTGGCGAGCAACGATATTTCCCGTGACCAGGTCGAAACGGTAGTGCACCTTGTGGCAGGGGCGGTAGAAGGGTTGAGTCCACGCAAAGTGAGTGTCACCGATCAGACCGGGCGTTTGCTCAGCGCCGGTATGGAAAGCGACCGCGCCAGCGGCAACATGGATGATAATTATGTTTACAAACGGCGGTTTGAAAAAGAACTGAGTGAAAACATCATCGGACAACTGGAGGAGGTGGTCGGGCAGAACCGGGTCAAAGTCAACGTCTCGGCGACGCTGCGTTTTGACCATCAGACAATCAAGGAACAGCTCATCGATCCGGACCAGACAAGCGTGGTCAGCGAACAATCGATCGATGAATCATCAACCGGTTCCCGCTCAATTCCGGTCGGTCCCGCCGGAGTAACGACCAATCTCCCGGAAGCCACTGGACGTGAAGCAGCAACAGTTTCCGAGTTCAACAAAAAAAACGCCACCAAGAATTATGAATCCTCCCGCCGTGAAGTGTTCAAAGAAAGTGCTGTGGGAGAAGTTATGCGTCTCAGTGTTTCCGTGTTGCTTGACAACAAACGCCCACAGATACTTGACGAGGACGGCAATTTCCTCGGCCGCGACAACATCCGCTGGACGGAGGCAGAGAAAGAAATCATCAACGGACTGGTGAAAGCAGCGATGGGTTTCGATCAGGCCCGGGGAGATACTATTTTCGTTGGGAACATGCCTTTCGAAAAAGCGGCTGAACAAGACAAGACACTGGAAATCGAACAGGCGCGAATACAAAACCAGTTTATCCTGGACGTTGTGCGTTATGTCTCTCTTGGAATCGCCATTGTCGCATTGATAATGCTCGTCATCCGCCCGATGGTGCAGCGGCTGGCATCCAAACCGGCCGATCTTGATCTGTTGATGGGACTCCCGGCAACCATTGGAGAACTTGAAGGGGAGGAACTGGAGATTCCGACTGAACGTGAATCGGGAATTCCACCGCGGGAAAAAATACTCGACATTGCCAAACAGGATCCCCTCAAAACCGCCTCCCTTGTCCGATCATGGCTGCGCGAAAAGGGATGATCCGCGTTTGAGTGGATTTACGCTAATCCACTTGCTTATACACTTATTCGTTGTCAAAACCACCTATGCCGGATGAAGCTGAATTCAAGCTGTTCACCCTCCAGGAATTCGATCTGGCAGAACCCCCTCCTCCTGAAGTAATCAGTCCTGAAACCGAATCCGAGGAAGTTTCCTTCCGCCTGCTGAACTTCGACTCACAGGATCTTTTTACAGATGTTTCGCTGGTCGAAGAGAAATCCGTTCAAGATAAAATCACCCTTTCCCAGGATTATTCAACAGATGATTTCCAGCGTGAAGACAGTCTGCTCACCAATGCTGAAGCCTATGCAAAATCCATCCGTGAAGGAGCACAACTCTACAAGGAACAACTAGTCGCAGAACATGAAATCGCCCTCCGAAAAAGCGAGGAAAACCAGAATGAAACGCGTTCCCTGCGAAAGGCTGCTGAAGCAGAACGGCTGAAAATGATCGAGGATGCCCGCGCCGAAGTGCAGAGCATCAAAGACGAAGCTTTCAAGGAGGGGTTTGAAGCCGGACGTGAACAGGGCATGCAGCAGCGCTACCGTGAAGCTGAACCGCAGGTCAGGCAGTTGGAGGAAACACTGAAACAGATAAGAGATCTGCGCCAGGTTGTACGTTTTCAGGCAGAACAGGAACTGCTGCAACTGGCTCTGCTGATTTCCAGGCGGGTAGTCATCGAGGAACTTCGTGTTAATCCGGAGGTGATTGACAACATCCTCAGGTCGGCGCTTAAGGAAATGGAGACACATGGCAAAATCCGGGTTGCTCTTCATCCGGAGGACTATGAATTCCTTGAACGTAGCGGGATGGATTTTTCAGTGTACTTGAAGGCGGAGCAGGCCCTCAGCATCCAGCCCAACCCAGATGTAGTACCCGGTTCCGTTTTCATGGAATCCGATGAAGAAGTGATCAATTTCACCTTTCAAAAACGCTTCGAGGAACTCGAGGAAAAGTTGAGCAAGGAGCTGGCCGAACGGCATGCCAGGCAGGATGAAGTCGATATGGATGCTCATGATTTCTCAGCTTCTCCGGCAAAAGAATCCCTTGCTGCTGTACCACCTGAGAACGAACCGGGTGACGTCTATACATCCACGGATGATCCGGATAACATAGTGGAAGAATCCCCGAATACAGGCACAACCACTTCTGTTGTAACTTTAGAACCCTCAATTGAGCCTGCCTGTGCGTCGCACGCAGACAGGGAGGCTCGGGACTCTGCATCAGTGGAAACTGATTCTGACGCAAAACTCTTACAGGATTTGGCAGCAGACCCCGGACTTCATGACGAATCTTCCTGAGTGTCATGTCCGATCTTGCTGCGCAGGAAAACCCATCTCTCCCCACTCACTCCGCTCTTTCCACCTATCTTGACCGTGTTGAACGGTTCCCGGCACTGAACCGGGAAGGAAAGGTGATGCAGGTCATCGGGCACATGGTGGAAGCCACCAATCCGGGATGCTCAGTTGGCGGAATGTGCACAATTTTCAACCCCAGGAGCAAAACCGGTGTACCGGCGGAAGTGGTCGGTTTCCGTCAGGACCGCATGCTGGTGATGCCCCTGCACAATGCTCACGGAATAAGTCCCAGCTGCCGGGTGGTCCCGGATGACCGCCCTCCCCGTGTGCCCGTTGGAGATGCGCTGCTTGGCAGGGTGGTGGACCCACTGATGCGACCCCTGGATGGTTTAGGAGAAATTGCCGCCCCTACTGAAGTGCCGCTGTACCCCAAGGTTATCAATCCGTTGAACCGTATGCGTATCAAGGAAGGGCTTGATGTCGGTGTGCGTGCCATCAACTCCTGCCTGACCTGCGGCCGCGGACAGCGGGTAGGCATTCTTGCCGGTTCCGGCGTGGGCAAATCGGTCTTGCTGGGGATGATGGCTCGCTTTACCGACGCGGATATAAACGTGATTTCACTGGTTGGGGAACGCGGAAAGGAAGTGCGGGAATTTATAGAAGACAACCTTGGCGAAGAAGGAATGAAACGTTCCGTGGTGGTTTGCGCGACCTCAGACCAGCCCCCTCTTTTGCGCATGCGTTGCGCATTCGTTTCAACTGCTATTGCCGAGTATTTCCGTGCACAAGACAAAGACGTTCTGCTGTCAATGGATTCGATTACACGTTTTGCCATGGCACAGCGGGAAATAGGACTTTCCGTAGGTGAACCTCCAACCACCAAAGGATACCCCCCTTCCGTTTTCGCGATGCTTCCCGCGCTGCTTGAGCGAGCGGGAACATATGAAGGGAAGGGTTCAATCACCGGTTTTTACACCGTTCTCGTTGAAGGAGACGACACCACCGACCCCATCGCGGATGCGATCCGCGCAATCGTAGACGGCCACATCATTCTCAGCCGGGATCTTGCCGCGAAAGGAGCATACCCGGCGATCGACCTGCTCAACTCGGCAAGCAGGGTGATGGTGGACGTGGTGTCCGACCGTCAATTCCAGCTCAGCCAGATTTTCCGCAGGACCCTTGCCACATACCGTGAAGCAGAAGACCTGATCAACATCGGCGCTTATGTGCAGGGCAGCAACCCTGACATCGATTATGCACTCAGCAAATATTCCCTGATGCAGCAATTTGTTCAGCAGGGAATGAAAGAACACACCTCCCTGCGCGATTGCGAAGCCCAACTGGAACAGATTTTCGGGGATGCTGCTGAAGCAGCAGAATAGTTAATACTGCAATCCCTCCTGCACTACGTAAATTTACTAATTGAGATACATAAACACCTACAGGGTAATAGGGTTGATTCTCCTCACGGATAATCGGAGGCTGCGTTCCCATCCAAGGTTGTGTATCAGCACAGCCACATCAACGGGATTGATAGGTCATGGGGCTCCTGCAGCAGTTTCTGCTTTCATGGCTCGTCATCTTGCTCTTCCTGACAGGGTGCGGGGAGGAACGCAAAGAAGAATTTGGAGGAGACGAGACATCAAACGAAACCGACACATTCAAGATCACTGAAACCCAACCCGCGGATCATGCTTCCGGAGTGACTATAGGCGTAGCTCCTCTTGTCATCTTCAACGAAACCATCGATCCGGACTCCATTTATACCGGCAGCATTCAGCTGACGCATTCAGCGCTTTTCATCCAGGGTACGATACAAATCGATGATAACACCCTCACATACCTGCCGTCTCAATCACTGGAATACGATTCTGAATACCAATTGACCGTCGTCAGTGGAATTAGGGACAACCGTGGCCGGACGCTTGAGAACACAACCCGCTGCACCTTCACAACTGAATCGCTGCCGGACCTCGTTGCCCCGGAAGTGAACTCAGTTTCCCCAGCAGACAATGCCAGCGGGGTTTCAGTCGATACAGTGATTCAGGCAGTTTTCAGCGAGTCGATACTTTCCTCTTCCATTTCGACCGCATCTTTCAGTGTCACCGACAATTTCAGTGCCACCGTCAACGGGTCTTTTTCTGTGGAAGGGTCAACCGTGATTTTCACTCCCGGAGACAACCTGAGTCACTTCAGGGATTTCCAGGTAACGCTTGGGACAGGGATCACCGATCTTTCCGGAAACCCGCTCCCGGCGGAAAACACCTGGTCCTTCCAGACCGTTGGCGGGGTGGTGATAAACACTGCAGATGCGGAGGGTATGATCCTGCTCAGCGGTGGTTTGTTTCAAATGGGCGCGGTTAATGAAAGTCCATCCGACAACGACACGAGCAGCAACGAGTTTCCCGTACATTCGGTAACCCTCACCGGTCCCTTTTACATCTCAGAACATGAAGTAACAGCCTCAGAATTCAAGGGGTGTGTAGATGCAGGGGCTTGCAGCTACACCTATACCACCACCAGCGACAAGTGGACCTATAACCAGTCAGGCAAGGAAAACCACCCGATGAACTATATCAGCTGGAACGAGGCCGGGGAATTTGCCACATGGATGACGGCAAACTCATCACTCACCTATCGTCTCTGCACAGAAGCTGAATGGGAATATGCTGCACGGGCCGGAACCACAACCAAGTGGTCCTGCGGAGATTCCGGATGCCTTACGGGTGTCGCATGGTACGACAGCAACAGCCGGGAAGGTCCCAAAGAGGTGAAAACCAAACAGGCCAACCCGTGGGGTCTTTACGATGTTCACGGCAACGTCTGGGAATGGACAGCAGACTATTACAGCGGAAGCACATATACAGACGACGCAGATGGTGTGACAAATCCGACCGGTCCCGCTTCAGCCAATTCACGTGTGGTCCGGGGCGGCGCCTATTCCAGTGAAACCAAAAGCCTGCGTTCCGCAAAACGCTGGTATAAATCACCAGATTCTCATGCAGGAACAGTCGGTTTCCGCCTTTGCGCAGATCCGTGAATTCCTCCCCAACGGTTCATCTTATCCACAGCTATAAGCGCACCAAGGAAATATACGAGTCGTTGCATGGTCTCCATTTCCCGAAACTTGAAGCTTCTTGCAGCAGAGACTAGATTAGGGTGTCTTATCCTCTCAATACACTTATCTTCTCCGGATACTCGATGCGTTTATTTTTGCTGATCCTGATTGCCATCACCTTGTCTTCATGCTCAGTCAAACCGGTTTACACGGTTTTTTTTGAAGAAGGCAATTACACCGAATTCACCACGCATTCGTTTTTCCTCGATGCTCCGGGAAACAGAAAGCTGAATTTCGTTGCCTCCCGCAGATGCCCGGGAAAAACACTATGCGTCACAAAGGAAATCAAACTCACTGTCAGACAGCAAAGCAAGTTTGCTTTTCTCAAGGGGAAGGATTTCCTCATCAAGGCAGATGGCAGGAGAATAGATTTGAACCGCAGGCGTTATCATTTCAATTATGACATAAAAGCCAAAGCAGAAGACGGCACAACAGGTGTTTCGATTGAACGCTGGGTCGTCTGGGTTCCGCTGGAGCAATTCAGCAAGATCACCAATGCTGAAGAAACCAGCTTTATGATCGGGGAATATTCATTTGTCCCTGCCCGGGAACAACTGAACAACTGGCGGACCCTGATCACCCACGAAGACCTGCTGCTCACCATGGAAGAAGAAGACCAGCGGGTTTATGGGAAGTACACTGAAACCCCCTTGGGGGAGGCTGAAATTCGTGAGCGGTTTGAAAAACGCGCATCAACCGAGGCCGAGGAATCCACCTGGGAACTCGTCAAAGAAAGTGAGAAACCTGAAGACCTGCGCTTTTTCCTAGAACAATATCCTGAAAGCCCTTTTGCCGTTCCCGCGAGGCTGCGGTTGAAACAGCTTGAACGTAAAAACACCCCCTGAGTACTCAGCGTTATTAGTCCCTGATCCGGCTCGGTCAGCCCTCTACTCTTTCCAGAAGTTGTTTCATGGTTTTGCGGAAAAGCGGGGTGATGGTTTCTTCACGGAAATGTCGGCCTCCCCTGACGACCTCCCTGCCTCCCACCACGACATCGCGTACAAGGGGCACGTTTCCACAAAAGATCCAACTGTCCAGTAGTTGGTTGCCTGTCTTCCCACAAAGCAGTGGATGTTCGTCCTCCAAAATCAGCCAGTCCGCACGGTATCCAGGAGCGAGTTTGCCGATCCGACGACCAAGCGCTTTTTGCCCTCCCGCCAGAGCTTTTTGGAACAGGGCCGCGCCGGTGGAACGGTTCGCGCCGCATGCCAGCAGATTTCGTTTTTGTTTTACAAGCCGCTGCTGATATTCAAGCCAGCGCAGTTCCTCCGGCACGCTGATGGACACATGACTGTCCGTACCGATCGAGAAAGATCCTCCTTCTTCAATAAACTCACAGAGAGGAAACATGCCGTCGCCCAGGTTTGCTTCCGTGCTTGGACACAAACCAGCCACCGTTCCGCTAGCGGCCAGACCTTCGCGTTCTTCATCAGTGAGATGGGTTGCATGGA
Organism: uncultured Pseudomonadota bacterium; assembly: GCA_964344035.1. GTDB lineage: Bacteria > SAR324 > SAR324 > SAR324 > NAC60-12 > UBA1014. The sequence continues at coordinate 42,426 of CAYFLK010000009.1, forward strand.
CCAGGCACCATTGAGGACCTAGAGTGATATTGCTCTGAAGCCATTCAAACGGGCGCTTTCCCGACCAGTTCAGGCATTCCCGCACTTCCGATGCCTGTTCGGCAACGTGCATGTGTATCGGTCCCTCCGGGACGATCTTCCGGAATGCTGGTATCGTCTCAGCAAGCATTTCCGGAGAAACCGCGCGCAATGAATGAGGCGCAATCCCGAGCATGATTTGCTGATCGTTCAGATTTTTTTTTGAAAGCACGGTCAGCAGATCCAGAAATCCATCCACGTTATTGAGGAACCTTTTTTGTCCCTCCTGCGGTTCCAAATTGCCAAATCCGTTGTAGCGATAAAGCACAGGCAGGAACGTAATGCCGATTCCGGCGGTCTTCGCCGCGGAGATAATGCGCTCCGACATTTCCGCGGGGTTTTGAAATTGATCCCCATTCTTATCGTGGTGGAGGTAGTGAAATTCACCAACCGACGTAAACCCGGACTTGAGCATTTCCATATACAGCTGGGCCGCAATAATTTCCACTTCTTCCAGACCCAGTATTTTCAGAAACCGGTACATCCACTGCCGCCACGTCCAGAAAGTATCTTCGGATGTCCCGGATACTTCGGTGAGGCCGGCCATCGCGCGCTGAAATGCATGGGAATGAACATTCGGCATTCCGGGGACCACCGGGCCGCATGCTCGGTTTTCAGCATCATCGGACCTTCCCGTGACGATTTCATTGATGAAGCCCTCATCGCCGACACGGATGACCCGGTTTTCCGCCCATCCCTGGGGCAGCAGGATACGCTCGCAATAGATAGATTTCATGCTAATGCAATTGATTTGTTTTGATTTGTTGCCCGTGTTATACATCCTGAAGTAGGATGCCTGCAATTCTTTTTCCGTTCGTTCATCATGAATACAAGACCACCATGGGATACATTATGGCTGGGGGTGAAACTTGCCAGGATGACTTTAGACGGTGGACCTTACGGTTTGATTGAGGATGGCGCATTGGCAGTGAAATCCGGGGAAATCTGCTGGCTTGGAGAATCCGATCAACTACCTGGCGTTGCGGAAATGCTGGCGCCAGAAATCCATAAGGGGTTGGGGATGTGTGTCACCCCCGGCCTGATCGATTGCCACACTCACCTGGTGTACGCGGGAACCCGGGCGCGTGAATTCGAAATGCGATTACAGGGGGCAACCTACGAAGAATTGTCCCAAGCAGGAGGAGGGATCCTGGCCACTGTCCAGGCCACACGTTCGGCATCGCGGGAAACGCTCAACCGGGAATCGCTTCCCCGGCTCAGGGTACTGATGAACGAAGGGGTCACCACGGTGGAGATCAAATCCGGTTATGGACTGGAGACAGCAGCGGAATTGAAAATGCTGCGCGCTGCCCGGAAACTGGAAAGCGAGCATCCGGTTTCAGTCAAAACCACTTTTCTCGGCGCGCACGCGCTTCCACCTGAATTCCGGGAAAATTCCGACGCATATATCGGCGTGGTGTGTGATGAAATGATCCCGGAAGTTTCCCGTTTACAGCTTGCCGATACGGTAGATGTTTTCTGCGAGAAAATCGGGTTCACCCTGGAACAGACCAAGCGTGTTTTCCTAAGCGCACGGGAGCATGGACTTGCAGTAAAACTCCATGCGGAACAGCTTAGCGACCAGAAAGGCGCTAAACTTGCCGCCAGTTTCAACGCGCTTTCAGCGGACCACCTGGAATATGTCCGTGAAGACGGCGTACGGGCAATGGCCGAATCCGGAACAGTCGCAACCCTGCTGCCAGGGGCATTTTATTTCTTGCGGGAAACCCGGAAGCCGCCGCTTGAACTCTTCAGGAAATACTTCGTGCCAATTGCATTGGCAACGGATTGCAACCCCGGCACTTCTCCGGTCACTTCACCGCTGCTGATACTGAACATGGCCTGCACCCTCTTCAACATGACCCCTGAGGAGGCCCTGGCCGGGATGACACGCAATGCCGCAATAGCCCTGGGTTTGCGGGACCGAGGGACCCTGGAACCCGGGAAACGGGCGGATTTGGTTTTTTGGAACATAGAACATCCCGCGGAATTGTCTTACCGAATCGGATACAACCCATGTAAAATGGTGGTACAGGATGGGAAAGTTGTGCGTTCGTGATGTGAACGTAGCTTAAGGAAAACGTTTTCCATATTCAAAAAGAAAAAAGATGAACATGTTGACACGTATGGATCCCTCGCGCAGCATCCGCTCGCCCAGAGGTTCAAACCTGAGCTGCAAAAGCTGGCTGACTGAGGCGCCGATGCGGATGCTGATGAACAACCTCGACCCGGAGGTGGCGGAAAATCCCGGAGAGCTGGTTGTCTACGGAGGAATCGGAAGGGCAGCCAGGGACTGGAACTGTTACGACCGGATTGTCGAAACCCTCAAGCGCCTGGAAATGCATGAAAGCCTGCTCATTCAATCCGGAAAACCTGTAGGGGTTTTTGAAACCCATGCCGATGCCCCAAGGGTTTTGATTGCCAATTCAAACCTTGTCCCGCACTGGGCCACCTGGGAGCATTTTCATGAACTGGACCGTAAGGGGCTTTTCATGTTCGGCCAGATGACCGCCGGTTCATGGATTTATATTGCAAGCCAGGGGATCATCCAGGGGACCTACGAAACCTTCGTCGAACTTGGAAGACAAAACTACCGGGAAAACTGGTCCGGCAAATGGATCCTCACCGCCGGACTCGGAGGAATGGGAGGCGCGCAGCCGTTGGCGGCAACCATGGCAGGCGCCTCGATCCTGGTAGTTGAATGCGAACCCACGCGCATCAAACGCAGGCTGGAGACCGGTTATCTTGATGTAAGCACTGAAACACTGGACGAAGCGCTGTCTGTCATCCAGCAGCATACCCGGTCGAAAAAACCCATTTCGGTGGGTTTACTCGGCAACGCGGCTGAAGTTCTTCCGGAACTGGTCAAACGGGATATACAGCCACACGCCGTCACCGATCAAACCTCCGCGCATGATCCGCTCAACGGATACCTGCCCTCGGGATGGTCCCTGGAAAAAGCGGCGGAATTGCGAACAAAAAACCCACGGCTGGTGATTGACGCGGCAAAGGATTCAATGGCGGTGCACGTGCGGGCCATGTTGGATTTTCACCGGAAGGGTATCCCCACCATCGATTACGGAAACAACATCCGCCAGATGGCGCTGGAAAAAGGAGTAGACGATGCCTTTGACTTCCCAGGGTTTGTGCCTGCCTGCATCAGGAAACTTTTCTGCAGGGGATATGGCCCTTTTCGCTGGGCGGCGCTTTCCGGTGACCCCGAGGACATTTACCGCACTGACGCTAAAGTAAAGGAACTGATTCCGGATGACCCGCATCTGGGGAATTGGCTCGATATTGCCCGCCGGAGTATCCAGTTCCAGGGACTGCCCGCGCGGATTTGCTGGGTTGGGCTCAAGGACCGCGCCAGGCTGGGAACGGCATTCAACGAAATGGTGCGCACGGGAGAACTGCAGGCGCCGGTTGTCATCGGCCGAGACCACCTCGATTCCGGATCTGTAGCCAGCCCGAACCGGGAAACGGAAGGTATGCTGGATGGAAGCGACGCCGTCTCAGACTGGCCGCTACTCAACGCGCTGCTCAACACAGCAAGCGGTGCAACCTGGGTCAGCTTTCATCATGGCGGCGGCGTCGGGATGGGATTTGCGCAGCACGCAGGCATGGTCATTGTCTGCGACGGTACAGCTGAAGCCGATGCACGCCTGAGACGGGTTTTACGCAATGACCCGGGAACTGGCGTGATGCGCCACGCGGACGCGGGATACGAAGACGCGAAAGAATGCGCGCGGGACAGCGGACTCGACATGCCCATGCTCAACATTTGATACTGCGTAAAACCCATAAAACCATGGTACAGATCACCATACGGGACGGAGTACTCACCCTTGCGGAAATAAAGGCGGTCCTGCGCGCCCCTGTCCAAATTGAATTCGACAACGATTGCCTGAACAGAATCCGCGCGGCGGAGGATTCGGTGAAGAAAATCATTGAAACCGGGCAATCGGTATACGGGATCAACACCGGGTTCGGATCACTCGCGCAAACGCTGATCCCTCCCGAGAAGCTGGAAAAACTGCAGCGTAACCTGGTGCTTTCCCATGCCGCGGGCACGGGACCAATACTTGACGACGGCATTGTGCGATTGATCCTGGTGCTCAAGATCAACAGCCTTGCGCGCGGTTTGTCCGGTATCAGCATGAAAACCATGGAATACCTGCAGGCGTTGATCCATGCTGACGTACTGCCCTGCATCCCGGCCAAGGGCTCGGTCGGTGCATCCGGCGATCTCGCTCCGCTTGCACACCTCAGTTCAGTGCTGCTTGGAGAAGGTGAAGTCAGGATGAAAGGCGAGTTCGTCGCCGCTTGGGACGCGCTGCGGCAAATGGGACTGGAACAGCTTGAACTGCATCCGAAAGAAGGGCTGGCCCTGCTAAACGGAACCCAGGTTTCCACCGCGCTGGCCCTGGCCGGATTGTTTGCAGCGGAAGACCGCATTTCCTCGGCAATAGTGGTTGGCGCTCTTTCTCTCGAAGCAATCCTGGGCAGCCACAAACCTTTTGACGCACGGATACATGCGGCACGCGGACTGCGAGGTCAATGCGACGTTGCCAAGAACTTCAGAACCCTTCTTCATGAAAGTGAAATCAACCGGTCGCACCAGGACTGCGATCACATACAGGATCCATATTCACTGCGCTGCCAGCCGCAGGTATTGGGGGCATGCGTGGATCAACTACGTTTCGCGGGAAGCCAACTCCGCATTGAAGCAAACGCGGTGACGGACAACCCGCTGGTGTTTCCGGATGAACAGGAAATCCTTTCCGGAGGCAACTTTCACGCGGAACCGGTAGCAATGGCAGCGGATGGGCTGGCGCTTTGCCTGGCGGAAACCGGGGCTTTGTCCGAACGCAGGATATCGCTGCTGACAGACACTCATTTCAGCAAACTCCCTCCCTTTCTTACGGAAAATCCAGGGATCAATTCCGGCTTCATGATTGCGCAAATCAGTGCCGCTTCACTGGCCAGCGAAAACAAATCAATGGCCCATCCCGCTTCGGTGGACAGCATTCCCACCTCCGCAAACCAGGAAGACCATGTTAGCATGGCGACTTTTGCGGCCAGAAGACTGCTTGAAATGGCTGAAAACAGTGCTGTCATTCTCGGCATCGAACTGCTTGCCGCCTCTCAAGGCATCGATTTCCGCCGGCCACTGAAAACTACTCGACCGCTTGAAGAAGCCCACAGCATGGTCCGCAAGCGGATCCCGCATCTTGATCAGGACCGTCCACTGGCGCCTGACATCGAAGACGCGGCGGAAATCATCAGACGCGGATTGTTCAGCGGATGGATGGACCCGCCTTTGATAGAGAACTGAATCCAAACCCCTTCATGCGAAGAAGAGGTTTCCTGTTGCTGGTCACGCTGCTGCTGGCCATGGCAGTGGGAATCCTGATGCTCAATTGGTACCAGCAAGCCGTCCAAAACCGCTATCAAGCTTCCGCATTCCTGAAAACGCAGGTTTTTTTCCAGGAATTGAACAGTGCGGTTTTGCACACCATTCACCATTTTCGGCAACATACTGCTGAAGAATTGATAAACGGTGATATTCCACTTGAAGAAGTGGGGTTTCAGCAAAACCTCTCCCACTGGTCCACCAGCACTGTCGCAGAGGGTTCCATGCTGATGATAACTTTGGTTTCAACCGATGAACCGGATTCACAGGGCTTCGAACTGCTGTTAAAAGTAAAGGAACAAAATCTGAGCGAGCGTCCCTGGTTTCTTTTCCACCCGGAGCAATGGGGTATACCCTCAATGCTGGAAGTGGCGCAGGAATCCCAAGCACTGCTGCAATGGGAGCAGCGCCCATTCTGGCTTCCCGAAAACCCTGACTCAACGCGGTACGATCAGATTTTGGAAAACGTCGCCATGATAGCACTTGAGGGGGCCACGATGGTGATCACACATGACAATGGTTCCATAAGTCAGTTCGTTCTGCCACTTTCGGGATACAATGTAAGGGTTCTGCAATCGGAAAATACAGAAGAAACACTTGTGATCAAGAGTGTCTTTGAAAGCCTGATTCCGCAAACGCTGCTGATCCAGACAGACGGGTCACTGTCACTGCATATAGAGGGGTCCTCCGGTTTTCCGGAAAACCAACCAAGGCTGTTTATCGACACCGGGAAGACATTGACACTCAGCTCAGTAGACGAATCTTCGTCAAGAGGCGGTGTCAGCGGGTATTTCCGTGTGCGTGGAAAAACCTGCGTACGGTTTGATGGTATTTTGGAGGAAGTATACTGGAAAGGCAGTCTTATCTGCAATTATCCACCGGCACAAAGTGGAAAATTGCTCATAAAGCACCATCCATTCACCGGATCGGTTCCCGCGGGATTCACCCGACAATATCTGCACGCTAATGGAGTCCGCCTCCTGGAAGAATGAAGCAGTGTGTTTATCGAGGCCGCTCGAAGGAAAGGCATCCCAGTTTTCCGGATCGGAAATCGCGCAGGACCTGTTCCGCGGCGCGGAGGTGATCTTCCACCCCGCCGCTCTTCAGGAATCCCCTGCTGCCGGCGATCCTGTCGAGCAACGCCAATGAGGGAATCCCTTGTTTCACCCCTGACAGCCGATAGACTTCAACAACTCTTTCGAACGAGTTACGTTTCAGGATATCCAGCAGAAAATCCGCCAGACGCAGGCTTCCCACAATCTCATCCTTGACAGCACCGGTGAGTGTGAGCTGAAAACCTGTTTCAAGGGATTCGATTTTCGGACGTAGAATCCCGGGGGTATCGAGCAGTTCCACATCCTTTCCCAGAAGCACCCATTCCTGGTGACGGGTAACGCCCGGAGCCGGACCTGTTTCAGCGGCGTGTCTGCGGGTCAGCCGGTTGATCAAAGTCGATTTTCAAACATTCGGGATGCCGACCACCATCAGTTTCAAGGGAGGGGGCCGAATCCCCCGCCGTCCGAACCGTTCCCAGCGGGTGCGCATCAGCTCACGCGCTCGCGGCAGAATTTTGCGCAGATGTCTTTTTTCGAGCACATCGATGAAGAGGCAGGGCTGGCCGGTGTTATGAAAATGTCTCTCCCAGTCCCGGCTCACGGCAGGGTCGGCAAGCCCGGTTTTGTTGAACAGCACCAGCCTTTTTTTTTGCCCCAGCAGCGATTCAAACTCCGGATTAACCGATGCAAGGGGAATCCTCGCATCACGCAGTTCCAGGACCACGTCCACCCGTTTCAACGGCGCGGCAAGTTCCTTGCCTGCCTTGTGCATGTGTCCCGGAAACCAGTTGATCTCCGGGTTGCCCCATCCTTGAGGGTGGTCAGACAGTCCGACAGCCGGGTTTCCGGAATTAAAAGTAATAGGTGGTGGTGATGATCTGTTCATCCGGAATTTCCTTGTCTTCAGGTTGATTTTCATGCAGGTTTCTGTCATGCATGATTCGACTGCCCTGCTCAATCACGTCCGCGATCACTTCCTCTCCAGTGACCTCTCCCTCTTCATCTTCATAGCCAAGTTCCTCCACGGCAAGCTGTTCCTGAACCAGGGATTCCATGTCTTTGAACAAAACCCCCATTCCCAGGTCGAATTTCCATTCCGGATTTTCATAAAACACCCCTTCAGCAAGCATCGCTAGAAAAACCACCCGGTAAGGATCAATCCCCTTGAATTCCGCTGCCGCAACCCGCAGGTCGTACCAGCGGTCACCTTCCAGCAGGTCGTTGTGCGGGTCCGCAAACACACCTTCCTGCAAATCGACGTAGGCATACACTTCAAAATGTTGCAAATACGATTCCTGCTGTTTGAGCAGATGATTGTAGACTTCAAGCCCCTTTTCGGCGGTTTGGAAAAAATCATCCTCTCCGAGCCGCACCCAGCCTTGCTCCTCCATTTCCTTCAGCAGCGTTTCCAGGGCAGCTTCATCTTTCCCGGAAAGGGCGAGATGAATACGATTGGATTCTACCTTTTCCATTTCCTGCCGCAGGGATTGCAGATTCTGTTCGAACTCCCTATATTCGTTTTTTACAACCTGCAATTCATCTTCCTCCTCCGCGGAGCGGAAAAATCCGCGTTTGAGAGATTTTATGCGCTCCTCAAGTTCATGGAGGGTTTTTTCAAGAACTTTTTTTTCTGCCTGCAAACGGTCATAGCGCATCATCCAATCCAGCAATACGAGCATCCCATATTCATTGCATGCGCGTTTCTCCAGTGGCGGTCTCAAGACGGAATTCATAGGACAAACTCAACCGGAACGGTCATTATAATCGGTTTGTAAGAAAAGAAATTGCTTTACCAGAAAAAACCTGATACATCTATTATCAGTTGCCCACGTTATCACATCTTGAGGGAATTCTCATGGTTATCCGGATGTGTTGGACATGGAGCTGTCATTGAAGCGTATGGAGACGGAATAACGTGTCGGACAACGAGATGAAACAGTATCAGATTACCATCAATGGGAACCGGCTGGATATCGCCAGCTCATGCGGTGAGGAGCACATCAGGGAAGTTGAACGGTTTCTGGATCTGCAGGTTGCGGAAGTCAATCAACAGACCGGTGCCATCGGAAGCCAGACGTATCTGGCATTTCTGGTTGCCCTGAATCTGGCTGACGAACTGCTGAATCTTCAGCGCCGGCAATCGCAGTATGAATTGATCGAGCAAGGATTGTCAAACCTGTGTTCGCGCTTGGATATGGCGCTTACACAACCCGGGATTGCTGGGACGAGGATCAGCCAGACCGCGGACTTCGGCGCCAGATTCTGAGGGTTATACTGATACGAAAGGCGTAATCCCTGCATGGTGAAGCACCATCTGCGGATACGCAGATACATTCCTGCGGTGTGCGTGATGCAAAACTTTTGCTACCTTATATTTTCAAAAAGGGGTCGGTCCCTGAAGAAGGTGTGCAAGCCTTCCGAGTAGAAGGAAGCCTAAATTCTTCACACTTTCCCCACCTGTTGGGCGAGGTATCAAAAGCCCTTTTTTTCACACGGCATCGCGGGAATTCCTTCCTCGTCATACCCAACCGACCAAACCTGCGGCAGAGTCAAGCAGATTAGTTTAAAAATTCATCATGGTTAAGCCGGGTGATTCCATCCGGAATCTATTCCATACAGTGCCCCTCTCACTCACACGGCATTCCCCTGAAACGAAAGTGAAGTGCGGGTACTCCTGTCCCCTTGAAGAAGCACAGTGTGATGGAGCGCCACCCGGAGATTCGATTACACATCTGTAAGAAAGTAATTACTGGAGCAAGAAAACATCAACAATAAATGTGGATGATTCCGGTTTTGGGGAATCCACACATATATTCTCAGCCCCATGCAGCCCCTGATTCAAGAATTCGTGGAAATCCTGAAAGCCGGGAAATACTCGAAAAACAGCATCCAGAACCACCGCCTGGATCTGCAGAAATTCTTCACCTGGGTTGGTGAGGGAAAAGAGGTCAGGTTGCCGAAATTGCAGGCCTTGCAGACCGAAGACCTTGAGGGCTACATGAAGTTTCTCCAGCAGGACTTGAAGCCAAGAAGCGTGGCGCGCCACCTCTCTTCGGTGAAACTGTTTCTTAATGATCTGGAAAAACGCGGACTGATCCAGGTCAACCCAATCCATCGGCTGCGCTTTCCGGAAATCGTTCCCGCGCCCCCTGAAACACTGACACATGAAGAGGTGGTCGCCCTGCTTGAAACCCCGGACCCAGAGCACTATTTAGGATTGCGTGACCGTGCTTTGCTGGAACTTCTTTATTCCAGCGGATTGAAGGTCAACGAATTGCTGGGATTAAATGTTGATGACCTCTACCTCAACCTTGCATTTCTAAAAGTCCGCGGGAAACGGGAGCGGATGGTTCCGGTCACTTCAAAGGCGGTAGAAGCTCTGCAGGAATATCTGGAAAAAAGCAGGGAAACACGCCTGCTGAATCCCGCCGACCCCTGTCTGTTTCCGGGCAGAAACGGTACCCGCATGTCGCGGGTCGGTTTTTGGGTGATGATCAAGAAACATGCAAAACGGGCGGGAATTCAAAACCCCATCAATGCTCGAATCCTCAGGCATTCATTCGCCGCACATCTGCTTCAAAACGGGATGGACCTTCCGGACATCCAGGACCTTTTTGGATACGTCAGTCTCGACACGACCCTGCAGTACGCTCACATCAACCGTCCGGATTTCAATGAAGTTTATCACAAGCATCATCCCCGCGGATATAAGCGCACTGCTCAGGATGATGAATCCGGCCTGACTGCGAGCGTCCTCGCTCAGGCAGGTAAGCAGTTATAACCCCCCCCCTCATCTGAAACAAGTCACGGTGGCAAGGGAATAGACCCGGCCTTTGATCTTTTAATTTGTATGGGCAAAACCTGTGTTTGCCCGCAATAATAAGGGGTTAAATACGAAAGAGGAAATACATGACAGAAAAAAAAGGAAACGGCGCCAATCTCGGCTTTGAGAACCAGATGTGGGCGGCTGCGGACAAGCTGCGGGGGCATATGGACGCCTCCGAGTACAAGCATGTGGTTCTCGGCCTGATTTTTCTGAAATACATCTCAGACGCCTTCCAGGCCAAGTACAAGCAGCTTGAAGCGACGAAGGATACCGAATACACCGATCCGGAAGACCGTGACGAATACTCGGCAGCCAATATCTTCTGGGTACCCAAGGAGGCCCGCTGGGCCAAACTGCAGGCGAGCGCAAAGCAACCGGCCATCGGCAAACTTGTTGATGATGCGATGGTGGCCATTGAAAAAGAGAACCCGACGCTCAAAGGCGTTCTCCCCAAGGACTATGCCCGCCCGTCCCTGGACAAACACCGTTTGGGTGAGCTCATCGATATCATCAGCAAGATCGGGCTTGGGGACGATGAATCCCGGTCGAAGGACATTCTCGGCCGCGTGTACGAGTATTTCCTCGGTCGTTTCGCCGCGGCGGAAGGCAAGGGCGGCGGCGAGTTCTACACGCCTCAGTGCGTGGTCAAGCTGCTCGTCAGAATGATCGAGCCTTATAAAGGCCGCGTGTATGACCCGTGCTGCGGCTCGGGCGGCATGTTCGTCCAGAGCGAGCGTTTTGTTGAAGAACACGGCGGGCGCCTGGGCGACATCGCCATCTATGGTCAGGAGTCCAATTCCACCACTTGGCGGCTGGCCATGATGAACCTGGCAATCAGAGGGCTCGACGCCAACCTTGGCGGTCAGCATGCGGACAGTTTTCACAGCGATCTTCACAAAGACCTGCGCGCCGATTTCATCCTCGCTAATCCGCCCTTCAACATGAGCGACTGGGGCGGCGAACGCCTTCGAGAAGACGCCCGCTGGAAATACGGCATTCCGCCGGTTAACAACGCCAACTACGCCTGGATTCAGCATTTCATCCATCACCTGTCGCCCAAGGGCGTTGCCGGTTTCGTCATGGCCAACGGGTCCATGTCCACCAATACCGTCAGCGAAGGAGAAATCCGCAAGAACATCATCGAGGCTGACCTGGTGGACTGCATGATCGCATTGCCCGGTCAGCTCTTTTACACAACGCAGATTCCGGTGTGCCTCTGGTTCGTGGCCCGGAACAAGAAGAACGGCAAGTTCCGCTTGAGAAGCGGACACACGCTTT
>CAYFLK010000009.1:54085-86241 GCA_964344035.1 uncultured Pseudomonadota bacterium
CGCAAACTCGGCGCCCTCGTTGACCGAACCCACAAAGATTTTTCTGAAGAAGAGATCAACAAGGTGGCTGCCACCTATCACGCCTGGCGGGGCGAGAAAGATGCCGGTGAGTATAAGGATGTGCCGGGCTTTTGTAAGAGCGCCAGTACCGACGAAATCAAGGAACACGGCTACGTGTTGACTCCTGGCCGGTATGTAGGCGCAGCCGAGGTCGAGGACGACGGCGTTTCTTTTGAGGAGAAGATGGCCGAACTTTCAGCTACATTATTCGAGCAGTTCGCTGAAGCTGATCAGCTCGAAGCCACCATCAGGAAGAATCTGGAGGTTTTGGGTTATGGGGAGTGAGTGGCTGAAAACAACACTTGGAAAGGTACTGATTCTTCAACGTGGGTTCGACCTTCCAAAGAACGATCGCATACCTGGCCAGTACCCCGTTATTGCTTCTACCGGAACTGTAGGTAATCATAACGAAGCAAAAGTGAAAGCACCTGGAGTAGTTATTGGACGTTCTGGAAGTCTAGGAGGTGGGCAGTGGATTGTAACAGATTTTTGGCCACTCAATACCACTCTATGGGTTAAGGATTTCAAGGATAATGACCGTCGTTTCTGTTATTATTTACTGAAATCTTTAAACCTTTCCCAATTTAATGCAGGTAGCGGAGTTCCAACTCTCAACCGCAATCATATTCATCCTCTACCCATCGTAGTTCCAAAGGATATCCCCGAACAACACACCATAGCCCATATTTTAGGCTCGCTGGACGACAAGATTGAATTGAACCGCCGGATGAACGAGACGCTGGAGGCCACAGCCCGGGCAATCTTCAAGTCCTGGTTCGTGGATTTCGATCCGGTGCGCGTCAAAGCAGAAGGCGGTGACCCAGGCTTGCCGGATGATGTTGCCGGGCTCTTTCCCGACAGTTTCGAGGACTCGGAGCTTGGGGAGATTCCGAGGGGGTGGGAGGTGAAGACTATTGGTGATGTGGCTGAATTTGCCTACGGAAAGGCTTTGAAGGCATCTGATAGAAAACCCGGTGATGTCCCAGTATTCGGTTCTAATGGACAAGTAGGGCTACATAATGAAGCCTTGGTCGAAGGTCCAGGAATCGTCATCGGCAGAAAAGGCAATCCCGGAATCGTCACATGGTCATATGATGATTTTTTTCCAATTGATACAACCTTCTATGTCAAGAGAACGGGAGTTGTTCTAAGTCTGAACTATCTTTTCTATGCTCTAAAAGATCAAGATTTACCAAGTTTGAGCGCGGACTCCGCCGTTCCTGGCTTGAACAGAAACTTAGCATATATGAGTAAATTCTTAGTGCCTCATGAAAAAGTCTTGACGGCATTTGATGGACAGATTGAGCCACTTTTTCAAAAGATCTATGCAAATGAAAAAGAGTCGAAAACGCTTACATCCCTTCGTGACGCCCTCCTCCCCAAACTCATTTCCGGCGAGTTGCGTGTCCCGGATGCGGAAAAGTTCGTTGAGGAGGTTGGGGTATGAGTGGACGCCGTGGACAAGATGGACAGGATGGACGTGGAGGGGGAAGCAAGCCGTCTGAGGGGCTTATTCCCAAGCATGGCGGTTATCGAAACCTGAAGAGCTTTCAGATCGCGCAGTTGGTCTATGACGTAACCGTGCGGTTTTGTGACCGCTATATCGACAGGTTCAGCCGGACAAAAGATCAGATGGTGCAGGCGGCGCGGTCCGGTGTGCAAAACATCGCCGAAGGCAGCAAGGCGTCGGGAACATCCAAAAAGACCGAACTGAAACTGACTAATGTGGCCCGGGCCAGCCTTGAAGAATTGCGGCTGGATTATGAGGATTTTTTACGGCAGCGGGGGTTACGTCAGTGGGCGCGGGAAGACCCGCGCAGAGCGGCACTGATCAATCGGCGGTGTGCTACAGCGGACGAGGTGGCGCAGTGGGTGAAAGAAATTCATGATGGACCCAGTGGACATCATGGACAAGATGGACGGAATAGGCCGTCCACTACGTCCACTGTGTCCACCAAGTCCACCTACCCCGAAATCGCGGCCAATGCCGCATTGGTTTTAATCGCCGTAGCCTGCAGCCTGTTGGACCGCCAGCTTGCGTCACAGGCCGAGGCTTTCGAAAAAGAGGGTGGCTTTACGGAACGCCTCTATCAACGACGGGTTCAGGCTCGGAGGAAGCAATGACCGTCTTAACCGAAAACACTCTCGAACAGACCGCCCTGGACTGGTTCTCATCCCTTGGCTGGCAGACCGCCTTCGGCCCCAACATCAGCCCGGACGGTCCGGCCTGTGAACGCGGGGATTACGACCAGGTTGTCCTGGCCGGAAGACTTCAGACCGCGATCGAAAACATCAACCCAAACATCCCTCCGGATGCCATTGAAGAGGCCGTCCGGAAAATCACACGGACCGAGTCACCCAGCTTGATCGAAAACAACCGGCGTTTCCATCGAATGCTGACCGATGGTGTGGATATCTCCTATATGCAGGAGGGTAGAGAGGTCCACGACAAGGTATGGCTATTCGACCTCGAGATTCTTTCGAACAACGATTGGCTCGCTGTCAATCAGTTCACCGTCATCGAGGATCGCCTGTCTGCGTGCGGACACGCACAGGCAGGCAGAAACCGCCGGCCCGACATCGTGGTTTTCGTCAATGGTCTGCCCCTGGGCGTGATCGAGCTCAAGAATCCGGCGGATGAAAAGGCAACCATTCGTCACGCATTCAACCAGCTTCAGACTTACAAGAGCGATATTCCCGGCCTCTTCATCTATAACGAACTGCTTGTCATTTCCGACGGGCTGGAGGCCCGCGGCGGAACGCTCACGAGCGGCTGGGATCGGTTCATGCCATGGCGCACTATTGACGGCAAAGAAGTCGCCCCGCGAGGCTCCGTGGAGCTTGTAGTGCTGCTCAAGGGGATTTTCGACAAGCGACGTTTTCTCGACCTTGTTTTGAATTTTATCGTGTTCGACGATGACGGCGCCACCATCGCCAAGAAAGCGGCGGCCTACCACCAGTTCCATGCCGTGAACAAAGCGGTTGAATGTACCTTATCAGCATGCGGCATCGATGCTGATCCTGGCATGCTGTATGCCCGCTTCCCGGAACATGACGAGCACAACCCTTTTGAAGTGCGCGAGCCGCAGGCCGCTTATGGTTCGGGAAACGAACACTTCGGCGGCCGCCGCATCGGGGTGATCTGGCATACCCAGGGAAGCGGCAAGAGCCTTTTGATGGCGTTCTTTGCCGGTAAAGTCATCCGTCATCCCGCTATGGAAAACCCCACGTTGCTGATGATCACCGACAGGAACGACCTGGACGACCAACTTTTCGGCACGTTTTCATCCTGTAACGATCTTCTGCGGCAAACACCCATTCAAGCGGAAAACCGGGAGCATTTGAAGGAACTGCTTCAGGTTCCTGCCGGTGGCGTTGTTTTCACGACGATTCAGAAGTTCCTGCCCGACGCCAGGGGCCAGCAATACCCTGAGTTGTCCGCCCGGCACAATATCGTGGTCATTGCCGACGAAGCGCACCGCAGTCAGTACGACTTCATCGACGGATTCGCACGCCACATGCACGACGCCCTGCCGAACGCTTCCTTCATAGGATTTACGGGAACTCCCATCGAGCGCGATGACCGCAGCACGCCTGCGGTCTTTGGTGACTACATCGACAAATACGATATCCTGCGCGCGGTCGAGGACGGAGCCACCGTGCCCATCTTCTACGAAGGCAGGCTGGCGAAGATTGATTTACGGGAAGAGGAAAAACCGAAAATCGACCCTGAGTTTGAAGAGATCACCGAGGGCGAAGAAGAGTCCGACAAGCAGAAACTGCGCACCAAGTGGGCCGCCTTTGAAGCGATGGTCGGCACGGAAAAACGAATCGGCCTCGTTGCGGAAGACCTCGTGAACCATTTTGAGGGCCGTCTCTCAGCCATGGACGGCAAGGCCATGGTTGTCTGCATGAGTCGTCGGATCTGCGTGGACATGTACAACGCCATCGTAAAGCTCAGACCGGACTGGCATAGCGGTGATGACCTGCCTGCGCCGCAAAGCAAAGCGGCGCGGCAGGCAGGCGACAAGATCGAAGTCAAAATCATCATGTCCGGTTCCGCCTCAGACCACGCTGAATGGCAGCCCCATATTCGCAGCAAGCCGCGTCGTGAGGCCCTGGCAAAAAGATTCAAAGACCCGGGCGACACAATGAAGGTGGTGATCGTGCGGGATATGTGGTTGACCGGTTTCGACTGCCCGTCGCTACACACAATGTACGTGGATAAGCCGATGCGGGGACACGGCCTGATGCAGGCAATCGCCCGGGTCAACCGTGTGTTTAAAGACAAGCCTGGCGGATTAGTGGTCGACTACCTTGGCCTCGCAGATCAGTTGAAACGTGCCCTTGCGGACTACACCGAAGCGGGCGGCCGCGGCAAAGCGGCGGTCAACCAGGAAGAAGCCGTTACGGTGATGCTGGAGAAGTACGAAGTCGTCGTCTCCATGTTCCATGGTTTCGACCTGCCTGCCGCGCTGGGCACGGCGCAGGCAGGTTACGCCTCGCTTCTCCAAGCAAAACCGGCAAAGCGTATCGCCGTCATCGCGGCCGCCATGGAGCATATCCTTCAACTTGAGGATGGAAAGAAGCGCTATCTCGCAGAGGTGACGGCCTTGTCGAAGGCTTTTGCCCTCGCTGTCCCGCATGAGGAGGCCCTTAAGATTCGCGATGAAGTCGGGGTTTTCCAGGAAGTTCGCGCCGGGCTGGCGAAAGCAACGGTTGAAGGCGAAGGCAAGAGCCCAGAAGAGATGGATACTGCTATTCGCCAGCTCGTGTCGCGAGCAGTGGCGTCTGAAGAGGTCATCGACATTTTCGCTGCGGCTGGATTAAAGAAACCGGATATCTCAATTCTTTCGGACGACTTTCTCCAGGAGGTGCGGCAGCTTCCCCACCGGAACCTCGCGGTGGAATTACTGAGAAAACTTCTGAACGATGAGATCAAGACGAATTCCCGAAAGAACGTCGTTCAGGCACGATCCTTCGCGGAGATGCTTGAAAAGGCCATACGGAAATACCAGAACCGTGCAATTGAGGCCGCACAGGTCATCGAGGAATTAATCAAATTAGCCAAGGAGATGCGCGAGGCTCAGCGGCGTGGCGATGATCTCGGCATGACCGACGATGAGATAGCCTTCTACGACGCACTGGAAGTCAACGATAGCGCCGTTAAGGTTTTAGGGGATGAGACGCTGAAAACGATTGCCCACGAATTGGTCGAAGCGGTTCGACGGAGCGTAACGATAGACTGGACCGTCCGTGAAAACGCCCGCGCCCAGATACGTGTGATCGTGAAGCGAATTCTGCGCAAGTACGGGTATCCCCCAGACAAACAGGAAAAAGCAACCCAAACCGTTCTGGAGCAGGCGGAAGTTCTTTGTAGAGAATGGGCAACGGTGTGAAACTAAAGACCGCCCTACAAGGTGCTGTACTCGGACGGCAATTCCGTTCCGCTCCATTGCCGCCGCTGAGCTTGCTAGATGAGTGGACACCCGGGACGGGCCCCCACGGGGGTCATTTTTCCAGCAGGCCGCTGAGAAAGCCGGCTGCCCCCACCGCGCAGACTTCACGGAAACCAAGGCATTTCACCTTCCCCAGCCGTGTTCCGTCTTTTGCGTATACGTAGGTCCAGAAAGTGGTCCAGTCATAATACGCGAGAAGTTTGCCTTTCTTATCATAAAGCCTGCGGTTTGATGCCCGGCCAACCCAGCTGTTATTCTTGTCATCCTTAACCACAAACAATTCAAAACCCTGTTGAGTTTTGACAAATCCCACCCGACCTTTCGGTTTTCCATTCAGTTCCTGCAGTTCCACATAATCAATGTAGACCAGGGCGATCCCCACAGGCTGGTTGTTCGGGTCCAGTATAGTACTTTTAAGCGGAAGCGCGGTGAGATTGGAGGGCGTTACGATAAGGAGGAACAGAAATCCGATCCGTCCATAACGAATCAAAGCAGCCAGCCTTTTTTCAGGCATTGTTTTATCAAATCAAATCATCGAGTTCCTGCATAACTCAACCCGGATGGTTCAGCAAAAAACACATGGCTCACCTCAATTACGATTCACGAGATAACCACATGTTCATTGCAACCCGGATCATGCCTCCTTTGGATACCGCCGTTCGCATTCCTCAATCAAATCATGGAGAAAATCATCCCGCTCGATCATGATCACCTTGACATCATGAAAGTAAAGATGCCAAAGGACCCAGAAACAGATAAAGGAAACAGCAAGAAAAACAAATGCCGGGATTAAGGTCATGCGGGTTTCATCCTTGGTTGTGTAATAACATAAAGGGAACGCATCCGCGCCGATCATTCACATTGAGTTTCAATATACGTTCCAAAATTGGATGAATCCGGGATCTCAGTTCATTTTAATCTCATAATTCCGGTTTAGTTTTGTTTATCACCGAAATCAGTCTTCCGCGGTCGAACATGGCATGAAGATCATGGCACGCCTGGTCTTACCCCGCGTAAATTAATCGACTCGAGTACTTGCGGATTTACAACATTGATTGGTGTGCCGTTTACGTACGCAACAATCTGGTCGAAAATATCTGAAAACTGGATTTCATACTCCTCGAGTGCTACATACCCGATATGTGGCGTACAAACCACGTTTTCGCTTGTGAACAATAAATCATCGGTGTCAACTACCGGTTCTTTTTCATAGACATCAACTGCAGCCATACCCGGTCTTCCTTTTTCCAGGGCAGTATTCAATGCGCCCCCCTCGATCAGGCCGGCACGACTTGTATTGACAAGCAAAGCCGATGGTTTCATCCGGGCAAGATCTTCCGCTGTCACTATTCCCTTTGTCGCTTCAACCAGGCGCATATGCAGCGAAATGATGTCACAGCCAGAAAAAAACTCCTCCTTCCCGGATGCCGCAAAATAACCGTCGTTTTGCTCACGCAAGAGCGAAGCCTCCCTTGCCCAGACAAGCACGTTCATTCCGAATGCATTGCCGTAGCCAGCCACAACCCTACCGATTCTGCCATATCCGTAGATTCCGAGTGTTTTCCCGCGCATGCCCCTGCTCACCCCTATCTGCCATTTCCCCGCTTTAAGTGCGGACATTTGCTGAGGTATTTGACGCATCGCGGAAAGGATCAGCCCCCAGGTCAGTTCAGCAGTTGAGTAAGAAGGGGTGCCAGGATGTTGACTTGAAGAAACGATGACACCATGCTCTGTGCATGTATCTATATCGATGTGTGGATAAACGCTGCGCTGGCTTATAAGTTTCAGGTTGTCCAGCAGTTCAAGCAGGGACGCACGAATCTCTGTTCGCTCGCGGATCAGTACGAGCACCTCGGTATCCCTCAACCTGTCAGTAAGTGCATTTACATCCTGAACGTGATCGTTCCATATTTCTACCTCGTGACCGTCCAGTTTCCTGAAACACTCCAATGTACTCAGTGTATCGTGATAATCGTCAAGGATTGAAATCTTCATCGTTCATTTTTATGACGTTGGCATGCTAATGTTTCATTCCTGCAGGAAGAAGAAAACATCTTCACTCATTACATTAATCTGGTTTAAGCAGGAATACGGTCTTTGCTGAATTAAAACATGTGCCCGGGCTTTCAAAGTATGATTTACCTCCGAGGATCATGACTCTCATGCGCAGTGGAGACCTGATGCCGAAAACTCAAACTGGTCAAAAACAACCAGGCTCCAAGGGCCGCGAATAAATGTTTCAGTGAATGACCGCTGAATCCGATATAATTGTAGACTGCATGATCAAACATCTCGAATATTTTTGCAGCCACATATACAATCAGCATTCCAAAAATCCATGATGTTCCATCAAGACAGGATCGGTAGAAAAGAAGCATGACAGGGATCATCAGCAACGGCAAAAACTGAACCAGCCCATATGGCCTGAGATCTCCAATTCCCTGCGTTTCCGTGATGTACCAGTAAATCACCGAGGCAATTCCAAACAGGATCAGCACCCACAAGAGCCTTTTTGCGGTGTGCCTGGAAACGGTTTCTCCAAATATAATTGTAAAGAAGGACATGAAGGATATGGTAATCGGGAGCCTGTCCCACACCAGCGTTTGATTGACAGGAGCAAGATGATACCAGCCTGAACCGAATCCGATTAAAACCAATCCCGTGAAGAACGCTGTGTACGCATTGCCAAGGGGTTGGATAACGCCCGGCATCTCTTGTGTTTTCAACCTGACCAGGCCGGTGATTCCCAGTAGAATAAAAGGGATATTGGTCACAACATTCCAAAAATGGGGAATTCCGAAGAAAACTCTTTGATCGGCAAAATTGTGGAATTCGGGGTTTTGAGGAACAGGCGGGACGAAAATCAGGACAATTATTGCAATTGTCGCGGAGACCGCGGTGATGTGAAACTTCGGTTCATTCAACTGCCTGAAAATTGAAATCATCGGCACCCTGTTCAGGGATCGGAAAATTCAGGAATGATTAAAAATTACCGCAGTCAATCCGCCGCAACAGTTTCCTGCTGTACTGTTTGTGAAGGCTCGGAAAAAATTTGCTGGTTTTCATTTTCAGGGATGTTCCCTACCGCTCTCTTGATCGGCCCCGCGAGACGTTCAACTGTTTTAAGCTGGTTCAACGCATATAGGTGCACGCCCTCTACCCCATCACTGATCAGTTCTTCGATCTGCTGTTCTGTGTGGTCCCAGCCAATTTCCCGCATTGCTTCGGAGTCGCCGGCATGTCGTTCCAGTTTGATGCGAAGGGAATCCGGGATGGACACCCCGCACATTTCCGACATCCGACCCAAGGGCTTGAGTGCAGTGGGAGAGAGCAGTCCCGGAATCAGCGGAACCTGTACCCCTTCCTTTCGCAGGCGGTCCCGCCAACGCAGGAAATGTGAATTATCCAGAAAAAACTGGCTGACAACAAGGTCGGCCCCGGCCTCTACCTTGCCGATCAGGTAACGCAGGTCGGCTTCCCGATCCGGATTTTCCACATGCCCTTCCGGGTATCCTGCTGCTCCGATGTAGAACTTGTTTCTCCGTTTTATCGCGGCAATCAGTTCCGATGCATAACCGTAGCCGTCCCGTGGTTTTGCGAATATATTCGAGCCGGCCGGAGGGTCTCCCCGCAGCGCCATCAGGTTTTTGATCCCTGAAGCTTCCAGTTTGTCCAGCACCCTGTCGATCTCCCCTGCCGTGTGCGAGACACAGGTCAAATGAGCCATCGCCTCTATGCGCAATTGATGCTTGAGGTGGACAGTGAGTTCATGGGTATTGTCGCGGGTACTCCCTCCGGCGCCATAGGTGACTGAGATGTAATCCGGAAAATGGAGTTTGAACAGTTTCAGGGTGGATTTCAGCCGCTCCATCCCTTTTTCGGTTTTCGGCGGAAATATCTCGATGGAAAATACAAATTCCTGCTTTTGATAATACTCACCTACATACATGGTTTTCCTCCGTTAAAAGTTCAAGTTTCCGCGGATACCGATCCTTCGTAGCCAAGGACCGGACCGAGCAGGCGTTCAGTTTCTTTATGAGACAACCGCTTGCGCTCCGCATAATCATCCACCTGGTCCCGCATTATTTTCCCTACCGCGAAGTATCGCGCCTCAGGGTGACCGAAGTAAAGCCCGCTCACGGAACCGGCGGGAAGCATCGCGCAGCTTTCAGTCAACGAGACGCCGATATGTTCCTGCACTCCAAGCAGATTGAAAAGAGTCCTCTTTTCAGTGTGATCGGGTTGAGCGGGATACCCCGGAGCGGGCCTGATGCCGCGGTATTTTTCACGAATCAGGTCTTCACTACTCAGGGCTTCATCCCTGCCGAAGCCCCATGCGATGCGCATCTGCTGATGCAGGTATTCCGCGTAGGCCTCAGCGAGGCGGTCCCCCAGCGCCTTGATGAGGATGGAACGGTAATCGTCGTGCTGCTCTTCATACCCGCGGGCCAGAGCATCCACTTCATGCCCGGAAGTGACTGCAAAAAATCCCAGGTAATCCGGACGGCCTGAGTCCACTGGGGCGATAAAATCCGCAAGCGCATGGTTAGGTTTGCCATAATCTTTCGCAAACTGCTGCCTGAGAGTATGGAAAACGGAGCAAACCTGTTTCCGTGTTTCATCCGTGAACACGAGGATGTCATCTTCCTCACTGTTTGCGGGAAAGAACCCAGCCGCCGCACGTGGTGTGAGCCATTGTCCAGCAATGATTTCCTTCAGTATTTCCTGTGCATCGTCGTACAGTCTTTTTGCTTCAGTGCCGATTATTTCGTCCGCCAGTATTTTCGGGTAGCGACCCCTCAATTCCCAAACCTGAAAAAACGGGGTCCAATCGATAAAAGGGATCAGGGTTTCCAGATCCACCGCTGAGAAGTGTTCAACAGGCAAACCCGGTTTGCCCAGGTCAAAGGTGGAAGTGTGTGAAGGGAGTGCCCCGTAAACCCGGATTCCGAGAAAATCCGGAGTGTCAATACGGCAGCTTTCCCAATCAATCCTCGTGCGGTTAGCACGTGCATCCTCAAGCGTCAGCATGCGCCGGGACTGCCCACGCTGCTGATATGCCTGCCGCCGACGCTCGTGCTCCTGCCTGAGTTTTGCCGCATATTCCAGCCTTGTATCAGGGTTGAGCAGTTTTGATACTACTCCGGCCACACGTGAAGCATCCGGCACGTAAGCCACCGGGTGATCGTACTTTGGCGCTATTTTAACCGATGTATGTACCGGACTCGTGGTCGCGCCGCCGATCAACAGGGGCCACTCGCATGTTTGCCGCTGCATCTCATTTGCCGCATGTACCATTTCATCGAGTGAAGGGGTGATCAGTCCGGAAAGCCCGATAATCGTCGCGCCGCGTGAACGGGCTGTCTCCAGGATTTTTTCGCAGGGGGCCATCACCCCAAGATCGATCACCTCGTAATTGTTGCATCCAAGGACCACTCCGACGATATTCTTGCCGATGTCGTGAACATCGCCTTTGACCGTGGCAAGCAGGACCGTGGCCCTGGACTTTGACCGGCTGGACTGGTTTTTTTCTTCCTCCATGAACGGCTCCAGGTACGCTACCGCCTGTTTCATCACCCGCGCGCTTTTCACGACCTGCGGGAGAAACATCTTTCCGCTGCCGAAGAGATCCCCGACGACTTTCATGCCCTTCATCAACGGTCCTTCAATCACCGCAAGCGGACTTCCGTATTGCTGACGAGCCTCTTCGGTATCGTCTTTTATGAAATCAGTTATTCCTTTTATGAGGGAATGGCACAGGCGCTCTTCGACGTCCCCCTCACGCCACAAGAGGTCTTTACCGGGACTCCTTTCACGCTCGCTCCGATAGGATTCGGCAAATTCCAGCAGCCGCTCGGTGGCATCTTCGCGGCGGTTCAGCACAACGTCCTCCACTTTGGTTAGCAGGTCACCGGGTATTTCTTCATATACATCCAGCATGCCTGCATTCACGATGGCCATATCCATCCCGGCATTGATCGCATGGTACAGGAAAGCCGAATGCATGGCTTCCCGGATCGGGTTGTTTCCGCGGAAGGAGAAGGAGATGTTGCTCACTCCACCGCTGACTTTTGCCCCCGGACAGTGCATCTTGATCAGCCGGGTTGCCTCTATGAATGCGAGCGCGTAATCGTTGTGTTCCTCAATCCCGGTGGCCACGGTGAGGATGTTCGGATCGAAGATGATATCTTCGGGAGGAATGAGCGCCTTTTCGGTCAGCAGCCGGTATGCGCGGCTGCAAATGGTAACTTTGGATTCAAGGTTGGTTGCCTGGCCGTTTTCATCAAAGGCCATCACTATCACGGCCGCTCCAAATCGGCGAATTCCTCGTGCCTGTTCCAGAAACACCGCTTCACCCTCCTTGAGACTGATCGAGTTGACGATGCTTTTACCCTGCAGGCATTTCAATCCTGCTTCAATCACAGGCCATTTGGAACTGTCGACCATCACCGGAACGCATGAGATGTCCGGTTCGGAAGCAACAAGGTTCAGAAACCTTGTCATCGATGTTTCACCATCAAGCATTCCCTCATCGAAGTTAATGTCGATGATATTTGCTCCGGCCTCCACCTGCTGCCTCGCGATGCTGAGTCCGGCCTCGAAATCTCCGTTTAGTATCAGCTTTTTGAAGCGTGGGGACCCGGTAACATTGGCGCGTTCACCGATCATCAGGAAACCTGTGTCATCGGTCACGTTCAACGGTTCAAGTCCGGAATAGCGGGAGAGACGCGGGATGTCGGGAATTACTCTGGGAGTAATATCCCGTGTAATTTGCTCCAGGGTCTGGATGTGTTCCGGAGTGGTCCCGCAGCATCCGCCTGCCAGGTTCAGCCAGCCCTGTTCGGCAAAATCCAGCATGATTTCCGCAAACTCGTCGGCACTCTGCTCATATTCCCCCATCGCGTTGGGCAGACCGGCATTCGGGTAGCACCCTACGTTGAAGGCACAGATATGCGAAAGTTCTTCAATGAAAGGGCGTATTTCCGTTGCACCGAGCGCGCAGTTGATGCACACCGCCAGAGGGTTGGCATGCACGATTGAGTTGTAAAAAGCCTCAAGGGTCTGACCGGAGAGAGTGCGTCCTGAAGCATCGGTGATGGTAACAGAAAGCACCACCGGTAGGCGTGTTGAGGTTTCTGCAAAGAGGATTTCCAGTGCGTGGATGCCGGCCTTCAGATTCAGCGTATCGAAGGTGGTTTCGAAAAGCAGGAGGTCCACCCCCCCTTTAATCAGGGCTGCTGCCTGTTCGCGATAGGCCTCGGAAACCTGATCGAATGTGACTGCCCTGAACGCGGGATTGTGTACATCCGGAGAGATCGAACAAGTACGGTTTGTCGGCCCGAGGGCGCCTGCAATAAACACCTTTTGCCCGGGTTTATCTTCCAAAAAATGCTTTACCGACTGCCGCGCCGCCTGTGTGGAGGCGATGTTCAGCTCCGCTACCTGATCTTCCAGCCCGTAATCAGCCTGCGAAATCCGATTGGCATTGAAAGTATTGGTTTCAACAATCGATGCCCCCGCTTGCAGGTACTTCAGATGAATCTGTTCGATGAGGTCGGGACGCGTGAGCGAAAGGACATCGTGGTTTCCTTTCAGCGGCTGAGAATGCTCGCGGTATGCCGCCCCCCGGAAATCTGTCTCCTCCAGTGACTGCCGCTGGATCATGGTGCCCATTGCGCCATCCATGATCAGGATGTGATCATGTAATGCGTCCAGCAAACCCTGCGCTGAAGAAGTTGTGTATTTCATGATCATTTTTACCGGAACAAATTCAGTTTCCGCCAGGTTCAGGATTTGATGCCCATAGCAAGGATAACCTGGAACACTTCCCCCCGTCCTTTGGGCAGGACTTCAGCCTGCAGCCCGGTCAGACCTGAATCCTGCATCATGCTCAGCAGTTCGTCCTTGTCAAATCCAAGCCACTTGTGGTTTAGTTTTTCCAGCACCCATTTTTCATTGTGTGCGGCAAGTTCCATCGCAAGCACGGCGCCACCTGTTCTCAGCAGACGGACTGCTTCAGCGAACCCCCTCTGGGGATCGGCAAGGTGATGCAGCGACTGCGAAAAAAACGCGGCATCCAGCGTGTTGGAATCCAGGGGCAGACTGCTGACATCTTCTGCCAGCAGCGCAATGTGTTGCAGGTTGAGCCGGTCCATCCGCTGCCTGGCAGCGGCAAGGACTTCCGGGTTGAAATCAACCCCGATTACGTGCCTGGCAAAACGCGCCATTTCCAGAGTCAGAGACCCATCGCCGCAACCAAGATCAATTACCGATAATTCCGCTTCTTTATTCCCAAACCCATCTCGCGGATGATCCGGATAGCGCGTGAGAAACATGCCCAGCAAACGGGACCAGGCATACCATGTCTGCCCCGGTTCAAGCAGTCGTTCGTTCAAACCTGGACCACCCACTTCCCGCTGCCGCAGTATTTCCTGCAGGCGAACCCGGTCATTGTAAGGATCACTGAATGCGGAGAACTGTTCCTGTAGGTATTCCCACAATAACTGCAGTTCCCCTGGAAGCGATTCCTTGCCTGAAAGCTGGTAATACGTCCACACTCCCTGCTTGTGCTCCTGCAAAAGACCGAGCTTGCGTAAATGTCCCAGGTGACGCGACACACCGGATTGTGCCATCCCCAGTATGGAAGTTAATTCACTGACGTTCAGTGCGGTCTCTGAAACCAGTACAAGTATGCGCAGACGCGTTTCATCTCCCACCAACCTTAAAATCTGTGCCACTTGCTCCATAAACTACCCTCTCTATTTAATACTCAAAAATAAATCACTATATATCACTACAGTGATTTATATTGTATGGCAAGCAAAAAAGAGCGAAAATGCAAAAAGTCCTGCAAAAAACGCATAGTGTCATGAACATTTCAGTTTTTAGCCGGCAAATCGATCAACAATTTGTGTTATATGAAGGCACACTTCACTTCTGAGTCTTTATCCGCACAGAAATTCTTCAACCAGGGTAGAAGCCTGGGAGATATTCAGCATGGAGCATCATTTGTTTTTCGGATTCCTGCTCGGGCTGACGATGGGCAGTTTTATCAATGTCTGCATAGACCGTCTGCCACTGCGATTTGCCAATGACCGAGATCGCGAAAAAGCTTTGAAGGCCCCGGAACTGGCGGACATTTTGAAGAAGCATATCCGGAACGGCACGCTTGCCCCGTGGAGACCGGCTCGTTCATTCTGCTTTGCATGCGGCGATCTGCTGAATTGGCGGGAGCTGATCCCTGTCTTTTCCTTCCTGAAAACAGGGGGACGATGCCGGAAATGCGGGGCAGGATATGGAGCCCGAAGTCTTTTGGTGGAATTGAGTCACGGCGTCTGGTATGCAGGTGTGCTGACGGCATTTTCAGGGAGTTGGTTCATCGGGCTGTTTTGTATCAACTTTTCATTTCTGTGGATTTTGGGATACTGTCATGCGTGCCCGGTTTTGGGGAAAATTCTGAAAATGAGTTTTGTGATGCTGATGATAATCAATGGACTTACAATGGTGTTTATGACCCGATGAAACGCTGGATCATTACATTAATGAAAATGACTCAGGTGGGAGGGATTCTCTATTATCTCATCCAAAGCGGACGTTTGAACTTCAGCCGACTGCTTTTACTTGGTGAATCCCCGGGAGTGCTGATGCTGATGTTGGCGACCCTGATCCTGCTGGTGGTTCCGATGGCCGCATTCCGCTGGTGGCTGCTTTTACGGGCCATAGGCCTGAGGGTCGAACCGCGACGTACTTTTGTGCTGACCTGGATCGGCAACTTCTTCAACACCACCCTTCCCGGCGCGGTGACAGGGGATGTGGTCAAGGGATATTACGTCATCCGCTCGCAAAGGGAGGAAAGCAGGACCCGGGCTTTCATGACCCTGCTGATCGACCGTTTTGTAGGGCTTTTCGGGTTAATAGTGATGGCCTTTGTCGCATTGATGTTCAACCTTCCTTTCATCTGGTCCCAGCCCCCGCTGCATTCACTGGCTTTGTCCATCACGGCCCTGTTTGCTGGAACTGTGTTTTTTTACGTCATCGCCCTGTATCCGTTCAAAAAAGGTCGTGACCCGTTCATCCGTGTTCTATCCCGGCTTCCCGCCAGAAAGTTCACCCTTAAAGTATACAGCGCCTTCAAAAGCTACCAGCATCAAAAAACCACCCTGGTTTACACACTCCTGCTTGCAATCGGCATTCACACGCTGATCGGCCTGATTTTTTTCCAGCTCACCCACCTGATGGGAGTTCGGGAGATGGCCCTCGCGACCCAGTTTTTCCTGATGCCGATCGGGTTGATCACAATCGCCATTCCGGTGGCGCCCGGCGGGATCGGCATCGGTCACGCCGCGTTCGAATCTTTGTACCAACTTGCCGGACATGCCGGAGGAGCGGACATCTTCAACCTGTTCATCATAGTCCAACTCTGTGTTTTTTTGCTGGGCGGGATTCCCTACTTCCTCTACAGCGGGGAGTTCAAGGTCCCGGAAGCGGGGACCGACATGTCCGGGGGGATCAAGGGTTGAACCAGGAACTCAGCCGTTCGACTTGAGCACCAACAGGTGCTTTTTTACACAGGCTGAAAGGGCATCTAGATCATACCCTCCTTCCAGCAGACTGAGGATGCGACCTCCCGCGCAAACCTCCGCCAGCCGTTTCAGTTCAGTTATCATGGTTTGAAAAGCAGTCCCCGTGATATTCAACGATGCCAGGGGGTCTGCCTGGTGTGCGTCAAAACCAGCGGAGACGAGGACAAAATCCGGTTTGTATTCGTACATTTTCGGCAGCACCTGCTGAGTAAACAGGTCCAGATACGCTGTATCCTCAGTGTATGCCGGAACCGGGACATTCAGCGTAAACCCTGTGCCGGCGCCCTTCCCCTTTTCACCGGGAAAACCGCTCCCGGGGTAACATGTACGCGGGTCCTGGTGGATGCTGATGTAAAAGACGTCGTCCCGTTCTTCAAACAGGTGCTGGGTACCGTTTCCATGGTGCACGTCGAAATCGAAAATCAGCACACGGTTGTGGCCCATTCGCGTGCACAGGAATTCCGCTGCAAGGGCAATGTTGTTGAAAAAACAGAATCCCATTGCCTGCGCGCGTTCGGCATGGTGACCGGGAGGCCGGAGAGCACAGAAAGCATTGTCCAGCCGCCTTTCCGCAACTTCCAGGGTCGCATCAAGCACAGTGCCCACCGCGTGCATCGCCGCCTGGAAAGTCCCCTGGGAAACGATGCAATCCGGAGTGTGAAGCGCTCTCGCGCCGCTTTCGGAAGCTGATTCTACTTCAGAAACCAGTTCCGGGGAATGCAGCATCAGGACTTCCTCCCTGCCTGCCTGTCTTCCGGAACGTACCTGAAATTGCTTCAGCAGGTCCTCTTTTTTCAGCAGGGCAAGGATCGCCTGCAGACGTGCAGCGTTTTCCGGGTGGGCGCCCGTGTCGTGCTCAAGGTAGATCGGGTTGGTGTAGAATCCGGTTTCCATCTTCGTGCTTGCGGCAAAATTCCGTGAATCCCCCCTTCCTTTTTTTCTCTCATTCAATACTCCAGTTTGTCAAGGATTGCAAGGTTGATTAAATCCTCAATGAATCAGCAGCGCCCCCGGGACATGAAAAATGACTTTCATGCAACATGCTGATCTCCTTACACAATCCTGGGGCGTCATGGGCCGCCTGCGAACAAGACAAAAAATACCCTTGAAGAAAAATTACGGGGATTGGAAACTACATTGTTTAAATTATACTATAGCGGCCTCACCAAACACCGAGATGTACACCCACCTCCACCTACACACCCAATATTCCCTGCTTGAAGGAGCAATCCGCATTCCGGCGCTGACCAAAGCACTGCATGAAAGAGGTTTCAGTGCATGCGCGATAACCGATCACGGGAACATGTTCGGAGTGCCGGAATTCTATCACACCCTCAAGGATGCCGGGCTGAAACCGCTGATCGGCATGGGTGCGTTTATCTCCGGGACCACGCTTCAGTCTGCGGGAATCCGCAACGGACGACGCATGGCGCAGACCCAGCTGCTCTGCCTCAACCGTCAAGGCTATCAAAACCTTTCGATGCTGGCGAGTCTTGCTTTTACGGAAGGGAAACAACAGGGGATGGCCAGTATAGAGCATAATCTTTTTGAACAGTTTCATGAGGGACTGATCGCCTTCAGCGGCGGGCTTGACGGGGAAATCAGCCAACCCCTGTTAAACGGACGCATCGAAGACGCGCGACGCTTGGCATCCTGGTACAAAGAAGTATTTTCTGGACGTTTTTACTTTGAACTGCAGAACACAGGCCTTGAAAGCCGGCACGCCTTGAACCATCAACTCGTCGAACTCGGGCAGGAACTGGACATCCCCCTGCTGGCCTCCAACAACTGCTTCTACATCATGCCTGAAGAAGCCGAAGCACAGCATATCCTCTGGCTGATGGGACAACAGTACCGGGTAACCGACGACGGGGTACCGGGGATGAAGAGCAATGCGTTCAGCCTCAAAACAGAAGAAGAAATGCGCGAAGTGTTTGCGGAATTTTCCCCCGAGGTGATGGAAAACACTGGACGGATAGCCGAACAGTGTGAACTGGCACTGGAAAACGCAAAGGTTTTCCTTCCCAATTTCGAAGCGCCTCCGGAACACAGCCTTGAATCATGGCTGCGGAAACAGGCTAATGAAGGTTTAGAAAGAAGGCTCGGACCGCTTTTTGAACTCTACTCCCCGGAATCATCATTCGAGGATTTTCGCGCAACTTACGATGCAAGGCTTACATTCGAACTCGATGTCATCATCCAGATGGATTTTCCAGGCTATTTTCTGATTGTCGCGGACTTCATCAACTGGGCCAAGGACCATGGTGTTTCAGTCGGCCCCGGCAGGGGCTCAGGGGCTGGTTCGCTGACAGCATACGCCCTGCGCATCACCGACATCGACCCCATCCGTTACGGTCTGCTGTTTGAACGGTTCCTCAATCCCGACCGCATCAGCCTCCCGGATTTCGACATCGATTTTGACGTATATGGTCGTGACAGGGTGATTGAGTACGTGCGCCGCCGTTACGGTGAACAGAACGTTTGCCAGATTTCCACCTTCGGCACGCTCAAGGCCAAGGCGGCAGTGCGGGGGGTGGCGCGGGTGCTGGACTTTACCTACAGCGAAGCAGACAAAATCGCGAAACTTGTGCCAAATGAGCTGAACATCGCGCTCGATGAGGCGATCCACAAGGAGCCCGGCCTGGCGCGCATGGCCTCCGAAGGATCGGAACAGGAACGTCGACTGTTGGATTTAAGCCGAAAACTGGAAGGACTGAGCACTCACCTTGGGACCCACGCGGCAGGGGTGATCATAATGAACCAGGACATCCGCGAGGTGATGCCGGTATGTACCGGGCGAGAAGGCGCATTGCAGTCAATGTATCCAATGAAATACGCCGAGGACCAGGGTGCGGTGAAATTCGACTTCCTCGGGCTGCAGAACCTCTCAACCATAGACGACACTCTTGAGCTGGTAAACCGTGACCGCCCACCCGAGGCACGGGTTGACATCACCCGCATCCCAATGAATGATCGGCTCACTTTTAACATGCTGGCCAACGCAGACACTGCCGGAGTGTTCCAGCTGGAATCCTCGGGAATGAAACGATTGGTCGCGGAAATGAAACCTTCCAGCTTCGAAGACATCGTAGCAATCCTGGCGCTCTATCGCCCAGGTCCTCTCGGCTCCGGAATGGTTGAAGACTTCGTGCAGTGCAAACACGGGCGAAAACAGGTTGTTTATCCGCATCCCCTGCTGGGACCGATTTTGAAAGAGACATACGGGGTGATGGTATACCAGGAGCAGATTATGCAGGCGGTACAGGTGCTTGCAGGGTTTTCGCTCGGGCAGGCGGACCTGCTGCGAAGGGCGATCGGCAAGAAGGACCCCACAGTCCTTGCTGAACAGCGTGAACGGTTTGTGCAGGGCTGTCTGAACAATCCCGAGTACGTTGAAGGCTGCCGGGGAAAAGACGCCGGAGGTAAGGCAAACGATATATTTGACCTGATCGATTATTTTTCAGGTTATGGATTCAACAAGTCCCACACGGTGGCTTACGGAATGATTTCCTGCCAGACAGCTTACCTCAAGGCCCACTACCCCGTGCAATTCATGGCCGCACTGCTCAACGGGGCAAGCCAGAACCCGGATAAAGTCGTTTCCTATATTGGAGACTGCAAGGAAATGGGGGTTTCCGTACTCCCTCCGGACGTCAACCTCAGCCTGAAAAGCTTCAGTGTTTCCCCGATCGCCTGCCGGATCACATCCCGCACTATCGCACACCTTGACCCGGGCTTTCCGGGCAGCCCTTTTGCAGGGAATAACGGTCTTCCGGAAACATCGGCGGCTCCACTCAAGCATTTGTTCCAAAATTTTACGGGCGAGAAATACGACTCCGTGGATGATTTGCTGAAGGCGCTGATGGAACATGCCCCAGAGGATATAATGGACTTCCTCAAACTTTCTCTTCGCGAAAACCTGAACGATGGCAAAGAGATCAGTCCCTCGAACCTTCGCGAATGGCTTAACCGGGAAGCGCGGGTGGAAGCAGTTCGTTTTGGACTGAGCGCGGTCAAGAACGTCGGCGGCAACGCGGTAGATTCAATCCTGGAAGTGCGGAAGCAACACGGGCAGCTCAAGGACTTCCTTGAATTCCTCAAAGCAGTGGACCTCAACCGTATGAACAAACGGATGCTGGAAACCCTCGTCCATTGCGGCGCCTTTGATTCGATTGAATCAAACCGGGCGCGTCTGGACGCAGTGCTGGAAGAAGCGCTGCACCTGGCACAGGAACATCAGCGTTCAGAAAGCACAGGCCAGCAGACCTTGTTTGAACTGATGGCAGAAGAAGACGCAAAGGCCACCGAAACAGTGCTGCGGTTTCCGGAAATCAGGGACTGGCGTCACCACCACCGGCTAAAGCAGGAAAAGGAGTCACTAGGGTTTTATGTGTCGGGACATCCGCTTGACCGTTATGCCTCCGAGGTGAAACAGCTGGCTGTCAGCACCAGTGAACTGCAGGAAGGCCTGTCTGCGTGCGACGCACAGGCAGGCAAATATGCTGAACAGGAAGCTGTTTCCGTGGCCGGGATTGTGGTCAGCAAAACTGTGAGGCTAAACCGCAATTCTGAAAAATTCGCGATCATCGTCATCGAAGACCTCCGTGGCACTCTGGAGTTCCCCGTCTTTGCGAAAGTTTATGCGGAGGCCGCGGAATTTCTTGACGGCGACGACCCACTGTTGATTACAGGAAGGATTAACTTGCGTGATGAAAGTGTCAGCCTGATGGTCGATTCTGTCCAAGCTCTTTCAGAAGTGCGTCTGCAGCAGGCACATTCCATGACTATAGAAATCGCGTCAAACGAGTTGGAACCGGAAAAGCTCCGCCTGCTGAGAAATCTGATGCAGAAATACCCCGGAGAAAAACCGGTGCACTTCCTCTTCCATACAGAAGAAGGCACAGAGGTCAAAATTCATGTCCAGGAAAAAACACGGTTTGAACCGGCTTTTATTGAAGAACTGGAAGAGGAGCGGCAGTCGTGGTCACTTACATTCAGCTACGGAGAAGTGCCGAAGACCCTCCTCCGCCACGCCAATCCTCCCGTAAGCTAGATTTATTCCTGATTCGTTCACTTGACCTCATGGGTTGGACGTACTCAGGATGACGACAGAATTTACTGGTTTTTGTAACCTAAAACCAGACATTGGTGGACCTCCCGGTATTCCTCACGGTATGCATCGCCCTTGCGGGAATAAACACCTCCTCCCCGATTTCAGGCCTGACAACCATGCCTCCGAACTCAACCTCGATCTCTCCCCGTACAAGCATCAGCAGTTCATCAGTGCTGTGGACAAAGTCCGCCCATACCTGCCCTGGGGGATCTGTGAAAATACCGAAACTGTAACCCCTCGAGTTCCAGTCCTGTTTAATTTGATCTTCAGTCATTTTCCTTTCCCAGCAACATCCCTGCTTCTTCAAACATAGATTGTTCCACCATGATGACCGATCCGCCCGGTTCCATGAGTGCGTGAATTTGGCGATTATGAAGCTCGGAAAGAATCTTTTCTGCTTCATGCGGGTCCAGCCTGAACTGAGCACGGTCCACCTGGAATAGGTGGAAATGTAAACAAGAAAGCCCATTCCAACCATGATCACTGCCAGTGCCGCCGGCAGGGTAATGCGCTTTGCCCGGTTCAGTGGTCCCAACAAGACGCATGTGCTCTGCTTGATGTGTCCTACTTCTGAACAACAGCGTTGTTGGCCTTCGCGTACGATTCCCTACAGATATTCTACGTCAAGTAGTATTTTTCATAGTCCACAAGCTATCGGATCAACTTGTCGTACTCCCGATGAGTACCGATCCAGAACCAGATCAGTCCTGCTTCGGTTTCCACCGCCACAGTCCGATGCTTCTTGCCGACTCTAGCCGACCAGAAGCGCCCTACTTTTTTGAGGTGCAATGAAGGATGACGGGGATCGGACTTTAGGAGTTGAAAGTATTTGTCGGCAAGTTTCTGGTGGGCTGGGGTAAGTTGCTTGTAGCTTTTCCAGAAGGAAGGGGAAGCAAAGTGCTTTACATCTCCTTGCATTGTCCTGCTTTGAACTCGGAAATGGCCTGATCAGCCAAGGAATCCAGCTTTCCGGAGTCAGCATCCTCCTCAAACTGCTTATCCCAGGCATTTTGATCGTATTGATCGAACCAATCCCGAAAATCCCTCAAGTCCGACTTGGGCAGTCTTGTGACCGCCTTTTCAATTTCTTCCAGAGTTTGCATTTGGTGTCTTCAATTGAGGGGTATGTGCTTTCGCTTCCAGTACGAAAAGACAGACTTGGCATTTTCTGCTGGAAATAAGCTTATCATTCTCTCCACCTGAATACAAGCCAGTGGGGAACCTTGGTTTGAGGCGCTACTTGTGGCTTTGCCCCTACCGAATTCAACTGGGTACGCCCTCACCCCAACCTCTCTCCCATGGGGAGAGGAGGAGCCGCGTGCAGTGGGTGAGGGTAATTCCGGGGATCTGCAGATGCAACCGGTTTGTTGCTGATTCAGCTTGTCAAGACTCTCCTTCAAAAGCTGAACGCACTCCCTACAACAACCTACGAAACGTATACCGAACAAACTGCTGAACAAAAGGTTCCTCAATATTATACTTTGGCATTTTGACTGCGCTGTAGTACAGAATTAGCACCACATTGGAAGCTGGCACATACTGAAAAGAAAGAAATACTGGCGCTGAAATATTCATGCATGGTTCGCAAGAGGAAATATAGGATTTCTGTAGTGAAACTTCGCATCACCACTTGGGTTTACATTAAACCCATAAACTGAAACTTAAACAGGATGCACAAGAGGTCTGAGATGAATAAGATAAAAATGTATATCGGCGGTGAGTGGCAGGCCCCTGCAAACGGGGATTATTTCGAATCCCACAATCCTTATACCGGCAAACCATGGACGCTGGTTGCCCGAGGCGGCGCGGAGGATGCTAACCATGCGGTGGAGACTGCATATCAGGCGTTTCACAATCCGGAATGGCGCAGCCTCACAGCCACTGCGAGGGGTGAACTGCTGCGGAAACTCGGGGACCTGATTGCAGCAAACGCGGAACATCTTGCACGAACTGAGGTGCTGGATAACGGGAAGCTGTACGCGGAAATGCTGATGCAGCTGCGTTACACACCTCAATGGTACTATTACTTCGGCGGGCTTGCGGACAAGATTGAAGGTTCGGTGCTGCCTATTGAAAAGGCGGAAACCTTCACGTTCACCAGACATGAGCCGCTGGGCGTGTGTGTGGCCATCGTCCCGTGGAATTCACCACTGCTGCTTACAGGTTTCAAGATCGCGCCTGCCTTGGCAGCAGGAAACACGGTAATCATAAAACCGTCGGAGTACACCTCCGCATCAACGCTTGAATTTGTAAAACTGGTGGAAAAAGCCGGATTTCCGAAGGGAGTAATCAATGTGGTTACGGGATTTGGCAACGAGGCAGGTGAAGCACTGATCACCCACCCCCTGGTGACCAAGGTGGCTTTTACCGGAGGCTCCACCAGTGGACGCCATGTCTACAGCCGCGCCGCGGAATCGCTGAAGCGGGTGAGCCTTGAACTGGGCGGGAAATCGCCGAACATCGTTTTTGAAGACGCCAATCTCGAAAACGCGGTCAAGGGCGCCATCTCCGGCATATTCGCCGCATCCGGGCAAACCTGCATCGCCGGTTCCCGGCTGCTTGTGCAGGAATCAATACATGACGAATTCATTGAGAGGCTGACGGCTTTTGCGAAAACCGCCAAAATGGGAGACCCGATGTCACAGGAGACGCAGGTCGGACCGATCACAACCAAACCGCAATTTGAAAAGGTGCTGGGCTACCTCGATGTTGCGCGTGAAGAAGGCGCCGCATGTGTTCTCGGCGGTCACAGAGCGGAGCGTCCGGAGTGCGGTGAAGGATGGTTCGTCGAACCGACTATTTACACCGGGGTGCATAACCGTATGCGGATTGCACAGGAAGAGGTTTTCGGCCCGGTGCTTTCGGTGATGCCATTCAAGGACGAAGACGAGGCGGTGTCGATTGGAAACGATGTCGTTTACGGACTCGCAGCAGGCATCTGGACCAGCAGCATAAAGCGTGCACTGGAAATCCCGAAGAGGCTACATACGGGCACTGTGTGGGTGAACATGTACCGCGCAATCAGTTACATGGCCCCCTTCGGAGGCTATAAACAATCCGGACTGGGAAGGGAAAACGGGCAGGACGCTATCAGAGAATACATGCAGACAAAATCGGTCTGGATTTCAACATCTGAAGAAATGCCGAACCCGTTTGTTCTGCGTTAGCTTTTCTCAGCAGAATCCTTTGTGCTTGGGAAAGCACCTTTATCATGCACGAAATGTATAAAACTATGGCAAACTGCCGTTCTATGTTTCTCTTAGTTTGGTGCTTTGTGCGGAAACAACTGATGGTGCACCCGGAGGGATTCGAACCCCCGGCCTATGGAACCGGAATCCATCGCTCTATCCAGCTGAGCTACGGGTGCTGAGAACGGTTGCGCATGTAGATGAAGTGCGCCGTGATACAAGGAAGTTTGTTCCCGCCTTTTACCGGGTATGCTGCCGGAGAAACCGCGGGTACCAGTGAAAATATATTCCATCCTCAAGGCTTTCTCTATCTTACTCCTGATGCCGTCAGATTCAAGTTTTGGCTGACATAGCATTCAATTGCTCGCATGCTGCCAAGGTGAAAACGGCATCTTGATTATCTTTTGCCTTTCCCTGCCGGAAATGCTGGAATGAAAATCAAACCGGAATTTCTTCAACCTGAAATATTTTGATTATGAAATCATTTGACAAGGAACTCTGGATGAATGTTCCAGAGAGAATGGGTTTCGTCAACATCACCGGCGATGTGGAACAGGCACTTGCTGAAAGCGGAATCCGCGAAGGACTTTGCCTGGTGAATGCGATGCACATCACCGCTTCGGTGTTCATAAACGATGATGAACCAGGGCTCCACAGCGATTACAAAAAATGGCTCGAGGAGCTTGCACCCCATGAACCTCTAAGCCGCTACCGACACAACCTGACTGGAGAAGATAACGGAGACGCTCACCACAAACGACAGGTGATGGGACGAGAGGTGGTGGTTGCGGTTACCGGAGGGCGCCTGCATTTCGGACCGTGGGAGCAGATTTTCTACGGAGAATTCGACGGCAGAAGAAGGAAGCGGGTGCTGATCAAAATCATCGGGGAATAAAACCGTTCCACATTGTTCCTGAATACCCGATACAGCAATTCAGTGTGCTTAGCACATTCATCGGATACGGAAACACAGGGGTTGTAATCGGTGTGGTCCATGAAAATCAGCGGATAAAAAAAATGTAAATGAAGGCCAGGAAAAAAAGAAACATGATTGACATCAGCAGACCGAACCAGAGTTTGCACAAGAAGAAGATGAAGCTGACGAAGACCCCGACCATTTTGAAACCAGCCAGGAAAACGGCGCGGACCCCCTTCATCAAGGAACGCAGGAAGTAAATGGGAGTTCTTAGCACCCGGTTCCACAATGAAGGTTTTACAGCAGGTTTTTCTTCAGCGGGTGACCCCTCCCGAACCTGCTGGTCCCGTGTGGATTCTTTTGGCGTGTTCACGTATTCCTCCATGGTTTTCTTTGCCTCTCTGCTCCGGTAGAGCTGGCAGTTTCTGAGTTAGTTTCACGGACCAACCTAAACCGATATTTTCAGAATTTCAAGCGGCTGTTCCGGAATCATGTGACGTTGCGCTGGAAATGCGAATTGCAGGGTTTTCTGTTTTGTAGGAAAAGCAGGCAGGGAGCACGGGGAGCATGAACAAGCCATTTCACACCCAATTCACACCACCGGAAACCGTCATGAAGAGCAAAGTGACGGCCCGGATTCGCCTACCAACCCGATGTTTTCTCCGGCAGACCTGCATTCACTGGAAAAAGAAATCGGGCGCACAATGCTCCGGGACAGGTTCCGTTTGCATACCCGTTTCCGGAAACTGAAACAGGTGGTCCATAAACCCGATCAACGCAGCACTAACAAGGAACGACTGGAATTGGACTTTCTGAGCTTGCTTGAACAGGCCCAGCAATCGGCTAAACTGCTTAGCCGGCGGAAATCACTTAATCCCTTTCTGAACTTCCCACCTTCCCTCCCTATTACTGAACATCGGGACGCAATTGTAAAAGCCCTTTGTCAGCACCAGGTGATCATTGTCGCGGGAGAAACCGGGTCGGGTAAAACCACGCAGCTGCCAAAATTTTGTCTCGAAGCGGGATTGGGCCGCAAAGGCCGCATCGCCTGCACACAGCCCAGACGGGTGGCGGCAACCTCCATCGCACGGCAGGTCGCAGAGGAATTGCACACTGAAGTCGGAAACCAGGTGGGTTACCGCATCCGGTTCTCGGAAAAGCATTCAGAGCAGACACTGATTCAGTTTCTTACCGACGGGATGCTCCTGGCGGAAACTCAAAGTGACCGGTTTTTGAATCAATATGACGCAATAATCCTGGACGAGGCGCATGAACGGTCGCTGAACATCGATTTCCTGCTCGGTTATCTCAAGCAGCTGCTGCCGAAACGTCCTGAATTGAGGTTGCTCATCACCTCTGCCAGCATCAACACAGAGCATTTTTCCAGAGCGTTCTATGATGCTCCGGTGATCGAAGTTTACGGACGCACTTACCCGGTGGAAATCCTTTACCGCCCGCTGGAAGACGAAAAAGAAGAATCCGGAGACTACACAATCATAGACTCGGTCAGCGACTCCGTGAGGGAAATACTCGATTCCACCCGGGAAGGCGACGTACTCGCATTCCTACCGGGAGAACAGGAAATTCGTGAGGTTCTCGACCGTTTGACTCCGTACAAAAAAAACCATGCAATCATGCCATTGTACGGACGCCTGACGGCGCGTGAACAAAACCGCATCTTCCGGGACAGCCAACAGCGCAAAGTTGTAATATCAACAAACATCGCCGAAACCTCGCTCACTATTCCCGGGATACGTTATGTTGTCGATTCAGGGCTTGCAAGGATCAGCCGTTACCAGCCCCGCACGCGCGTACAGCGCCTGCCCGTAGAACGAATCGCACGCAGCAATGCACTGCAGCGTGCTGGGCGAGCGGGACGTGTTCAATCCGGCATCTGCATCAGGCTTTTTTCCGAGGACACTTTCGCGCAGATGAGGGAATACGCGGAACCGGAAATCCTGCGCTCGAACCTTGCCGGGGTGATCCTGCAAATGCTGATGCTCGGACTGGGCGAGTCCCACAGCCCGGGAGTGGAGCGCATTGCATCTTTTCCGTTTCTTGATCCACCCTCTCCCGCTGTAATTCGTGAGGGGTTCCGGCTGCTTGAGGAACTGGGTGCAGCTGATGAACATTTCCGGCTGACATTGCTCGGCAAACAACTGGCCCGTCTGCCCATTGAACCACAAACCGCGAGGATGCTGATTGCCGCCCGCGAGGAAACGGCTTTGCGCGAGGTGCTGGTGATCGCCTCCGGACTTTCAATTCAGGACCCCCGGGAATTCCCCCTGGAGGAAAAAGAAAAAGCGCGGCAGATGCACCATGCGTTTGTCCATCCCGATTCTGATTTCCTCACTCTGCTGAATATCTGGAATGCTTACCATGACGAATGGGAGATGCTGGGGAGTGAAAACAAAATGCGCAAGTTCTGCAAGCGTCATTTCCTCTCATTCGTGCGCTTGAGGGAGTGGCGGGACATCCATCGGCAGCTGGTCTCGAATCTAAAGGAATCGCGGCTGCTTGAGTTAAACGAAAAACCCGCGGATTACGGCACAATCCACCGGTCAATCCTGTCCGGACTGCTAAACTGCATCGCCCGGAAAAAAGAAAAAAACCGTTACCGCACAGCAGGCGGCAAAGAAGTTCATATCTTCCCTGGGTCCACTCTTTTCAAAAAATCGCAATCCTGGGTGCTGGCCGGAGAACAGGTGGAAACCTCCCGGCTATACGCGCGTAAAGCCGCTAACATTGAAGTCGAATGGCTAGAACCCCTGGGGGGACGTCTCTGCAAAAAAACCTATGCCGATCCATATTTTGATCCAGAAACCGGGATCGTGCAGGTTCATGAAAACGTCACCCTTCATGGTCTGACCATCGTTTCCAGGCGGAGGGTGCCATTTATACGTGTCAATCCCACGGAGGCGACTCTCGTCTTCATCCAGGAAGCGCTGGTCGCGGAAAGGCTGAACTCGCGTCTCCCGTTTTTCCGCGGCAACCGGAACTTGAAACGGAAGTATCTTGAACAGGATGAGAAACTGCGACGCAACAGGCTGCATGACCTGGAAGCCGACCAGGAAACTTTTTACCGGAAACACTTGCGCAACGTCGGGTCAATACACGACCTGAACCGGGTGTTGAAAAAGCAACGGTCTTCAGGTAACAGTGATATTCTGTTCATGAGTGCTTCTGATTTCCCGAGTATGTCAGGCGACCCGGAACCGAATGAAAAAGATTTTCCGGATCACTGGGAATGTCATGGTCAACTCCTTGCTATTAAATACGTATTTTCTCCCGGCGCGGAAAATGACGGCGTTACCTTGCGTGTGCATGACGCGGTTGCTCCGCATCTCCATCCACACATTTGCGACTGGCAGGTACCCGGTTGCTGGGAGGAGCGCGTTTTTTATCTGCTCAAGACACTGCCTAAGGCATTGCGCAGACAACTGCTCCCACTCGCTGAAACCGCGCAAACACTGAAAGACCATTTGCGCCTGCCTCCGGAATGTTTCGAGTCGGCTTACTTGGAAAGCCCTCACAGCCATTCGACGCAACCCGGATTCGGGTTCACGGACGTATTGGGAGATTTGATTTTCCGGCATTTCCGGGTACGGGTAAATCAGGAAGACTGGAACTGGGTTCGCATTCCGGAATACCTGCAGCCACGCATTGAACTCCTTACCAATGACGGCATGGTACTTTGCGCAGGCAGAAATACATCCGAACTGCTGCTTCTGCGACTTGCCGAACTGCACAACAAACCCATCGAAAAACCGAAGGGGAACGAATCCAAGGCATGGCGTGACGCGGAACGAACCTGGGCCCTTGACTACATCACGAACTGGAACTTCGAACTCCCAAGACGCATTTCTGTTGATAACCCCGGTGGTTATGCTTTGCATGGTTATCCTGGACTGGAACAAAAGGAAGACAGGATACGCCGGCATCTTTTTGCTTCCCCGGAAGAAGCCGAACAAAACACCCTTCCGGCGCTCAGATACCTGCTATCCCTGGGAGTCGGCGCAGAGCTCGCATGGATGGAACACGAGTTGTCCGATTTGCGGAACCTGCATCAAAAATACGCTCCGTTTGGTTCGCTCTCTGAATTAAAATCAGATCTGCGCGAAAACCTTTACGGGTTCCTATTCGATGGTCCTTGGATTGAGGAACGTGTAGAATTCGAGGCACGCATCCAGGAGGCCCAAAAAAAGCTCGGCACGCTTTCCACACAGTATTTGCCCGCCTTTGAATCATTGCTAGACTCCTTTCATGAAACACGTATTTTTCTGGTTAAACTGGCTGCGGAACGGCCTGTTCATTCCCTGGATATGATGCATTCCCATCTTGACCAACTCCTTCCGCGGAGGTTCCCCAGAATAAACCCGTTTGTGAGATGGGCCAACTTGAAACGATATCTGCGGGCGGTCCGGGTCCGCGCAGAACGTTTGCAGGTCAACCCGGAAAAAGATGCGGAAAAATTTATGAACCTGCGTCCATGGCTGAATGTATTCCAACAGTTGGAGGAAGTTAAACTGAACGCGGGGGAACGCTCAGCCTTGGCTGAATTCCGCTGGCTTCTGGAAGAGTTCCGGGTTTCCCTGTTTGCTCCCGAACTTAAAACCCAGGTCCCAGTCTCTGCCAGACGTCTGGAAAAATACATCCTGCAGAATTTCCCTAATCACCCGCTTGTCTTCACTTCCGGGCCCTATTGACTTCCTTTCCTTCATTTCGTAAAATTAACACATTTAGCAATAACCCGATTTCAAACAGGACTAATTTG
Organism: uncultured Pseudomonadota bacterium; assembly: GCA_964344035.1. GTDB lineage: Bacteria > SAR324 > SAR324 > SAR324 > NAC60-12 > UBA1014. Next base: position 84,179 of record CAYFLK010000009.1, read on the forward strand.
GTGCGGATTCCAGGGTTTTAAACATATTTTCCTGGACAAACCTTCCTTATTATTCAGGAATATCTTATGAAATTTAAAGTAGTATCCCCTAATGTTGATGCCCAAGGGATTCAGGATGCAGATCCGAGTGTTCGCATCCAGGGCTTGATCAGAGAAAACCCGGTTTTTCTATTCATGAAGGGCACCCCTGAATCCCCGCAGTGCGGGTTCTCATACCGGGTGGTACAGGTGCTGAATTCATGGAATGTACCCTTTCAGTCGTTCAATGTTCTTGCCGATGAATCAATCAGGCAGGGAATCAAGGATTTTTCCGAATGGCCCACTATCCCCCAGCTTTATGTAAACCAGGAATTTGTAGGAGGCTGCGACATCGTTGAAGAGCTTTCCGAAAACGGAGAGATGGCGGGTCTTCTTAAGGATGCGTTTCCTGATCGTGAATTCACTCCTCCAGTTCCACCCGCGGAAGTGCAGGAAATCACCGCTGCCGACGGCGCGCCCCTGCTGAAGAACAACAAATCCATTCAACTGCTGGACGTACGTACCCCCGAAGAGCGGGCACATGCATGCATCGACAATTCACGGCTATTGGACAACCATCTGGCCCAGGAAATACTGGATACTTGGTCCCCGGAAACACCGCTGATGTTCATCTGTCATGTCGGCATCCGCAGTCGTCAAGCCGCACAGTATTTCACTGCACAGGGATTTCAGCATGTATATAATGTCACCGATGGAATAGAAGGCTGGTCGTTAAATGTCGACCCTTCTATCCCGCGTTACAAGGCCGAAAATTAACTCATGGATGACACCTAAACAAAATCAACACATGACAACGGAAATGCAGGAAATCCTGCCCCAGGTAATGCTCACCGAACGGGCGGCTCAGGTCTTCAAGGAAGCCTGCGCCGCGGAAGAAAAAATGCTGGACGAATCCTATCTGCGCATCGGCGCAAAACCCGGTGGGTGTTCGGGATGGAAATATGAACTCGAATGGAACGGTCCGGAAGACATCAAACCCGAAGACCTTACCGTGCAAAGCAACGGGGTTTCAGTTGTTGTCGAAAAAGAATGTCTGACCGACATCCTCGGGTCGGTACGGATTGATTTTTCCGACAAAAACCTGGTTGAACAGGGATTCGTCTTTGAACAGCTCACCAACGGCCACCAGTGTGGCTGCGGAGAATCTTTCACCCCGGTCCGGGAACTGAAGAAGTCCGCGCAGGGCTGAACACCGATGATAGAACTTTTCGCGTCTGCGTTGTGCTTCGCCCTTTTCCTCTACAAGTGGCTGATCATCATCGCAGTCCTGCTCACATGGGTCAGCGCTGATCCCTACAACCCGCTGGTCCAATGGATTGCGCGCTTGACCCGCCCCCTTTGGGTCTGGTGCGAACAGCGGATGCCGGTGATGATGGCACATTTCAGCCCTTATGCGGCGCTGCTGCTGGTGATCTTCGCGCAGGCTGTGCTTCCAGCGGAGCTTCGTTCACTGGACCTGCTGCTGCAGGGACGCAACGACGGGTATGGTGTTTTGCTGCAAACAGGCGGTCATTTGCTGCAGGGCGCCGGGATTGTAATGCAAAGTCTGATTTTTTTCTTTGTCATCATCCTGGTGATCTGGTTTTTTCTGACTTTAGTCAACCCGGCATTCAACAATCCGCTGGTACGGATCATCCATGTGCTGGCTGATCCGCTGATTACCCCGCTTCAGCGTTACCTTCCACGCTCCCGAGTGGACCTCTCCCCGCTGCTGGCGATTCTGCTGTTTCTGCTGATCCAGATGTACCTGATCGGACCCGTATCCGCGTATGGCAACAGCCTCTCCTTTCCGGTCAGCCTTTGCATCTACTGAACGCTTATGATGCTGCTCAGCCTCCACATCGTTGCCATTGCCGCCATCATCGGCATTGCCTGGAATATTGCATACAAAATGGGGAAAAAGGAAGGTTTGCGCATCGCCCGGTTTGAAAAGGAAACTTCCTCACCAGGAAAATCAACAGGGCAGTCCGCTAAGCCGAAGTTCCCTTAAGTGATCAGTCATATCTCTTTGATTAATTTGATAA
>CAYFLK010000010.1:0-21402 GCA_964344035.1 uncultured Pseudomonadota bacterium
AGAAAATATAATCGTAATGTTCCGTTACTTTTTTAAGAATCGCTCAATTTAGGATAAACTAAAAAAACATACCAACCAGTCGGTTTTTATGCCTAAAGAAACCCGTGACCGTATTTTACAGTTAGCCTTCATCGAATTTCTCCGGCGCGGTTACCGAGAAGTTTCCATGAACGACCTGGTGAGAATATCCAAGTTGACCAAAGGAGCGTTCTACCATTATTTTCCCAGCAAGGAAGCACTTTATCTTGAGACACTGGACCGGTTTTTCTTTGCCTATTTTGACAATTTCGAACTACGGTTTGATCCGGAAGAGCCGCTGCGCCGGGTCCTCGATGCACTAAGTCAATTGAGTCTGCGGATGGACGCGGAGATGCGTAAATTGGGTGGAGATGTGAGAACATTGAATTGTTATCTGATGGTGTTTCACGCACTAAGGAACCATCCGGAATATTTCTTGAAGATGGAAGCTTATTACCAGCGTTTCCGGGAAGGTTTGAAGGAATGCATCGGCAACGCGATGCAAAAGAATGAAATTGTGTCCGCGGTCGATATTGAAGTGCTGACCGAACACCTGCTTGCACTACTGGAAGGCACGATGCTCTTGGGAGTATTCGGCACGCAGGATAAGTTCAAACAACGACTCGACGCGGTATTGGAGCAGTTTTACGAACTGATCAGCAGCAGGGCATCTTCAGGAGAAAGAGAATGATTTCTTTTAAAATGAACCATGCAAACCTGTGGTTTGAAAAGGTCCCGGATTGGACGCGCAGACACCGAAGATGGATCTGGATGTTATTTATATGGATGACAGTTATTGTTTCCGCGGGCATCGGTTCGGTAAAGGTGGACATGACGATGGACGTCTTTTTCCAGGAAGACGATCCAATGAAAGTGGACATGGACCATTTCCGCGCAATCTTCGGCAGCGACGATGTGGCCTACATTATCTATAAAACCGCCGATGGTGACGTGTTTTCAGACACATCTCTGCGGCTGGTGGGGGAGATACAGGAGCAGCTGCAAAACTACCGCTTACATCTCCCTTCCGACAAACCGTCCCCCCTGGACTACATCACGGACGTTAAGACCATCCTCAATGCCTCGTACATTGAAGCAGGGGAGGATGCCCTGATTGCACGCAACTTCATCGGCAACAAACTCCCCGGTTCTGACGGAGAACGCGAGCAACTTCGCAAAGCCGCCCTCGATCACAAGGAATATCCGCTGCTTTATGTATCCCGAAACACGGAATACGGAGCCATCCTGATCCGCACGGACTTCGGCACCGTGGTCAAGGGAGATGTTGAAAACGGTAAAAACGGCGAAGACTTAGATTCAGGGAACTACGGTTTTGAAGAACTCGGTTCTGAAGATGAATCATTCGATGTCGGCAATGAATCGGTCATGGTGGAGAAACTCGATCACTTCGCAGGTTTGCCGGAATTTGAAACGACGGAGATGTATGAATACGCGGAATTCATGGCGGCCCTGAACGGCATTCTCAAACAGCCCGAATACACCGGACACCTGGAATTTCATGCAGTCGGCATTCCGGAACTGATGTCTTTCATGAACGACATCATCATGGTGGAAATGAACATTGTCACCGTGGTTTCACTGGCATTGATACTTGCCGCGCTTCTGCTTCTGTTTCGTTCCTGGAGCGCCGTCGTCTGGCCGATCCTGATAGTGATCGTCACCCTCCTCTGGGTCATCGGACTGGTCGGATGGAGCGGGGTCACGATGACGATCATGATCACCATCATCGTATTCCTGGTGCTGGCCATCGGGGTGGCGGACACGGTGCACATTCTTTCCGGCTACCTGTTTTTTCGCGAAAGGGGAGAATCCCATGAACAGGCCCTCCGTTCGGTTTTCCGCAAAACAGCCCTCGCCTGCATGCTGACCAGCATCACCACCATGATCGGGTTGTTTTCCCTGCTTTTCGTACCCATTGCGCCTATTCAGAATTTCGGCATCTTTTCCGGCATCGGGGTACTGCTGGCCTTCGTTTTCACCGTATTCGTACTGCCGGTCATGCTCGATCTCTGGCAACCATACTCCGGGAAAAGGAGCAAAAAGCTGAAACAGGAGGGTGAGCGGCATCACTTTGTGCAACGGACCCTGCTCAGGCTTGAACCCCTGAGCCACCGTTATCCGCTGCTGATGACACTGGTTTTTTCAACACTCGCGGTGATCCTTGCCTTTGGCGTTACCAAAGTTGAAATAGACACCAACATGGTCAACATAATCAAGGAGGGCAGGCCCCTGCGTGTTACCTACGACCTGGTTGACCGCTTCATGGGAGGCACTGCGAACGCTGAAATCCTGGTAAACGGAGGGCGTGAAGACGCGCTTAAAGACCCCCGGGTGCTGCGAGCGATGGAGGATTTGCAGAAATACATGGAAACTGAGTTCGCCCACCTGGTCACCAAGACTTCATCGCTGGTAGATGTCACCAAGGATTCATACAGGGCGCTCAACGAAGGCCGGAAAGAAATGTACGTGCTACCGGAAGATACAGCGACCATGGCCAACACGCTTTTTCTGTTCAATAACTCAAACCCCAAGGACCGCCGCCGCCTGGTGACTGACGACTACGCGCTCGGACGCATCACCATCAACCTGCGCAACGCGGGTTCAAGGGAATACACGGAAATGATCGAGCTGATTCACGAATACGCCGAGCGGCGATTTTCCGGGTTGAAACCGGATTATCCCGAAATCAGCGCCAGGCTGACTGGAAACATGGCTCTTTTGATCCGGATGACCGAATATGTCAGTTGGTCGCAAATCCAGAGTTTCACCCTCGCGCTGACTGTGATTTCACTGCTCCTGCTGGTCATCTTTGCTTCACTGCGCGCGGGCATGGTGGCAATACTCCCCAACGTGATGCCGATTCTGACCGTCTTCGGCGTGATGGGCTACCTCAAAATTCCACTTGATACCGACACGCTCTTGGTCGCGCCTATCACAATCGGAATCGCCGTTGATGACACGATCCATTTCCTCACTCACTACCGCACCGAAATCACCAGGCACGGCAACATAAAAGAAGCGATCATCAAGGCATTCAGGGAAACCGGACAGGCGATCACCTTTACATCCATCATCCTGTCGGCAGGGTTCCTGATTTTCCTGGCTTCTTCACACCAGGGACTAAGCAATTTCGGAGTGATGAGTGCAGTGGCGTTCTTTACCGCCCTGCTGGCCGACCTGTTCCTGCTGCCCTCGATGTGCGTGCTGTTCAAGGTGCGTTTCGGGGTAGCGCCTTCCGACCCGGAGGCGAGCGTTTCCGCTCAGACGCCGGTTACTGCATGAATGTGGAGTATAATTGCATGAGCGGTTACAGGCGCATGAGAGTTACATGGATAAAGAGTATATCCCGTCTCTAATTTTTTCAATTGGGAGTCAAAGACCCATTCAAGTATTTGTGGACGATGCCGGCAATCAGAGTTTGATAAGGAATCCCTTCCTCAATGGCCCGGACCCTGATTTGATGATAATCCTTGGGAGTAAGCCGAAGATTAATCCGTTTGCTTTTTTTAATTGTCTGATCTGCCGCCAGTTCAGCCTTTTGTTTTTCGTGATCCAGTTCCACAACTGGTTGCCACTCGTTCCGCTCAATGGAATCCATCAAGTCTTGTTCTTCAGCGTCCAGGGGCTGAAACGCTTTTTTTGTATATTTAGTCATGCTCTCCTTTTAGTCCAAAACGCTAAGTGTATTTTCGACTCGGGAAGGCGGTCTTGAGAAAAATTTCATGCTCGGTCTCAACAAAAGGAACCACCAAGGCGTAATCATCGATATCCAAAACATAAATATTTTGTCCAGGATATCCGGAATTTTCCTCAATGCTCAGGATTCCGCCGCGCTCAATGGCATCGGCAATCTGCTCAAAAGAAAGGTCCCGCTCACGCTTGAGAAGCTTATTTTTTCCCTGGCTCCAGTTCAAGAACTTCATGCCGTCACACTATCATTTTGTCTGCCTTTTGTCAACCCAGATAAGGATTGAAAGGACCACCATGCGTCAGCATCATTTATTTCTTGGTTTAATGACGGGTTTTCTACTTTTTTGGACCCTGCCGCTTTCTGCTCAACAAGGCCGTTCGATCATGCGGGAGGTGCTCGACCGCAATGACGGGACAAGTGAAGTTTCTCGAGTTAAGCTTTCGACCTGCCGGTATGTCAAAAAAAACAACCGGCTGATGTGCGCCGAGCGCCCGCGGATTAAAATATTCGACAGTGTGCGCAAGGATTACGGCCCGCGGGAAAAGGACAAAAAATACGCGACCTTCATCCGCCAGCCACCGGGTGAGCGCGGGATCGGGTTTCTGCAGTACGATTATGAAGAAGCCGGACGTGATTCTGATCAGTGGATGTACCTGGCCGCACTGGGGAAAGTGAAGCGTATAGTTTCTGGCAACAAAAACGAGCCTAAATCAGGAAGTTTTTTCGGTTCGGAAATCAGCTATGAAGACATGGAATCAAGGCGCCTGGACGATTACCGCTACCGAGTCATAAAAAGCGTGACGTACCGCAAGCGTCCCTGCCTGATTGTAGAAAGCATCCCTATCCTGGAAAGAGCGCGTAAAAGCAACTACAGCAAATCAGTGCAGTGGGTGGATGAGGAACGGAAAATTATACTCAAAACCCTACTCTATGACCGCCAGGGAAAACCGGTGAAGCAAATAGTTTGGAGGATGGTCGAACAAATCGACGGCATCTGGATATCCAGGAAACTGCACGTCACCAACGTGCAAACACGACGACGCACCACCATGAGCGTTGAAGCGGTTTCATTCAACATCGATTTTCCGGATTCTGTTTTGACTCTGCGCGCCCTCACCGATTCCGCGTTCCGTGAACAGCAGTTGAGCCGCATCATACAAACGCTTCAATGACAGGGAAAAGACGAACAGAATATATTCTTTTACCGCTCCTGTTCGCTTTGCTTGCCGCCGCACCTGCCGCCCAGGTTGTGCCCCAGGAAATCGGAAAACCAGAGGTAGAATTTGTCGACGATTTTTTCGAAGCGGAAGGTGCGGCCGAAGATTTCTCCGCACAAGAACTTAACACGGAAGAAGCAAGAAGCGGGTGGTTGACGGCATATTTCCGGAATACCCGGCTGTCTTTACAACATGAACTTGCGTACCGGACAGTCAGTCCCGGGAAACCGGTGACTAACCGCGCCTCGGCGCGTGTTGAAGATGGGCGGTTATTCGGGGGACATTACTTCCTGAAATTCGATGGCAGCTTCAACTACAACGTAGTGTATGAAGATGAAGATTATCCGCGTGCTATCCGCAATGAATACCGGATTCAGCGCCGCTGGCGTGAAGGATTTCTGCAGGCAAGCTTCGGTCCCGTCTCAATCACGCTCGGCAAACAAGTCATCGTCTGGGGGAAAGCAGACGGCGCGGTGGTAACCGATGTGATCAGCCCACGTGACCGGACCGAACTTATCTACACCTCCCTGGAAGATTCCCGTATCGGCCAAAGGATGCTTGCGGTGGATTTCTATCCCGCAAACAACCAGCGCTTGAGCATCGTCCTTAATCCGGACCCCCGGGTGAATCTTGCAGCCCCGCCCGGACACGCGTACGTGCCGGCTTCAGCATTTGATGAACTTGCGGTTCAACTGCAAAGCGCGCAACACCCGCAAATGGGCATCGAATACCTGGAAAGCGGAATCCGCTGGTCCGGGACTTCAGGTAAAAACGACTACGCGCTGATGCTGGCGGATGTGCTCGACAACGAACCTGTCTACCAGGCGGAAGGTTACACCGCGGAACTTTATCCTCGTTTGAAATTGCAACCGCAATACAGGCGCTACCGAATGCTCGGAGGGGGCTTCAATTCGGGCAGCGGAAATATCGTGTGGAAAGCTGAAGCCGCGGCATTCCATGATAAATCACACAGCACCACGGATTATGCAATAAACGGTGGGATCGTGCGGAAAGACATGATAGCAGGGGCAGCGGGGTTTGACTATAACTCCCCCGGTCATTACCAGCTCACACTGGAGGCCTCAAACATGAACATCAGGGATTGGCAAAATTCCATCCTCGCTGAACGCGAAAACGAATCCCTGATCTACGGCAGCTGGGCCAAATCGTTTATGCATGAAACTCTGGCAACGGAGTTCGTCATGGTTTATCAGCCCCAGGACGGTGAGAGTCTGCTGCTGCCACGCGCGACATACGAATTTAACGACCGCTGGACACTGAGGCTGGAAACAGCACTTTTCAACACTCGCAAAGAAAACACCCTGCTCGGATTGCTCGCCCCCACACGTCAGACTTCACTCCGACTGAGCGGTTATTATTGATGCTCTAGCAAAAACTTTTTTTATGTGAAATACTCTAAAGACACTAAAATATATTATATTATTTCAATAAGTTGATATTCTGATTAATTCGAAATTGTATCTCCAGTGTTATTACTACTAGAACAAGAATGGTAAACTCGGAAAAAGTCAGAAAAAGTATTTAGTTGACCCTTAAAAATTCATAGCTGGAGAAAAAGCAAACCTTTAGCTACTGAAGTGCAGTTAATAGCAGTTAGTTCTCGCCATTGAGAAACTTTCGGTAAGGATTTTCTATCCAGCGTTCTACAACTTGTTCATCGCTGAGATCGTGAAGCTGTTTTAAAAGAAACAGCGAATGGTTCGGCGGACCGCTGAAGTGACTTATTAACGATTTCTATAGTTTTACAATACCAAGATCTTTGCAAATTTTACGTGCCAAAAGCTCCTTTATCTCATTATGGCGTGGAACTGCGGTCATTTCCCCGGAATGTACATTTTCCATATAGAGTGTCGCCCACCTTCTCGTATCAATTCGCCAACCATTTTTTGATAAATGACGAATCAATACGCTGCGTTTCATATCACTAATTGAAGTTCTTCAAAATCATCTTCTGCTTGCTCGCGTGCTTCTTGGCTGCGAATTTCTAGTATATCTTTTACAGCTTCTCTAAGACTTATAATTAGGTCTTCTTTTGTTTTTTCCTGTGCATTAGTGCCTGTAACCTCTTCTACCCAACCAAGCCACCAATCGCCGTCTCTTTTTACGATTGCTGTAAATTCCGCTTTCATTTCTATAACCTCGATTAATGCTCAAGTGAATGATTTTTGACTGACATTGCATTTAACAGCACGGGTTTATAGGGCAATATCCAGAATCGGATTATTGCGCTCTCGTTGGATTCTGTCAAATATGGGACATACATCTCGGGCCATGGTAACTGCAGAGCATTCTTAACTGAACCGCCCAGGGAGTCAAGGATGAGTGCCGAAAAACATGGATTTAAGAATATTCTGAAACCGCTGCATCATATCGAGGATCGATAGTATACGAACCGTTACTGCGTCTTGAAGGTGGTGCAATATCAGCGGGCGCATCCAGGCCGGGCGCTTTCCTGTTAACCCGGCGATACTTTTCCAGAAAATGAATATTGCCACTCAAGTCGAAATCCTTTTGTAATCCATAGGTTCTCCATGCTGTTCCTTTCTTCTATTTTGACACTCACGCTAAACTGCCATCTCTACAAGGGAGAAGCAATATAATTCACGAAGCACGTTTCGGAAAAAAGTCAGCAAATCACGGAAGAACCAGATTTATTTTTTGCGTATTTTGTTTTTCCTGTGTTTTAATAAAAAAGCAACAAACAAATAATCTTTCCGCTCCTTTTTTACAGAAAGAAATTTTTCGGCCAACAACTATCTAATACATCGGGCAAGAATGGAGGTCATCATCAAATTCGTAGAAGGTGTACCAGCACATATATATGTGCCACCACTGTCAAAGCCAATACTTCAAGCGCCAGTTGAAGACATTGCTGTGGAGGTCCAGTACATGCCTTGGTTAGTCCCACCCGAGGTTACGGTAAACACATTAGAATCAAATCCACCGCAACCTTGAGCCGGATCAACCATGGTGTAAGCATCCTTTACATTTGGAAGTCTCCAATCACTGTATCCACCTAATTCTATATACTCACAATACTGGATAGCATTTCCCCACGTTTTCTTGTTCGTACTATCCGTTATTTGCCAAGTTAATTTAGTATCCGGATCATAAACAGTATCCCCATTAACCTGAAAATATTTTTGTTGTTTTACTGTTTTTCCATTGACACATTGAACGAAATATTCTGAATTCCCATCACCCTGATTGGAAATTTGACTTTGCAAACCTAGATGTGAATTCGAGGAACCAGATATAGCAGTGGAAGTAACATAAATTCCGTAATACAGGTGTTGGATAGGACTGTAAAATCTCTTCGTATAATCGGACAAGCTCAGTACTATATCCGTAATTGAAAATAACTCACAAGCATCCGGGATTCTCCAATCCTTTTTCCCCCTCGTTCAAGATTCGAACAGTAAGTGTTTACTCCACTCCAGCCATCAGAGCCAGAGTAGGATGATTTCTGCCACAATAACCCGGTTGTCGAGTCAGTCACTGTTCCGTCTCCATTATCAGTCAGACTGGGCATGTTTCCGGAATATTCGCTATCGTCTCCGCTGACATTGTCCATACTTACGGCATTTGGATTATCTGCTATTTTGTTCAGTTAACTGCAAAATCCATCCGTGGCGCTACTTGTGAGCAAAGTGCCGTTTTCTTTCAGGAAGAAGCTGCCGCAGCCGGGGAGGAGGAATGCGGTGGATAGGATGAGAAAGAAGCTTTTACTGAATCGCACAATTATTAACCTCCGCAAATAAATCCGAAAATAAGTTGTTAATGCGATTTATTCGTTTCTCGCTTATGGTGGCACGCTCAGATTGTGGCCTCGTTCCTTTCTTCAAACCCCCGAATCAATTCGGGGGCTATTCTCAAAATCAGAGACACTCAATCCGGCATATTCCCCATTATAGAGAGTCTGCCAAAGTATATTCAACTTCCTGATAGTTCGTTTCCCATTTCGGGAGATAAATGATCACAGCAAAGCAGTGATGTGGTGATTTCAGGGGATGGTGCGGATCTGCAGGCAGTTTACATGGCCTTCTCCGGTAAGGATGTCCGCCACCACCACCACTGACGCTCCGCTTTCCAGGTCCTGTTCAACTTTCAACCTGTGTAGGGCGTCCTGGATCGTCAGTTCCGGATCCTGTTGAAAATCGAGGAAATACGGATGAACACTGCGGACCAGCGCCAGTGACTGCCGGGTCTTTTCCGAATTGGTGAACGCGAAAATGGGGATCCCCCGCGGTCTAAGGTTTGAGAGTTTGGTTGCCCCCCTACCCAGACGCGTGATAACCAACATGCCGGGGACTTTCAATTCATGCGCAATCCTGCATGCGGCGGCGGCAAGGATTTGACGTTTTTCGGATTTGATCAGCTTTTCCGCATACTGCACTCCGGGAAAGGCCTCCGTTCTTCTGGCAATACGCACCAGGGTTTCCACGCAACGAACCGGGTATTTGCCGGTTGAAGTTTCGCCGGAGAGCATGATGGCGTCTGCCTCTTCAAAAACGGCGTTGGCGATGTCGGTGATTTCCGCACGGGTTGGGACTGGGTTTTCCATCATGGATTCAAGCAACTGAGTCGCGACGATCAGGCGTTTGCCGAACTTGGCGCACAGGTAGGCAATACGACGCTGAATTTGCGGCAGTTCTTCCATGTCGATTTCGATGCCCAAATCCCCGCGAGCCACCATGATTCCATCAGCTTCACGGATTATTTCTTCAAGGTGATCTACTCCCTCCTGGTTTTCAATCTTGGCGAAGATGTTGATACGCTTGCTTTTCTCCCCCAGCAAGGAACGCACTTCCTGTATGGTGGCGGGATCCCGAAGGAAGGAGAGAGCAATGGCATCCACATCATTGTCCGCAGCAAAGCGGAGGTCCCTGCGGTCGTTTTCGGTCAGCCCCGGAAGTTTGACTGCCACTCCCGGGAGGTTAACGTGTCGTCTCTTGCCGATAAAGCCTCCATCCAGTACCCGGCATACTAGATTCCCGTCCCTTTTAGCAGCGACGGAGAGTTTTACCATCCCGCTGTCAAGGAGGATATCCTCCCCGACATCCAGCTGATCGCAGAGTTCTGGATAATCAATAAACAGGCGATGATCCTCGTCATTGCCATGAGTGCAGGCCACTTCGATTTCAGATCCCGTTTCCAGCATCATTGGCCGGGACCCGGTACGAATTTCCGGACCCTGGGTATCTAACAGGATCGCAACCGGAAATATCCGCCCCGAGTTCAATTTGCGGATATGCTCGACGATATGGAGATGGTCTTCATGACTGCCGTGGGAAAAATTCAGACGTGCAATGTTCATCCCGACATCAGCCAACTTTGCCAGCATTTCCGGGGAATCACTGGCCGGACCGATGGTGCAGATTATCTTGGTGTTGATCATGATCAGTGTAAAAGGACGATTATTTGAGTGTTGTGCTGGAAAGTCAGCCGACCATGTAGGTTCCGGTGCCGACTGCAATCATCTGGTTTTCGTTGTTGTGCAGTTCCATGCGGATGACAGAAACTTTGTTTCCGGTGCGAAGGACGCTGCCGTGTCCGATAAAATGAGTCCCCAGGCCCGGGCGCAGGTAATCTACACGCAGATCGATTGTGCCCATCTTTGAAAATCGTGCTGAAATCTGTTCAAGGGAGCTTTCTTTCATTTTTTTCATCACACCAAGCCATGCGGTCATCCCGCCCACTACATCCAGCACCGAAGAAATCACTCCCCCGTGAAGATTGCCGCGTACAAAATTGCCTACCAGTTCTGGACGCATATCAAAACGCAGTTGCAGATTATCTTCCTGAAGAGACTCGATGCGAACACCCAGCACCTTGTTAAAGGGAATAAGTTCTTCGGTGACTTCCTTGAATTGCTGAAACAAATGGTCGGTCATTTTCATATCGGTGTTTCCCTGTCAAAACATTGCTAAGCTTGTCCCAGGAATTTCTGCAAAGGGAAGAAATCCGGGGAAGAGAAAGATCACTTTGAGAGTCGGCATTTCATCATCCATGGTTGAGATCCTCTGAATGACAGATTTTTCCAGGCTCTAGATAAAATCAAAAAACGTGGAGCTTAACAAACCCAGTAAAGCGCCAAACACTCCCCCCCAAACCACAAGCCAGCCCAGGTGTTCATGGATCATTCGTTCAACTATTTCTTTAACCATACGCGGGGTCAGTTCTTCCAACCGTTTCTCTACTATGGAGCTCACCTGGGCAAGAATGTCCTTTCGTTTACTGTGTTCTGAAATCAGTTGCCCCACACTGTTTCTGAATCCTTCGGTTTCGGATATGCTCAATAATGCCCCACGCAATTTTTCCATGAACGGCACTCTCAAAGGCTGCAGGACCTCCGTGCCTCCAACAAGCGAAAGCATGGGGGCAAATTGAGAGTTATCTATGACCAAAACCAGTGAGTCAAACGCCGGGTTGAGGTCTATTTTTTCAATCAAGGGCGTGAAATTGGGAAGTGAATCGGCATCCTTGTTTTCTGTGAAAAAAAACCGGTCTATGTTGTCCGAGCTGAAAAACTGGTGCATGATCAGTTCGTGGATGCCACGTTTGAAATCTTCAAAATGAAGCGGAACCACTCCTGACCCGTATATCCCCGGCACCTTTTCAAAAAGCATGTAAATCGCCAGCCAGTTGGTGATGGCGCCGGATAGCGCAAACAGCCCCATGCTCAGTACAGCTTCCCGCCAGGAAGGTGGTACCAGGTAAGCAGCCCCTGCCAGGGCTATGGCTGCCAGGTTGGTAAGCAGACGTTTGTCCAAATACCGGAGCATGAACGAAGGTTCGCGTTTTTCTCCGGAAGAAGCCGATATGGAAGCTGAAAGAGTTTTGTCGATTAAGGTAGGATTCATGGACTAGACAAAGGCGCACATGCCACAGACTGAAAACATATGTGCCGGTATAGGTTTGAATCTTTTGCCATGTTGGAACAAAAATGCAGTAGCATGCATTGCGGTGTGTGGTCTCTCTGTGTAAAACAATCGGAGAAGGGAAGAAGTGGAAATGAACATTACGGAAACTGTAAGATTGCACCCATGTAACTGTAAAACAGAGCAACAAAGATTCATGCATTAATTGGATGAATTCAAATCAAACTAATAATTTTAGAACTTGATCAGAGTAATCCGCAAACGGTTTCATAAGAAGATCCTGCGATGACAACCACTGAAAATTCCTTGTTCTCTGATTCCGTTTTACCGCCTGTTCGTTGTCCGGACTGTCTTAAGCAGTCAACCCGATTGGTCCTGATGAAAGGCAAAAATGAAGAATATTTTGCAGGAATTAATTGTCTGAATTGCGGGGAGCAGGGATTTTTCCAGATTGCCGGAACAGACTTACAAACTCTAGAGTCAGGAAGCATTAGTTTCATTAACCCCACTGAAACAGGTGAAAGCCTGCAGCACGAGTGGTCGGACTGGCATGCCTGGAAATTGCGGCATCTTTACCCGCGAAGGAGCAGGAAACGCGGCATTTCCCGGTGGGGAGGGGTCGTTATTCTTTCAATGATAATAGTTGCAGCAGCCTTTTTCTGGTTCGATCGGATGCACCTGTTGGTGGCGTTTTTTGAGGACCCGGTTGTCCGGCAAAGAGATGTTGACAGCTATGTATCCCGATTGGCAAACATCCATTGCCTGCCGAAGTCAATACAGTCGGTACTCAAAAAGGTCCCGGTCCGGTATACCCGGGAACGTCCCGCACATCGGGATTTCATTCAGTTTGGGGAAACGGGTATCTACTGGGGTGAAACCTCAATCAAGATCCACCGTTCGAATTTCTGGTTCTTCGGGTGGCCGCGGCAGTCGCAGCTGGTGGAGACTATAATTCATGAAGCAAGACACCGGGCAAGCCCCGGACTGGGGCATAACCGGTTATTTCACAAATTAGTGCTCAGGGATACCTGCTGCGCCTTAAGCGCGTGGTAACAGGTTTTTTTCAGGAAAGGAGGGAGAGCAAAGTCTGTCTTTTTCAGAGGTGCTGCGAGGTATAAAAACCTGACGAGCCTTCGGCACCGAGATTCCTACTGGTTGGACTCCAGCAGTTGGAGCACGTTGCCGGGAAGCTGGTTCGCCTGCGCAAGCATAGTCTGGCTTGCGGAAAGCAGGATCTGATTGCTGGTCAACTTCGACATTTCTTCCGCCATATCCGCGTCACGGAGGGTGGATTCCCCTTCTGTTGCAGTTTCTTCAGCGACCTTAAGGGTGTTCAGATTGCGTTCCACGGTGTTTTTCTGGAACGAACCTATTTTTGCCCGAAATTGTGAAATTTCGTCGATTGCCTTGTCGATGATACGGTTTGCATCATGCGCGCCCTGGAGTGAGGTCAGGTCAATATCGGCAAGGCTGCGGAACCCGCTTTCAGTTTCTACTCCCTGAGCCAGTTTGGTGGTGCGGATGTCTTTCAGGGAAACTCCGGCTTCGTTTCCGGCGAGCGGCCCGAGGTTCACGTTTTTCGTCTGCTGTGAAAGGTGCACGTATCCTTCAACATTGGGTTCCTGAGGTGACCCTACCACTTCATCCTGGGTTTCTTCGATAAAATCGGTGCCGACCCGTTCTTTGACGATTTCAGTCCCGGTCTGCACACCGCTCTCATCGTAGACCGGGACGCTCTTCTCCTGAAAAACCGGGACTTCTTTCATCTCGATCGTGCGGGTGAATTGGATGGTCACCCCTTGTGCGGGAGAACCTTCCAGGGCTGTCAGGTACTGTCCATCACCTTTCGCGGTCGCCCCGGCAATGGTACCGGCAACATCCACACCGGGCTTTGAGGATTCGGCGATGTTTTCATCCCGTGTAAAAATCCCGGGGATATTGGCGGTTACCGAGAATGAGGGTTCGTCACCGTATTTGCGATGGCGGAGGGTGAAAGTCTGATTCGGTCCTTCAAATATATCAAGCTCGAGCCCATTTTCGTCAATGGATTTCTGCAGGTGATGCACCACGATTCCCCGGATATCCGCGGACATCTGGTCAGCGGGAAACCTCGCTGGATTCTCATGGTAACTTTTGAGGATGTTGCCGATATCTTCCTTCAGCTTGCCTACCCGGGTGTCCAGTTCAGCGTTACGCCCGCTTTCGGTGACAAGCACATACAATCCGTCTTCAATGTTGTCAACAGTGAGCGGGACTCCGCCGCTTTTCGTGGCGCGTGTTGCAACCTGGTTGATATCAACTTCGAATCCCTCTTCAGGAGAACCAGGGGTGCTGACATCGGCGCTTACAAACCGAAGGTGGTCTCCCACGGTTGTGCCATTCGCTCCTTGAGTGCCGTCAAGCAGCTTTTTACCGTTGAAGGTGGTGTTTTGCACGATCCGGTCAAGTGAGTTAAGCAGGTTTTCCATTTCCTGCTGATCTGCCGCAAGCATGGCGTCATCGTTGACCGCCTCGTTTGCCGCATGAACAGACAACTGCTTCATGCGGACCAGTGTATCGCTCACTTCATTCAGCGCGCCCTCGGTGTGCTGGTAGAGAGAAACAGCAAAAGACACATTGTCCTGCGCCTGCTTCAAACCCGCAACTGTCCCCCGCAGCCTTTCTGAGGCAATCAGGTTAGCCGGACTGTCCTTGGCCTGGTTGATCTTCAAGCCTGAGCTTAATTTTTCAATCGAACTCTTGACATGGTCGAAATTTTTTCCTGCATGCCTGAGGGCATTCAAGGATGCCACATTGTTACGGATTTTCATCACTTTCTCCTAAATCATGGTTTCCCCGCGAAGGTGTACTCCATCCTGAATAATCCAGGTTTTGCATAACATTTCGCAATGGGAAAGAACTCTTGCTACATTTTCGGCATCCAGCAGAAAAACTTTAACCTGTAATTTGGCATCGACGGTCAGGTTTTGAATTAAAACGTGGTTTCCCCGCTACAACCACCGCCTGCAGAGTTTGCCACTATTAGCAGCACCAGGAAAATGATTAGCCCCTCCACTCTTGAGGCGGGCGATGAATTTTGAAATTCTATTCACCGGCTGACAATTTTCGCAAACAACCTGACTGGAAAACCGATGACATGAAACAGCGAGAAAGGACGTATAGGCTCTCAAAAACATCCGTCTCAACTTTGGACTTGGCCTTCCGGCAATTCGGGCACAGGGACGCCCCTGCATTGATAGTGCTACATGGGTTGTTTGGGTCCTGCAGAAACTGGATAAGCTTTGCCCGCAAAATGGCGCCTTTCTTTAACGTCATCACCCTGGATCTGAGAAATCATTGCCAATCCCCGCATGCACGTGAAATGGGTTATGAACATCTTGCCGCCGACGTACTTCATTTTATGGACAAACACGGGCTTGTGCGCGCAAACCTGCTGGGACACAGCATGGGAGGCAAGGCAGCGATGCAGCTGGCATTGGAAAATCCCATGCGTGCTGAAAGCCTTGTGGTTGCCGACATTGCCCCGGTGCGTTATTCTCACAGGGGTATGCAGCAGAAAATCATAAATGCTCTAAGCCGATTGGACCTCAAGAAGCTAAGTTCACGACAGGACGCTGATGATGTTCTTTCAAAAAACCTCCCGAATGCAAAGCTGCGTGGATTCCTGCTGCAGAACCTTGTGACGCGGAATGGGATATTTGCATGGAAAATCAACCTGGATGCAATAGAATCCGGATTGCAAGAACTTGCCGAACCTCCCGTGGGCTATCAACCCTTCAGGGGACCTGCCCTTTTCATCGGCGGGACCGAGTCGACTTATCTTAGGGAACAGCATTTTCCTGAAATCCAAAGGTTGTTTCCTCAATACAGAGTTGTGATGCTTGAAAACTGTGGGCACTGGCTGCATGTAGACAAACCAGGCCTTTTCAAGAACACGGTGATCGAGTTCCTCGGACAGAAAATGGATGAACCAGATGAATGAAATCTCATCTCCCTCCCGGGAGATTAAAATCCCCATTTCATCTCTCACCCTGGCAGCAAAATGCTGGGGTCCGGAAAATGGTGTCCCAGTATTGGCGTTGCATGGCTGGCTTGACAATGCTGCGTCCTTTGATCATTTGGCTCCTTTACTTCCTGGAATGCGCCTGGTTTCAATTGATTTGGCGGGCCACGGACTTTCCGGTCACCGTCCGGAAGGGACCAGTTACCACTTCATCGACATGGTCGCAGACGTTGCCGAAGCACTTGAAAATCTGGGATGGTCTAAATTTTACCTGCTCGGCCATTCCATGGGAGCATCTGTCGCGGCATGCACTGCAGCTTTGATGCAAAAACGTGTGCAGGGTTTGGTTTTGATAGAGGGCCTGGGGCCTCTCACCCAATCCGCGGAGCGGGCCCCGGAGATGCTGCGGGAATCCATTCGCCAATGGCAGGGAAGAAAGGAAAAACCACCCCCGGTCTACCGGACAGTGGAGGAAGCAGTCCGAACTCGACACCTCGTGGGAGGAATCATGGAATCGTCGGTTAACCGGCTGGTCGAAAGAGGACTGCGCAAAACTGAAACAGGATACTGTTGGCGCAGCGACCAGCGCTTGATGCTTAGGTCCCGCATCTATCTCTGTGAAGACCAGGTGTGCGCGTTTCTGCGGGATATTACTTCTCCCGTGCTGCTGATTGAAGCCGAGCATGGCAGGGAAAACCGATGGCGTGAACTGGTACGCCGGAGACTTCCGGAAATCCCACGTCTACAAAGACGGATCCTCCCCGGGGAACATCATCTGCACCTCGACAACCCCAAACCGGTTGCCATGGAAATCCAGGCATTCATGGCGGAACACGGAGAGGAATGACGTATAACTCTCCACCCCGCCTTTCTCAGGAAACCACTGCCGAAGACCCTGGAAATTCTATTCCGGAAAAACGGTTGCGGGTGTCATCTACCGGGAAACGCCTGCTGGCCCTGTTGATCGATTTTGTCCTTGCGCTGCTGCTGGTAAACACCCTCGAACAGGCAATGCGCCAGGAACACTGGGACCTGCTGATGGAAACAAACCGCTGGTCAAAAGCGGCAGGTTTTTACGGCAGCATTGGAGTGCTGCTCATGCTCCGTGACCTTTGGGGAAACAGCCCCGGCAAATTCCTGCTCGGCATGACGCTCAGGAAAGTGGACAATTTCATGGAGGCGCCTCCGTCGCGGACAAGATTGCTTCGCAACCTAATGCTGCTTCTGTTTCCCGTCGAAGGGGTCATCATCCTCCGTGATCCCTATGCCAGAAGGCTTGCGGATCGCCGCCTGGGAACAGTAGTGCTGGAACACCCAAAACCGCTCCGAATCCCGCTCAGGCTGCTGTTTGCAAACATCTTGTTCTTCGGGTTTTTCGGAACGGCTATCCTGCTGCAGGTCAGCGCGATAAAAAAAACCGCCGCATACCAGTCCGCCGAATCGGCGATTCGCGCCCACCCGGAATTAACACCGGTACTGCTTCAGCATCCTGAACTTGAAGAAGTGGAAATGAGTTTGGACCTCAGTGACCGGGCCAACCCTTCGTTGGTGAGAACCCGGGTGGGAGAAGGGGACCGTAAATTCAGTGTCACCGTTTACCTAGATTACGTGCCTGTTCCTGCGGGATGGGAGGTGGTAGAAATCCTGATCGAACCGTGGATGGAGGATTGAAAGCGGGCAGGGACAATCAACTTGCCTCTGCCATGGGAAAGCCGTATGGGCGAAGCCGGTTCATCATTGAGATGAAATCAGCGCTTGTTTCACACTGCATCAAAAGCGCGCGCCACTCCCTGGCGCCGCGGAAACCACTGATATAGTGAGCAAGGTATTTACGAAATTCCAACACGGCAGTTCTGTCGTTTTTCATTCCGCGCAGCAATTGATAATGATCAAGGGCAACTCCAACACGTTCGTCGAGTAAAGGGGGCGGGAAAACCCGCTGATCGCGAAAGCACCACGGGTTCCCGATCGCGGCGCGGCCGATCATGAAACCGTCGAGATTTTTCACCCGGGAAAGACCCGCGTTGTAATCACTGACGTCTCCGTTGCCCAGCAAGGGAATTTGAAGATGATTTTTCAGTTCATAAATTGGGCCCCAGTCCGCGGAGCCTTTGAACCCCTGGCTGTAGGTCCGACCATGGATGGCAATCATGGAAACCCCCGCTGATTCAAGCCTTTTACAAAAAGGGATCAGCCCTGATGCGTCATTCCAGCCCAATCTTGTTTTCACTGACACTTCCAGTGCGCAGGCATCGCGAATTTTCTCTATGATCCTGCAGGCTGTGTCAACATCTTTCATTAATGCGCTGCCATGCTGAGAATGGACTATTTTTTTTGAAGGACAACCCATGTTGATGTCCACACCCAGAATCCCACGGTCTTCCACCATCCGCGACGCCTCAGCAAATGTTTCCGGATGGTTGCCAAACAACTGCATGAAAAACGGGTGTTCAACGGGATCATATTCAAGACGTCTGCGCACGTGTTCGCTGCGCACCAGTCCGTCAACACTGGTGAACTCGCTGAACAGAATCACACGCGGGTTCAGTCTGCGCACAATTTGCCGATAGGCGGTATTGGTGACCCCGTCCATCGGGGCCAGGCAAACAATCGGACGTTTGACTTCAGACCACTTCATGAGACCATATGATTTCTATGGTGTGATTACTGCTGCCTTTCGACATTGTCCTGAATATGCGCGTGTGATGCCTGGGAATGATGGAGTCCGGATTCATGCTTGCCGATCCACGGTAAAGCCTGATTCCCGGTGACAGTTTAATCTATAATCTATGGAAATCACGGTTAATTGTCCAGAAGGCAACAACAAAACCTGATGAAAAAAATATGCTGAATTCATCTCCTGGATGGACGCCGGACGGCACTGCCCGCACTGTCTTCGGCAGCAACCTGCTGCCCGAGCCACTGCCAGAAAGTCTTGTCCGTCTGAAACACATGATGGCAGAAGAGCGGCTGGAAGGCAGCCGATTCTTCCTGTCCCTGGAATTGCTGCGCATGCATAGTCCCGGACCACTTAATTTTCATAACAATCCCTGCTTGCACGCGCTGCTGTTGTTGACCCTCCTGATTCAGAAAGAGAGAGAATCCGGGAGTGTGTGTGTTTCCATCGACAGCGCGGCGGAGAAGATATCAAGAACTTTGCAGCAGCTTGGGTTCAACCCCCAAGAATCGTCTTCCCGCCTGTGCGCCTCCTGGTTCCATCCAAAGTCCGCGGAGTGGTTGATCGGCCCGCCGGGTTCCGGCTTGCCGCTTATCCTCGTTGAAAATATACACCTGATATACGCGCATAAAAACTGGATTGAGGAAGAGCGGCTCGCTTCCTTGCTCGCGCGAAGGATAAAGAGAACCGTGGAGGTCCCCGATGACAAACAAATCTTCGACGCCATGCATGAAATCCTTGAAACACACCCGGTGCGTATCAATGACCAGCCCCTGCGGATGAACCTGGAACAGTTGCAGGCAGTGCTGATGAGCGTGTATTCTCCGCTGCTGGTGATTTCAGGAGGACCTGGAACAGGTAAAACCTCGATTGCGGTTACACTACTTCGCCTGCTGAAACGTCTCGGGCTGGCGGAAAACCCGGTGCTTACAGCGCCGACAGGTAGGGCGGCGAAACGGATGGCGGAATCGATAGCCGAGGGATTGCGCACGCTACCTGATATCGTTTCACTGCCGTTCGACCGTGAACTGCAAGGCATCGCGGATAATGCTCAAACTCTACATCGCCTTCTGGGTTTCAATCCCGGATGGCGCCGTTTCAATCGACATGAGTACGCACCCCTGGAATACGATTTGCTGATCCTCGATGAAGCTTCAATGGTTGAGCAGGCTCTGATGATTCAGTTGATGAAAGCCCTGGATTCCGGGCTTCCATATCAGCCGCCCACACCGCGCATGGTACTCTTGGGAGACGCCTGCCAGCTGCCTCCGGTCAGGGCCGGCGCACCGTTCATTGAACTGGCGGGGGGAAACACACTGCTTACAAAAGAACAGAAGAGATGGCTTTCCCGGCAACTCTCCCAGTGGGAAGACAAGGAGGAGCAGATAGCGGAACCGGAAGACCCTGGTTTCGTCACGTGTGTACACCTGCTTCAGAGTTTCCGACAAGACCTGAGGGATCCTTCAGGGAGGAACATCCATGATGTTGCCACCTTCATCCGGTCGATGGAGGAAGGAGATTCAAGCACGGAACTCTATGCTGATTCGCGGCAAAAACCCCGGTTGCTCCGCATAGTCCATTCTCCTGAAGAGATCACTTTTGAAAAAACAATTTTTCTTGAACAACAAAATACTCCTGTGGTTGTTAAACGTTTTGTTCGGTTTTGGGAGGCAAAAGTGCAGGACAATAAACGATTTCAGCAATTGACCGCGAGGACCTTTCCGCTGCAAAAACTGGAATGCCATTTTTCGGAATTTGAGCAAATCTTTCAACATTTGCACCGTTTTCGCATCCTTACCTTGACCAGGGTTTTGCCGACCGGATCAGACGCAATCAATAAATACATGAGGCAGTTTTCAAAACAGGATGGATTTTCCGAGATGAATTATACACCGGGAACACCGGTGATGGCCGTGCGCAATAAATACGACCTGAATCTCTTCAATGGCGATCAGGGAGTGATGCTGCGGTTTCATGATCAGAGAACCGGTAAAACGGAAGTGAAAGCGCTTTTTCCTGTTGAAGGGGGATTCCAGACCTTTTATGATCATCAGTTGAACGATCTTCAAGTCGCGTATGCGATCACTGTCCACAAAAGTCAGGGTTCTGAATTCGAACATATTGCATTGGTTCTTCCCCGGATGATTGGTCAGGATTCACATATCACAAATGGCACAAGGTTCCAAGTATTGCTCAACCGGGAAATTATTTACACTGCCATCACCCGTGCCAGAAAATCTGTCTTGATCGCCGGGAACCGACAGATCTTGGACAAAGCCTTGCAAAATCGCATCAGCCAAACCTCTGGATTGTCGTCTTTGATCATTAACTATCCCTTTGCTTCTGATTGATCACAGTCTAATTTCACTTCCCAGGCGTCAAACCCCTTGCCTACCGTGCGTGTTTTTTCATTTTTCTGCATTTTGATCCTCCTTTCTTCAGGGATCCGAGGCGAAGATGCAGGTCCATTGTTCCAGGGAGCGGAACTGGCAAACGTGGAGAAACTGCGTCAATTGCTGAAAAACACCGCAAATATCAATATACCGGATTCATCAGGAAGGACCCCCCTGATCCATGCGGTCCAGCACGGCAACCTGGAATACTCCCGGCTGCTAATCGAGGCTTCCGCCGATTTGGAGGTTGTTGACTCCATCGGAATGACCGCGCTGACACTGGCCATACGAAACGGGGACACCGACATTGTCGTACTGCTTTTGAAAAACGGCGCAGACGTAGAAGCGGCGATGGAGGACGGATCGACTCCGCTGATTTACAGTGCGCTGGAAGGACAGATCGCGGTGGTGAGGCAGTTGCTGACCCTTGGCGCCGCAGTTGACGCGCGGACGAGAACCGGAGAAACAGCGTTGATTGTT
>CAYFLK010000010.1:21412-79804 GCA_964344035.1 uncultured Pseudomonadota bacterium
CTCGGGATCGTCCGGCTTCTGCTCGATGCCGGGGCGGATATTGAGATTGAAAACCAGGAAGGCTTCACACCCGTCCTTGCAGCCGCAAGCAACGGCAACATTGAAATCGTCAATTTCCTTACCACGCGCGGGGCCAAAGCAGAGACACTCCCGATGAGCAACCGGGATACATTTACCAGCGATATCTGGAGCAACAGCAATCAGGAAACACCACTCCTTGAGGATGATTCCAATCAGTTTGTTTCCGCGCCGCTTTATGAACTTATCAGCGCCTCCATTGAAGGCCGTTTGAGCATCGTCAATCAACTGCTTGCGCAGGGGGTTCAAGTGAACCAGCGTGACGAAGCCGGACGGGGAGCGCTGATGGAAGCCAGCTCTTTCGGACGTTACGGTGTGGTAGTCCGCCTCATCGATGCGGGCGCAGACATCAACGCGCGGGACAACCAGGGCATTACCGCGTTGATGCTGGCAACTTTGGAGGGTCGGGAAAGGGTGGTGAAACTGCTGGTGGGAAACGGCGCCGACGTCAACGCCAGTGATGGTGAAGGAGTAACGGCGCTGATGCTAGCGGGCAATGAAGGACGCACCGAAATCGCGCGGTTCCTGATTGAAAACAATGCAGATGTAAACCGCCAGAGCAACAGTGGCGCCACCGCGCTGATGGAGGCCGCCATCGAGGGCCGCACCGACACGGTGAAACTGCTTTTGGAACATGGGGCGGACATCGGTGTTACCGACGAATTCGGCCGCACAGCCCTGCTCGGCGCCCGCCAGGAAGGACACGTGGACATTGTCCAATTGCTTGAAAAGGCAAAAAACAGATGAATTGCATGTTATGAAAATGGGTTGATAAACACGGCTGTATCGTTCATTCAACCTGAATTCCTTTCGCAAACTCCTACTCTGACTACCCGAAGATAGAAGAAAGTGAAATGACGTTGTTAAATCTCACTCCGAGTTCTAAGGGATATTACGGTTCCTTTGGAGGCAAGTTTATCCCTGAAATACTCACCACTTCCTTCGATCAGTTGATCGAATCATTTGAGGCGGCGAAATCCGACACGGAATTCTGGGAGGAATATATCCGGGTCATGCAAAGCTATTCGTGCCGTCCTACACCCCTGACAGAGTTGGGGAACTTGTCGGCCTCCCTGGGAGGGCGCTTCCGGATTTTCTGCAAACGTGAAGACCTCAACCATACCGGGGCGCACAAGGCAAACAATGTCATCGGACAGGGTCTGCTGGTTAAACGCATGGGCAAGCAGAGGGTCATCGCCGAAACCGGGGCGGGACAGCATGGAGTGGCGACCGCGACCATGGCGGCAAGATTCGGGTTGGAATGCACCATCTACATGGGAAACCTGGACATCGAACGCCAACGCCCGAACGTGTTCTGGATGGAGCAGCTGGGTGCGGAAGTGATCCCGGTTACGGAAGGGACCGCCACTCTCAAGGACGCAATCAATGCCGCAATGCGTGACTGGGCGGAAAGCATGGAGACCACCCATTACGTACTCGGCACTACATGCGGACCCCACCCGTTTCCGGAAATGGTGGCCTATTTCCAATCCATCATCGGCAGGGAATCACGGGAACAGTTGAGGGCCCTTACGGAAAGACTCCCTGACCGCATCTATGCCTGCGTTGGAGGAGGTTCAAACGCAACAGGGATTTTCATGCCTTTCCTGGACGAGGAATCCGTTGAACTGATCGGAGTTGAAGCAGGCGGCTTCGGCATTGAAACCGGGGAACATGCAGCAAGGTTTGCGGGTGGAAGCGTCGGGATCGCCCAGGGATACAAAACGTATTTCCTCCAGGATGACGAAGGACAGATGCGGCACACCCATTCGATTGCCGCGGGTCTGGACTACATCGGGGTCAGTCCCATCCTCAGCTACCTACACGACATAGGACGCGTGCGTTTCTCCTCGGCAACCGACGAGGAGGTGATCGAAGCCACCCGCAGACTCATTCGCCTGGAAGGCATCATTCCCGCGCTGGAAAGCAGTCATGCTTTTGCCGCCGTAATCGCGGAAGCGGAACGGATTCCGAAAGGAGAAAACGTGCTGATAAACCTTTCCGGAAGAGGAGACAAAGACATCTTCAACATCGCTGAAGCAATGGGGGATGAGAAATGGCAGCAGTTCCTGCGTGAAAAAGCTGATCTCCCTTAAATTACTACAGGCTTGTTTTGCATATGAACCTTTCCCAAATTATCCGCAATCGCCTGCGCCAAAAAAAAATCCTGCTGATGACTCACCTGGTGGTGGGTTACCCCTCAATTGAGGAAAACTGGAGGATGCTGGAAGCAATGTCCCAAGCCGACGTCGACCTTGTTGAACTGCAAATGCCTTTCAGCGAACCTTCCGCTGACGGCCCCCTGTTCGTCAAGGCCAACCAGGAATCCCTCCGCAATGGGACCCGGTTGGAGGATTATTTTTTGATGATGAGAGAAGCCGCGGAAAAGTTCACCATTCCGTTGTTAATGATGGGTTACTGTAACACGGCATTCAGGATGGGATATCCAAAATTTACCCGGCGGGTCTCAAAAAACGGCGGGAGCGGATTTATAATTCCAGACCTTCCCATCGAGGAATTCGGGGATCTGTTTGCACTGAGCAGGAAAAATGGAATCCACCCGATCCTGCTTTGTACTCCCACCAACACCGATGAACGCTTGCGGGAAATCTGTCTGCATGCAAGCGGATTCGTATACTGTGTAGCCCGCAAGGGAGTTACCGGACAAACCACCCGGCTTGGTGCGGAGGTAGAAAGTTTCCTCTCACGATGCCGCAAGTATACCGATTTGCCCCTGGCGCTAGGGTTCGGTTTGTCCCAACCGGAAGACATGCGGCTGCTGCCGGGCAGTGCGGAAATAGCGATTGTCGGCTCCGCGTTATTGAGAACCTGGGAATCCGGAGGAATTGCTGCTTACCGTGACCAACTAGTCTCACTTGCTGAAGCAAGAGACTAAACAAAGATATTGTATCCGCTGCAGCCGGCAGCAGCAGAATCAATGAACGGCCTGGTATTCTGCTTCTTGACGCCCCTTTTCTTCATCGACAAAATAGAACAGGATGACCCCGAAGAGTAAGAGGATTACGATGTAGTGGTTTATTTTGCCAGATATTCACGAGCCATCCTGGCACCTTCTTCGAGATTTACTTTAAGCAAGAAAAAACCTCCTAACACAAAAAGCACCAAAATTGAGAGAATTCCATAACGGATGTTCCCGGTAAGCAAGGTGATACTGCCCATCATAGCCGGTCCGAGGACTGCGGCAAATTTGCCCAGCATATTGTAAAAACCAAAAAACTCCGCGGCTTTTTCTTTCGGAATAATGCGTGTGTAGAGACTGCGGCTGAGTGCTTGGATGCCGCCCTGAAATAAACCTACTAAAGCCGCAAGTGTATAAAAATGCCAGACTTGCGACATGAAATAGCCTAAAACCGTGATGATGCTGTAACCGATAATGGCAACCATGACGGCCTGCTTGACACCAATTTTTTCTGCAAACAATCCGAATAAAAGAGCGCACGGAAAAGCAATAAATTGCACCATCAAAAGCGCGGTAATCAATGCGCTGTCGGGAAATTTAAGGGTTGCACCGTAATCGACCGCCATTCTGACAATCGTGTCCACGCCGTCAATATACAACCAGTAGGCCAGCAAAAACATCCCCACTACTTTTAAATGTCGAATGTCTTTGAGCGTATCCGTTAATTGCTTCCAGCCTAAACCGATGGCTGCCCCGATTCCTACCGTTTCATAAATTTCCGCCTCTTTGACCCACAGCATTGTAGGAATAGAAAAAACCGCCCACCAAACGGCAACAGTTACAAATGATAAACGGATGGCCGTTGCGCCGTCCGGAATACCGAATATTTGCGGTTGTAAATACATCACCACATTGATGAGAAAAAGAATGCCTCCGCCGACATAACCCAGCGCAAAACCGAGAGATGAAACATGGTCAACTTTCTCCTCGGATGCAATTCCGGGTAAAAGTGAGTCGTAAAATATATTACCTCCGGAAAAACCGACTGCCGCTAAAACATAAAGCAGGACCGCCATTTGCCATAATCCTTGAGCCACCATCCAAAGACCGCCGGTCATTACAATTCCCAAAAAAGCAAAAAGAAAGAGAAACTTTTTCTTCGCTGTTCCTCTGTCCGCAATAGCTCCCAGAAACGGAGCCAGCATAGCCACAATCACTGAGGACACAGAATTTGCCATGCCTAGATAAAATGTGCTTTCCGCAGGATTGTCCGGATTCGCCCAATACGCTTTGAAAAACAACGGGAAAAAACCCGCCATCACGGTGGTTGCAAATGCCGAGTTACCCCAGTCATACAGGGCCCAGCCCCAAACTTGTTTGCTGTGCTTGAACATCACGTATCTCTGAGAAAAGGTTTGCTTCAGTTCAATTCTGAAGGATTTTCTGCTTTTCTGTTTTCCTTGACCCGAGTGAGGATCAGGTTTGCGATTTTGACTGCCTCCTCATTGGTCACTTCAATGGCCATGATCTGGTGCATCCGCCCCTCAACCGATTTGATAGCAAGCATCACTCCAGTCGGACTCGTACCGACCTCAAGTTCCATTTTTGCCATGAGTTTTTTTATCTACCGCAGAAAGGGTTTGGAGCTATCAGCATTATCAGCGGAACCGGAGAGTTTCATCTACCTCCCTGATGCACCTTCAGTTTCGGCCGTTTTCTGGTGGGCATCGAGTGGAAACGACTGTATCCGAAGTACGCGCCAAGTCCCCAGCCGATGAAACCGAGCACGAGGCTGTTCACCCACAATTCACCCCGAAGTAATTCTGCGCTCCAAAATCCGATTACCACCCCGATTAAGGTGCCCAGGCGGACGAAGTTGTCCTGAAACAAAGTAAGTATAAGCAGCAGTAGCCAGCGCATCTTTTTTTCCGAAGTTTTATTTTTTTGAATGCATAATTCTTGACAAATCCAACCATACGCTATTCCTTTCTCAACCTGAAACGAAAAATAGCAACCCACTGCCTAAACCTGGTTTTGAAGCCGGGAATGTCTGATCCGGGAGAAGCTGATTGCGACTTGGCAGGAATTAAATGAAAATAATAATTTGACCCATAATACATAGGAGACAACCATGGATCCTGCTGGATTATTCAACCTAAGTGGAAAAGTCGCCCTTGTTACAGGCGCCAGTCGAGGCATCGGCGCCGCGGTCTCAAAGACTCTGGCGCGTTTCGGCGCGGAAGTGATTATCACCAGCCGCAAAAAAGACTCGCTGGACCAGGTTGCGGAGGAAATCCGTAACGAGGGCGGAGAAGCTGTGGTCAAAGTTTGCCACAATGGAGATCTCGGACAGATACGCCAATTGTTTCACGAGTTGAGGCAAACCCCGGGAAAGCTCGATATTCTCATCAACAACGCCGCGACAAATCCATATTTTGGTCCCGCGCTGGATATGGAGGAAGCCGCATGGGACAAAACCGTAGAAGTCAACCTCAAAGGTCCGTTCTTCATGAGCCAACAGGCGGCCAAACTGATGAAATCAAATGGCGGTGGGGCAATAGTGAACGTATCCTCGATCAATGGCATTATTCCCATGCACGGACAAAGCGCCTATTCGATCACTAAGGCAGGATTGATTTCGATGACGCAGGCTCTGGCCAAGGAACTCGGTGGGGACGGGATCCGGGTCAATGCCCTGCTTCCCGGTCTTACAGACACCCGGTTCGCATCAGCAATGACACAGAACGAGGATTACATGAAAACCGCACTTGCACAGATTCCTCTTGGACGCATCGCCCAACCCGATGAAATGTGCGGGATGGCCCTTTTCCTGGTTTCTCCGGCAGCGTCTTATGTAACCGGCGGGGCTTATGTCGTCGATGGCGGAATCCTGGCTTGAACTGATTAATTCTGCTGACAGGATAAAGTATAAATTGAAAGAGTATGGAGAATTACAGGTGCGAAAAACCTCACACGCATAAAACCTGCTCACCATTTCATCCTGTCTAATGCCAAACGAGTAAGAACAGATTCACAACAATAGAGGCAATAACTCTACAGAAAAAAGGAACCGATGAGCGAAGATTACCGTGTTGAGAAAGATTCTATGGGAGAAATCCGAGTGCCCGCCAACGCACTCTATGCCGCGCAAACCCAGCGCGCAGTTGAAAATTTCCCTGTCAGCGGCATACCCATCCCGCGCCCCCTGATTTCCGCACTAGGCTTGATCAAGCGCTCCGCGGCCATAGTCAATGGAGAATCAGGCGCCATACCTGCGGAAATTGCTGAAGCCGTTTCTAAAGCGGCACGGGAAGTGATCGACGGGAAACACGACGGACATTTCCCCATTGATGTCTACCAAACCGGCTCCGGGACCTCGAGCAACATGAATGCGAATGAGGTGATCGCCAACCGGGCGACGCAGTTGTTGTCAAAAACAGCGGAAAAAGTGCATCCTAACGATCACGTCAACTGTGGGCAGAGTTCCAACGACACTTTCCCCACCGCCATCCGCATCGCGGCTGTGCTCGAAACAGGCGGCCAACTGCTGCCCGCACTGGAGGAATTAAAACAGACATTCCTGGAAAAAGGGAAGGAATACGGCCATGTGGTCAAAACCGGCAGGACCCACCTGATGGATGCAATGCCGGTGACGATTGAGCAGGAATTCAGCGGTTACGCACGGCAGCTTGAACTTGGTATGCAAAGAATCGAATCCGCCCTGGAACGTATGCTCGAACTGCCGATGGGCGGTACCGCGGTCGGCACCGGCATAAACACGCCCCCGGAGTTCCCACCACGTTTTGCCGAGGAAGTTGCAAAATGGACCGGTATGCATTTCCGTGAAGCGGAAAATCACTTTGAAGCGCAAGCGACGGTCGATGCGCCGGTTGAATTAAGCGGGCAGTTGAAAACGGTGTCGGTGGGTCTGATGAAGATCGTCAACGATCTGCGCTGGATGAATTCAGGTCCCAACGGCGGTCTGGGAGAAATCCAGCTGGCCGCGCTGCAGCCGGGTTCCTCGATTATGCCGGGTAAAGTGAACCCGGTGATCGAGGAATCAACGGCAATGGTCTGCGCGCAGGCGATTGGGTACGATACGGCGGTTTCGCTCGGGGGACTCTCAGGTAACTTTGAATTGAATGTCATGCTGCCGATGGTTGCCCAAAGCCTGCTGGAATCGATCCGTCTGCTCACAGGCGCCTGCCGGAACCTGGCCCGGAAATCGGTTTCACGGATAAAGGTGCGTGAGGAGCACATCCGTTCGTTGGTCGGCAAAAACCCCATCCTGGTCACCACCCTCAACCCCCTTATTGGCTACGATCTGGCAGCCAAGATTGCCAAAACAGCGTTTGCGGAAAACCGTGCATTGATGGATGTCGCGCGGGAATTGTGTGATCTTCCGGAGGAGGAACTCGCCCAGGCGCTCGATCCGACAAGAATGACCGAAGGGGGGTTGATCGAGTAGGGCATCACACATTTATTGAGGTAATGCAGTCCATTTGGACAATGTACAAGCAAGGCTAATTTGAGAAGGCTTGGACTGCATTACCACACTGCAGCAGAAAATGCATAACCTTTCCCAACCTTAAAAATACGCATGACAAATGCCCCTTCCTGCTACACCTATCCTAAATGCTTGATTTCCATTTCATTTCCTCTGTGATACACTGCAACCGTTTTATCTGAACCGGACGTTTACGGAAAAGAGCATTTTCATTTCCGGAAAGCATCAAAATCCGGACACATTCGCCCTTACTTTTCAGGGTTGCATTCTAATATCAATAACGAACCGGTTATTCAGTTTCCCGGAATTCGCAAATGGACCGATCCACGGCGAGAGTGATCTCTTTCAACAGCCAGAAGGGGGGAGTGGGGAAGACCACTTCTGCAATCCACCTCGCAAACACACTCGCCCTCGGCGGGTACCAAACCCTGCTGATGGACCTTGATCCGCAAGGGTCCGTCATGTCGGCATTGAAGATTGAATCACGGACGAACAGCGGGACGCTGGAAATTTTCTGTGAACAGGGAACGACACTTGAAGATGTGAAACAGCAAGGAGTCCACCGCAACCTGGATCTTGTTCTCTCCAACATCACCCGCTTGACAGAGGAACAGCAAGTGCTCAAAGTGGCGAAGGATTATTACCACCTCACGCAGTGGCTGGAACAGAACACCCTGGAACTTTATGATTTCATTGTCATCGATGCGCCCGCGACAACCAGCGTGTTAAGCATCAACGTAATGCTGGCGGCAAACCTGATCATCATACCCCTGCAATGCCATGCACTGGCGGTAAAGTCGCTGAAACGGTTTCTCAGGGCATTCCGGGATTTACAGTCAAACCTCGACCCGAACCTGAAACTCGCCGGTATCCTGCTGACCATGTATGACAAGAATATCCCGTCCCACCAGCATGTGTGCAAGCAGGTGTATCGCGCGCTCGGGGAATCCGTGTTTGAAACCATCATCCCCCATTGCAATCAGATCCTCGATGCAAGCGTTCTGGGAATCGACGTCATCCAACGCCGCTTCACTTCGGTGGGCGCCACCGGCTACATCCGTTTTACCAATGAACTGCTTGACCGCTTCAACCTGCGTTGATTTTCCAATGACTGATATAAGACCAACCTCAAACAAGGTCGAATATCCGCAGCGCCCTTTTGTAGGCCTTGCGTTTGAAGGGGACAAGCCTGCGCAGCAATTCGCGGGGCTGTAGCCAGGTATAGGCGTCAAATTCCAGGGGGGCATGAGAAAAGCTAATCACGTCAGTGCCGGCATGGAGATGAACAAGGTACCAGCGCTGCTGCTGCCCGATGACCCCTTTCCATTCGGGTTTGCCTGACAGAGAATGCAGTATGCGCTTCGGATAGCGGTATCGTGTCCGGGATTTTGACGATGCAAGGAGGGACACATCCCGTGTGCCAATTTCCTCCTCGAGTTCGCGCAATATTGCTTCATCCTCGGCTTCTCCGGGTTCAACTCCTCCCTGGGGAAACTGCCAGCCGTGCTCGTAGCGGCCGATTCGGTGGAACGCAAGCACTTCCCGACGGTCGGGAGAAACTATTACAGCACCGACGTTGTTTCTGAAGCTCCCTCGGCTCATTCTTCACTGAGTTTCTGATCAAGCACACGTCCGCGGATTTGCCCCACCAGTTCATTTATCGGCAGATCTGGGATTTCCTCCCAGTCCATCATGCGCAGCAAATTCCGTTTCAGCCGTCCCCGCATCAGCCCGCGTTCCTGCCACTGATTGTAGATGGTTTCAAACTCATGAGGCAGAGGGCGTCCATCTAGGTTTCGCCGGAGCAGGAACTTTATCACACTGTCGGGGTATTTACGCATGAATTCCATCATTGATGCCTGTGTGATCGGACCGGATCCGAAAACCACGTCAGATTCATCGGTTTCATCGGCCCGCAGCCCTTCATCTTCATCGAAATCCTCCTCTTCCTCTTCCATCTCATCGAGCAATTGCGCCGCCGTCACCGCTTCAGGTTTCCCTGCAGCACGTGGAATTTCCATTTCATACTCCTCCTCTTCCTCATTTCCGTTGGTAACCTCTTCTGCTTTTCCGGAATCTGATACTGACTGCGGGGGTTCCTGAAATTCGTTTTCTTCTTCGACAGCCTCAATGTCCTCTGCTTCCACTTCCAGTGGTTCCATCAACTCCTCGTCGAGTTCAGCGGGTTCAAGTAAAACCGGCTCCACGGAGGTATCATGCTCAGGCTCAGAAAGCGGAGTCTCTTTATGCACAGCAGGCGGCATTTCTTTAAGTTCCGGAGAGGGGGTTTGTGTCTTTCCCCTTTTCACAACTTTTTTGCCTAGATCCCGCACCAGTTCAAACGGAGGGAGGGGGTTAGCCGGAGGGGTGGCGGATGCCAGGAATCGCGCGGCGCGCCTTTGCATTTCATAGTCAACAGCGGGGTCTGAAGGGGTCCGGTCCGCTATCAACTCAAGTATTTGACCCGGACCCACCCAACCCGGAGGTTCAGGCGCTTTCGGCTGCCGTACCCGGGAGCGCGCATTTTGCCGCCCGTCTTCTGAAATATCCAGTGTCTCGGAACCCGCACTTGAGGATGCCGCCGCATGGATACGGCGAAAATCCTCCAGCATCGTTTCCACCTGGAAGGGTGACATGGACATTGTTCGTGTTTCAGGTAATCCGTTTTGATGGATATAACTGGTTTCCGGAGACCCTGCGGGAATAATTGATTTGTTGGCGGAGCTGATCCATCTCCCGAAAAACCTGTTTCTTTTCCTCAGACATAATTTTTTCCACACTCAGTTCGGATTGCAACAGCTTTTCCATCAGTTTGCGGTGTGTTTCATGCAGGCTGATTTCCTCATTTTTCAAATCCCGCTCATGCTGACTCCGCCAAAGTTCCTGCAGGGCTTCGGTCTCGCGGAGTTTTTCGATGACCTGCTGTTTTTGATCGAGCAGCCAGTTCCATCCTGCGGTTTCCGATTCGGCCATCTGCCGCTGTGAAAGGTCCAGCAATTCCTCCAGCAGTTCCTGCCGCCGTTTCATCAGGATAACTAGATCGCTCTCCTGCAGGAGTTCATTTGCCAATGCAGAACTCCGAAAATATGCGTTCCAACAGATCGTCGGCGGTCGTCTCACCGACAATTTCGCCGAGAGCGTTCAGCCCTGACCGCAGGTCGACCGCAAGCAGTTCCTCGCCGATTTTATTCTGTAACCCCTCACATGCCAGGCGCAGGGCTGCAAGCCCCTTTTCAGCTGCCTGCTGCTGACGCATGTTGGTGAGCCATGTACTTTCCAGGGCGGGAGGTTTTCCCCCGCTGGATTTACGGAAGAGGGAATCCTTCAGTTTTTCAATACCCTCCCCGGTTTTCGCGGAAAGCGTTACCGATTCGAACCGGGAAACACTGGATTTCCACTCGGGGTCTTTTCCGGACAACAGGTCGGATTTATTGAAAACGACAAGGGTCCGTTCCGGCTCGATAGACTGCAGCAGCCGCATGTCTTCCTTTACCAGGGCAACGCTGCCGTCGAGAACCAACAGGGTCAGGTCCGCGGTATCCCAAGCAACCCTGGAACGGCGTATTCCTTCACTTTCCACAGGATCTTTCGATTCCCGTATTCCCGCGGTATCAGCAAAGCGGAAGGCCAGCCCACGGATTTGGATGGACTCCTCAATCACGTCCCGCGTAGTACCCGGGAATGTGGTCACGATGGCACGAGGTTCCTGCAGGAGGGAATTGAGCAGTGACGACTTGCCCACATTCGGACGACCGATGATGGCGACCCCGATTCCTTCGCGCATGCGTCTTCCCTGACCCGCGCCCGCAAGCATTTGCACCAGTTCCGCGCAGCAGTGATTCAGACGCCGCAGACATTCATCGCGTTCCGTGAAGACTGCGTTTTCATCTGGAAACTCGATGGTCGCTTCAATAAGAGAGGCAACCGCAGCCACTTCGTTTTTCACTTTTTTAATAGCCTGAAAAAGCTTCCCGCGCAGCTGCTGGGCAGCGGCTTTTAGCCCGAGACCGGAATTCGCGTAGGTCAGGTCAGCAACCGCCTCGACACGGGTCAGGTCCAGGCGTCCGTTGATGAATGCGCGCTGGGTGAACTCCCCCGGCCGCGCCAAGCGCACACCGCGCCCAATGATCAGTCCCAGGATGGTCTGCATACCCAGCACGCTGCCGTGTCCCTGCACTTCCACCACGTCTTCACAGGTAAAAGACCTCGGCGCGCGCATCACTGTAACCAGCACTTCGTCAACCGGTTCCGTATCTTCCTGAATCCATCCATGGATTAACTGATGCGACGGGGCCTCCTCAAGTGGAGGCCCCGGAGCGGATCGGACAAACAGCGGAGACACCGATTCAACGGCCGTCGGACCACTGACCCTGATCACGCCCAGCCCAGAGGGCTGCAGGGCGGTGGCGATTGCGGCAATTGTATCATCAAACACCATCTGCCCAGGTGCTGACGCTAGTGGTTGTTGTTTATCAGCAGCCGCAGAACGTCCGGGTCGACACGATTCGTCTGCGCGGCTGCTGCCGCTGCCGCTTCAGTCATGATCATATGTTTGGTGTAACGAGCCACTTCCTCAGCCAGATCAGTGTCCCGGATTGTTGATTCCGCGGCCACCAGGTTTTCCTGGGCAACTCTAAGGGTGGTCAAGTTGCTCTCCAGCGCATGTCTCTGCACTGCGCCCAGCCTGCCGCGTAGGGAAAGTAGCTGATCGGTCGCCTCATCCACAAGCCGAATCGTGTCCGCCGCGGCCTGTGGGGTGAAAACGTGAACTTCCGACAAGCTGCCGAATCCGCTTTCATTTGCCACTCCCCTTGCCAGAGAAGTCGTGTGCGTGCTTTCAATCGCCACCCCTACCTGTTGGCCTTCATTGGGACCGGTCTGGAACTGCATCGAATTCTGCGCAACCAGCACACGCCCCACTTCGCCCAGACTGTCTCCGGTATAGACAATACTAAGATCAGTGGTGTTGAAATTCGAATCCCTGCCCGTAAGTACCCGTCCATCTCCCTCGGCGGCTTCTCGGGCTATCTTGCCCTCGATATCCGTACCGAGTATCAACTGAGGCTGGTTTGCCTCACTCACCAGCGCGTCTTCCTTGAAGCTGGTGATGGTAAATCCCTTGGCCAGACCAAACTCCTGGTGCTGAATGGTCAGCTGTTCCAGGTCTGCATCATGGTCCACCAAAAGGTTCATGTTTGCGTCGGCTATGCCGCGTTTCAGCCTGCTGACGAAATTGACCGCCGTCCCCCCTTTGGGGCTGGAAACCTCGATCAGATTGCCGTCTTCCTCTTCGAGGCTGATCCGCAATCCCTCCGCGGTTTCATCATTGAAATCCGCGACAAGGGTGGCTCTTTCAGGCAACCGCATGACTTCAACAGAATAGCCTTCCACCGGAGACGCGCGTGTTTTTGCGCTGGCCCAGATAAAGACAAGATCGTCGTTGTTTCCCACTCCGGAGGCTCCCTGGCTTCCGTCCAGCAATGGCTTGTTGCCGAAGCGGGTGTGGCGGGTAACCCGGTCGATACTCTCCAGCGCGCCGCGGATTTCAGTCTGCAGTGCAGTCAAAGCGTTTGAATCGTTGGCCGCCGAGTTAGCCGCGGCAACAGCGAGCTGCCGCATTTCTATCAGCAGGTTGTTCACTTCCCCAAGCGCTCCTTCGGCGGTTTGCACCAGAGAAACCGAAAACTCTGTATTCGCCAATGCCTGTTCCACGCTTGCAATCTGAGACCGCAAGTTTTCGGATACAACCAGACCCGAGGGATCGTCCGCGCCGCGGTTGATTTTCAACCCTGATGCGAGCCGCTCCAGCGAATGGGAAAGAGACATCTGGGATTCCGCCAGATACCTCAGGGTGTTAACCGACGCGGGATTGTGTTTTATCCGCATCATAAGCCCTCACAGAATGTATTGAGTGCAGGAGTGTCCGTGGGACATTCCCTGCCAAACAGCCTGCCGGTCCGGGTCCGGGGGAAACAGATCCCCGGGGGTTTCCGGGCCGGCGGAAGTTACCGTTTCAAAGAACCGGTATTATTGATTGGCAAGCAGTCTCAAAATGTTCTGTGGTAGGCCGTTGGCCTGGGCCAACTGCGCGGTAGCGGACTGGGTCATGATCTGGTTCCTGGTGAAATTCGCCAGTTCCATCGCCATGTCGGCATCCCTGATGGTCGATTCCGCGGAAGTCATATTTTCCGTCGCAATCCGCAGACTGGTCAGGTTGCTTTCCAGGGTATTCCGCTGAAAGGCGCCCAGACGTCCGCGGGTGGAAGCAACCTGGTTGATGGCTTCATCGACGATCCGCAGGGCGTCATCCGCTCCCTGTAGAGTCCTTACATCCAAATCCGCCAGAGACTGGAACCCACTTTCGTTTTTTACGCTGCGAGCCAGTTGGCTGGAACTCATGTTGCCCATGGCCACCGAAACGGATTGATCCGGATTTGCTCCGACCTGAAATCGGAACCCTTCACGTATGCTCACCTTGCCCACCATGGTTCCTTCGGGCCTGTCAACTATGGCGACTTCCGGCGCGCCTTTCCAGCGTACCGTCAATCCTTCCGTAGTCGCGTTACCACGACGACCGGTCAGTTCCTGGCCATTACCGACCCCGGTTTCTCCATTGATCATCCCGCGAACGTCTTCGCCGTTGCTGATGATGCGCGGATTCCCGTTTCCGTCGCTCAACACTCCGGGAGTGGAACTGCGGAGCAGAAATGACTGGTCCGAACCATGCTGGTTGTGCGTGATGGAAATGACGCCGTCGCCACTGTCAGCGACAGTTACATCCAGGCCGTTTTTCTGCGCCACGTCGTTTAGTTTCTTGATGGCGCTTTCCACGGTATAGGTAGAATCCAGCTTGACCGTAGCGGTCTTGCCTCCTTCCTGGATGGTCAGCTCTTCACCCGCATCGATTTTATCCATCGTAAGGGCTGCTCCTTCGGAAAAATACGCCTGTTTTGCCTCACCGAAAATCACCACGTCGTAACCGTCCTGTCCGGAAGTCTTTGCGCCTCCTGAGACAGCGACAAACTCCAATCCGGCCCCGGTCGCGGTGGCGGATGAAGAGCCGCTGCCGTCGAGCAGTTTTTTGCGTCCAAACTGGGTGGTGGCGGCAACACGATCAATCGCTGAAAGGGCGTTTTCGACTTCCTGCTGGTTGGCTGTCAGCATATTTTCGTCGTTCGCCCCTTCGTTTGCCGATGCTACGGCCCGCTGACGGATTGCGATCAACTGATTGGCAACTTCGTTGAGCGCTCCTTCCGCGGTCTGCACCAGGGAAACAGCGACTTCGTTGTTGCTGATGGCCTGCTTCAATCCGGCATTCTGTGCACGCATGTTTTCCGCGATGACGAGATCAGCGGGACCATCCGCCGCGCGGTTGATGCGCAAACCCGAGGCCAGTTTTTCAAGCGACCGTGAAAGGTCCGTTGAGTTCTGCTGCAGGTTGCGGTGCGCAACCAGGGAATCAACGTTGCTGTTGATTTTGAGACCCATAATATTCTCCTTGATTTGGGTTCATTGAGAGTTTCCATACATGGAATTAAGCGCATTCCTTCAATGGAACGCATAAGTGACTGTGGACGGACGACTCCCGGTCGATCCAGTCCGATGGGGGAACATCGCACCTCTTGACGCGGTCCCTCCTTGGCCCCACGTGCCCCACAGTCCAACTGACGCACGTTAGAACTCGAGGACGCCATCGGTTAAACCCGATTCAGCACCCTCCGGAACCGGCGTGGTCAGAGCTAATCCTTCCCGCTCTACCTGCGGTCAGCGGGTGATTGCGCAATTCATCCATGAACATTCAACCTGCCGGTTCCCTGTTCCGAAATCCCGGGACCTCCGGAATTCCGAATTTGCCGAGGACCTACTTCCACACATGCCTGACCGGTTTCATGCGTTGCTGGCCCTATTATGTGAAAGTGAACTTCCTCGTTAAGTTGTCATAAAGAGCTATATTTTCTGACAAATCTAAATGTATTTTAGTCCGGGGCCGTTTATTCCGGCATCATGTCGGAGAGGCCCCTGACGATTTACACCAAGTTCAGCATTCCTGGATTTTCAGAAGCCGACGCAATGCTGCTTCTGCTTTTTTCATTTTCCTTTTTTCGTGAGATCTGAGTGTTTGTTCCCAATCCCTGCGATTATTGTCGTCTTTTTCCGCTGAACCGGTTTCTTCATCCATTCGCATTTCCGCCGACTGGCGGATTTGCTCCAGGTTGTGTTCCAGGCATATCCGCCCCATCCAGCGTGGTGGTTCCATTTCAAACCGGCGTCCACGTCCTAAAGCTGATGTGGCGGCAGCATCATCGAGCACACTTAACGCATCAAGAAATTCTGTTTCCCCTGGCACTTTCTGGGCCTCCACAAGCGGGACCACATCGCGACGTGCCAGGTTCCGCATCCGGTTAAGCATTGAGTGACCGTTGCCGCGGGACAACCTTAAAACCTGCGCAGTGTAATGATCCATCAGCAAATCCTGATTGAGTTATGGGTTCATCAGCTTCGACTGCTTGCGACAATCAGAAGCAGGACCTGTTTTGGTTCTGTGGGAAGCTCATTCGGCATCACATTCTGCAACCACAAAACCGATTTCATGTGTGGGCTGATAATTTACCAAGCCCAATTGCAGCTATCTTTAATGAACTTACAATAAGTCCGAAAATAACTTTAAGTCATAACCGTTAAGTATATCACTGGCTTGTACGGGGAGCTGAATCCTGCATTTTCAGTCAGTTATAGATTTGATTTAATACCGATTTCACGGAATCCACTGTTTTACAAATACATAATCCCTTCCCCCGTTTGGTTAACAAAACTGAGATTTCAGCCTGCAAGTCCCCCCGCAGGCACGGATACAACCGTTACCAGCGGGGAGACAGCAAGGAGCAACCCTTGAGTTCAGCAAACAACCAGGTTCAAGTTGTGTCTGGACAGTCTTTCACATCCGTTTTCTGTGACCAGTACGGTGTGGCCGAAGCACATGGCTTGAGCAGTATCACTGTCCATCAAAATCATATGGAGGAAGAACACCATTCCGGTTTCGGCCTCCACCGGGTTGCCATGATAAAACATGGGCCAATCCATCCAGTTCGGAGAAAATGTCGCCCCCAGGCTGTAGCCGGTTGCATTAAGCCTGTGCGCACGCATGCCCGCGGCGTCACATGTACTGGCATAGGCATCGAACACACTGCCGATGGGTTTCCCGGATCGCAGAGCCAGCTCACAGGCATCCATGGCCGCAAGACATACCACGTGCATTTTCCGCTGCTGTTCCGTTGCCCGTCCGACAGGGATGGTGCGCATCATCGCCGCGTGATAGTGCCGGTACACGCCCGCCCATTCCAGAGTTATCTGGTCTTCCGGACTCAATTTCCTGCGTCCAGAATAGTAACGGCAAAGCAAAGCATTTTCTCCGGATCCGATAATAAACTCGTTGCCGGGATAATCCCCTCCTCCCCGAAACACCGCCCCCTGCATGGCGGCGAGAAGTTCTCCCTCGTCCATGCCCGGGCCTATCAGCCGGTGCGCTTCATCGAGTGCAGCGTCCGCAAGTTCCGCCGCATGTCTAACATATTCGAGTTCCACCGGGCTCTTTATCACCCGCAGTTTGTTGACCAAAACAGAGGCATCGGTCAATACGCAGAACCCATCCAGCGCGGCGTCCAGCATCTTTCCGTTTTTGGCAGTCAGGCCATAGGAATCGTATTCCACCCCAAGTGTTTTGCCGGACAACCCCATTTCACGCAGTATTTCTTTCAGCTCCAAGGCAGGGTTCGCGTCAGGAGCATCGATCCAGATGCGGATGTCTTCGATGCATGAAGTCTGCTGCGCCTGTCGCAGGTCGGGTGAACGGGTGAGCAACGTCATCCGTCCATCTCCGCGCAATGCCAGGCATTGAAAAAACACGTAGCCGAAAGTGTCGTAACCCGTCAGGTAATACATGCTTTCCTGCCGGAAAAGCAGCATCCCGTCCAGGGCTTCTTGGCTCATCCGCGTGAGCAGCCGATCCAGACGAGAACGAAGTTCCCCACCCTCAAAATGCAAAGGCATATGTTTCCACTTTCATGAGATATACCCCTATTTAGTTTGTATAATATTCAATTCTCCCGGCCCAAAAACACATTGTTCGGCCTTGGATATTTTTGTTGAAAACCACGGGTTTTGTTACCCTAACTTCATAAATACAATCCAAGCATCATAACGTGTCATTTGAACGTCGGGCTACGACCTATCGGCCTAACCCGACCTACCCTCCAAACAGTAGGTCGGGTTAGTGAAGCGTAACCCGACATGACAGTTACCCGACAACTGGTGGAGTTGTGTCAGGCTTAAACCACACTAATTTCGAAAGGAATACTCCTAGAATGGAAAATAATATTTTTCTTCCAATTCGGCGTGGAGAATCCATTCCAGTTGACGAAACGTCAACGTTAAAGAGCGGATTATTCCATGGATGAATCCATGATTACCCTGTTTCACATAAAGCAATTCCAGAACAAGTATGAGGACTACTGTCCAAACATAACCGGATCAAGATTTCCGGACATAACAAGGATGTACAGTCCGGGCAGAAACAGGACCCGGCATGCACTTCCCCCGAACAATACAAGCCGGGAATACGGTTTGATGCCGGACTTTACCGAACGATCCGCAAAACACGGTGGTATCATCACCCTGATCAGGATGAACGGACAGAGAAGTGTACCTGTATCACAACTCGCAAAACCTTAGCGGAAATGCCACCAGGAGAAAACTCCACGGAAACATATCCGGAACAAGATCTCCCTGTGTACAGTATTCCACCCGGGAAAAAGCCGTGATCTGATTCAAATGTCTAAGAACAACGGAGCGTATCCACTCCGAATTTTATAAAACGGTCCTTGAGCGTTTCAATTAAGATGCGCCCTTTACTTTCAAAGAGAAAAGAAACCTCCCCATTCCGAGATCCCTAGCATCATCCAGGCATATGGCAGTGAAGCATGCCAAATCCGTCCACCCGGAAGGATGCCTCAAGGCAAAGGGAATCCATCTTTTCTTTTCCTGTAAATTAATTGTAAAAGAACTAAAACCCGCAAATTTCTAATGTTTAAACTGCATAAAGATTTGTGTGCATTTGCCGGGTTCCCAGCATGGACCCGCAAATTATTTTCACTCCCCGCTGGTCACATTATATATTTTGAAACCACGTGACAGGTAATTCCGCAGCGCATGCGGGTGGTCGAGGCTGCAGGTGTGCACCCAAACCCGCTTGGCATCCATATCCCATGCTTTCTCAATCGCGGAGGTCAGCAGAGGGTCACCGAGTTTCCTGCCCAGGAACAGTTCTAACAATCCCAGGTATTTCAGTTCTACGTCATCTGCCTGACGGTCCAGTTCAAAGTAACCCGCGGGAGTTCCTTGCTGCAGCAGCATCCAGGTTTGCTGATCCTCACGCTCAAGGTATTCCCGCCAATGCAAATCAGTCCAATCGAGACGATCGGACCATTGGTAGTTTCGTCCGGCTTGACGGTAAAAAACCGGTTCAGCTCAGGAAACGGGATTTCGGCCCTGACAACACCGGCATTTCCCGGTAACGGCAGGGGTTTGAGTTCATCCCTGGCGAACATTTCCAAATACCAGACTTTTGTTCCCGAGGTTTCATTTTGTGCCATTTCCGTCCAGTCCATTTCAATTTGCGCTGCAACAAGAATCGATAAAATCCAATCCAGTCCCTGATTCCTTTGGTTATGTGAAAATTAACGGAATACCAGATAAAGCAACGGGATGATTTTACACTTCCCCACCCTCCCAGGCTTTTTTCAGTTAGGGTGAACCAAGCAGTATGATAAACATCTTCCGCAGTCAGCGCAAACATGGACATGCGCAAAAATAATGCGTTTTACTGATTGTCAAAGAACTATAATCAGAAGGGCTCCCTACCCTTCGGTTTATTAGATTTTTTCGTCCGATCACGGTGATACCACCACAGGTACCAGCAACCGACGGTGCGCCAGGGTCTCCATCTCCCGGCTATTCTTTCAGCTGCTTGCCTCCATTCCGACTCCGGAAGCATATACAGTTTTCGGAAAGCGGATGCAATCGCCGCATCTCCCAAAGGCAGCACGTCCGGACGATTGAGGGCAAAAATCAAATACATTTCCGCGGTCCAGCGCCCTATTCCCGGAATCTTGGATAGACTGGCGATCAGGTCCTCGTCATTCTGCTCCTGCAACCGGTTAAAATCCAACTCTCCGGAAGCAACTGATTCAGCCAGCGCTTTCACATAACGAACCTTGGCACGGGAGAACCCTGCCCCAAACAAAGACTCATCGCTCAATTCCAAGACCTTTAGGGCGGTGGGCATTTTCCCGTGAAAAAGTCCACGGAAACGCTCTCGCAGAACTATAGCCACACGGTTTGACAGCTGCTGCCCGATTATCGAGTCGGCCAGAGTGACAAAACCTCCTTCTCCTGGAGTTAGGGTGCAGGGTCCGGCCCTGACGACCACGCCAGCCATTTTCTCATCAACCTGTTTCAGCAATGCCTCGGCTTCAGTCCATCGGGTCATCCTAGTTTCCGTTCAGTTTCCCTACCAATGAGACTGTTTCCCAGTCCTCTATTTCCGGGAAATCATCATCCGGAAACAACAAAGGAGGGTTGAAAAGGCGATCATCATCGCTCTTCCTTCCCTCCTTCTGCCAGGGACGGATCGGGTTGATCTATGAGTACATCGCGCATCAGCCGCGCCGATGTACTGTTTGTCAAAGATACAGCGTTCCTATCATATAGAGCACGCATTGTCCGGCGATGCTCACCCGATCGCCGCGGAATTCACAAAACAACTCACCTCCACGACGCGAGAGTTGACGCGCGTGCAAGCTGTCACGCTGCAGATGTTCGGCCCAGAAAGGGACCAGTACGCTGTGCGCGGACCCGGTCACCGGGTCTTCGGATATACCCGCGCGCGGGGCGAAAAATCGCGAAACGAAGTCGCAACTTTCTCCTTGTGCGGTGACAATCACTCCACGGGCATCAAATTCCGATAAGCGTTGCATATCCGGATCGATGTCCCTCACTTGCTGTTCGTTCGAGTAAACCGCCATCCAGTCAAAACGTGAAGCATAAACACTTTCAGCGTTCTTCCCCAAGGCTCGTGAAACCTTTTCCTTGTCCTCAATCGGATTGCTTCCCAGCGCGGGAAAATCCATTTCCAGCAGACTGTCCCGCCGTTTCACAGTCAGCTTTCCGCTGCGTGTTTCAAACACGACCCTGTCATTTTGGTGCAGTTCATGTTCAAACAGCACGTATGCCGAAGCCAAGGTCGCGTGCCCGCAGAGATCCACCTCCATGCGCGGTGTAAACCAGCGCAACCGGAAACCTCCGTTTTCGGGCATAAAAAAGGCGGTTTCGGAAAGGTTGTTTTCTTCCGCAACCGCTTGCATCACCTC
This sequence comes from uncultured Pseudomonadota bacterium, assembly GCA_964344035.1. Lineage (GTDB taxonomy): Bacteria > SAR324 > SAR324 > SAR324 > NAC60-12 > UBA1014. Next base: position 42,342 of record CAYFLK010000010.1, read on the forward strand.
ATCTGGCAGCCAGGATTCGAGCGGACAAACCGCAGCGGGATTGCCCGCAAACTGTTTGTCGGTGAAGGCATCGACCTGGTATATTTTCAGTTTCACATTAGAAGTTCATACCAAGGGCAAAGGTAAAATATGCCGCAGACAGGTTCGCGGTTTTACTGTATTTTTCTTCCTCCAGAGCAATATCACCGGAAGTGACACTGGAATTATTTGTAGTTATAGTTGCTTTAGCCTGGGTCACTTCTTCGTTGACCAATCCCCCAGTCCAGTCAAATCCCCATGATATGCCGTTCCCATAGATCCAGTTCCATCCAAAACCAAACAGCGGGGCCAGTACGGGGTCACGGACAACCACCATTGTCAATGAAGTGTTTGCGTAGGAATTGTTGCCAATCGTCCGGGTCCTCGAGTCAAAATACAGGGTTTCTCTGAGCTCCCCTTCCTGGTAACCACCGAAAGAAAGGAAAAAACCGCTGGAATCAAAAGGACTGATCCTTAACTGACCGGTCAGCACCCTTGACTGACTGTAAGTACGCCCATACAAACCCTCCGGCACCATTTCGGTACTCAACAACCTTGATGTAACCGCCGTCGAATTGTCGATGTCGGCGGTACTAGTGTCAACGTTTGACAACGACGTAAATCCGAAAAAGATCTGTTTATTGAAGTGATACCCGATCAATCCCCCGGGCATCAAAAGCTGAAGCTGCAATGACTGATCTTCACGAAAAGATGCTTCCTCAGCATTCAATGGCTGGGCAACAGAGATTATCATGGTGGCCAAAAGCAGACCTAAATTGATTTTTTTCATTCCATCCTCCTGATTACTGCTCACTTTCCATCTTTCTATCACGTTCACGGTTAAACCGGACCCAGTCGCTTTGCAGCACTAAATCCGGAATTTCATCCCTTTCCGGTGGTTTTCCCCTGGTGATGGACAACTGCATGCCGGGTTTGACCAACAACAGCCATTCCTCACGGCTGATCTCACGCGGCGGTTCTATTTCACGCGGTCCCTCGATTTCTTTGGGACCGCTACGTAATTCCGGTGGAGAAACCTCCACACTTCCGCGTATAACCGCAATTCGTGATTTCGCCGGCTCCTTCCGATGTTCAACATCCAGCTGCGTCCCGCGCACTGCCACCTGGGCCGCCGGAGTGCGGATGGAGAATCGGTGCAAGGCATCTGCTTTGCGCAATACGCTGGCCCAAATCCTCCCCGATGAAAGAGAAACACGGACATCTCCCTGTTCATCTCTTCCCTCCGGCCTAATCACCAACAGACTCGAGTCCTCAGCCAGGCGAATAAATCGATGTCCCGGGAACCGCAGTTCCAGGCGTCCACCCAGACCTGTGCGCAGTCTGCCCCCCTCCCGGAGCTGATCTTCCTTGCTCATAGGGACCCAGCGTTTCAGCGCCGTGTCAAACCTTTCCGCCGGAAGCCTGAAAATTCCAAGGGTCAACTCCTGGGGATGACCGCGTGCATGCATGAGAACCAGCGGCCCCAGCAAACAAATCAAACCCCGGCTTAATCGATTGCCCATCCATTCCCTGGTGGCAGTTATTTTACAATCCCGCCATCATAATGACCGACAGTCGATAACCATGTACCATGCCTGATAGCGGTAAATCACCTTGAAAAATTGCCCGGCGTCTGGAACCACGTGCCTCAGAAACACGTCTACTCGCTAAAAGCTGACGGCCGCACGCGGACCCTTTCGCCGGGCAGATCGGATGGTCGCTCTCTAACTTGTTTAAGTTGCCTTTACTAATACCTATCCCATAATGCTGGAAACGGAAATGTCAACTCGATCAAAAATTTGTCATATTAAAGATTATTTTATGACAAACAGATCCAGACTGTTACGCTTCCTCGGCAGATTCATGGAATCAGCCGAAGAAATCGGTGAATCATATTTTGCGTTGTTTCCCTCCTCTCCAACCGGGTGGCAATGGCATATCACCCGGAAGTGATTCCGGACCTATTGTTCAACCCTTCGCACGGAATTTCATTTTCGATGCGGCAAGAGGCTGCTGTTCTTTTGTTTGCTGGCGAACTTTTAATTCGGCCCATCCGTCGTGAAGGGTCATCGCCAGTTTCAGGACTTCCCCGGCAATTTCCGGGTCTTTTTTCAAATTCGCCTCGACGATCCTGCGGAACATGTAAAGATACAGTTCGCGCAGGTTTTTACCGATTTCCCCACCCTTTTCCGCATGCAGGGTAGACAGCAGTTCATTGACTATGTCCTTGCCGCGCACCAGGTAATGGTGGGCCCCCTCAACGTCATTTTCGCGCATTTTGACGATCGCTTTTTTCAGGAACCGCAGCAGCCCCTCATAGAGCATGATGATCAGGGTCAACTGATCGGAAGTCTGAACATCCGTCCGTGCATAAGCCTTGTATGATTGTTTTGGGTTTTGCATGGTTATCCGTTCATCCTTTCAGGTTGATTCGTTTCTCCGCGGAGGCGGTATGTGGTTTCATCCCCGGATTCACCCCTTTTTTCCCTGCCGAGCCGATTTGCGACCACGCTGACCGCAATTCCTTTAGCAGGCTGATGACGGTTTTAACCGGTTTCGGATCTTTGTTCATGTTCGCTTCAATCAGCTGGCTGTACATGAAGGCATAAAGGGATTGCAGGTTTTTGGCAATCTCCCCGCCCTTGTCCATATTCAATGACGACATCAGTTCAGCAATAATGTTTTTAGCCTTGACGAGGCTGTTATGCGATTTTTCTACTTCCATAGTTTTAATATATTCAATCGCAAACCCGGACTGCTTGATTGCTCCATCATAGAGCATCACGATCAGCTTATGCTGATCCAGAGTATTTACGGAAGCCTTGCGGTAGGCATTTTGGAAATTGCTGTATGTATTCATGGTATTTCTGGGGATTCAATTCACACATAAAAGGGGATCAGTGTCCCAAAGTTAAACCGGAGTGCCGGTCGTCATTTATCCTTATTCTTGCCAAACTGGGCTCCTCCGCTCAAAGCAGCAAGTTGTTGGCTGATATAGTTTTGCTGGGATCGCAACCGTCCCATGGTATTGTCCAGCTTAGCGAACTTGTTCTGGAGGTGACCTCTTTTCGTTTCTATCCGCTCATTCAGACGGTTGATCTGTTCATCATAACTGCGCATCTGGTCCGTCAAATCTCCGGTTACTTTTTTAACGTTTCCGTTTACCGGGTCGTTGATGCGTTTCAATTTATCACCCAGTTTCACCGCGATGCCTTTGGTGATGACAACTCGCGCCTCTTCCTTGTCAGGCTCAAGCTCTGCGTCATCCAGGGTGACAAATACACGCAGACCCTCGGCCGAGGTATCCTTTTCTCCAACAAGCAGTTGCCCGCGCCCTTTTGCGGGCAGGTTGTCAATCGTTCCCACAACATCTTCACCCGGGGTTGATTTTCCTTCCACCAGTCCCAATGAACTGAGGTCTTTTCCCTGCCCTGGTTCAACTTCGATGACGCTGCTTTTCCCGTAAGTTCCGGAAATGATTTTCAACCGGTTGTCCTCGGCCCGGACCTGGATGCCACGCTTGCCAAGCACTTTATCTTCCGCCAGCCTGGTCTGGATCGCTTTCGCCAGGCTGCCGACTGAATAAGTGTCCTGGCGCAGTTCGATGGGATCCGAACTCCGGCCGTTGCTGATGATGCTGAGCAGATTGTTTGTTTCATTTATCGTGATCACCGGGGGGATCGGAGCCCCCAAATAAGTCCCGCGTTCCGCGGATTTACTGAGATCTATTTTGTAACCCTCCGCGCTGATTTTAGTCTGACCCGTCATCCCGACAAAAGTCACCCCGGGAGCATCTGATTTACCGTGTCCGCGAAACAGGTTTGCTACCGCCGCAAAATCTTCTTCAATTTTTTCATCCAGTTTTTTCTCTTCTATCAACATCACTCCCTTGTCGTTGAGACGCAAGCCGATAGAGAACAACATGTTGTCTGATTGAGGCAGCCCCTTTACCGTGCCGATTGTGGTGGTGGCTATCTCGTTGACCATTTGTGCCAGGTTGCGGTCGCTGAGCAGCGGCGCGGCGGTGTTGGTCGCCTTGTCAAACTTTGCGACTTCCTTCGCGGTGGCGCTGAACGTGTTGTACGCGTCCACAAAATCAAGCACTTTTTCCTTCGCTTTTTCCGTGTCGCCAATGACTGAAATGGTGACCGGATCCTCACTGGAAGAAAAGAATTCCAAGTCCAGCCCCTGGACTATGTCGTTCGCCTTGTTCTCCGGGCGTCTCACTTCCAGTCCGCCCCCGTATTTTGTAGCCCCCAACCGGACGACAAGGTCCTGGGCTTTGCGTACTGTTGTAGTCTGGGTTTCTATATTGAACGAATCGTTTTTATATAATTCTCCTTCTCCCAGCGCCAGGCTCAGCCCTTCGTCAAAGTAAATCGGCGTTCCCGGAACATAACCCTGCCCAAACTCCAGTTTCCCGGTGTTGCCGAAGGTGTCCTCCCAGTTTACCATCAAAACCCGGGTAACACCGACATTACCGCGTTTTTGCACGGTGAAGGTGTATGTCTTGGTGTCTTCCCCTTTATAACGCCCGCTAACCTGGATCAGGGCATTGCTTTTGTTCGCCTCGATTCCGAGGATACCGTCTCTAACATCCAGTTTAGACGCCGCGGCATCTCCGCCTTCTTCGACAATTACTTCCTCGTAAGGACGCCATTTGGCAACCTTGTCGATAATCGGGCTGACTCCGCGGATTTCTTCATCCAACCACCACATGTCCTCCGAGGTCGGTGCAATCAGGTCGATTTCGGCGGTGTCCCCGTCACGCAGCACACTCGGCTGGATCTCGATAAAGAGCCCATTGGCGATCGGCAGTTTCTTCGGGTCGTGCCCCTGCTGGTTGAACTGCAGCTCAAACAGTTCCTCACCATCCTTCGAGTCAAAGGCGGTAGCGCTGTCAATCCCGCCGTCTTTCTCAGATTTATCCCCCAGATAGGGGTGGCCGATGTTGACAGTGCCCCTTTCACCGGTCTCGGTGAACTCATAATGCAGCTTCAGCGGTTTCGGACCCCCCACCTGCCCGCTGCCTTCGACACGGAAGACGACGGTCTGATCTTCCGCACCTTCATACTTGCCGGTGACCTTGATCCCCCCCGTGGTTGCCTTGCTGCTCCAGTCGGAAGGCTGAGTCACCCGTGGTGCGCGCTCTGCTTCGCTGAGCCACCACAGCATGTCCGACTTGCGGGCAAAGGCGTTGACGGTGAAAAAATCGCCGTCTACGGCCTCCCCGTCGCTGAGCACCAGCTGCAGTCCGTCAACAATATCCAATCCCGTCCCGGGGACATAATTGAACTTGTTGACTTCTAATTCACCGGCACGACCCTTATTGTCCTTCCAGCCGATGACGATTCCTTCATCGGAAGGAATCACTCCGGCCCTGATGACGGTGAAGGTGAAGGTGGTGTCTTCTTCGCCGGTGAACGTCCCGATCACTCCGGTGATCGGCGTGGATGAACCAACCCCTTCACGAGAAACAGTTTCCGGTTCTTCCGGATCGAGGCCTTTCCATTCGGCCGTCTGGTCGAAGTAGTTTTCGTAATCCGGGGCTTCGACTTCCCCCCCTTCTAAATTGACTTCAATTGTAATGCGCCCCTTTTCACCGGAGACATTGCTGGTCAGCAACAAGCGATAGGGCTTGTCTCCATGCGTTTTGGCAATATATGCTTCGACGTCCGCGTCGGAATCGTTAATCGCCTGCTTGAGGTCCTTGAGAGTGTCTTTTCCCTCGGTCAGGTTGATCGTTACCGGGGTGTCATCTTCGTCATCGCCGACCTTGATTCTTACCTTCCCCGTTCCTATCCGTACATCGTCACGTTCAAATCCCTGTGAAGTGATCTGGTGCGACAAGGCGATTGAATCCACCGCCATTGTTGTCTTGCCTGGTTCCGCATCACGACGCGCTTTCGCCTCAACTATTTCAGGGTGGCTCGTTTCCACCCTGCGCGCTTCCCACACATCGGACCGGTTGAGCAAATCGGTCACGGACTGCAGCTTCTGCAGTTCCATCTTCACAGCGTTCCAAGCTTCCAGCTCGCCGAGTTTTTGCTCCTTGCGCTGTTCAACCGGTTTCACCCTTCGCTTCTCGATGTTGATGAAGCGCTCGATGATTTCCTGCGTGTTCAGCTTCGAACCCAGTCCGGTGACCGCGTTCGGGTTCAGTTGCGCCAAGGCGTTTCGTTTATGAAGCGTCGTTTTTTGACCGTACGGAGGCAGAATTTGCCCCTTAAGCTTACAACCAAATAGTTGAAATTATTTATGAACATGGCATCTCTGCAATGCGCGGAGAACCGGGTTCATAACGCTTCAAAAAACGTTCCAATCCTAGGCGCCCACTTTGAGCAGTTGCATCACCGATTGAGGCGCCTGATTGGCTTGGGCCAGCATGGCGGTTCCGGAAGAGAGGAGGATCTGGTTTTTCACCAAATCACTCATTTCTTCAGCCATGTCTGTGTCAGCCAGCATCGATTCAGAAGAAACCATATTCTCCTTTGCGATGCGCAGGCTGTTCAGGTTCGCTTCCAGGGAATTGCGTTGAAACGAACCCAGTTTGCCTCGCAAAGTGGATACTTCGTCGATTGCGGCATCGATCATCAGCAGTGCGTCCTGTGATGACTCCGCGTCGAGTACCTCGATATCGGAGAGGCTGCGGAAATCGCTGCTGTTGTCGATATTTCTGGACAACTGTTCCGGGTCGATACTGTGTACTGAAATCCTGTTTTGCTGTCCCTGGTTCGGACCGGTCTGGAATGCCAGTGAATTCTGGGTCAAGTGCACGAACCCATCGACATCGTCTCCGACCAGAAATTCATTGTCTTTTTGGCGTTTCAGCAAACCGGTGACCCTGTTGTCGGTGCGGTTGAATATTTCATAGATCACGTCATCCGTATTCTGGCTGTAACGGATTGTTATCCCTTCCGCGTCCGCTCCGGGAGCACCTGAAAGTTCCTGCCCCCTGCCGATAGCCGCCTCACCGCTGCCAAATTCAGGAGACCCTCCGATGGTGCCTTCAACGTCCTTTCCGGGAATTGAAAAAACCGCTTCGTTTGCGGGTGCGTCTTCCTTGAAAAAATTGCTTATCGTACTGGATACGGTAAAACTCGGTTCGCTGCCATATTCACGGTGACGGATGACTATCACTTCATCACCACCCACCAGGCTTTTCAAACCTCCGGGGTAGGAGGCGATTTCAGTGAGCGCGTCATCGAGCGTGTCAAAATCCTCGAGGAACTTGCCGAGGTTCTCAGCCGGGCGATAGACAAACACATCAAGGTCCATTCCGGCTGCATCAGTCTGGCGCTGCATTTCATGCGCGACCAGTTGCTGAATCGCCTTCTCGGTACGCTCCCTGACCTCCGGGCGTCCATCTCGGATTGCCGCCGAGGCCAGTTTTTCTATCCGTCCCCGTAATTCATTGTTGTTTTTCAAATCAATGGCAACAGTCCGACCGCTTTCATTAATAACAAAGGAAATCACCTGGTTCGGGTCGGAACTTGAAACATCTTCCAGTCGCAACCCGCGGGTGGAAACCAACATGGTGCGCGTGGCAACTTGAGTGATATCGATTTTGTACCCTTCAGCGGGAGACGATTTCGCCGATTCTGTGGCATGTACAAATTCAAGTGCGTCCCCCACCGCGACACCGGTCGCGGAGTTGCTTCCGTCGAGCAGGTTGCGGGTGCCGAACTGGGTGTTGCGTGAAATGTTTTTCAGGGTGGCCAGCAGGTTGTCGATTTCGTTCTGGTCGGCCTGCAGCATTTTTACATCGTTTGTCCCTTCGTTTGCCGCGTGTACTGCCAGCTGCCGCATGTTGACGAGGATGTTGCTCACTTCACTTAGCGCGCCTTCAGTCGTCTGCAGCATGGAAACCGAGGTCTCTGAATTGCGGATGGATTGATCCAGCGCCGCGATCTGGGTTTTCATCTGTTCCGAGATCACCATTGCCGCCGGACCGTCCGAGGCGTGGTTGAGCTTACGACCGGACGACAGGCGTTCGAGGTTGGTGCTCAACGCTTTCTCCGTGTCCTGCAAGTGCCTCAACGCGTTTAGCGCAGCAATGTTCGAGTTGATCCTAAAAGCCATTGTTCACTCCTGAAGACTTCCAAAAAGAAGTGGTTCTTCCTTCTTATCGGCATGTCTATTAATTACTTTAGCCTCCACAGGCAGTGGGCCACGAAACCCTGGACCTATGGAAATCTTGTTATCCTTATCGGAAGATGCGACAGTTTCTTTAATGTAAATTTAATTCCTCACGGTGCTCAGCTGACTCTTCCCGGTATTCACAAAAACGGCTCACCTTTTCCTGCTCACTGCTAAGCCCCCCCTGATACAGGAACAGCCGGCAATAATATTTAATTTTTTGAATTTTCAAATTTCTTGTTGTATTCACATTAGAGGTTTGCTACAACCTTGCCAGTACTTTTTAACAGTCAACATCCGAAGAACAAGCCGATGAACTACACCTTCCCGCAACATCTTTTTTATGATAGGAAGAATCATATGTGGGCCTGCCCAGAGAGCGGAGCAATAGTGCGCATCGGCATTGACCCGCTTGGTCTGTCTTCACTGGGAGAACTGGCCTACCTATCGTTGAATCCCCCAACAAGCGAAGTGCTGAGGGGGCAGTCGATGGGGGTACTGGAAGCAGCGAAGATGACTGGCGATGTAATTGCCCCCGTCAGCGGGAAAATGTCTGCATGCAACCAGGCAGCGCTGGAAGACCCATTTCTGGTCAATCAAGACCCATATGAAAATGGCTGGCTCGCGCTTTTGGAAACCGAAACATGGGCAGAGGATTCAATGGAACTGGTCAGCGGATCAGAAATTGCGGTTTGGGCTGCTGGTGAAATTGAACGTTACCGAAAACAAGGCTGGATTGACTGATGAATTGGCGTTTTCTTCTGGAAGATTGGGTATCAGACAGTTTTGGATTGGCCGTTGATGAGGCCATTGCTTTGAGTGTCGCTGAACAAAAAACCCCGGTCAGCCTGAGGCTCTATACCTACCGTTCTCATTGCGCACTGGTCGGACGTTTCCAACGTATTGAAAACGAACTGAACCTCGAATTCTGCGCTGAACAGAACATCTCAGTGAATCGCAGACCAACAGGCGGAGGCGCGATCCTGATGGGAAACGATCAGTTGGGCGTAGCCTGGATGGTCAGGGAACAGGGTGGGAATACTTCCCCCCGCGGATTGATGAGTGAATTCTCCGGAGCTATTGTGGAAGGGCTGCATTCGTTAGGCATTGAAGCAAAATTCCGGGGGAAAAACGATCTTGAAGTTAACGGGCGCAAGATCGCCGGACTGGGAATACACCGCAATGCCGCAGGCGGATTTCTTTTTCACGCCTCGCTGCTGGTTGGACTGAACGTCGAGTTGATGCTCCGCGCGCTGAACGTACCACTGGAAAAAATGGATGATAAAACGATCAACAAAATTGAAGAACGGATCACCACCGTGAAAAAAGAAACGGGACGTGAATATCACGTTTCGGAGGTGAGGCAAATCCTGGAACATGCATTTTCGGCATTTTTTCACGTTGAACTGAAAAGAGGGCATTACACCGACGAGGAAAAGAAATCCATCAGTGAACTTGAAACACAAAAATATCTGAGTCCAGACTGGATTTTCCAGAAAGTGGCGGTTCCAGACATGATGGGCGAAGCGAGGTTGAAAACTCTGTCAGGATTGCTGGATGTTCGGGTGACGATGGCAGGGCGGCAGATCAAGGCGGTTTTCCTTGGCGGTGATTTTTTTGCCGGGGATTCCGCGATTGCAGACCTTGAAGGCTGTCTGCGTTGGCACTCATCAAATGCCGGCCAGATCAGGCAGACATTGGAAAAAACCTATTCCCGGCACAGGGATGAACTCGAATTTCTGCCCCTTGATTCCCTTTGCAAGGTCATTTTCAAAGCGATAACCACGGCCAAGGCAGCTAATTCGGAATCCCGCAGCAGTCGTTATGGTTGTTTTGTCAATCCCGATGTCTGTCATGAAAGGACCCCTGCTGCCTGAAATTGCTGTTCCCAGAAGGACTCCCACGGTTTCAGAGGAGTGCCTGGAAATCCGCAACCGCTTTTTTCCGCAAAGGATCAATTTCCACACTCCAGGACTAAGAAGGCATCGCACTTCAGAAATCAATTGTCAGCAGACCGAAGAGTTCGTTTCCATAAGCATCACCGGAACCCGCTGCGCGCTTGCTTGCAAACACTGCAGAACACAGGTGCTGCGGGGGATGCATGACCTCTCGCGCAGCCGGGAAAACCTGTTTGAACTCTGCTCCCGCCTTGCGGAAAACGGCGCCAAGGGTGTGCTTATTTCAGGTGGAAGCGACAAGCGCGGACGGGTACCCATTATGCCTCATCTTCCGGACCTGATCAGGATCAGGAAAGAACTCGGTCTGACGATACGCGTGCATCCCGGAATTCCAGATGAAGATACCACAATAGGATTGGGAAGACTAAACGTGGACGGAGCAATGCTGGACATCATCGGGGATGGCCGAACAATCAAAGAAGTCTACGGGCTGGATGCAAGGACCGGGGATTACGATGCGGCAATGGAAAGGCTGGTCCGTCACGGGGTGCCACTTGTCCCGCACATCATCCTTGGTCTGCACTTCGGCCAAATGCTGGGTGAATGGAAAGCTCTCGAAATGACTTCAAGGCATCCACTCAAACTGTTAGTCCTGGTAATCCTGATGCCGCTGACAGGCACACCCATGGAAAACGTATCCCCTCCCTCCTTGGCTGAAATCGGAGGGTTTTTTGAAACCGCACGCAAAACCCTGCCGGACACCCCGGTGATGCTTGGCTGCGCGCGACCGCTGGGAGCAATTAAAAAGGAAGTGGATCGGCTTGCGGTGGATGCGGGGCTGAACGGCATCGCCTACCCCGCTGAAGGAACAATCGCCTATGCACGTAGCAGGGGACTGGAACCCGTCTTCAGCTACAGATGCTGTGGGGTTGGGTAGTCCCAACAATAAACCCGGACCTCCTTTCATCCTGTTATTTATAATTGCTTCTCATATACAAAAAAACAGCTAATGCAAAAAGATATGGCGTATGGAGAAAATACCCAGCAGATTGCAGAGTGAAAAAAACAGGATCAGCCCTGAATACGTGCGCATAAGCATGGCCGCGGCTATTGAACTAGGTCTCAAACCCGGACGCATTTCACGCTGCGGATGCACGTGCATCAACCTGCTGCAAAACTATCCCCAAGGTTGCTACGCCAACTGCACCTACTGCGGACTTGCCCGTGAACGCTCGGGGGTTGCAGAAGACAATTCTTTCATCCGTGTGTCCTGGCCCTTGTTTCCAACCAACCTGGTGGCTGAACGCATAGGGATAAAGGAACGTCAAAACGGAGTCGGGCGTGTCTGCGTGTCCCAGGTTCAGGACCATCGCGCAAACGCGGACCTGATCGAGATGATACAGGCAGTTCGCGTGCAGGCGCCGGAAGTGCCGGTTTCCGCGCTGGTTACCGCCACTTTGCTTGATGTAGACTGGCTGCGCCATATCCGGAACGCTGGCGCTGACATCGTCGGCATCGGGCTCGACGCGGCCTCCGAAGAAGTTTTTTATCGAACAAGAGGCAGGGGAGCGCATGGCCCCCATAAATGGGAATACCATTGGGAAATAATCCGCAAGGCGCGGGAAATATTCGGCCTGATGAAAGTCAACTGCCACCTGATCGTCGGCCTTGGTGAAACGGACCTTGACCTGGTGCGCATGTTTTACCTGTTGAAGTCCGAAGAAATAGCCGGATACCTGTTTTCCTTTAACCCGGAACCGGGAACGGCGATGGAAACCGCAGCCAGGACTCCGATAGAACGCACTCGCAGGATTCAGCTGGTGAAGTTCCTGATCGAAAAAAACGGGCTCCCGGAATCGGCGCTGAATTTTGATGATGCAGGACGAATTCGCGGAATCGACGCCCCGGAAGAAATGCTTGAAACGGCGATCAAATCAGGTATTCCCTTTATGACCAACGGATGCCCTGACCGCGAGAGTACCATGGCCTGCAACCGCCCCTACGGATCATACCGGCCCGGGGAAGAATTCCGGGATTATCCCTTTTTGCCCCAACCCGGAGACATCCAGGTGATCCGCGAACAAATGGACCTCAGGAAAGTCCTTGCTTCCTCAGCAGAAACCCATGCCTGAGCAACCAGTACGGCTGATCCAAAAAGGCGAGATTGAACCGGCTCTGACCCAGGCCCTGTATCACAGTCTTGCCGAGCAAATGGATGAATCCTCTCCGGACACCATTATTCTCTGCAGACCATCACGTCCTTATCTCTGCATCGGTTATCATCAGGTTTTGGATTCTGTACTGGATTCCGTTACCAGCCGTTTGCTTGATTTTGAAATATTGAGACGGCGCGTCGGAGGGGGCGCGACCTATCTCGACCAAAACCAGGTGTTTTACCAGTGTATTTTCCATTGCACGCGTGTCCCCTTGCGCACCGATCAAATTTACCGAATGATGCTGACAGCCCCTGTGCGGCTGCTCCAGAAGTTGGGTTTGAACGGTAAGCTGCGCTCCATAAATGAAGTGGAAGCCAACGGCCTGCGCGTAGCTGGAATCGGGGGCGGGCGCATTGGCGAAGCGATGGTGGTGGTCGGCAATCTGCTTTTGGATTTCGATTACAAAACGATGGCACGGGTCTGGAGGGTTCCCCATTCCGCTTTCCGCGAACTCGCCGCATCAACACTGAAAGAAAGAATTACAACCCTGAGAAAACAGGGATGTAGGGAATCTGCTGAAAAAGTCCAGGCAGGACTTGCGGAAGAGTTCGCGAAAAAACTGGACCGTCCGCTCGTGCCTGGGGAATTGAGCAGCGAAGAAATGAAACAAGCAGAAAGGAACATGTCGTTTCTCGCCTCACCGGAATTCCTCCAACTGCACCACACGCAGGGTCCGGTTGCCCCGATGAACTCTCTCAAAATCGCCGCCGATGTTTACATTCACGCTAAACGATTTACGCACCAGGGAAAAGATGTAGAAATCGCCGTCAGGTCCGATCAAGGGATAATCACCGCTTTGCTGTTCAACAGTGCGAAATCCGAAGAGTTGGAAGAATTGAGGTCAAGAATGCTCGGCACACCAGAGAATGCGTGGAACTGAGTGTGCTTTCTTTGCAGATGTCACAGGCTGGAAAACTGTGTTTAAATTATCCCGAACCAGCAGCCTATCAATTCAATACCTCTTCTGCAGTGTCTGATGGTGCAACAATTTTTTCCAGTCCCATCGCCTCACAGACATAATCAATCAGGTCGCGCACCTCGATCCTGTCTTCAAATCCGGATGTCTTCACCGCGTCGCTGTACATGCTCATGTCCTTAGGGCAGGCAACTGTGAAGAGACCGACCCCGATCCATAAAGCCTCCTCGATGCGGTTAACGCTGGGGCGTTGGTGCATGTCTTTATGCTCCTTCTTCCAAATCTGTCCACCTCCAGCACCGCAGCAGAATGAATTGGTCCGGTTGCGAGGCATTTCCACGACTTCCACCCCGCAATGGCTCATCACCGTGCGGGGGTCGTCAAAAACACCGTTGTAACGCCCAAGGTAGCAGGGATCATGATAGGTAGCCCGCAAGTTAAGCGGGTTCCTGATCTTGATCCCTCCCTCTTCAAGCAGTTCACGCAATAGCGTTGAATAGTGCTTCACCCGGTATTTTCCGCCTTGGAGGGGATATTCATTGCGCAGGGTGTTGTAAGTGTGGGGGTCTGTGGTCAGGATTTCTTCAAATTCGCATTCGGACAGCACCCGGATGTTTTCTTCAGCAAGCATTTCAAAAAGCCCTTCTTCCCCGACACGGCGGGCATCATTTCCAGCGGACTTTTCACCTGTCATCATGATCCCGAAATCCACTCCCGCAGCATTGAGGACCATGGCCACTTTGCGCGTCGTTTCAACACAATTCTGGTTGAAGGAAGCAAAATCCCCTACGTACCAGAGATAGTGCACAGGCACTTTGGACGCATCCTTGATCTTGAAATCCAGGTTTTTGCTCCAGCGCGTTCGCTTCCGGGATGATTCGCCAAAGGAATTGCCTTGTTCGTCCAGGCTGCGCAAAACATCCGCCAGTTCATCCGGCATCCTGGCATCAAAAACGAGCCTCCTGCGGATTTCGAGGATATCCTGCATCGGTTCGTTGCCGACAGGACAGATTTCCACGCATGCCATGCAGCTCGTGCAGGACCAGGTGGCATCCTCTGAAATTGCTTCATCGAGAAGCTTCCCCCCGGCATCACCTGCCACCAGTGCGCGGGCATTGCGGTTGATAATAAAGCGTTTGTTTATCTCAAGCGCCGAGGGACTCAACGGGGCGCCTGACAGGTGTGCCGGACAGACCTCATGACAACGCGTACACATGATGCACGCATAAGAATCAAGCACTTGTTTCCAGGAAAGGTCAAACAGCGTTTCCGCCCCGGGATTAGCCGAATCCAAGGATGCGTTCATCCTCCCTTTCGGATCCCGGTTTGCGAAGGTCAAGTTCAACGGGGCAATCATCAGGTGGATATGCTTGCTGCGCGGAAAGTACGGGAGGAAAAGCACGATCAGTCCCATGGCCAGCCACCAGGCAACGTGAATCCCGGTTTCCAGTCCGGGCCACCCGTAAAATAACGGCGCAGCAAGACTGGCCGCGGGCATGGACCATTCCACCTGCTGCTTTTCCGCCAGATGAAACACTGTCCCCAGCCAGCGGGAGCCGACATGAAGAATGATAAAAAAACCTACTATCAGGGAGTCCTTGCGTATTCCACCCTGCGAGACAGCGGACTGTAGCAATACATTTGAATTGAATTCGAAAACCTTCGGTTTGAAGATAAATCGACGGTTCAGGAAATACACCATGCCGACAAGAACAAGGATACTGAAGAGGTCCGAAAGAATATTAAAAACCAGGGCAAGCGGATGGGAACTGCCGATTGTCGTCCATCCTTCGACATATGCTTCAAGGATGTCATTGACATTGACCAAAAGATAAAAACTGAATCCGAAAAAGATAAAGGAGTGGAAAAGGCTGACCACCGGCCTGGCCTTGAACAACGGTTTCTGCAGACCGACGTCAATCAAGGCCTTTAACATGCGACGGGTAATATCATCTGTTCTTGCCGCAGGCTGCCCTGAGCGGACGATGCTGAAAATGCGGCGGAATCCCTGAAAAGCCAGACTTCCGCAAACGAGGACCAGCAGTATGAATGCCAGCTGTTCCGGGGGACTGAGCATTAGACCTCCTCATTCGGGGGAGATGCCGGTGACACATCCCCCCTCCCTATGTTGTACGCCTTGGGGGTGAGCCGGGAATCTACCCGCACCAGTTTTTTTCTCGACATCATCAGCCACTCCTGCAGGGACGAAGCGGTCCCAAGCAAATGAACCTTTGCTTCTTCACCCCAGTGCCTCGGAAACCTCCTCGCAAATATCGAATAGGTCTTCCGTCATTCCATAATGAGCGACATCAAAGATCGGTGCGTTTTTATCGGTATTGACGGCAACTATCGTTGATGCGCTTTTCATCCCCTCAAGGTGTTCAGGAGCGCCGGATATGCCCAGCGCGATGTAAACTTTCGGGGTGACCTTCAATCCTGATTTGCCGACCTGGCAGGCCTTCGGCATCCATCCCGCATCCACGATAGGGCGGGAGCAAGCAACATCGGCATTCAGGGTTTCCGCCAGTTCACGGGCAACCTCTATGTCATCGCGGCTGCTGATGCCCCTACCTACCGCGACCAGGATTTCACTTTGGGTGATGTCCACTTCCGCCGCATCAGGTTCAATCAGCTTCTTGAACTTGACCTTTCCGGGGCCGAAATCTGCCTCAAATTCCTCAATTTCCGGTGCCCCGTCGATGCGTCCCACATCGGCGTTAAACGCCCCAGCAAGGACCATGGCCACAGCTTTGTCGGCCCGCGCCTTGACGTTCATTTTTCCCCCGTAAAGCCGGCTCGTCAGCTGATATCCAGTTCCATCTTCCGAAATCCCGGAACAGTAAGCCGCTACAGGGAGATTCAACGCGGTCCCGAGGACCGGCCCGATTTCCATCCCCATGGAGGTGGACCCTACAAGCACCAGCGAATGTGCTTGGGAGGATACCACCGACCGGGCTGCGGCAGCGAAAGACACGGGGTTAAAATCGTCGCTTCCACCAACGCAGATGACGCGGTCAGCGGCTCCAAGTTCTGATGCTTTTTCCTTCATCGTTCCATAAACCAATGCCGAACACTTGCCCTCGCCGGCAAGTTCCCTGGCTTTGCCCAGCATCTCGAACGTGATGTCCTGAAAAACTCCCTGCATGTGCTCTGTCACCACCAAAACATCTCCCATCTTGCGTTCTCCTGAGTTGTGTTGCGGAATTCGATTCAGACCACCCCGTTTTCCCGGAGGACCTCGATTAATTCATCGACCGAACCGAGCATCTTTGCACCGGCCACTTTTTCAGGCGGAGCCATTGAACCGATTTCGCTAACGACCCCATCTACCTGGGTTTTAACGGTTATTTCCTCGATGGATGCGGACTGCTGAATTTGCCTGACTTTGCTGACTGGAGCGTAACGGGGTGTCTGGCGTGCAGCCTGGATTCCCAGCACCGCGGGCAGTTCCACTTCGAACTCGGCCATCAGCCCGCCGAAGTATTCCTTGTGGATAAGCCCGCTGCCTCCTTGAATCTCAACATGGGTGACGACGCTGATACTGGGGTATTGCAGTATCGTGGAAAGGATAGGGGCGATCTGCCCGTCACGGTCATCTACCGACTGCACGCCGGTCATGATCAGGTCGTAACCGCTACCGAATGCATCAGCAAAGGCTCTAGCGAGTTGATGACTGTTTGCGGGAGTGTCTCCGCGCAGCATCACCGCCCGGTCGGCGCCTTTGGCCAATGCGCCGAAAAGCATTCTTTCTGTATCTTCACATTCGAACGCAAACGCGGTCACTTCATCGGCCTGCCCGGTCTCCTTGATGCAAATGGCTTCTTCGAGGGCGTGTTCATCGTATTCGTTTATTCGGAACTTCAGGTACTCCGTATCAAGACCTTTCCCGGATTCATCAACTTCCAGTTCCTCCACCAGGTCCGGGACCTGTTTGAGAGCAACGGCAATTTTCATAAGCCTCCTTGGTTATTTCACGCGTTCTACAAAAAAATGTTTCTCCTTTTCTTCAATCAGGATTTGCAGCAGCCTGTGTCCGGAAGACCTGCACCAGGCCTTTAGGTCGGGTTCCGCTCATGGATGAGAGCTGCTGACCAAGACTATTTCACCAACGTTCACTTTGCGGATGGCCTGCCAGGTACGGATCACCGGCATCCCCATTCCGCAGTCTCCCAGCTGCAGGTGTGTTTTTGGCGTTTTAATTACATCGTCCATCGGTCTGGAGTGTGAATATTCAGTCATTGATTGAAACTCGTTTTCATCCAACCCTTGATAATTCATGCTTGGCTATTGTAGAGAAAAACTGGATGTCCAAGCTGATTGCCCGGCTGGATTATTCCATGCAGAAATCGAGGATCTCGGCGATATCCAGCACTTCCAGCTTTCCCTCGTTGCCGGTTGATTTGAGGGCATCTTCGAATCGGGAAACCTCGTAAGGGCAGCAGACGACGAGCACCTCCGCCCCAATCGATACCGCTTCCTTGACACGGTTTTCCGACAGCCTTTCTCTTGTGTGATCCGCGGTCAACCCGTCCAGCCACATTCCTCCACCACCGCCTCCGCAGCAGTAGCTTTGCTCGCGGCAGCGGTACATCTCCTGGAATACCGCTCCGGGTATGGCGCCGATCAGTTCGCGCGGGGCCTGATACTCACCGTTGTGACGTCCGAGGTAACATGGATCATGAAAAGTAAGTTTTCTAGCGTATTCCTTTGTCAGCAATGGCTTTAACTCATCCAACCTGTCGCACAAGAACCGGGTGTAATGCACCACTTTGTATTCATTGCCGGTTACTTCCGGGTAGAAGTTCCGAAACGCGTTGTATGCGTGGGGATCGGTGACAAGCAGGTGATTGTGGCCATACTTCTGAAACAGCTCATCATTGTATACCGCCAGTTCCTCGAATAAACCGCTTTCACCGACAAGGCGCTGGGAATCTCCGTCACATTTTTCCTTGCTGCCAAGAACACCGAAATCCACCCCCAAACGGTTGAACATCCGGGCCAATGCTTTTGCCGCGTCATTGCCCCGCGCATGGTAGGAGTAATAATCACTGACATACCAGAGCACATCGACATTCTCTGACCCGTCTTCCTTGGAAAGGTCCCGAGGGGGCTGGTCCAGCCCTTTGGTCCAGCGAACCCGCTTACGCGGAGATTCGCCCATAGGATTGCCGTATTCAGACACGTTTTGCAGCATCTCCTGCAGTTCCCCGGGAATAACTCCATCGAGCACCACCTTCTCCCGCAGGGCGGGCATTATCCGAAGCATGTCGACTTCCTTGGGACACACCCGCAGGCAGTTCATGCAGGTTGTGCAAAGCCAGAGATCATCACTTTCGAACAGGTTTTCTCCGGTCTGCAGTTTGCGGAAAAGTTTCCGCGGCCCATAACTGCCGACATTGTCAACCGGACAGGCGCCCACGCACTGCGCGCACTGGTAGCACCAACCCATAGATTCGGCCCCGGGGGTTTCGGTGACTTTGTCGAGGAAAGTCAGGTCGTAACCTGACAGCTCACGCGGCTCATACATCCGGTTCCAGATACCGGAAATGTCGATGCCCTCAACTACTGCTTCTTCCTGTTCGGTGTATTTCTCGTAACTGTGCTCCGTCATTGGTCAAGCCTCCAGTTTTTGCACCCCGAGTACCCTCCGGGTCAGTTCGGGAAGTTCGGGAAGGATCCTGTTGAATTCCCGGGATAGTTTCACCTGGAAAACTGTGTACATGTAAACCGCATAGACACAGGCCAGGAAAACATCAACTCCGTGAAACCCATGGGACATACGTGAAAAACCGCGTTCATGTCCGACAGTATCCACCCCCGCCATCGCTTTTCCAACCATCATGTAGGATTCTCCGGGAGTTTCCCCGTGCAGCAGAGTAGATTTTCTCAGCACCAGTGGGAGGGCGCCGGTCTTTGTATCCTCATCCCAAATCCAATTGGTCCACAGCCAGTAGCGGTCGGGCATGGTGAAATGGAGCAGTTCACCGGCCAGGTTGATGCGCATTTTCTTCTCTATCCCAGATATCCCCCAGACAAACCTATCGAAACGTTCAGGCAATATGCGCTTGCCATAAAGCAAGTCCCGTATTTGTTTGCGCAGAAACAAAAATCCGTTGTCCTTGATCAGACGGTTTGATTTTCTCCCCAGCGTGAATATCAAGCTGACAACCCCGGAGAATTCCTCTTCGCCCAATGTCTCAATTTTTGAAACATTTAGGATTTCCCGGAACCTGTCACTTTTACGTGCAATCCGTTTTGATAGGTCCTCGAGTTCACGTGAAGAAGCCAGCTTGGCGGCTTCTTTCATGAACTCGAGGGCCGATTCCTCATCGACTGCCTTCCCTGCGGTCAAGGAATCGTTAAGCATCAGGCTGCCTGAAGGGATGCTTTGCGTATGAATGCGGAAGCCTTCAACGCGGCCGCCCCTCCCATCGAAACCGAATCTTCCAGGTCAGCAGGGCTTGCAGCCGCGCCCGCAACAAAAATACCGGGTTCGCTTGTTTCAACCGTGTTCAATGCGCCGCCGACAGTTTCGATGAAACCGTGGGATTCAAGTGGCAGCCGAAACAGTTCCGCCATTCGGGTGGTCCCTTCGCTGGGTTCCATTCCAACTGAGAGGATCACCACATCCATCGGCACTTCCATGGGACGCCCCATGGTGGTGTCCTCTCCCTTGACAACAACCGTGTCTCCGCGTCGGGTGATTTCCGTGACAATGCCGCGTATATAATTAACCCGGTATTGCTCTTGGGCTTTCCAATAGATTTCATCTTCCCAAAACCCATACATGCGCATGTCGATGTAGAAGATGAAAACACGGCATTCCGGGAGCATATGACGTATTTCAATGGCCTCCTTCGAAGCAATGGCGCAGCAGACCTTGGAACACCACTGGTTGCCGACCTGGCGGTCACGGCTACCCACGCACTGGATGAAACAGACTTGTTTGGGGGTCTTTCCTGTGGAGGGACGCACAAACCTGCCGGCTTTCAGCATGCGTTCCGCATCGACAAGGGTGATTACGTCATCGAATTCATAATAGCCGTACATCTGTGTTTCTTTTCCCGGATCAAAATGCTGGAACCCAGTGGCAATGATCACGCTTCCCGCAGGCAGGAATTCCATCCCCCCGGGGCCTTTGACCCCGATTTCGAGGGCAGGTGCCTTTCCCTTGACACTGACCACTTCAGAAGAGGTTCGAATGTCTATCAGCTCATCGGCGTCGATCCGTCCTATCATTTCCCCCATTGCCTCCTCGGCGTTGCGCATATTGGGGGTGAGCGCGGCATAATCGGAAAGGATCGGCATGCCTCCGAGGCGGTCAGCCTTGTCCACCAGGGTGACGCGGTATCCCAGGTCCGCCACCCCTCGCGCCGCTTCCAGACCCGCAGGGCCACCTCCAATTATTAACACGGGAAGTTCAGACATTGGCATCCTCCCAGCTGATGTAATCAATTTCTCCGGCTTTTATCCGTTTGGTTTGCGCTTCGAACTCTGCCCATGCTTTTTCGTGGTCGATGCCCATTTTTTCGAGCAGAGACTTGTTGTCCACGCCATGCCAGTGAAGCTGGCAGACGATGTAAGGATGCGCTCCCATGGCCAGCGCGGCAAACTGGGAATCGGACATCACCGGGATACCTACATTGCGCTTGTGCGCACGCGCGGCAAACTGGCTTTTATCGAGAGTGGTCACGCATCCAGTGTCGTGAGTCAAAACAACGTCCGGATTGACTTCCTCCTTCATCCTCTCAATTTTGCGCGTGGTGGCAAACGAGCGGGAAAAATCCCGGCTGACAAGGATGTGCCTGAACCCAAATCCGCAGCAGTCATGCCACGTGGAATAATCACCCGTTTTGGCGCCCAGCGCATGGACCAGCGCGGTGATGACGGCAGTGCGCTGGCCGTCGTACAGGTCGCGGTCATAAACCGCGTCTTCGACAACCAGCTTATGGTAGTGGCAGGCGGGATGGACCGTGGCGGTAATTCCACTCAGGTCCAGGACTTTCTGTGCCGCGATCCTGTCCCGCATCGCGTGCACCCATTCAGAGTAGTGCACGATCTCCTCCGGGAATACGAAGGGCATCTTGAGACGGTCCATGATCCCGCGCACCTTCTTGCGGAGTTTTGGATAATGCAGCAGCTGCTCGCGGGTTTCCTTGTAATGCCCGTAGCTTGTTCCACAGTGAATCAGGGGAAAGTATCCGTCGACCTTTGCCTGGGAAAAGTTTCTCACCGCGATGCCAGCCTGCGCGGCGGCATTCGAGGTTGATGACGCGTAATAGTTCCAGGCTGTGCAGGAGGACTGATCGCGCGGATCATGGTATTCAAATCCCAGCTTGCGGTTCAGCCAGAATATTGATGTGGAGTAACCCGGGATGTGACCGCATTGTCCGCATGATTTGTGATGCCAGGTGTATTGCAGGGGGATTTTCTTTTTTCGACCAAACTTCGTTTCCACCTCGACAAACGGTTCGGGGACGCGGTGGACCTCAAGTTCACCCTCGGCTTCAAGGGCAAACAACTGTTCCCGGAAATCCTCCGTGGGAGGCATTCCTGTGCGTATAAATTCACGTGCTGATGCGGTGGGGGGGATAAAGACCGCCCGTGGGTCCAAAGCTGCCTGCGGCATAAAGCCTCCTTAATTGCCGTGCAGAATTAAAATATAGGATTAGTGCCGAAACTCTATAACCGATTCATCCCTTGTTATTGGTTCGGGGACATCGCCGCTGTAACCGACGTTGAGGATGGGGCCGATAACCCACTCGTCCTCGTTGTATCCAAGCGCGTCCACCACCTGGTCTTGCACTTTTCGCGATGCAAGTGAAAGGATCCCCGGTTTGCAATCCTTCCGCATGTGCCTGGAGCATCATGTTCTGTGCCGCGCACCAGGTGGCGCTCAGGTTGTGTGTTAACTTCAGCGAGTGGTAATCAAAATGTACCAGGCAGAGGATCATGACCGGCGCATTGCCCAGGGTCTTTCCAAATTCCTCCGCCATGCGGGTCCATTCCTCCTCATCCTTGAATGAACTCTGTTCAAACATGAAGCGCACGAATTTAAGGACTGTATGGTCCTCCCGGACCATATTTCCGATGCGTTCACGTTCATTGCCGGAAAGGACGATAAATTTCCAACCCTGTGGCTGGTAAATGCTCAATGGCGCCCACAAAGCAGCCCTGGTGATGCGCTGAAGAGCGTCTGCCGGAATCTCCCGGTCACGGTCAAAGTGGCGGACGACCCGGCGAGACTGGATCAATTTCAACAGTTCATCCCGTTCCATGCCTAGCCCTCAGTCATCATCCTCTTCGTCCAGCACGTTTTCAAAATCGTCAATGTCATAACCATGTTCATCGAGCAATTCCTCCATCACCTCCTCAAGAATCATGAAAATGCCTTCATCGATTTTTTCGATCATCTCAAGATTGCCGGTGAGTTTCCAAATCATGTATAGTTCGAGCCGCGTTTTCTCGCTGACGTCCCAGGCGAGTTCAGTGGTATGCATCGTTTCCGGAGGCACAGCGCGGCGCCAGAGATCCAGGTTGTCGGACACATTTTTCACATCCGGACCCCAATCCGGGAAGAAATCCGGCTGAAGCATATCGGGCGCCACCTGGGTCCCCGTGGACATGATTTTGTAGATGATGCGGCTGTAGGCTTTGAGGGCGTCTTTTGCGGACTGCAACCCGTGGTTGACCGCCACTTCGCGCATGATGGTGATGATCCCCCCCGGGTTGTTCTGGCGTGGACACCTTGTGCATGAAAAGCACTGGGAACAGTCCCAGACACGGTCATTGAGCAGTTCATAGAAGGTGTCAACATCTTCCCGGGCCATCACCTGGGCAAAAACCCTCGGGCTGAAGTCGTAAAAACGTGCCGAAGGACAAGCGGCAACACAGATGCCACATTCATAGCAGCCGTAGAGCTGATGATCGTAGCGCATGTCGGCCTTGACTTCGTTAAACAAGGCCTGCTTAGTTTCAACAGGGACATCAGTGTATTTTGCGTCGGAATAGATGGACATAATCCTTCAGCGCCCTGAACACTTGTGCAGGGCTTCCTGCAGTTCATCTTCAACGGGCAAACCAATGAAGCGTTTAAACTCAGTTTTACCGCGCGAGATAATTATTGTGGGAATAGTCTTGATCCCGCACTGCCGGGCTTCATCAAGTCCTTTCCTGTTTTCCAGTTTGACGGTTTTCAGTGCAAGGTCCGGGACCCTCTCAGCCAGCCGCCAGCCCATCTCCACCGCTTCCGCGCAACCGCAGCATGAGTTTTTCCGCGGTGTCCGTTTTGCCTTTATTTTCAGCCTTCAAAACCTTCGCAGTGAATGCACTCGCCAAGCTCCTTTTCACTCATGTAAGTCCGGAAGCCCGCAACTGCATCATCCCCGCTCACCAGTTCTCCCTGTTCGGCATCCATCTCAACCGGTCTTATCCGCACGATCCAGCCATCCATGTAGGGGCTTTTATTGAGAATGCTCGCATCAGCCTCAATTGCATCATTACGCGCGGTGATCTCCGCAGTCAGCGGGGTCTTTACCGGTCCGACCCATTTACCACTTTCGACGGTGGCCACGCTTTTGCCCTTTTTCACTTTCTTCCCCGCTGCTTTTGGACGGCAGTGAATAATCGAACCGGCCATCGTCTGGGCAATGTCGGTCATCCCCATGTCGTATGTCCCGTCCCCGTTGTCGCGCAGCCAGACATTGTTTTCAACATGATAAAGAAGTTCGTCGGGAAGCAGACAGTTGTTCAGTTCAGACATGTCATGCCTTTCCGGTTTTAGTAATTGAGCACCATTTCGCTTTCCATGCCCACATCCACCATGTAGGCCGCTCCGACCACTCCATCACATTCCCCGATCAGGTCTTCTTCGGTCATGTCATGGAGCTGCAGGGCAGCCGAGCAGACCCGCATCCCGACTCCGGCTTCCTTTGCTTCCCGGATGAAATCGATAATCCTCTTGCCGCCTTCCTTGGCCCCCATCTCTTCTGCCACCCCTTTCTTCATCAACAGCACCCCGTCGATCTGGAAAATCATTTCCGCCTCGTTGTCCATGGCGGCGGCAATGTTCGCCATGTAAAACGGGGTCGCGCATCGTTGCGGCGTGCCTGGCCCTGAGGTCACAAAGACCGTCATTTTCCCTTCGTCACTCATGAGCCTCTTGCTGAGCGAACAGTTGTCAATAAAAATGTCCCAAATAATTCCGCCCCATCACTCAAGCCCCGGAAACGACAATCCTAGGCTCTCAGACGAAATATTGAATCTGCCGGCCTAATGAGGGCCTTAACTGGGATGCGTCCCGACACATAGACACCTTTTGAATCAGGCAGCATCCGGATTGAGCGGAACAGGGTCTGAATCCGATCTGTCTGCTACAGTTTCAGCCGGGCTAACACAAAGCCTAACCATGTTGGAATAACAGGTTAATCCTACCTCCCGGCATTCACATAAACAGCTGGATGTCCGAATCGGCTGCAAACTCAAGAAACATTGCGGCGCCACCAACTTCGATCCCGTCTATAAAATCGTCCTGGGTGAAACCGAATACGTCCATCGTCATTTGGCAGCCAATCATTGTAACTCCGGATTCCATACAGATATCACGAAGTTCCTCGATAGTCGCCACTCCCTTGTTCTTGAATGTCTGCTTCATCAATGACGTCGCCATTGTTTCGAAACCCGGTACGTTGCCCATCAGCAGGTTCGGCATCGGCCACTCAAAGTTCTGAAATCCTTGCGGACCAAACGGCATCTTCATCGGCATCGATGGGTTCGTTTGCGGGGCCACCTTCGCAGTGATCTTCTTCTTTAATAACGTCAACCCGTAAAATGTGAAAAACACGGCAACCTCCATCTCCATCGCTACCGCGGTCGAGGCCAGTATGAAAGGAGGATAAGCCCAGTCAAGGGTGCCCTGTGATGCTATCAGCGCCATTCGCTTCGGTCTCTCTTCACTCATATTTTCTCCTTATTAAGGATGCATGTGATCAATATATTCAAATAAATGAATATTTTTGGTAAAAAAACCTTCTTGATTATCTCTTTTGTCTCAGGAAGGTGTATGTGCCTCCTTTTTCTGACTGTCTAAGCAACGGGTCTCCCTTGCGTTTGGTCCATGAAGCAACATCGTCAGCTGAATCGTGTACGGCGGCGATCATCTTCAAAACCAGTTCTCCGTTCAGACCTCATCGGCTTTCAATGGTTAAAGGTAGGGTCAAGGGCTTTACAAACCTACGCTTTCCATCGTGGAACCGTAAACTCCTTCAGTCAAGCAGCCTCCTTGAATAGAAGATAGGAAAACTTCTCGCATTATCTACGGCATGTCAAGAATTTTTTTGAGTTAGGTTCTGATCTTTTCAGAAAAAGTCAGATGCCGAGGAAGGCTTCCCGGACATGATCGTCATTCAGCAGTTCCTTTCCGGACCCTTCAAGAGCGACCCTGCCATTTTCCAGGACATACGCCCGGTTACAGAGTGCGAGGGTTTGGCGGACGTTCTGCTCAACCAGCAGCACCGTGACTCCCTCGCTGTTGATGCGGCGAATCATTTGAAAGATATCCTGGACCAGGATCGGCGCGAGTCCGAGTGAAGGTTCATCGAACATCATCAATCGCGGCAAGGACATCAGCCCACGACCGATTGCCAGCATCTGCTGTTCTCCGCCGGAAAGCGTCCCTGCGGACTGTTTACGTCGCTCCAGGAGGCGCGGAAACAGATCATAAATGTATTCCATTGTCTGCGACCTGAGCGTTTTTGCCTTTTTGGAAAGCGAGCCCATGATCAGGTTTTCCTCAACGCTCATTTCGGCAAAAAGCCTGCGGCCTTCGGGAACATGTACAATACCCTGTTCGATGATCTGGTGCGGGGGGGACCGGTCGATCCGTGATCCGTTGAAAGTAATGCTGCCCCTGCTAGGAGGAGTGAGGGCAGAAATGGTACGGATGATAGTCGATTTGCCTGCCCCGTTGGCGCCGACGAGGACTAGTATTTCCTTTTCCCGCACCCCGAAGCTGACATTCCAAAGGACCTGCAGGTCCCCGTAAAAGACATCGATTCCATCAACGCTGAGCATATTCCTCGCCGAGATAGGCTTCAATCACCGCCTGGTTGCGGGAGACTTGCGCGGGGGGCCCGGTTGCTATGGTCTGCCCGAAATTGATTGCGTGTATCCGGTCGGAAATGGTCATGATGACCCGCATGATATGTTCGACAATGATGATAGTTACTCCGCGTTCCCGGATTTTGCGGATCAGTTCGATTGCCGCTTCCAGTTCCGACGGATTGAGTCCGGCGGCGGTTTCGTCGAGCAGTAGTAGCTGCGGCTGGGTGGCCATGGCCCTGGTGATTTCCAGGCGTTTGCGTTCACCGATGGGGAGGCTTTTAGCAAGCGCGTCTTTGCGGTGTGCAAGTTCACAGAATTCCAGTGTCTGCAGCGCAAGTTTACGCGCGCTTTCCATGGTGCCCGAGCAGGAAAAAGCTGCGGCGATGACATTGTCCAGCACGCTCATTCTTCCGAGCGGCTTGACCACCTGAAAGGTCCTGCCAATGCCAAGACGGCAGATCCGGTGTGTTTTCATACCGGTGATATCATCTCCGCGGAAAAAGATGCTGCCGCTGGTTGGTTGGAAGTAGCTGCTGATCAGGTTGAAGATGGTGGTTTTCCCTGACCCGTTCGGCCCGATAAGCCCGAAAATTTCCCCCTGTTCAACCTCGAAACAGACATCGTTTACCGCCGCAAGTCCGCCGAAATATTTGATCAGGTGATCGATCTTGAAAAAACTCATGCCTTTACTCCTGCTTTTCTTCCCGGGATCACGAAGCGCAGGATTTTTTCCCAGTCACCGACAATTCCGTTAGGCAGGAGGAGAATCACCAGTACCACGAGGATGCCAAAACCAAGCACATGGGCCTTGGTGATGTATTTTGCGAAAACCAACAATGCTTCTATCTCGGTGATCGTTCCAATGCCTTTTAGTAGGCCGAAGAACCCCGTGCGGAAAAATTCATGTACCGCTACCATCATGAAGGCCCCCACCACCGGCCCGTAGATGGTGCCGACTCCCCCGACAATGCCGACGAGGATGGCCATGATGGAGATGTCGTGTAAAGAAAAAACCACTTCAGGATCGATGAACCCCATGTAGTTCATGAACAGGGCTCCGGCCATCCCGGTCAGGAAAGCGGCGATGTTCAGGGAAAACATTTTGTACAAGTGCGTATTTATGCCCAGACTTTCGGCGGCATCCTGGTCTTCCCGAATTGAAACGAAGTAGTAGCCCCATTTGGAATTGATCACCAGCTGGATGCCCACCACCGACAGGACCGCCAGCGCCAGCGCGATGTAGTAGTAAGGAATCTTCGAAACAAAGGTCTGCATGATGAGGATGCCCACCATACCGTCAGTTAGTGATTCCCAGATGGTAGCGATGTGGCGGCAGACTTCGTTCAGCGCCAGCGTCGCCAGTGCGAAGTAGGCGCCCCGCAGACGAAAGCAGATCCAGCCGAAAGGCAAAGCGATAAGCATCGCGGTGAATCCCCCGAAAAGCATCCCCCACCATGCGGACAGTCCGAGTTTGTGCGCAAACAGCCCGGCGGTGTAGGCGCCGGTGCCGAAAAAAGCTGCATCTCCGAACGAAACCTGCCCCGTATAGCCGGCGATTATGTTCCAGCCGGAACCAATCACGACCCACATCAGCACCAGGATCATCAGGTGCTGGTGGTAGTCGTTGCGCACAATCAGCGGAAAAACCAGCAAAAAGGCAAGCAATGCGAGCGGACCGAGTCTGTTCATGCGTTACCTCTTTCTACACTTTGGTCAGGCGCTTAAACCCGCCGGGAAGGAAGATCAACACCAGAATGAAGATGATCAGACCGATCATGTCGTCGAAGGCCATGCCGATGTAAGTGGCGCCGAAGGCCTCAGCCAGTCCGAGGGTGATCCCGCCGAAAATCGCTCCGACTGTGGAACCCAGCCCGCCGAGGATGGTGATCACAAACGCTTTGCGCGTGAACGGCCCGCCTATGTCAGGGAAGAGATAATACAGCGGCATCAGCAGTGTGCCCGCTGCGGCAACCAGCGCGGAACCCAACCCGAAGGTGATGATGGTGATGCGTTTCGAGTTAACACCCATCAGCATTGCCGCGTCCTTGTCTTGTGCCGTGGCCCGGATTGAACGACCGATATCGGTTTTGATCAGAAACCAGAACATGGCCCCGGTGAAACCGATTGCGAAAAGGAAGGCAATAATCAGTGGAATACTGAATGAAATTTCACCAATAAAGAACGTGGATGTCGAATAATCCGTCTGCACAGATTTGTAATCGGAACTGAAGATGAAACGGGCAATCTCGGTGAGGACCATGCCGATACCGACGGTCATCAGCACCTGGTTTTCAGGAAGAATGGACTCCACTTCCATCAGCGGGTTGAGCAGGTATTTCTGCAGGATCATTCCCAGCAGAAACAGCGCGGGCATGCTGACGAGCAGGCTGAGGTAGGGATCAATCCCCAGGTAGTGGAAGCAGACGAAAGTTACGTACATGCCGACCATCATCAACTGCCCGTGAGCGAGATTGATGATTCCCATTACTCCCATGATCATCGTCATCCCCATGCCGATCAGGCTGTACAACCCGCCTTTGAGAATGCCGGCGACAAAAGTTTGCAGAAAGACGTCCATGATCAACCGTTTTTATACCCGAATGCGCCGGACTCCCGGTCAGGATGTTAGAAAATAACTCCGGACCGGGAGTTGTTTGTGAAACGAAGGATAAAACAGGGGTGAACTGAGAGTCCGTTCACCATGTATTCCCACCGTTTCACCGTGAAACTGACAGGGTGGTAGGGCCCCGAACGGGCGTCATCCCCGTCCGGACCTATTCCTCACCCTTTCAGCGTTCGTTCCAATTGGGGACCGGATAGACATACCCGGCGGTCGAAACGTCTTTGGGCCAGACTGTTTCGAGGCTGCCTTTCTGCCACTGAACCAGGAAGGTCGGCAGTTTGTTCTGCTGGGTTTTCTTTCCGTACGAAACAAACTTCACCGGACCGAAGGCGGTCATCATGTCCGTTTCAGCCAGCGCGTCTCGAACCGCTTCAGGGGTCAGGCTTTTGGCGCGTTTGAGCGCATCCGCAATGACATACATGCCCGCATAGGCTTCTGCGCCATGATACTCGGTGGGAGTGTTGTATTTGGCGACAAAATTATCATAGTACTCTTTCGCCCCGGGGTAGGGCACGGAAGGCACCCAGAGGGTGGCTGAATAAACATATTCCGCGCCTACACCCACGTTTTTCTGAAATTCCGGCAGGGTGAACCCGGCCGCGCCGCCGACAAAGAGTTT
Source organism: uncultured Pseudomonadota bacterium (assembly GCA_964344035.1). Lineage (GTDB taxonomy): Bacteria > SAR324 > SAR324 > SAR324 > NAC60-12 > UBA1014. The sequence continues at coordinate 71,872 of CAYFLK010000010.1, forward strand.
GGGGTTGATGTTAAGTTCCTTTGACTGACGAATCAGCATCGCCGCGTCCATGATGTAGGAAATCATGTAAACCAGGTCGGGCTTCTTCGCCTTCACCTTCACCAAGAGCGGTTTAAAATCGACCGCGCCGGCCTCGTAACCTTCCTTCATCAGCACCTCGAGACCCAGCGCCTCTGCCTGCTTGACGAACTTCTTCGATCCGGATTGCCCGAACAGCGAGTTTTCATGCAGAATAGCCACCGACTTCACATCCGTGGCGATGCTTTCGAGAAAAGACGCGAATCCTTTGGGATATTCGCTTACCGGGGGATTGAGCCGGAAGATATATTCCCAGCCCTGCTCCGTCAAACGATCCGCGGAACCGGTGTTCACCAGAAACGGGATTTTGCGCTGCTGCGCGACGGCAATCGTGGCCCAGGTTACCGAACTTGAATAGCCGCCGCCGAGGACCACTACTTCATCCTGGGAAATCAGTTTTTCCAGCGCCGAACGGCCGACGTCCGGTTTCCCCGTTGTGTCCTCGATGATCAGTTCGATTTTTTCTCCGTTGATTCCCCCTGCCGCATTGATCTCATCAACGGCCATCAGAAACGACTTGTTCTCGATCTCCCCGAATTTGGCCAGTTTCCCGGTCAAGGGGAGCACCACCCCGACCTTTATGTCCGCCGCCACCTGCCCGGGTATGACGGCGAGAAACATGATTGTTGAAATTAACCAACCGACTTTGTGGATACTCTTCATACATCCTCCTCTGCGCTTTTGCGCTGGAAATTACGAATACGCCTCTATTACGAATATATTTTATGGATTATGAGGTTTCGTGCTTGGTCACAGTAATAATACTGAGGACGCTTCACATCAAAATTGGACAATTTTCAAACATCGCCACTCTGCTCTTCCCTCATAAAATTATTAATTCTCCATGAATCAACCAGAAACACTCTTTTCACCATAAATTCTAGATCAATGACCGGATTAAATAATGGATTGGAACAAACCGGAATTCACATTTTTTCCGTGAGGTTTCCAGTTCACCCAATCCATCGCAAGAACCCGGTCAAAAAAACACCCACCTGCGATGTGCAGACCGAAAGACACTTCCTGAGAATATCGGGAACCTCAACAACACAAAAAATCAAGTTACCGGATCCACAGAGAGAGCCACAGCATCAACAAAACACCGCAGTTCCCTTGTGCAATGGAGGAACCATTCTTGAATTATTTTTAATGTATTGATATTTAAAGTTTTTATTTCAGAAGGGGCGGTGAGGGGTAAAAGAACGAGCTGATTTTCGCTTATTTACAGCGGCACGTCGGCTAATTTACGCCTATTCGGATCCGAAAAGAAAATCCTCTCGTTTTAGGCCGTGGTCGGACATTTTTTGGTTGAGGGTGCGGCGTGGAATCCCGAGCATTTCCATGACGCTTTTGATGTTCCCACGATGCCGGCTCAAGGCATGAGCGATTGCGTGTTTCTCAAAAACAGCCATTCGTTCTGAAAGTTGCGTTACGGTCGCGGAGGCGCAAGTGTCGGGAAGCGTTTTGGCGGGAAAGAGGATCTGTTCCAGGTTGGGAGCGGCAGTTCCGGCCAGGACAAACCTTTCAGAAATATTCTTGAGTTCGCGAACGTTTCCAGGCCAGGCATAATCCTCCAAAGCGGCAATGTCTTCAGCAGTCAAGGAACGGGATTCCCGCTTGTGGATCCGGCGGGCTTCCGCTGTGTAATGTTCAAACAGCAACACAATGTCCTCTCGCCGTTCACGCAGGGGAGGGATATGAAGTTCGGCTACAGCAAGACGATAATAAAGATCTTCACGGAACTTGCCTTCAGTGCAGGCTTTGCGCAAATCCAGTTTGGTTGCGGTGATGAGGCGTATATCTATCGGAATGGGACGGTTTGCGCCTAAGCGGATGATTTCTCGTTCCTGCAAAGCACGGAGCACTTTCACCTGCAGGCTCAAAGGCATACTGCCAATCTCATCGAGAAAGAGACTGCCTTTGTTTGCATACTCAAAGCGCCCCATCCTGCTTTTCACCGCGCCAGTGAAAGCACCGCTCTCGTGCCCATACAGTTCACTTTCAAAAACCGATTCCGGCACGGCCCCGCAGTTGATGGGGACAAACCCCGAGGAAGAGCGGGGACTGAAATCGTGGAGACAGCGGGCCACCATCTCCTTCCCGCTGCCGGTTTCTCCATGAATCAAAACACTCGCTTGAGTCACGGCCAAGTCCAGTATTTGTCCGCGTAACCGTTCAATCGGTGTTGAAACCCCAATGATTCGGGAGCCGATTCCGTCACGCTGGTCGAGTTGCCGGCGTAATTTCCGGTTTTCAAGCCAGAGGGTGCGGCGTTCACAAGCCCTTGCTATCGCATCCAGCATCCTTTCGGGATCATAGGGTTTTTCGATGAAATCATAAGCCCCTTGACGCATGGACTCCACAGCCATGGCAATATCTCCGTGTCCGGTGAGCAGGATCACTGGAATATCCGGATACTGCGCAAGCACATCATGCATCAATTCCAACCCGCTCATGCCCGACATCTTGACATCGGTGACAACCACTCCCGGAAAATCCGGGGTAAGTTTTCTGATGGCCTCCCTGGCGGACTTGCAGAGTATGACTTCGTAATTTGCCAGCATCAGCCATTGTTCCACCGATTTGCGCACCGCCGGTTCGTCATCAACAAAAAGAACGGTTTTTGATCTGGTCATCTGCGGATCATTTGTATGAACTACACGGAATTGTCATTATTATTTTTGACAGGATGAAAGGATAAACCGGATATAAAACATGAGTTGTATGCCGGAGATAACGCAGGTCGGTGAGGATATATTTTCATCCTCTTATCCGGTCAATTTTTTAAATTAATCAGCCTTGTCAAATTAGCTGCACAACGGCAATTTTACGCAGAAAATAGCGCCACCTTCCGGCGCGGTACTGGCAGTGATTTCTCCACCCAGTTCCCGGACAATACCATAGGCGATGGAAAGCCCCAGCCCCAAACCTTCGCCAACTGTTTTTGTGGTGAAGAATGGTTCGAAAAGCTTGGGCAAATCTTCTTTTGCAATTCCAGGTCCGCAGTCTTTTATCCGGATAAGCGCCATCCTTTTATCATTTTGGTTCTCAATATTGTCAAGAACCATGGAAACCGTGAGTTTTTTTTCGGAGTGGTGACTCATCGCGTCTACCGCATTGCCGATCAAATTTACCAGCAGTTGTTCAATTTTGATCCGGTCTCCCCACACAAACGCTTCTTCCTCAGGACACTCAAGAATCACCTGCACCTCATCTTTCTGTAGTCCGAAGGTGAACAGATCCAAAGCGTAGTGCAGCGCTTTATGGAGTGATACCTGTTCGTGCGATTCGGTTTCCCTGCCCGCAAAGGTTTTGAGTTGTTTGGTGATTGCATTCATGTGCTGAATGAGTTCAGCAAGCATTTTCATGTTTTCCTCAACGGTATCCCAATGCTTCTTTTGAATCAGCAGTTTGGAACTGGCGACATAAGTATTCATTGCCGTCAGGGGTTGGTTGAGTTCATGGGCGACAACCGCGGACATTTGCCCCAGTGCAGCTAGTTTTCCTGCCTGTGCCAGTTCTTCTTGCGCTGTCCTCAATTCCAAAGTACGCTCCTCCACCCTCTGTTCCAACAAATCACGGGCATGCTGGAGAGTCTGAAGTTTTGAGCGCCGTTCTTTTTGCAGCAAAAAAACCAGCAGCAACACGATCAATAAAACCCCCGTTGCAATAGCGCTCACACTTGCGCTTTGGGTCACCTGTCGAAGATCAGTCAGGTAATGGATTTTCCAGCCAAGGTCATCCAGGTTTTTCGTCTGAAAGAGGTAGGAGATGGATGACTGTCCACTCGGATTTTGAATGGTCAACACAGTTCTCCCCTGAGCATCCGCTTCTTGTTTGAATACGCCGATTTTTTCAAGAGGAACACCCAGATATTGTTTATTCTCCAATATTATCCGTCGTGTGGTTCTAGACAAAGGCGCAAGTGTTTTGTATTTCCAGCCGGGATTGCTGGAAAGCGCGACAATGCCATTCGCATCGCTGACCAGGACGTTGTCACGGCCCCGCACCCATTCATTTTGCAGTCCCTCCAAACTGATTTTCACTGCCACCACTCCACTGAGTTTCCCGTCAATCCACACCGGGTGGGAGAGGTAATATCCAGGTTTTTTGGTCGTAGTGCCGATTGCAAAAAAACGGCCTTCTTTTCCCAGTAATGCCTCCTTGAAATAGGGGCGAAACTGGTATGAATGACCAATCAGGTTGTCCGGTCGATTCCAGTTGCTGGTGGCCAGTGCCATGCCCCTGGTATTCATGACGTATAGCAGAGAAGCTTCTGATTTTTCATTTGCCCGTTCCAAATAACGGTTCATTTGATCTTGAAGTTCCGGAAAGGTTTGCTGGACGGAGAGTAATTTCCGTATGCTTCGGTTTTGTGAGAGGAGGTAGGGAAGATAACGGAATTTGTTGATCGAACTGCGTAAACTGCTGCTGTAGAGTTCTAGTTGTGCCGTTCCGGTTTCAAATAAATTTTGCTCCGCCCAGGTTTGACCATAGTGATACGCACCGAAAATCAGGATCGCAAACAGGGCAATGAGAAAAAAAACTTTTGATGCAAAAAAACGGAACATGAAAACAACTGCGTAATTTGATGACTACGGATAACGGGTCTGACCGATAGTCCCTGAACTCCATCCTGAAACGGCAACACCAGTTTAACCGATTTACGGGTGAAGACGAGAGGAATCAGCACGTCTTTGCATGCACGTGCCGCTTTACCCCTCCTGTGAATCCTCAGGGATTGCATCCGAAGGGTCCTCCCAAAACAATGGATTCAATTGCATTAAGCCCGTTCAGTACTGACTGAGTAGTACTGCGGACAAATCTTCTCCCTCATTACATCCTGTAAACACAGGGCTTTCTCCTTGCCCATTCCTCCGGTTCCATATATGGTCCAGCTTGTTGATCACCGGACCAAAAGATAAATGGTGATTGCCTTGATTTTAGTGTTACTTCCTATACCCATTCAATAAAATCAAGATTAATCAACAAAATAGTGAATTGTTTTTGAGTCGTGCCTCTTCACTCTCAACTAAGGTTTATTAGAGGAATAATTGAAAATAGCATTTGAAGCAAGTAGTGTTATCAGCGATAAACCTACTGGTATCGCCAGATATATAAATAATCTTACTAAATCAATTGTCAACAAAAATACAGAGTATAGTTTTAAATTACTTTATAAAGCTTCTCGCTTGAAATATAAAAAATATTGGTACAGACCAGAAGCCATACCAATCCAGGTATATCAAGGCTCGATATGGCCATTAAACAAACATGTGGATTTAGTGCACGGATTAGATGTAATTGTGCCAGACTGGAACAAATGCAAAAAGATTATCACAATCCATGATCTATTTCCTCTAATGGATGAAGATGATTACATCTCACCAGAATCGTTTCGAAAAAAGAAACGTATCAAATACCATGAGGCGGTGTCAATTTCGGACTTAATTGTTACAGTTTCTGAAAAAACTAGAACAGATGTGATCAATTATTTTAATCTACCTAAATCAAAGGTGGTCAGTATATATCCAGGCGTTGATTCAAGTTTTTTTTATCCAAGGAGTGTGAATGAAGTAGACATTATTCGCAGAAAGTACAAAATATCTGACAATTATTTATTATTTGTTGGTGCAATATCTGGTAGAAAAAATACCGAACGATTAGTTTTGGCATACTCATTATCTAAAGCAATGGAACAGTTTGATTTAGTATTGGCTGGTTCAGTATCATATTTTGGTGAAAGAACAATAGGAGCCATTAAAAAAAATAAACTATCAAAAAAAATCAAACTGCTTGAATATGTGGAAGAAGAAGATTTAGCAGCACTATACACGGGAGCAAGTGGTTTTGTTTTTCCAACTCTTTATGAGGGATTTGGTTTTCCTATTTTAGAGGCCATGCTTTGTCAAGTGCCTGTTTTGACAAGCAATACCGGCTCTGCACCTGAGGTCGGAAAGAATTTTACGTTGACTGTTGATCCTTACAGTATCGAGTCGATTACCAACGGCATTGACACATTGATCGATGGAAAAGAATTCGACATTCTTTCCGCCAGGGAGTACGCAAATAAATTCACATGGGATAATTGTGCTAATAAAATGATAGGTATTTATAAAACAATTACAGCATAACATATCATTCCAACGGGCAAATGCCCTGTGCGCAACGCTTCTGTGCCGTGAAAACAAGTAGTTCTAGCTGCATCTCTTCATGCATAATACTCCTCCCACGGAGTCGATTACCCGGAACATCATTCGTCCAAACCGAGGCTGTTGATTTGCGTGGACATAAGAATTAACTGCACATAAATTGAAGGAAATGCCGTGCCATTGATTTATGAACTGAATTTGAACCAGGCATTAATCTGTTCTGAAAGATCAAGCACCACGGTGAACGCAAACCTCTCGCAATCACACGGCTGTATTGCGTTGTAATGATATGTTTAGGTTCTTGAGAACTGCAGGATTTGGGTCAATTTTTGTAATTCTGATCTGCTTTCAGTATAGCTTTGTACTCGGCGTCGAACAGCAGTTTGAGAATATTAATGGAGTAGCGGTTTACAAATCAATAGGAAAATACAATCTTGTGTTTCGTAATTTTAAAATATTGCTTACACCAAAAAATACATTGCTGCCCAGCAATCCGAAGATAGTTTCAGAATATAGTTTAAAGAGAAAAGCTGATAATTATAGAAAAGAAATTGCGGATAAACAGAGCATCAATTTCAAAAAATACGGTCAATTTGAAATATTTATTCCTGTTGATAAATTCCCTTTGGTTAATCGAAAATCCGGCTATGTAACAGTTAGAATGCCACAAACACTGGTCGACAACCGGTATAGTCCGCACTCAAAAGACCCCAGGAGATATGATTATGTTGCAGAAAAGCAGGCACTATATATGCGGATAAAAGAAATGGTAACAAGCAAGAAAGGCGAAGTTGAGGTTGTATTAGAATTCCCATATCAAAAGAGTAAAGTGAACTGCTACCACCTAGAAGGTGGTAGCTTCAGGGATGGGCTGTAAGCCCACTAAAGAATCAAGGCACAAGGGCAGAAGCCAGAAGGTATTTGGAGCACACATTCCATTTTTCTTCTGCCTTCTGCCTCTGCGGAGTATAGGATTAAACTGAAGTCTTCGCCTGAAGGCGAGGGTTTTTCTCCCAATCCCCGAATGGGACAATAATAGATGGAATTCTCAGTTTTAGATGTGCTAAGGGGAGATACATTGGTTATGTGGGACAACTGAAGAATTAAAAAGGTTTGGAAACAATCTATACAAAATTTTTCATGGAATCACCATAATTTCATTGTTCAGCTTCCTGAAAATGTGGATAGATGCGACAGCCAAAGGATAGAATACCAAAGAGATTCGGTACAGCAATCAGCTGCATGGATGGGCGAATTCAGTTGCCGGTGATCAAGTTTCTGCAGGCTCGCTTCAGCGCGGAGTATGTTGACTTGATAACAGAGGCAGGACCAAATTTGATTCTGGCAACTCGAAGGGATTGTGATCTTGTTGAATCAATACAGGCAAGACTCAAAATTTCGGTTTCAAAACACGACTCGGTCGGCATCGCAGTTGCGGGACATCATGATTGTGCGGGAAATCCAGCTTCTAAAGTGGAACAGCATAAACACATCAAGAACTCCATCATGTTTCTGCGTCAATACTATAAGGACCTAGAGATCATCGGATTGTGGGTTGACGAACACTGGGTTGTTCAAGAGGTGTAAACAAGTTCAACGGCATGCCCGACAAATTCCCAGTTTGGCCGGAAGCATGTCAATCTGAGTGCTTAGTCCGAAGTTCCTTAAGTCTGCCCCCCTAAAATAGGTTTAACGCACTGATT
>CAYFLK010000011.1:0-65728 GCA_964344035.1 uncultured Pseudomonadota bacterium
TTTATCAAATTAATCAAAGAGATATGACTGATCACTTAAGGGAACTTCGGCTTAGACACCGCGGATTCAGGGGAATTTGGGAGCATCATCCCATGCGGGGAGATTGCGGTCGTTTTCCGAGAGGATAATTTGTGATTCGGGAAGCATCCAGTCTATGGAAAGGTGCGGGTCGTTCCAGCATATTCCGCACTCGGCTGGCGGATGATAGAAGGCATCCATCTTGTACAGCACCCGCGCGGTTTCGCTGAGCACTACGAATCCATGGGCAATCCCGCGTGGCAGAAACAGCTGCATCGGGGCTCCATCCGAAAGTTCGATGCTCCAGTACCGACCGAAGGTGCTGGAACTTGTACGGAGATCGACTGCCACGTCAAGGATGTGTCCGGAGGCACAGCGAATCAATTTGGCCTGGGCGTGTTCCCCGTACTGGTAGTGCAATCCACGCAGGACTCCCTTTTTTGAAAAACACTCGTTCTCCTGAATAAAGCGAATGGGGTTGCCTTCTTGAAGAATCCATTCATCACGCAAGGACTCACACAGATAACCACGGGAATCATGATGTCTGGTTAAATCCAGAACACGGATACCGGAGATCGGGCACTCAGCCAACATGCTGTTCACTTCGTGTTAATTACAGGTGCAATTGTACCAGTCTTCAACCCGGCGCTTCCGTACATTTGTCGAAATAGGCCGTCAAGGCGGATCTCCAGTGCGGAGGCTGCCGTCCGGTTAGTTGACTGAAAAACCTACAGTCGAGCACCGAGTAGGCAGGCCGTATTGCGGGCAGCGGATATTCCACTGTTGAAACGGGGACCAGTTCCGGCACCCGCTCCAGCCACCCCCTTTGCCTGGCTTTGTTCAGCACTTCCTCAGCAAAACCAAACCAGCTGCAATGTCCGGAGTTGGCAAAGTGAACCAAACCCTGCGTCGGCTGCGCGTCCACCCCTCCGGGGGAGTGGATCACTCCGCTTCCGCAGATTTCAGTCAGCGCAAGCAGGGCTTCGGCAAGGTGACATGTCCACGTTGGACTGCCGTACTGGTCGTCAACCAACCTCAGGGTGTCCTGTTCGCGAGCAATCCGCAGCATCTTGCCGACGAAATTCTCTCCGCCTTTTCCAAATAGCCGGCTGGTGCGTACAACAATGTTTTTTGAAGATGATTCAAACACCGCGATTTCACCCTCCCGTTTTGTTTGTCCATAATGATTCAGTGGGGAAGGCGGATCGGTTTCCCGGTAAGGGCGTTTCAATTTCCCGTCAAAAACATAATCCGTGGAAATATGCATCAACGGAATCGATAATTGGGCGCATCGTTTTGCCAGAGTCTTCACCCCCTCGACATTAACCCTGTACGAGATTTTCCGCTGCTGTTCCGCACGATCGACATCCGTGTAGGCCGCGCCATTGACCACCCACTCCGCAGCGGAACCTTCCAGCATCCGGGCCACTGCGGAAGAATCGGTGACGTCGAGTTCCCGGTGTTTCAAAAACCGGAACCGGCGTCCTTCCTCTCGCAAAAGTCCGCGCAAGGCTTTCATCGCCATTCCATCAGCACCAGTGAGTAAAAACATTGGCTAGTGAGTTGGCGGTGGTACGGAGGAGTCGTGATTAAGGCTGGAAGCTGTTCTGCCCCTGGAGGGTGAGATTAAATCCTGTATCTGTGTGAAATCTATGGCCAAGGCCAATCAAAACCGGCGAGGATAGGGTTTTTGATCGAAAACTTACTCTGGAGTCCGGGAACAGTGTGTTCTTGCTTCGGGAATGTTAATTCAATTCCAGAACTTGAGCACCCCGATGACAATCCCGCCCGTGGTGAGGGTTATACCGAAGGACCAAACCATGAACCTGTCAATACGCTGGGTAAGAGTCTCGAAGCGTTTTTCCATTTTTTCGAAACGCTTGTCCACCTGTTCGAAACGCTTGTCCATCTGAACGAGGATCTGCTGAATCAGTTCCCGCTGGTGTTTCAGTTCCTCCTCAACCCGCACCATCCGTTCACGCAGTTCAAATTCATGCACGGCCTGTGGTTTGCCGAAATTGGTTTCCACCAACCATTCGCCGATGTGCTGTTTGATGAACTCGATATCTTCAGTCGCAAGGGACATGACAAAACCTTGGTGAATTGAAGAAGCAACTTCAAACTACCACAGAAATAAGAAATTGCCAATCGATTCACCTCCGTAGGGGAAGCCCTATGTGAATGCCGTAGGGGTAGACCAATGTGTCCGCCGTAAGGGCATACTTTCGTGTTTGCGGTAGGGGCAGACCTACGTGTCTGCCCAAGTTTGTGTCTGCCCTGGGAGTCACGGGGTCAGGATCCCGATGCTGTAGAGGATGGCGACAGTGGTAAAAGTTTTGAAGATGATGTCAACAACGGTCGCATATTCCTTAATCGCCGATTCCTTCGGCCTCAGGTCAGGAGGCGCCACGATTGTGTCACCGGCACTTATTTCATACCCGGAATCCCGCACCACCAGTCCGCTGGCCTGGATCACGTAGACATCGTCCGCGTTCGTGGAATTGCGAAGACCTCCGAGTTGGTCGATGTAGAATGTCGCTGTTTTTCCTTCCACCAGCGGCAGGGACGCCTCGCCAAGCGTTTCTCCCTTGACCATCACAATTCGCGTGACCGGAGGGATGGTGAGCACGTCTCCGTCCATCAGTTCAACGTCATCGGCGGTGCCGACAAAATCAGCGAGGGTTTTGAGTTTAAGAACCAGGCGTCCGAGGTTTATATCCTGTATTTTCACCGATTTGTCGGCTTGCGCCTCGTTTAATCCCTGACGAATGGCGTTGATCGCCTTCAACTGGGTGTCCGGGGAGGTGAGGCTTGATGCCGCTGCAACCGTGCTTTGCAGCAGGGCGTGGTCGATGTCCTTGCGCAACCTGGTGTCAATCGCCACCTCGCGGCTGCGCAACATTCTGCGTGTGAAAACCGCCGCCTCGAGGAAAGCTTTCTTGGTAAATCCTCCCGCCTTTTTGAGCACGTCGCTCAAGCGTTCTCCCTGAATGAACTCGTATGTCCCGGGAAAGCGCACCTCGCCGTTAATGGTGACATATCCCGGTTCACGATAACCGGCAAGATGCCTGATCAGCACCGAATCTCCGTGCCGGAGATTGAATTCCGGCTGAGTGGTCAGCTTGTGCGGGTCCAGTTTGATGCGGTAGATCTGGCGCAGGCTTTCTCCATTCCGGTATTCCCAGCGGGAGATGTATGCCGTCAGGTCTGTTGCTTCTGGATGGTCCAGACCTCCCGCGGCGAGAATCAGGTCGCTCATCTGCATCTGATCCAGCAAAGGGTAGTTCCCGGGTTTTCGGATTACCGAACCGTTGACAATGACCATTTTGTCTTCCACTGGAGGAAAAACTTTCAGCACATCATGGTCCCGGAGCAGCAGTGACCGGGAGGACGTTTCATCAAGTGAAACACGGATCAGCGAACGCCCGGTTCCGGGGATGCTGCGCTCGATCTGCACCAGCCCCGGGTCTGAATCCGGGAGCGTGCCGCCGGCAAGGGCGATTCCTTCTTCAACGCTGGTGTTTCCGTCCAGTTCGTAAATCGCAGGGCGGCGCACCATCCCTGAGACTGATACCGCGTTTTTCAGCAGCGGGATGAAAAGAGTGTCTCCGCTTTTCAGCGACACCTCGCTGAGTGAATTGCCTGCAAGGAAGTAGTCATAGAGATCGACTTCAGCGACCTTTTCTCCACCGCGCTTCCATTGAATACGGCGCAGGCTTCCGCTTTTTTTCACTCCCCCGACCAATGCCAGCACGTTGTAGACAGACGCGATGGCCGGCACGCGGTGCAGTCCCGGACGCTTGGCTTCCCCGACCACGTTGACCTGGATCGAACGCAGCCGCCCCAGCGTCGCGTAGAGAAACTTGGTCTTTTCGCGCAATTCTTCGTTGAGTTGCTCCAGCGTCAGGTTCCACGCCTGTATCGGACGCACCCCGGGGATGTGCAGCAGCCCGCTCGGGTCCACCTGCAACCCCTGCCCGTTTGCGGAAAGCAGCCCGCTTTCTTTGCCGAGGCTGTCATGAATCAGCACCTCGTCTCCGGGACCAAGGAAGTAACTGAGCGGCAGTGACTGATTCGCAATCGGATCAAACTGAAAACGGTCCGCGCGCAGCTGCTCATACCCGAATTGCCTCAGCGGTTTTTCCCCGGTCAAACCCGGGTTCAGCTTCGGCTGCAGCTTTTTTTCCAGATCGGAAATAATCACCTTTTCCGGCAATACCGACGGAAACCGCGGTGTTTCCATGTCCGTTGGGGTTTGCTCTTGCGGAACAGTTGTTTGCGGTTGTCGTAGCTGCGTAAACCCTGGTTCACCATCCGCCTGTGAAGAAGAGGGTGCCTGTGACATATCCTGGTAGAGCTGCGACCACTGTTGAGCCGTGGGGGTCTGCGCGGTAAGTTGCGTGTTCCAGCCAAAGAGCGCGACCACACATAACAGGGCAAAAGGTTTCATGCAATTGTAATTGACGTTTGTTTTCAGCATAATGGTTTGGAAATTTCAGTTCAGAAAGCCGCTGGATCCTGTGGAATTAGAATTGAAAATGGGAAAAAGCATCCTGCAAGGATTCCTTGCCGGGAACCAGGATTTTGATTGCGGACAAATCTTTAAGGATGGCATTCCCCAGGTGGACGTGAAAAACAGTGAGGGATAATTTTCAGCAGGATAAGGCTGTGATTATAACAGTGCTGAGTCCGGAAACAAGGAGAGACTCACCTCCAAAAAATGTATAAGAACGTCTCAAACCATCCGGACAACAGCGCATGGTTCTATCAAATCTAGACTCGTATGTACTTCAACGAGTACACGTTTACCCGGGGATGCGGGATTAATTTCTATCAATTGAAAACCAATGTCGAGTTGAATCCTTTTTAGCCTTTCCGTAGTTGGGTTGGCGTGAGCGTAAGCCAGCATTTCATCATGTGCTTTCTGCGTATTGTCGGGTTACGCCGCCGAAGCGTCTAACCCGACCTACGGAATGCGGCGGAATTCGGTGTATTTTAGAAAAACAGGGGTTGGTTTGAGCTTTTACGGGCCGCCCTAACGGGCGGCCCGCGGAAGGGTCAAATAATCAAATAATCAAGTCACTGCCCGCCCCGAACGCACCTGGCATAGTAGTTATTGGTCTTATTGTAGTTGTACACGCCGCCGTTGTTGAAGTACACGTACCATGCGTAGGACGTGTTGCTCACAAGGGTAGTGGACGACCAATAGTTCGAGGACTGTGTATTTAAGAAATAAGCAGTGTCGATGGTTGGGTAAAAGGCTCTATCTACCAAGCTGAACAACTGATCCTTGCTGGGCAGCCACCAGTCGTTGTAGCCGGCGAGGGAGAGGCCGGAGCAGTAAGCCGCGGCCTCAGACCAATTTCGTCCTATTGCATCATCCTGCTTCTGCCACATCAGGTTGTGCTGGTTGTCGGTGACGGTTCCGTCGCCGTTGTCCGTGTAACGGGTGGTGGCGTTGTCCGAGGAAGAAAAGTGATACAGTTCCGGTTGGGTGGAGGGATCGTCCACGGAGGAGGAGTTGTCCCGCCACCAGGAACGCCGGAACGAGGAATTATCGAAAATCCAGCGGTTCCAGGCCGTATAGTTCGTGTTCCCGCCGAGAGTTCGGTATTCCCCGGTGCCGATGTTCCCCTGGGCAGTCCATTCCCCCCATCCGGAATAATTGCCGTTCAGCCAGTCCGCGCCGCTGGTGGTGCCGGCGTAAAGCGACCGCTCGCTTTCCGTGGCGGATACGGAATAGGATCCATAGGCGCTCGTATAATTGTCCACGCTAACGTTGTCCCAGGCGCTGATTTCGTAGGCGATCAGGCTGGAGCAGTTGTCGTCGGAGTAGAGGTACGTCTCGTCTGAAACGGAAGCATTGTCGGTTACCACCGTCGCGTAGCGGGCCGCCCGCATGTCGGAGGGTCCGTTGGTACCCCAGTTTTGCGGCATGCAGTAACTCGCGTAGGAACCGGAGAGGATGCTGCCGCCGACCGGGATGCTTCCGGAAGCAATCGCGACCATGCTGCTGAAGGGCTGCCAGGTCCCGGAGCTGGAATAGGAGTTATCCCATTCGCAGGCCATCGGAGGATAATAGCCCGCGCTCAGCGGGGCGAACACTTCGCAGCCGAGGTTGGTGGGAAAACCGCCGGTCGCGTTGTCGCTCAATTTCTGGTCGCCCATGCGCAGCGTGTTGTTGTCGTTGATAGACATGATTTCCTTAAAGGGCTCGCCGGCGGGCGGCATGTCTTCCAAATCGGCGCATCCCGTGACGTCCTTGGCCACGCCGACGGCCCAGTCCGAATATCCGCAGAGGGTGGTGGAATTGTCCCGAGTCATGTGCCCGACCCAGTTCAGGTCGTAAAAAGTCAGGTCGCTCGACTGTATGGTTACATCAACCTGGGTGGCGCTCTGGTTGTCGACGGTGACCTGGTTCCCCTCGACGAAGGTGAACTGATGATTGAATATCATCCCGACTGTCCCGACGCAGCTTCCGTTGTCGCTGCCGCCCTGCTCGGTGTTGAAGCTTTCATGCCTGTACTGACCGGTACTCCCGCTGATGGTGAACGTGGATTTCTGGTCGTTATTTGAAAAAAATCCGCCGGTGGAGCATGCGACCCAGGTCCCCTCGAATGTGGAGGAGCAACTGGTTCCATCACAGATGACCGGCGGCTGATAGGCGTATGGTATCAGTTCGAAATCGACCGTGGTCGCGCCGTCGATGTTCGCCTGGCAGAGGGTGTAGTTGTCGCCGTCGGTTTCACACACGGTGACGCGCAGGATGCCGTCGTCTGTGTCCCGGTAACCCTGCATCACCGCCTGCATGCGGCCCACCCCGACGTCCGGACGGGAAGCGTCGGTGAGGTCGATGAGGGTGAAATTGTCAAAGACGCGCGGTTCGCCGAGCAGGTACTCCCAGCTTACGTCGAGGCTGTTGAATGGTTCGTCGTCGCTGACGAGAACGGTCCACTCGAGGCTGCTGTTGTCGATGCGCTCGGCGCTCAGGCTTTCTATCACCGGGTTGGCGTCAACCGTTGTTTCGGATTCGATCGGTCCGGTTACATAGACTTTGAAGGTTACCGTCACCCCGATTTCCTGCTCGTTGGAGACGCGCACCTGAAGGTCCTGCGCGCTGGGCAGGTCGGGGGCGCTGTAGGTGGTGGCGATGTCCGGATATGTACTGCTGTTGTCTAACGTGTGCGTTCCTTTTTCCGGGTTGAAGCTGCCGCCGGTCAAGGGGTCTTTTGGCAGAGACTGGTTGTCGATCGAGCGGAAGCGGTAGAGCAGCGGCTGCAGATCGGTGTTGATCACCGTCACCAGGATGCTGCCGTTGTCGGTTTTTTCGAGCTGGAACGGACGGTTGATGCGCGTGATGCGCGGGACGCTTAAGTTTCGTTCATCGAGCATCGGCACGAGCCGCAGCGAGAGGGCGTTTGTGCCTTCGTTCACCGTGTGCTGCGTCTCCCCGCGGAAGATCTCCACATACGCGCTTGTGTTGTCTGGGGAGTTGTCCGATTTGTAAGCGTGTCCGGTGATGGTGTAATCGAAGCTGACGATGAGGTTATGAATCGTCCCCTGCCAGCGCGAGGTGTTGTCCCGCGTGAGCGCGAAATCGGTGACAACCTCGCGGTTGTCGAAGTTACGCTTGATTTCTAAGGCGAGCCTCTCGATTTCATCGAAGGTGCCGAGGAAGCGTTCCGCGCGGGAGGACCCGCCGAGATCCACCTCCAGCGTCACCGTTTCCGGGACCGCGTTTTCCAGGGTTTTTTGTTCTTCCTGCATGGCGCAGCCCCAGATGAGCAGCCCGGTAAGCAACGCGCCGCAGACGCTCTTCATAACCGTTTTCATACCATCCTCCAGTATGAAGGTTGAAGCCCGCATCACCCCCCTTGATCCCGGACCGGGTTGGATGTTTCCATTACCTGCCGGTTATGGAAACAATGCGAGTCTAAAATGACTTGAACATTTACTTCTGTGGTTTACTCGCTTTTGCCCTGTTTATTCGTTTCCACGTTTTGATGCAAGAGGAATGCAGTAAAGTGACGGAGAACGCCATACATGCATCCCCATGCTGAGCTTGGGAACGGTTTTCCTGCATATAACCGCTCTTTGTTTTACAAAGGTCCCTCACCCTTGCCTTCTCCCGAGGGGGGATGGAGGAGCAAGGACGATTCCTTCTCCCGGAGGAGAGGAACAGGGTGAGGGGGTAGTTTTCACGCATAAGGCCGATTATTCAATCAGGGTTGCTTCCAGGTCGCCGATCCAGTGGCTGAGGTTGTCGTTCCAGCTGGAAAGGTTGTCTCCGACGGAAATGTTGTCGGTGCGGGCGATGCTGCCGTTGTCGACCTGGATGAAGAACACCGGCTGCCGGTAGGGGCTTGCCTGGTTAGGTGCCTCGGTTGTGGTATTGTCGAGATCGTCCTTGAAGCGAAACGGCCCGTAACTGAGGTCCCCGTCCAGTCCGGGAGCGGACAGGTCCACCCGCACTCCCTGCAGGTCTGCATTGGTAACGTCTTCCACCCAGACAAGGTACGTCCCGTCGGCGACTGCCCCGCTATTGGTTGCCCAGACCTGCACTTCCGTGCCGTGCACGGTGAGGGTGTGGGTCCCGGACCCGGAGTCGCCGAGATCAAGGGCGGTGCCGAGTATCGCCCCGGAGGAGTTGTCGGCCAGCTTCAGGGTCCGCGAGGCGGAATCGATGCTATGGGCGTAATACAGGGTCCCCGTGCTCAATCCCGAGGGCAGGGTCCCGGACGAGGAAACCGAAACCGGGGTCCCGGTAGTTACCGAACTGAGGTCGGTTCCGGAAACAAAGGTCAAATCGTCGGTAGCCGCATCCACGCTGAACTCCGCGCGGTTGACCGCGGATGTGTCGATTTCAGTCAGCTCCGTGCCGTCCGCGAGCTGAATGGTGTCACCGGTTTCAACATATTTCTGGTAACTCGCGTTGCTGTAAACGTGGTAGCGCGTGCCGCGGCTTTCGTTATCGAAACTTGCGTTGTCCTCCTCAGAGTATGCCCATCCCGGGAAATAATAGGAGTGCAGGTCAGGGTCCGAACCGTCGGTCCAGGTGAGGGTGAAGCACATGGCGCTGTTGTCAATGCACGCGTCATAAGTCACTGAACCCATTGATACCTGTTTTGAACTGCCTTCGATGCTGATGATCACGACGAAGGAATTGCTTCCGTTGACCAGCGAGATGGTGGTGGGAGTGGTAAAATCGATGCGGTAGGTGACATTATCGGAATTCGTGCTGTACGCGGAAGGAAGGGCGGTGTCCGGGGTGATGTCGAGCGTGCTGGAGTTGGCGGTGTTTTTGACCACCATCGTAGAGATGATCTGGGTTACGTTGTCCTTCTTCGCCAGCGGCACCTCCACTACCAGGCTCCCGGAAGCATTGGCGTAAGGAGAGGTGCCGAACTGGCTGACGCTCATGTTGTCGAAACTGATCCAGTCCAGATCAAGCATGTTCGGCGTCAGCTTGATGTCGAGAATTTCCTCGGAACTGGCGAGGAGGAATGTGTCGGTCGTTGAACTGAACCCGTTCAGGGTGACCTGGTACGAATATGACCCGTATTCCAGGTTGAGCGGGACGGTGTGAGTGGTGTTGTCACTGATAGTGATGTTGTCGCTGTAAACCTTGTTTCCGGAAAGGTCGCTGACGGCTAATGATCCCGTAGTCCCCGTCACCAGGCCGGCGCTGCTGACGCTGCCGATTTTCACCGTCACGGTGGAGAAGAAGGTTCCCCAGAAATCAACGACTACAGTTTTGACGCTTGTATCGTAATCCACGCTGAAAATTTCCGATTCCCCAAAACTCTCCGCTTCAATGTCTGCCGAGGCAAGGTCAGCCAGGGAATAGACCGCGGAAAAGAAATAGAGGCAGAGTTTGAGCTGGACCTCCAACGGAACCACCATTTCGACTTCATACGCACTCAAATCCAGCAGCGCGCGGTCGTAATCCGAAGATGAAGGTCCGTAATTCGTGGAACACTGGGCCGCGGGCCTGAGCACCACCAGCGCGGTTTTTGCTTCATCGAGGGTGATCCCGGTTTTTACGGCGGAACGCTCCCCGGAGTTGTTTCCGTCAACCCTCATCCGCACATGGGCGGTCCCGCGTGTTTCCGGGTCGATATCCGCGCACGCGGAAAGCATAGTCAGCGCTGCCAGCAGGAACCCGAAGAATTTTGCTGCATGGCGCGCGTTCATCTGCCCTCAGCGGTTGCGGATGTCGGTTTTCAGAATGAAGATCCGGTTCCGACTGAGATCGAGCGCCTCTTCAGCACGATCGATCAGTTCCTGAATCGTGTCGATTTCCTCAATCCTGTCGATAACCTCGGTTTCCTCTTCCTCCTCGATCGGAAGCGGGGCTGATGTTCCGCCGCTCTCGCGACTGCGCACCGCCTCCACCGGTTCCGCCGGTCCAAACTCAAGTTCCACGAACACGTCGGGGTCTTCCGCATCCATGATCTGTTGCTGCTGTTCCCGCGGCGTCTCAACCGGATCGGAGGGAACGGCGCCTTCCTTCACGCGTGAAACGGTGTTGCCGGGGATCACGATTTCATACTCCGGAAGTTCGGCGGATGCCATCGTCACTTCTCCGGAGAGGGTAAGCACGTTCGTCGAATCACCGGCGGTGGCGACCACGAATTCGGTGCCGCGTACCCCAACCAGCGCGGAAACCGTGCGCACTCGGAAGCGTTTCTTTTTGCGCACTTTCAACCCGCCCAGCTTGAACGCGCCGATTTTCGCACCAAGTTCCTTTTTTCCCGCGGGCGGGACCGGCGCGGAGGTTGGCGCGGATTTCCGCGGGAGGGTGTCAGCTTCCGTTTCACCAGGCGGACGCTCCTCTACCGGAATTTCTACTGCCTGCTGTTCCTCAGGAGTATCTTCGGGCGCCGCCGGTTCCGGAGCGGTGGGGACGACAAAATTCCCCTTTCCCACCAGCAGAGCCACCGCGCGCTGTTCCGCCGAAACGCCCTCCACCGCGAACAGCGCGTGTGAAAACAGTTCGATCTTCTCTTCATTGCGTGTGAGTGCGACCCGCACCCGCGTATCCGCGCCGGTGTGCAAACGATCACCCGCGTAAAGGTCGAGCTTTAATCCAGGTTGCCAAAGGATGCGGCTTTGACCCGCACGCATCAGCTTGAGTGCGCCTTTCTGCAGCCGCAGAATACCTTCCGCCGCATGAGCAACCCTGTATGCAGGCACGCAAAACACAAATACAGCGATGGCAAAACCGCATACTCGCATACAAATCGCAATTCCCGCGGGCAGTGCCCAATTCATATCGCTGTGACCCGCGTGGACCTCGTTTCGCGTTTTTTCCATTTCAATCCCAGGCTGGCGTCGTTGCGGCGTCTGCTGAATCGGCGGACGGGAATCTTTTCAGATTATCATCCTAAACCTCTTGTGCGACATGTCAACCAGAATGGGAGGCAAGAATATCAATTATTATAAAATATTAAATTACAATTATTTCAATATTTTATATAAATTATTATTGAAATGGTGAAAGATATGTGTTTGTATGCGGTAAAATGCGGTAAAAAAATATTTCACCTGCCGATCCCCTGAGGAGAAAAAACGACAGATTCACAATCAGAGGAGGGAATACGGGAAGAATTTCAAGGCTGAAGTTAGGACCCTTTTTCAATCAGGCTGAGCAGGTCTTCAAAGGGCTGCGCGCCCACCAGTCCGTACCCACCGCAGATGAAGGTGGGGATGCCGGTCACCCCGAGTTCCCGGGCCTCCGCCCAATCCCGGTCCACCACCTCGGCATAACTTGCGTTTTGAAAAACATCGCGCGCTTCCTCGGCGGGCAATCCGCATTCTTCAACGATGGACAGCAACACATCCAACTTGGCAAGGTTTGCTCCATCGACAAAATACGCCCGGTAGAGCTCCTGGTTAAACTTGTCTGAAAGGGGAGTGGTTTCCGCCCACTTGGCCAGTTCCTGTGCCTTGCGGCTGTTGTAGGTCATGTTTCGCCCGGGATTGAACGGAAGTTCTTCCACCCGGGTCAGGGCTTTCATGCGCTGCGCGCCAGCTTTGAAGTCTATCCCGGTCCCCCGGAAAAGGTCTTCCAGGCTGCGTCCTTCCTCCGGAGTGTCAGGATGCAGTGGAAAGTAGCGCCAGCGCACCTCCACGGGGTGTTTTTTTTTCAAGCGTTCGACACGACCCGTGACGAGGTAACACCACGGTCAGACAAAATCCGTAAAGATTTCGAGGATCGGCATATCATTGTTCTTGTTAATGTTTTCAACATATTTATGGCGCGGCGCCTAAATCATGGGACACTATAGCAAAATGCGAAAGCAAAATCATGAGACAAACGGCCAATTCCACTGATGGCGACGCCCATTACTGCGGCAAGAAAAATTGTAAGGAATCATAGCTTTGCAGCGAAAAACAAAGAACATGCAGACATGTTCGGCAGCAGCGGGCTAATCCGCGGAAAAGCGCGTGAAGGGACAAATGAAACAGGAATACCATTTCTCAATCCGCGGCACGCGGTTTCTTGACCACGAAGCGAAGGCCGTTAGACCTTTACCGGACTGGGCGGAACCGCCTGGAAAGCTGGTGGAATTCTACAAAATGATGGTGCTCACACGCACCTTCGACCAGAAGGCTGTTGCCCTGCAGCGGACCGGTCAGCTGGGCACCTATGCCTCGTCACTCGGCCAGGAAGCGCTTGGGGTGGCGATCGGTTTCGCGATGAAGGACACAGATGTATTTGCTCCCAACTACCGCGACCACGCGGCGCAAATCATCCGCGGTGTATCCATCACCGAACTGCTGCTCTTTTGGGGAGGAGACGAACGCGGAAGCGCCACAACAAAAGCCAGGGAGGATCTGCCCATCTGCGTCCCGGTAGCCACACAGTGCACACATGCCGCCGGAGTGGCGGGGGCAATCAAAATCAGGGGAGTAAAACGGGCGGTTGTCACAACCTGCGGAGACGGCGCCACGTCCCGGGGCGATTTCCTGGAATCGATCAACCTGGCAGGGGCCTGGAAACTGCCGCTGGTCTTTGTCGTCAACAACAACCAGTGGGCCATCTCCGTACCCCGCGGCATCCAAAGCAGCGCGGAAACGCTGGCGCAAAAAGCCATCGGCGCAGGCATACCCGGAGAGCAGGTGGACGGCAACGATGTTATTGCGCTGTATGAGGCATTGCGCGAAGCGCTGCAGAGAGCATACGCGGGCAAAGGCGCATCACTGATCGAGGCCCTTACCTACCGCCTGGGCGATCACACCACCGCTGACGATGCCGCCCGCTATCGCCCGGCTGAGGAACTCAACCGAGCATGGGAACGTGAACCGCTGAAACGCCTGCAAACATATCTTCATTCACGGGGCGCGTGGGACGAGGAGCAGGAAAAAGCGCTGCAAGATGAATGTCAGGCGCGGGTGCAGGCAAGCGTCGACGAATACCTGGCAACTGAACCCGAAGCGGCCACCGCAATTTTTGGCTCGCTGCACGAAAACCTCCCGCACGCGCTTGAGGAACAGTATGAAAAGCTGGTCCGGAAATCCGGTCGGATTGGAGATGCATGAGAGTTTTTACTTGCTATTGTATCGAAGGCCTTAGGTGTGCGTTCATCCCCTCACCCCGCCCCTCTCCCGGAGGAAAGGGGGATAAGAATCAGCACTTACCGGAAGAGGAGGAGTTACAATTTCGCTTTGCGTTGATATTGAAGTGAAATAGGATCTACGGAATCGAAGCATGAGGAAGCTATGCTGGAGATGACCATGGTCGAAGCAATCAACCTCGCTTTACATCATGAAATGCGGGTTGACGAAAACGTGGTGGTGCTTGGTGAAGACGTGGGAATCAACGGCGGGGTTTTTCGCGCGACTGTTGGACTGTACGAAAAATTCGGTTACAAACGGGTGATGGACACCCCGCTCGCGGAAACCCTGATCGCCGGGCTGAGTGTCGGCATGGCGACCCAGGGGCTGCGCCCGGTGGCGGAAATCCAGTTCATGGGTTTCATCTATGCTACCATGGAGCACATGATCAGCCATGCGTCGCGCATGCGCAACCGCACCCGTGGGAGGCTTGCCTGCCCGATGGTGCTGCGTGCGCCTTACGGTGGCGGCATCCACGCGCCAGAACACCACTCGGAAAGCACCGAAGCCATGTTTGCCCATATTCCGGGGCTGCGCGTGGTCATCCCCAGTTCTCCGGCACGTGCTTACGGACTTTTGCTGGCGGCCATTCGCGACCCAGACCCGGTGGTTTTTCTTGAACCCAAACGAATCTACCGCGCAGTCAGCCAGTCCGTCGAAGACAGCGGCGAGGCACTGCCGATGGATCTGTGTTTCACACTGCGCGAAGGCCGCGACCTGACACTGGTCGCCTGGGGGGCCATGATCCCGGAGGCAGTGGCGGCCGCTGATAAACTGGCGGAACAAGGCATCGACGTGGAAATAATTGACGTTGCCACCATTAAGCCTTTGGACATGGAGACCATCGTCCTGTCCGTTGCTAAAACCGGGCACTGCGTGATAGTGCACGAAGCCGCGCGGAGTTACGGCCCCGGCGCTGAAATCGCAGCGCAACTGGCCGAACGGTCTCTGCTGGATCTGCAGGCGCCGGTCGCCCGCGTGACCGGATACGACACGATCATGCCGTATCCACGCCTGGAGCATCTTTACATGCCCGGCAAGGACGATATCTTGGAAGCCTGTCTGAATGCCCTCAATTTTGCGGGCTGATGAACTTTATGCAGGAGTTGCCATGAAATATTTCAAACTTCCGGACCTGGGCGAAGGACTGCAGGAAGCGGAAATCGTTGAATGGCATGTGCGGGAAGGTGACACAGTCAAAACTGACCAACTGCTGGTTTCAGTGGAAACCGCCAAGGCGATTGTGCAGGTCCCATCTCCAAGAGATGGAACAGTTGTCCGTTTGTATGGCAAAGCGGGTGACATGCTCCACATCGGGGAACCGCTTGTGGAGTTTGCCGGACAGGAAGACGAGGATGCTGGCACGGTGGTCGGAGCCATAGAACAAGCAGAGAAAAAACACCCTGAAGACCATTTCATCATCGGCGCCCCGGAAAGCGGGAAACGCCGGCAGACAAAGGCCACCCCGGCGGTGCGCGCATTGGCGAGGAAACTAATGCTTGAGCTGGATGCCGTCACCCCTTCGGGAAAAGACGGCCTGATAACCCGGGAGGATGTCGAACAGGCAGCGAAACAGGTGACGGAAAGCGGTGACACGGAGCCACTGCGCAGCGTGCGCCGGACGATGGCCCGCAACATGGCCCGCGCACATGCGGAAGTCGCGGCGGTCTCACTGTATGAGGATGCGGACATCGAAGCCTGGGAACATAACGCAGACCCGACGATCAGGCTTGTACACGCTATCGCGTACGCCTGCACTTGCGAACCATCCCTGAACGTATGGTTTGACGTACAGCGCCTCGCCCGGCGGATGCAGGAAAAGGTGGATGTAGGGATAGCGGTTGATACCGAGGATGGACTGTTTGTGCCCGTGCTGCGCGATGTCGCAAACCGCACGCTCCAGGACCTCAGGGAAGGACTCAACCGGATGCGCGGGGACGTGGAAAAACGGACCATTCCTCCGGAAGAGATGCTGAACCCCAGCATCACGCTTTCAAATTTCGGCACCATGTCCGGACGTTACGCAAACACGGTCGTTGTCCCCCCAACAGTAGCAATCATCGGCGCGGGAGTCATCCGCGATCAGGTGGTGGCCGTTAACCGCCAGCCCGTGGTGCATCGCATCCTGCCCCTTTCTCTGACCTTCGATCACAGGGTTGTCACCGGAGGCGAAGCCGCGCGCTTCATGGCGGCGATGATCGAGGACGTCGTCCGCTCCAGCATTGAGTGATCCGACCAGCATTGTCAAACATCTCGGTTGCTGTACAGGTGTCTGGGATGATTTCGATTTCAACAACGAAAAGTTTTCGACATATTGTCCCTGTCTGCGCCTGCCTGTCGCTTTCGCGAGGCAGACAGGTGCAACGCACAAGCAGGCAAGAATGAAATTGGTTATGTTATGGATAAATGTTGTTTACATGGGTAAATCCCGTAACCTGGCGCACAATGTGATGGAAATGTTCAAAAACACACCCTCACCACTGTCTGCGCCTGCTTGTCACGATTGCGACGCAGACAGGTGCGACGCACATGGAGGTAACGCTAGGTGAGTGGTCATAATTGATAATTACGTATAACGAAGATCCTGTAGGGGCAACCCACCGTGGTTGCCCTTAGCAGGGTGGTCAAAAGATGCCCGCCAGCCGCGCTACACTTGGCGCATGCAGGCGTGCAGACACGTGATTTTGGGCAGACACAGAGGTCTGCCCCTACAGATTGCTATAAAATAGCTTTGAAATTTTAAGAGGCTAAGCGGATATATTTTTTTGCAGAGAAATATGTTCCATGCGAAAATACCAAATGAGTTCAGTCGGACAGGGTTAAATATGTCCCCTCAATGCTGGTACAACTGGAGAACTGAAATGTCAAAGACAGATTTCAAGAAAGAAATGAAACACCTTTTTGCGCCTTCTGCAAAGGAATTCGAAGTGGTGGAGGCGCCGCAACTGAATTACCTGATGGTTGACGGAAAGGGCGATCCCAACGCCAGCGAATACAGCGAGGCGGTGGAAGCGCTCTATGCCGTTGCCTACAAACTCAAGTTCATGAGCAAGAAAGAACTGGGACGGGATTACGTGGTGCCTCCGTTGGAAGGCTTGTGGTGGGCGGAAGATTTGAGAGTTTTTGCCACAGGGGACAAGGACGCATGGGAGTGGACATCCATGATCATGCAGCCGGACTGGATCGATGCAGACATGTTCAACAACGCCTGCGAGCAGGTTGAAAAGGCGAAAAACCCCCCTGCTTTGTCAAAAATACGGATGGAAAAGTATCTTGAAGGACTTTCAGTGCAGATAATGCACATCGGTCCTTACGCGGATGAAGCGCCGGTTTTGTCCAGGCTTCACAACGAATACCTGCCGCAAAACGGATATGTTGAAGCAGGTAAACACCACGAGATATACCTCAGTGATCCGCGCAAAGTCAGTCCGGAAAAATTAAAGACCGTGCTGCGGCAGCCAGTGAAGAAAACCGCATGAGGCAGGGGCATTCCCCTTCAGGAGGATGCAGTAGAATTTATTGTAAAACCCGGGCGAAACCGGTTTTCCTCCTGTGCTGCAATGCGATGATTGTCAGCAGAAAGAGAACTCCGGGAAGGTACATCCACTGTTTGGGAGGCTGATCCACCGGAACCTGGACGCTGAGGATCTGCCAGTCGAAATCGATGCCTGCTTTTTCCGCTGGGCTGTCGAAAACCACCATGTCCACGACTATCTTTTTTTCTTCGGCACGCAGACCGAGCCCAGCCTGTTCCAAGCGTTCCGCGCCTGGGCCAGTGTCGCCCATGGGCAGCAGGACCATTTTGCTCACCTGTTCTCCATCAAGATTTTCCCCCTCCACATGAATGCGTAGTTCTGCTTGCGGTGGGAGCTGTTCCACCGTCTCGATGATGCCGTCAGCCGCGACCACCTGGTTGGGGGGATAGAGCATATCCCACCAGAATCCCGGGCGGAACAGGGTAAATGAAATCAGCAGCAGCGCCAGTGTTTCCCACCAGCGGTTTTTCACCAGGAAAAAACCCTGTGTTGCCGCGGCAAACAGGAGCATCGCCGTCACCGCGCTGATGATGGTCATAAGGAAATGCCACGCGCTTTCGATGCCGATCATCAGCAGTTCGGTATTGAAGATGAACAGGAAGGGCAGAATCGCCGTGCGGATGTCATATGTGAAGCCCTGGATTCCGGTCCTGATCGGGTCGCTGCGCGCAATGGCGGAAGCGGCAAAAGCGGCCAGTCCGACCGGAGGTGTATCGTCGGCAAGGATGCCGAAATAAAAGACGAACATGTGGACGGCAACCAGCGGCACGATCAGCCCGTTCTTTGCTCCGAGCGTGACAATCACCGGGGCCATCAAAGTTGAAACGACGATGTAGTTGGCAGTGGTCGGCAGACCCATACCAAGCACAAGGCTGATCATTGCGGTAAACAGCAGCATCAGTATCAGGTTGCCGCCTGAAATGAATTCCACAAATTCAGTCATCACCAGCCCGATTCCGGTCAAAGTGACGGTGCCGACAACTATACCCGCTGTGGCAGTGGCCACACCAATGCCGATCATGTTTCTCGCACCGGAAACAAGTCCGTCCAGTAATTCAAAAAAACCGCGAAAGACAGCTGTTTTTAAACCGTCTTCCCGCCGAAACCAGGCGAGCAAAGGACGCTGGGTGAGGACGATGAAGATCATGAACATGGTCGCCCAGAACGCGGAAAGCCCGGGTGAGAAACGTTCTATGGTCAGGCACCAGACCAAAAGCACGAGGGGCAGCAAAAAAAAGAGACCGGATTTTATGGTGGGACCGGGTTCAGGCAGGTGGGCGATCGCCTCAGCCGGATCGTCCTGCTCCAAATCCGGGAAGCGGGAAGCATAGCCGAGGAGCAGCACGTACACCACGACCACCAGGATGGAAACGATCCACAGCGCCGATTCCGGGAACGCCTGCTTGAGCCAGCCGATTCCATAGTAAACGACGGCGGTTACGGTCATGATCACGAGCAGTCCGCTCATCACTCCCAGCAATGTTTGCGCAAGGGTGCGCTTGTAGGGTCTGGGCAGCCCCTGCATGTTTGCCTTGAGCGCTTCCAGGTGAACAATGTACACCAGTGCGATGTAGGAAATAAGCGCGGGCAGGGCCGCGTGCATAATGACTTCAACATATGAAATACCCACGTATTCCACCATCAAAAACGCCGCCGCGCCCATGATGGGCGGGGTGAGTTGACCGTTGGTAGACGCGGCCACTTCCACCGCCCCGGCCTTGTAATCCGGGAAGCCGACCCTTTTCATCAGGGGGATGGTAAAGGTACCGGTGGTGACGACGTTGGCAATCGAGGAACCGGAAATAAGTCCGGTCATTCCGGATGAAACGACTGCTGCCTTGGCGGGTCCGCCCCGCATGTGCCCAAGCAGCGAAAAGGCGACTTTGATGAAATAATTCCCTGCGCCTGCGCGCTCCAACAGGGAACCGAAAAGCACAAACAAAAAAACGAAACTTGTGGAAACACCAAGAGCCACCCCGAAAACACCTTCGGTCCCAAGCCACTGATGCGACATGGTCTTGTTCAGGCTCTGCCCTTTGTGAGCAATCACTTCGGGCATGTATGGTCCGGCAAAGGTGTAAAACAGGAACACCATTGCAACCACCATCAGCGGCGGTCCCAGCGCGCGGCGGGTGGCTTCAAGCAGCAGCAGCATGCCGGAGACGGCAACCACCAAGTCCCAGGTTGTGGGCAGCCCCATGCGTTCGGAGAGCTCGACATAAAACAGGTAAAGGTAGCCCGCGCAAAACGCGCTGACAAACGCGAAAAACCAGTCATGCAATGGAATGAACGTGCGGGGCGAACGGCGAAATGGTGGGAAGGCGAGGAAAACCAGGAAGATTGAAAATGCCAGATGGATGGAGCGGGCCTGCGTGTCGTTCAGGACACCGAAACGGAGGATGAAAGGCAAGGGAGAGGCATACCAGATTTGGAACAACGACCATGCCAGCGACACGCCCAGCAGCACTTTTCCGGACCATCCGGACGGAGTTCGTGGGCCGGTTTCGGATTCAGCGACTATTTCATCTGCTTTGCGGACTGAGGAGGGGGTCTGATGTTTTTGACCGGATTCTGCTGCAGATGGTTCTGCGGTTTTCATGGAGTGAAAAAACAATTGGAACCCGCGAACGGATTCAGGTGCATCCGCGGGCCCCGGAAAAATCTGGAAAAGGGTTGATCTACATCAAGCCGGCTTCCTTGTAATACTTCACTGCACCGTCATGGAGCGGAGCGGACAATCCGTCCTTGATCATCTGTTTTTTGTCCAGATGCCTGAAGGCGGGATGAAACTTGCGAAAGGTGTCAAAGTTCTCGAAAACCGCCTTGACTACCTCATAGATCACCCTTTCCGGCGTGTTGGTTGATGTAACAAATGTAGCACCTACTCCGAAAGTCTGCACGTCATTTGCGCTGCCGCGGTACATTCCTCCCGGAATGGTGGCGGTACGGTAGAAATCGTTCTCCGCAACCAGTTTGTCCACTGCCGCGCCGGTGACAGCCACCAACACTGAATCGCACGCAGTGGTGGCTTCCTTGATGGAACCGCTGGGGTGACCGACGGTGAAAACCATGGCGTCAATCTTGTTGTCGCAGAGTGCTTTCGACTGCTCAGAAGACTTCAGTTCTGAGGCCAGGGAAAACACCGATTTGCTCCATCCAAGCGCTTCCATGAGCACTTCCATGGTCCCGCGCTGTCCGGAACCCGGGTTGCCGATGTTGACGCGCTTGCCCTTGAGATCACTAAAATTGCTGATGCCTGAATCGGCACGGGCCACGACCGTAAAAGGTTCCGGGTGTACAGAAAAGATGGCGCGCAGATTCCTGTTTGCCCCCTTGTCCTTAAACTTGCTGCTGCCATGAAAGGCATGATACTGCCAGTCAGACTGCGCCACACCCATGTCCAGTTCCCCGGCACGGATAGTATTGAGGTTGTATACCGAACCACCGGTGCTCTCAGTCGAGCAGCGAATGCCATGCTGCTTACGGTTCTTGTTGACCAGCCTGCAGATAGCGCCGCCGGTTGGATAGTAAACCCCGGTCACTCCACCGGTGCCGATAGTGACGAAGGTTTGTTCCGCCCAAACGGGCAGACTCATTGTCAGGGCCAGCGATGTTACCGCAAGCCACTTCATGGTACGTTGCATAATCTCTCTCAACAAAAGGTTCTTTAAGAAAAACCGGGTGGTGAATCATGAAAGAGGCAAACACTATCCCTCTTCGGACAACCATCCCCCTGGAGCGGGACTGTCCACAGGTCCTGAATCGAAAGACCCGGAACATTTCCCCTGCTGCGACACTTTTTCGAACACGAAATGGTGCCGATGAAAATATGGGAAATTTGTGTTTGAAACAAGTTCAAACATCTTCTCCCATTGGGACATGATGCAATCTATTGATCACGCTATGCAATGGCAAAGGAATCAGGCATCATTCGCAAAATAAATTGCGTTGCTGATAATATTGCAATAATATTTGTTTTTCAAGAAATTTTTCGCACGTTTTGCGGCAAATCAGGTTACAAAACCCAATGAAAGCAAAACCGGCACAATTACTTCTGTAATATCAGCTTGATAGAATTTCCGGCGGCACAGTTTTTGATTATGAAAATCTGACGCGAATATATCCAAATAACCCGGTTTCCCTTTCCAATGACGTCTCCTGAATTAAACCATCCGCGCCACCCATTGCCGCCTGAATCATTATATGATTTGAGAGAGCTAGTGGCGTTCATGGGCGCGAATCGGGGCCAATACAAATTGGGGGCAAAATCATATGCGGCGTTGGTGAAACTGGTGAACCAGCCCAAAACGGCCGCGTTTTCATCAATCAACCAACTTGCGGAACAGGTCGGCGTCAACGCGTCCACCCTGACGCGGCTGGCCACGCGTTTGGGTTACAAAGGATTCAACGATTTACAGCATGTGTTTCGACAGCACATGGCAACAGAAAATCATTTTTACAGCAGCCGGGTCGAACAATTGATTTCGACCAGTCCCAACAATTCACAAGCAGGCAGTCTGGAACTGATTAATCAGGTGGCAGGTGATGAGGCAGTTAATATCAAGACCATGATCAATCAATTGGACCCGGCTTCCATAGACAAAACCATTCACCTGCTGAGCAGGGCGCGATCTGTGCGCACTTATGCGCAGAGACAGTTTTATGGGTTGGCAGCATTTTTTTCTTACTGCATGGGACTGATCAGGGAAGATGTTTCAGTACTCGGAGAATCAGGACACGGCGTTCCTCACGCATTGGCACAGCTGAACCACCAGGACGTGATCATCGTATTCGGCAGTGAGCCCTATACGCGTATCGCGGTTGAAACATGCCGTACCGCTTCGGCAAACCAAATACCGACCGTTGTGTTTGTGGATTCATTTGGTGCGCCTCTGGCAAGCAGTGCGCATGCAGTTTTTGCCATCCCCACCGCGGGACATTTCTACAGCAACAGCACCGCTGCCTGGGTCATTCTGCTGGAAGGGCTGCTGTCCATACTGGCCCGTTATTACGGGAAAAAGGCATTGAACGCGTTATCCCATCGGGAACAGCTTTTCCATGAAATGGGTGTTACCTACAGCGAACACAAAGACCGATGAACATGTACTCTTCTTCCATTGGGCAAGTCCCGGTTTTCCCTCACCGGGCAGCAAGCGGCAGCATTCCCCTTCCTACACACCATTTCCCTTGAATCAATCCTTTTCTCATGAGACTTAGCCATGATCGCCCATGACTATGCGTTGACGATTTATGCCCGCAAGAACGGGCTGCGTGTTTATCTCCGGGTATGCAGATGAAAAGTCCGCTGCATGACTTCCTCGCGCCTGACTCGATTGCCATTGTAGGCGCATCCGCGAACCCAACCAAACGCGGGTACAAAGCCATCACCGGGTTGTTGAATGACGGATATGCCGGGGCAATTTACCCGATCAACCCGAAGGCGAACCAGATCCTGGGGATCAAAGCCTATGCGTCCCTTTACGACCTCCCGGTGCAGGCCAATCTGGCTTTGATCTGCACCCCGGCGAAAACTGTCCCGGACATTGTCGAGCAGTGCGGCGCAAACGGCATCAAAGGCGCGGTTATCCTCGCCAGTGGTTTCGGTGAAGTGGATGACGCCGGAATTCAACTGGAACAAGACGCCTTGGCTTCTGCTCGCAGGGCTAATGTACGAATTGTTGGTCCCAACACATCTGGGTTTTTTAATCTGCACAAGAAGGTCAATCTGCTGGCGCTAGACAATGTGAAAGCGGGAAATATCGGCATCATTTCCCAGTCCGGCAACATGCTGCTGGCGCTCGCCCTGGAAGCCGAACACAACGGTCACATCGGCTTCAGCACATACGTCGGGCCGGGGAATCAAATCGATGTCGGGTTCGCGGATTATCTGCGTTTCCTCGGGGAGGAGAAAAACACCCGTGTGGCGGCGCTTTACGTGGAAGGATTCAAAAACGGCAGGGAGTTTCTCGAGGTCGCCAAAGAAACAGTGCGGATAAAGCCGGTGGTGGTTTACAAGTCAGGCAGCACAAATGAAGGCCGGCAATCCGCCAGTTCTCATACCGGCGCGCTTGCGGGAAGCTACGGAATGACGGTGAACCTGTTGCGCCAGTCCGGTGTCAGCGTGGTGGAACAGTCCGATGAAATACTCCCGGTTGCGGAAGGGCTGGGTTTGCTTCAGCACGCCCGGGGAAACCGGGTGGCGGTACTGGCAGACGGAGGGGGGCAGGCTACCATTGCCTCCGACCGCCTTTCAGAAGCGGACCTTGTGCTGTCTCCGCTGGGCGACAAAACACGGAATGCGCTGGGAAAGGTGCTGCTTCCACAAGCCTCGCTGGCGAACCCGGTGGATGTTGCCGGAAGCACAGACGCCAGCCCGGGACTGCTTTACAACTGTCTTGAGATTCTTGCGGCAGACGAGTGTGTGGACATGGTTTTGCTGGTCGGCATGTTCGGAGGCTATGGAATTCGTTTCACTGAAAAACTCCAGCACGAGGAGATGCAGACCGCGGTCGCAATCGCTGATCTGTCACGAAGGATTGAAAAACCGTTGGTGATATACAGTTTGTATACACCGGTGAAACCTGATGCGCTGATTGAACTGCGTAAAGCAGGACTGCCTGTTTACGGATCAATCGAGCATGCCGTCCGTGTGCTGGCAGCATTGGCGGAGCGCGGAAACTTTATCCGGAGAGCAAAAACGGTGGAACCGGTGCAACCCCTTGAACCATTGGCGGAGGTTTCGGATACCCTCAGGCACGCACAGCAATCCGGACGTGATTTATTCGAATATGAAGCCGGGAGTGTGCTGCGAAGTTACGGTATCACTGTACCACGACAGATGATGATTCGGTCAAAATCGGAATTGTCTTCCATTACCGAAACGTTTGGAGACCTCCCGCTGGCTATGAAGGTGGTTTCCCGAGACATCCTGCATAAATCCGATTCCGGAGGGGTGAAGCTGAATCTGCGGGGTGAAAAATCCCTGCAGCGGGGATACGATGAAATCCTCTCTTCGTGTAAAACCAGCAACCCAGAAGCCGAAGTTGAGGGGGTATTGCTCACCCCGATGGCGGGGAAAGGCGTTGAAGTTATAATCGGCGCCAAGCGGGACCCCATCTTTGGCCCGGTCCTGATGTTCGGGCTGGGGGGTGTATTCGTCGAAATCCTTGAAGACGTCGTGTTCCGCTCCATCCCGCTTTCCTTGACGGACGCCCTTTCAATGATCAGTCAGATTAAGGCGAAAAAAATCCTGGAAGGCGCAAGAGGGGGGGCACTGGTGGATAAAGAAGCGCTGGCGGAACTCATCAGCAAGGTTTCGCTTGTTATCGACGCGCATCCGGAAATCGCGGAACTGGACCTGAACCCGGTGGTTGCAAACTCCGGAGGATGCGAAATCGTAGATACCCGCGTCATAGTTGACAGGGACCATTCTGCCCGGCGCACTGAAATTTGAAGCCGGTTGTATTTGATATGACGCGATTGAGCTGGAGATGTCTGAGTGTAGACAAGTCCGCGTCAGAACCTCCCATCGTATGCTTTGCCTCCGATCACGCAAGCCAACAGTGTGAAGGTATTCCCTTCGAATGCGCCATCCAACGCTTCTGAAAGTTCGTTGCGCGTGAAAATCCAATATCCGCTTCCTCCAAACGCCCTGGCCACAGCGGGAAAGTCTGTGCCGCCGAAATCCACCCCGGTGTTTGGCAACCCGGACTTGCGCTGTTTCATTTCAATCAGGGCCAGCGACTCATCAACGAACACTATGATCACCACCGGTATTTTCAAATCGCGCAACGTTGCCAGTTCGCCAAGCACCATTTCCAGTCCGGCGTCGCCGACAAAGGTAACGACCGGACGTTCCGGAGACGCCAACTGGTAACCCATTGCCAGCGGGAGCGCGCAGCCCATCGTGCAGAGCGCGGTGGATTGCAGCAGACCCCTTGGCTCGTAACACTCCCACTGCTGACTCAGCAGAATCCGGTGCGCCCCGCTGTCCGCCGTGGCCATTCCATTACGGGGCAACAACTTGCGCACAACATCAACCACGGCCCCAGGTCCCCATTTCTCTTTGCCGGAAAACTCGGATTTCAGTTCGCCGCGGACTTTTTCCGCTTCACGGTCTTTCCAGACGGGCCGCGGAGTAATTCCATTACGCAAGGTATTCAATCCCTCGCCAACATGGCCGACAAAACTAAGACATGCCTGGTGCATGTAATGAGTGTTCGGCACGGCACAAAACTCAATCACCCTCGCGTCTTCGTCCCAGGGGTCGCGCCAGCCGACACGCATCTCGATGGGGTCGTAACCGGCCAGCAGAATGAAATCGCTTTTCCGTACCAACGGCAGCAAATGCTGGTCGGCCAAAGGCGAAAGTCCGGCCCCGCCTAGGGCCAGCAAGTTGTCTTCCGGAAGGACCCCTTTGGCCTTGTATGTCGTGATCAGTGGAATGCGGAAGTCCAGCGCAAATTCGGCAACCGCTTCCTCCGCGTTCTGATTCAGCACATCCACCCCGGCAATCATCAAAGGCCGAGTTGCTTCGCGAAGCCAGTTTCTGGCGGTTTCCAAATCCACTCCTTCGGAAGGAGTCGCCGGTGATGGAAACTTCCGGGCAAGAATCGTTCGTTCCGGTTGTGCTTGGGCCGCCACGCTGATCGGCACATCAACATGCACCGGGCCGGGCTGTCCGTCCAGCGAGATGGATACAGCCTTGTCTATCGCCACATCCACCGCGCCATCCACCACCGTGATGCTGGCTTTTGTGACCGATTGTAACAATTCACCATGGTCAAAAACTTGATGCGTGTAAGTAAGGGCTTCGGAGGCATCCACACATCCGGTCAGGAAAATAATCGGCACACGATCCTGGAAAGCATTGGCCACGGCATTCACAGCGTTGGCGACTCCCGGACCGATCGTAGCCACCAGAATTCCGGGTGCGCCGTCAGCGTGAAATCCGCCTTGGGCCATGAATCCGGCGCAGTTTTCATGCTTGGTAAGCACAAATTCAATTCCGGATCTGCGCAGGCCCTCAATAAGCGTCAATACTTCACCGCCCGGAATGCCGAACGCCCGGCGGCATCCGGCCAGATACAGCCGTCTTCCAATAATGTCCGCTGCGTTCACCATTATTGCTGTCCCTTATCAACGAGCTTGGAAAACCCACCCCGTGTTTGCGGGAGTTTGCGGTCGAGCAGAGTGGAAGCGACGACCGTGCGCAGAATCTGTGCCGTGCCGCCGCCGATGGTAAACATGCGAGCGTCACGTGCCATGCGCTCTAAAGGCAAATTGCGGGAATAGCCGGCGGAGCCGAAAATTTGCAAAGCGTCATTGGTAACTTTGATTGCCGTTTCCGACGCAAAAATTTTGGCCTGCGCCGCTTCCAGCATGTCCGGAAAGCCCTGTCCCGCTCCGGCGGCGGCTTTGCGGAGCAGCAGGCGAGAGGCTTCCAGCTGCGTGTGCATATCGGCCAGCATCCACTGCAAACCCTGAAATTCGCAGATCGGGCGGCCGAATTGTTCGCGCTGTTTGGAGAATTCCAAGGCCAATTCATAGGCCCCGGCGGCAATGCCCATAGCCACCGTTCCCGCGCCGACACGTTGGCCATTGTAGGCATTCATCAATCCGGCAAACCCGCGTCGCAGACCTTCCGGCGGAATCAAAGCCATTTCGTGCGGAACTTCCAAATTTTCGCAAATAATCTGTGTTTCCGGAATGCCGCGCAAACCCATTGCCGGTTCGCGTGTGCCGACTTTTAAACCGTCCGTACCACGCAAAGCAATAAATCCGGCGATGCCCTGTTGTTCTCCGTTTTCAAAAACACGGGCAAAAATCAAATGAAATCTGGAAACACCGCCGCCGGTGATCCAATGCTTTGTGCCGTTGAGAATGTAGCGGTCGCCTTTGCGCTCGGCGCGGGTGGTCATTTCGGTGGCCGCGCTTCCGGCTCCGGGTTCGGTTATGCAAATAGCCGGTTTATCTCCGCTCAAAACATGTCCCGCCGCCAATTTTTTCTGTGTTTCAGAACCGTATTTCATCACCGCCCCGACCGCTCCCATGTTGGCCTCGACGACAATCCGTGCCGACACTCCGCATGCTTTGGCGATTTCCTCAATTACCAAAACCGTGTCCAAATAAGTCATCCCGGAACCGCCGTACTCCTCCGGGACCGTCATTCCCATGAAGCCTTGTTTGGTGAGCAACTCCACATTTTCCCACGGATATTGCTCCATGCGGTCAATTTCCGCCGCACGCGGCGCAATTTCTTTTATTGCAAACTCACGTGCCGTAGCTTGCAGTTGTTTTTGAGTTTCAGTTAGTTCAAACATGGATGTCCGGTTTTATAGATATCTGTAGCAGGAAAGAGCGGCTTGACTACAGCCGAATAAAAAGTTACAATCGTTTTTATTCCAAAACAACTCCATATAAGAATAAAAATGCCATCATTAACAGTAAAAAATATTCCAGACGATCTTTACTTGCTTTTGAAAGAATCAGCCAAACTACATTTCCGGAGCATGAACGGCGAAGTCCTTCATTGTCTGGAGACCTCCTTGCGCAGCCGCAAAGTGGAAGTAGAAGAACAATTAGCCGGATTCCGCCGTTTACGAAAAATGACAGCCTCACACATGCTGACGAATGAAGAACTCTTGAGTGCAAAGAATGAGGGACGTGAATGATCGTTGTTGATACCAATGTCATTTCATACCTCTTGCTGACCGGCGATAAAAGTCCTGATGCAGATAAATTGTTTGCGCATGATAATCATTGGATTGCTCCGCCATTGTGGCGCAGTGAGTTCAGGAATGTACTGTCTATCTATTTGCGCAAAGGAATCATATCCTTTGATGAAGCGCTCACTTTATCTGAGAATGCTGTAATGCTGATGAAAGAGAACGAGTACAATGTTTCTTTTTACGATGTTCTTAAACTGGTTCAAGACAGTACTTGCAGCGCTTACGACTGTGAATTTGTAGCATTAGCCGATAATTTCGAGATACCCTTGTACACGATGGACAAAAAAATATTGCAGGATTTTCCAGCTACGGCTCGTTCTTTGACTGCCGTCAGTGATTGATCCGCTAAACCACTCCCTTTTCTGCCAGTACTTCGCATTCTTCCTCGCTCATCCCCAGCCATTCCTTCAAGACCTCGTTTGTGTGCTGCCCCAAGGTCGGCGGAGCGTGACGGTAGCTGACCGGAGTTTCCGACATTTTCAGCGGACTGCCGATCAAGCTGACCTCGCCGTGTTCGGAGAGCGGGTGCGGCATGGAAATTTCCATTTGGCGGTGTTGAATTTGCGGATCGTCAAAAACATCCTTGACAGTGTTTACAGGACCGCAGGGGACCTGCAGTTTTTCCAGTTCTTCCAACCAATATTTTGTAGCATGTTTTTGTGTCAATTTATTGATCAGCAGTGCTAAAACATCACGATTTTTGACGCGGTCGGCATTTGTTTTGAAACGCGGATCGTCAGCCAATTCCGCCGCTCCGGCCATTTTACAAAACTTCCGGAATTGCGCGTCATTACCGACTGCCAAAACGAAATACCCGTCGCTGCTTTGGAAAACCTGGTAAGGGACGACGTTCGGGTGGGCGTTTCCAAGCCGATGCTGGTTCTCCCTTGAAGTAAGGTAATTCAATCCGGAATTGATCAGCCATGCCGCCTGCGTGTCGAGCAGTGACAAATCGATGTGCTGCCCGCTACCTCCCTGGTCACGGTGATGGATTGCGGCAAGTATTGAGACCGCCGCGTACATCCCGCACATTACGTCGGCGATACCCACGCCGACTTTCATCGGTGCGCCGTCAGGCTCGCCGGTGACGCTCATGATCCCACCTATGGCCTGAATCAGGAAATCGTATCCGAGCCGATGCGAATAAGGGCCGGTCTGCCCAAATCCGGAAATTGAGCAGTAAATCAAGTCGGGGTTGTCTGCACGCAAACTCTCGTAATCAAGACCGTATTTCTTCAGTCCGCCGACCTTGTAATTCTCAATCAGCACGTCGCATTTCCCGGACAGTCCGCGGATTATTTCCTGCCCTTCCGGTTTTGTTATGTCCACGGTCATTGAGCGTTTGTTGCGGTTGGCACAGAGATAGTACGCGCTTTCTGAAGTTTCATTTCCCTCAGCATCTTTCACATAAGGTGGTCCCCATTTGCGGGTGTCGTCTCCTGCTCCAGGACGTTCAACCTTGATCACCTCCGCACCCATATCTCCAAGTATTTGGGTGCAGGTCGGTCCGGCCAGAATCCTGCTCATGTCTAAAATGGGCAATCCCTTTAAAGGGCCTTTGTTTTGGATTTTACCGGGACATGGAGCGCAAAGTTTTGAGTGTTGATTTTGCATGCAATTCTTGTTTTATTATTAATTTATGCCTTATTTTCAGATTGAATAATAATATATACTGGATGCAAAATGATATAAGGGTCTGAATAGCTCAGGATTGCAAGCTTTAGTAGTAAAAAATTAGGGTCATAATGACTGCTCACTTGGCGATTTGAAATTTCTCGTCATAATAGCTTGCTGAGACTATCGTTTTCCATGAATCAAGAAATTTCTGATAATATTCCGGTTCATCCTTCAAAACCCGTTGCAATGTCATACCTCGCAAGAGTTGAATTGTGAGATCAAACAGCATTTCAACCCTTTCAGGTGTGACCCCTGTGTCACGAAAAAACTGAGACCAAATTTCGTCGTAATTGCTATATAAACGATTCAGAATTGGCACCAGTTTTCCTCGCAATTCAGCATCGGTCCTGGCGGCAATTATCATTTCAATAGAAGCACTACTCACACGGGGCCTGAAAACTTTTTCCCACAAACCGTCAATGAAATCATTTAATGAAAGTTGGCCGCCGTACACAGTCTTAGCCAATTTACGTACATCGACGGTAATCCGTTCCCAATGATATTCTGCAGTGGCAGTAATCAGGTCGTGTTTTGAAGGAAAATGATGCACCAACGCACCCCGCGAAACCCCTGCACGACGGGCTATTTCTGGAGTGCTGGTTTTGTTGTAGCCAAGTTCATTCAAGCAATCAATTGTTGCTTCCAACAATCGTTTCTTGGTTTCCGCACTTCGCTCTACTTGAGTGCGTCTTTTTTTAGGCAAGTGTGCCGATCCCATACGCGCCGCGCATCAATTTTCCGTTTTCAAAACGGTTCATGTCATACATCTCAATCGGCACACGGGGTTTGTTACCAAGAATCTGTTGCGCCAATGATTCACCGATGGTAGGGGCAAGTTTGAAACCGTGCCCGCTGAATCCGACTGCTGCAGTTACGCCGTCAAATCCTGGAACCGGGCCAATGATAGGACACCAATCGGGAGGAATGTCATACGGTCCAGTCCAACTATTCACCAGCTTTGCATCGGCAAAAGAGGGCATCCGGTTGGTCATGAGCTTGCCGATACGTTCAACATGCTGCATTTCTACTTCGTCTGTCAGCTTTTCAATGTCTTCGAGCGGTTCTCCGTGGTCTCCTGTTCCTACCAAAACCACTCCACCGGAATCCGGACGAAAATAGATTTTTTCCGGAGTCAGTAAATCTTTCACAATCGGCCAATCTTTTTCATATGGGCGGTCTATCTTCAAAGTCAACACCTTGTGTTTGCTGATTTCATAAGGGAATTTGACTCCAATCATATCCCCCAAAGCATGAGTCCAAGGCCCAGCGGAGAAAATAAGCGTTGGAGTTTCAAAATCTGTTTGAGGCGTTACCACTGTTTTATTTGTGCCGTTGAACCGGATTCCGGTAACGGGTGTTCCGGTTTTAAATATGACTCCTAACTCTTTTGCGCGTTTTGTGTAGGCAGTTGTCGTCAAATACGGATCGCAATAACCGGTGCGGGATTCGTAACCTATCAAATCCACATCTTTGAATTGGAGCAGAGGATGCAGTTCGTTAGCTTCCGCGGGAGTTAAAGTTTGGGTGTGAATGCCGTATTTATTTTGCATTTGGAAAACTTTTTCCATTTGCAGGCTAAATTTCTCAGAACCTAAAATCATGTGTCCGGTACGTTGAAACCCCGGCTTGCCGCCGATAATTTCATCAAAATTTTCAAAAATTTTTATGCTTTCCACCGCATGGCGCATATTGGCTTCGATGGAATAATGACTGCGTGTGATTGCGCAAGATTTCGCCGTTCCTCCGGAACAGACCTCTTCCTTATCCAACACAATCACATTATTTGCGCCTAGATGAGCCAAGTTGTAGGCAATGCTACATCCGATGATTCCGCCGCCGATGATGATGAAATCTGCTGTTTTGGTTTGTTGCATTTAGGGTGTGCCCATTATTGTGTTGGTTGGATTTATCAAAGAATCTGGCTCAAAAATTCTTTAGTGCGCGGGTCTTTTGCTTTATTGAAAAAAGAAACAGGCGGGCCATGCTCCACGATCACACCTTTATCGGTGAAATAAATGTGATCGGCAAGTTCACGGGCGAAACCCATTTCATGGGTGACAAGGATGCAGGTCATTCCTTCGGCGGCGAGTTCCTTTATGGTGACAAGCACCTCCTTGATGGTTTCCGGATCGAGTGCGGCGGTTACCTCATCGAAGAGCATCACATCTGGATTCATGGCCAGCGACCGGGCGATTGCGACGCGCTGCTGTTGCCCACCGGAAAGTTCTCCAGGATAGTTGTTTTCCTTGTCTTCAAGCCTTACCTTGCGGATCAACGCTTGAGACATGGTGCGTGCTTTTTCTTTGGGTTCTTTCAGCACCAGTACAGGGGCCATCATCACGTTTTCCAGCGCCGTCTTGTGCGGAAACAGATTATATTGCTGGAAAACCATGCCCACATTTTTGCGTAATTCCAATTTGTTCAAATCCGGGTCATTGACCTCTATCCCGTGTACTTTGATTGAACCGGAATTGATGTCATTGAGGGCGTTTATGCAACGAATCAAAGTTGACTTTCCGGAACCGGAAGGGCCAATGATACATATCACTTCGCCTTTCATTACATCAAAGCTGATGCCTTTGAGAACTTCGAGTTCACCGAAGGATTTGTGTACGTTTTTGAGCGAAACGATGGGTTGATCAGGAGTCCAGTTGTTTTCAGACATGTGAGTCCCTCAAAATTTCACGGAATAGCATTCTTCAAGTTTCAGGGTCCAGCGGGCAATGGGGTAGCAATAGGCAAAGAAGATCAATAGAGCAAACCCGAAGAATGGGATCAGCAATTCGGGGTGGTTATCCTCGGCTTCCATCGCCTGACGCGAGAGAGTGATTATTTCCTCTACCCCAAGCAGCGAAACGAGAGGGGTGGCCATCGTTAATATCGCGTACCAGTTCATCCACGGCGGGATCATGCGTTTGAAACATTGTGGGAGTATTATTTGCCAAAGCGTCTGGGTGCGTGAGAAAGCAAGCGATTCAGAGGCCTCCCACTGCCCGGTAGGCACTGACTGCACTGCCCCGCGGACGACCTCGGAGATGTTGGCCATGATTGGTAGAGAAAGCCCGAAAACAGCCTTCAACCAATCCGGGATAGAGATGATGTGGTCCCCAATCTCGATTTCAAACGGGAAGGTAAGCATGACGATGAAGAGCAGTACCAGCCACGGGGAGTTTCGGAAAAGCTGGGTGCAGAACCAGGAAAGTACACGAATCGGAGAAAAGATAGAGATCTGTCCCAGTCCGAGTAAAACACCCGCAGCCGTGCCTAATGCCATGGTGCAAAAACTGATCACAAGATTCATCAGAAAACCGCTGCCGACGATGAAGGGTAGCCAGCGCCAAAGAGCAGCAAATGCTTGAACGAGAGTGTAGTTCGATTGTGCCAAAGCTGCCATCGGGTAGAAAGAAGCAAATACAGCCAGGATGAACAGCGCCTTTGGCGACAAAGAGGATAGCCAGCGGCTGAAACGCAGGTTGGTCGGCATCCCAGCAACGCTGACCTGGAACGGTAGTAGTACCGGCAAGTCTGTTTGATGAAAGTTGGGTTGCTTTCCGGGAACGATAGGCGTATGAAACACAGTCAGCCCCCGTAGCCCGGAATGTACATGGCCCGTTCCCAGCGGTGCATCCCGAAGACAAGTATACCGACCAATGTGATGTAGACGACAAACAACAGAACCATCGAAGCGTTCATGGACGTCGAGTAGTCGTTGTAGATGCTCACCATCTGGTAGAGCAGTTCAGGAACTGCGATCGCCATCGCCTGGGTGGTGGTTTTTACCAGGTTGACCAAGTTGTTGTTCAAAGCGGGTAAACTGACCCGGAAAGCGAGCGGCAGCACTATATAGCGGTAGGTTTGCAGCCGGCTGATACCCAGCGCTTCGGAAGCTTCCTTGGTTGATTCAGGGATTGCCTCGATTCCGGCACGGAAGATTTCTACATTAAATGCGCCGGCAAAAAATGAAAGTGAAATGATCGCCCAGCCCACGTTGGAGATAATCGGCACCTCAAGCCAGCCATCGGGAGAATAGGTTGGCGTGAACTGCCCCAGGGCGAAATAAAAAAACATGAGCTGGATCAGTGGTGGAGTATTGCGGAAAAACTGGATATAGGCCTGAACCAGCCAGCGCACTAACCGGTTAGCCAGGGTTTGCAACCATGCTCCGATAACCCCGATGACTACGCTTAAGATCACACACACCACGGAAAGTTGAACGGTCGTCCAAAAGCCCTCCACCACCCTATCCCACTGCACCGTGTCATAGAAGAAGATGAAGTTCCACTTGGCGTTTCCCGTGTAAAGATCCAAAAAAAATTGGCTAAAGGAATCCAACATTACTGATAAGCGCGTCGGGTAGAAACGAAGGCGACCGGAGATAAGAGAGGATCAACTCCGGCCGCAAGCTAGAGAAAGGGAAGTTGCAAATTAGGTGATCACCAAACCATACGCCTGATGCAGCCCAATCCGTTTTGTGTTATTTCGCCAGCCAATCGTTGTGTTGCTTTTTTTGGTCAACGAGGAATTTGGTAGCCTGGATGCCGTGTTTCTTTTCCAGCTCGATCAGGCGGCCTGACTGGTGCCAGTTGTAGGTCATGCCGGACATGAAGTTGCCGAAAATGCAGTTCTTCTCTGCCAAAGGAACCGCCAACCCCCAAGGGTTGTCGTCCTCGGAAGCAAGCGGCATTTCAAAGTCGTTCCAATTGCCTGAGGCGAGGTCGGACATAATTGAGGAG
Organism: uncultured Pseudomonadota bacterium; assembly: GCA_964344035.1. Taxonomy (GTDB): domain Bacteria; phylum SAR324; class SAR324; order SAR324; family NAC60-12; genus UBA1014. The sequence continues at coordinate 34,315 of CAYFLK010000011.1, forward strand.
TCATCATAGACCCAGGCAATACACTTTTTGTCTCGAAGTGCCTGCTTGGCTTCGGCATTTCCGGTGAAAGCGGTTATCTTAGCGCCGTAGCGATCAGAGACTATCTTGTTATAGAACGCACCTTGTTTGCCGCAGACAGGCTTGCCACGCAGGTCTTCCCACGACTTCAAACCTAATGCTTTCGGAGACATTATGTTCGTTCCCGAAGTATAGTAGTTGGGCTGTGTGATGCCTACAATCTTGCGGCGGTCCAGGCGATCAGACATTGTGGCGATCATCATGTCGATCTTGCCCTGGTTGAGAAACTGCATGCGGTTGGAGGATTGCACCGGCACCAGTTCCAGTTCCACGTTCATCGCTTCGGCCACGTCCTTGGCCATGTCAACCTCCATTCCCACCACTTCACCGCTGGTGTTGCGGTAGCCCCATGGCTTGTAGTCTGCCTTGACACCTACCACGAGCTTACCACGTTTCATCACCTTGTTCCAAACGTCATTCGCGCATTGCCCTGCACTGGCAACACTTCCCATCGAAAATGCCGAGGTGACACCTGCTAACAAAGCTATTTTCAATGTTCTTTCAATCCATGTTCTCATCTCTACTCCTTTTGATAGAAGATCCTCTGTTTCACAAACGCGTGAAACATAAACATAATAAACCAATACGATAATTCGTATTCGGTTTAAAAGGGAAGTTGCATACCAGAATTATACTTCACTGAATACCTGTTTTGGTTACACTGAAAAAAAACTCATGGTATCTCCCGTTTGATGAAAATACCTTCGCAAAACTCATTCACGAAGGAAATACGCAAACTGTGCCATTCAACTGTGTCATTCAACTGTGGAATGACCTGCTGAATGATGTCTGCGCATTAACAAACAGACTTGTATGTTTTTTTTGTTTACTGTGTCAAGCATTTTTTTCACCTATTGCTTTTGAACTGATCAGGTTCGTCTTTAGGCTTTGTAGATACTCAATCGCAATAAATGGAGCCGAAACCCGGGAAGGGTGTTTCAACTGGCAAAAGTCTGAAAGGCTGGCAGAATGATCTGCATGTAGAATTCACTGCACTTTCATTTCAGTTTGGTTCATACCGAACAGACGTGGAAGGATGTTCATTTTAAACACAATGAAACAACAATCCATGGAGGAACTGGTTGAGCAGCTGAGGAAATTTGCCATGGAACGTGACTGGGAGCAGTTTCATTCCCCGAAAAACCTGGCGATGGCCCTGAGTGCGGAAACGGCGGAGATCCTGGAAATTTTCCAGTGGCTGACTGAGCGGCAAAGCAGGGAACTGGACGACACGACCCGAAATATGCTGGCGGAGGAAATCGGGGATGTGATGAACTACCTCACATTGCTCGGAGACAAGTTCGGCATAAACCCGGTGGAGGCGGCCAAGTACAAAATAGTGCTGAACGAGAAAAAATATCCGGTGCACAAGGCCCGGGGAAAAGCGTTGAAATACGACCGCTTGCAGGATGCCGGTTGAGTAAGGATAACCTGTGCCGGGATTTCGGAAGAGGTGAAACGATCCTCCTGCCTCATCGGCGAAGAATCCGGATTCATCCTGAAGGATGTTCGAACACCACGCCCTGGCTGCCGAGGTACGCTTCCGAGATCTGTTTTTGCAGGCGTTCGGCGATCTCCCGGTCATCGTCAGCGAGATCACCTTCACCCATCTGCTGGAGGACTTCCGCGCGGGAGAAGTAAGCGGTGACGTATTGCGGGTTAAGTTCCACCGCGTGGTTGAAATCCTCCAGCGCCGGTTCCAGTTTTTTTAAAGCCAGGTAAGCGTTGCCCCGGGCGCAGAGAACTTTGGCCTGTTCCGGGTTTATCCTCAAAGCGGCATCGAAATCCGTGACCGCCTGTTTGTACTGCCGATTTTTGAAAAAAGCCGCGCCGCGGCTGAATAATGCCACCGGGTGTTCCGGGTCTTCTTTCAGGACCTGGCTGAAGCAGTGGATGCTTTTTTCAAGGTTGCCGGCGACAAGGGCTTCCTGGCCGTCAAGCAGTGTGGACTGAATTTCCGTCATTGTCATCAAGCAATAATGGGGTTAACCTATCGACACATGCAAAGTATGGCTTTTTTCACAAACGACACACCAGCCTGTCAGAGGTATTCAATAAATGCCCATCGCGGGGCAGAAGCAATGAGACATTTTACAGCATAAGGGGTATGGATGGAAACCGCTCATTCACAAAACACCAGGAACGAGAACAAGGATTTCAAACTGAAACCGCTTCCTCTTGAAGGTGTTTTCCCCTTTTCCTGTTACCCGGGAATCACCTGTTTCAACCATTGCTGCAAGGACATAGACATCCTCCTCACTCCCCTGGACATCATCAAACTGAAAAAATCCCAGCGCATACCTTCATCAAAATTCCTGGAAACCCATGTCTGGATTCACAACCTGCCCGAAACACACATTCCTTTGGTGCGTCTGAAGATGAAAGAAGGAGACCGGAGATCGTGCGTTTTTCTGGATGAAGAAAAGGATTGCGGCGTGTACGAAAACCGGCCGACAGTGTGTCGCAGTTATCCTCTCGGTTTCGGGCTGACAAACAGGAGTTTTGATGAAGAACACGAGAAGCACTTCATGATCATCGAGCCGATGTGCCATGGACACAGGGAGAAACAAGAGTGGACGCTTGAGCGCTGGAAAAAAGACCAGGGGGTTGACTCGTTTGAGGAATTGAACAAGAACTGGATCGAACTGGTGGTGAAACTGAAAACTTCCGGGGGCAAGGAAATGAAGGACCCTCAACGCACATGGTTCATGATGGCCAGCTACGATATGGACACCTTTCGTGAATTTGTCTCCCGCAGTTCGTTTTATGCATCCTTCAACCTTGATGAAAAAACAATATCCGAGACAAAAGCGGACGATGAATCCCTGCTGCGCCTTGCCCTCGATTGGCAGCAGTTCATGTTTTTCCATGAAGGTCCATTGAAACTTCAAGGGAGCAAAGAATGACTCCGTGTATGCTTTTGTTCCGGAATCAGCATTCCTCATTCCACACATCCGGGCATCAAACATGGTTTTTCGGCACAAATCCACTTTCATGCTTCAACCGAGATGGGAATCCGGTTAATTAACCCAAAATCTACGTAAATTTACTAATAGCGCTTCGACAGAACAGGTCTAGTATAGCACGGGGGTGTCGCATCCCCATCGGATTCCCGGGGTTTCGGGTTCAAAACCGTTACGATCCCGGGATATAACCAACCCGCATAAACGGGGACCGTGTTTCTCATCAACTTCATTTCTACTTACAGTAGCGCCTGCTGTAAGCCCTTCACAAAAAACCCGGCAATCCCCGCATCCATTCATACATGGACAGGGATTGATATTTCACATTCCCAGCAGGGCGATATACGGATGCAACAGCGGCGTTTCTCCATTCCGGAGGGCGTTCCAAATCCGACAACCTTAATATGGAGAAACCACTATGGCTGAAGGAGCCAGTCAAGACATCGTTACCGATGTCGGTAAATGGGAGTGGTCTGAGTTGTTGAAAAAGGAGGACTGGTGGGCCGTATGGCTCGGCTTTGCCCTCCTCATCGCGGGAATGATCATCTATTTCCCCAGCGCGCCGGACCAGAAAGCAAAACTCGATGCGGCGGAAGCCAAATACGGTGAGCAGGCAAAGCGCACCGACAAGTTCAAAACCATCGCCTGGTTTCAGCTAAGCGATGCAAAGAAGAAAGTGAAGGCAAAGAGCAGTCCGGCGGGTAAATGGCTCTCGACCTTCAGCAAGAAGACGCGCAAATGGTCCGCCAACCCGGTAGACGCTTTCTACTTGTCGCAGGAAAAGGCGGATGCCAAAAACGCGGCGGCAATGCCTAAGTATGAAAAAGCAAAGGCCGCTGAGAAAGCCGCCTTTGCCAATGCCGAGGCAGCAGAGCAGTTGGCTGAGGAGAAAGGATTCGCTGATGCGAAGCTTAACGCCGAGGCCAAAAAAGCCGTCGAAGACTGGAGGGACGCCAAGCTGATCTCCGGTAAAGCGAAGAAAAAAACCACTGCCAAAGCCTACAACCAGATCGGCTGGCTGATTTTTCTGGGGATAGCATTTGCCGTTTTCTTCGGTATCGGCGTCAGCTTCATGGGGCGCTCATTCGGTGAGTTTGGCAAAGCCTTTGTTTTTGTTTTCCTGGTGGCCGTGGTCGCACAGCTATGCAGTTCCCAGGCGACGATGAAGTATTACGGCATCGGGTACGCCTTCTGGGCAATTTTTCTCGGCATGCTGATCAGCAACACGGTGGGTACGCCGAAGTGGGCGATGCCGGCGGTGCAGACCGAGTATTACATCAAAACCGGGCTGGTCCTGCTGGGCGCGAAAATCCTGTTTGAGAAGATAATCACCATCGGCACGGCAGGTATATTCGTAGCCTGGGTGGTCACCCCGACTGTCTGGCTGGTCACCTACTGGTTCGGTCAGAAGATTGTCGCCATGCCTTCTAAGCGCTTGAACGCGACGATCTGTTCCGACATGTCTGTCTGCGGGGTTTCCGCTGCCATCGCCACCGCGTCGGCGTGTAAGGCGAAAAAAGAGGAACTGACTCTGGCGGTCGGACTCTCGCTGATTTTCACCTCGCTGATGATGATCATCATGCCCGCGGTGATCAAAGCGACTTTCCCGGTCGACAAGCAACTGATCCTGGGCGGCGCCTGGATGGGCGGGACCATCGACGCCACCGGCGCCGTGGCAGCAGCCGGGGCCTTTCTTGGCGAAAAGGCACTTTACGTGGCCGCCACGATCAAGATGATCCAGAACGTACTGATCGGCGTGATCGCCTTCTTCGTTGCTCTCTATTTCACCACCAAGGTGGAAGTGGAAGAAACCGGAACGAAAGTCGGTCCGATGGAAATCTGGTACCGTTTCCCGAAATTCGTTCTTGGGTTCATCGTTGCCTCGATCGTCTTTTCCCTTTTCTTTTCCGGGTTTAACGACCAGGTCAAGGGTCTTGGGTCAACCATGGTCGATCAGGGTATTATCAAGGGAATGGGCGACCTTTTCCGGGGTTGGTTCTTTACCCTCTCGTTCGTCAGCATCGGGCTGGCAACCAACTTCAGGGAGTTGGGGCATCATTTCAAGGGCGGCAAACCGTTGACCCTGTATGTCTGCGGACAGTCTCTCAACCTCGTGTTGACGCTGCTGGTCGCCTATATCATGTTCTACATGGTATTCCCGGAACTGACTGCAACAATCTAAGGAATTTCAATGGAAACCCCTGCGGTCTCCGAACAAGGGTTCGCGGAAACCCGCGAACCCATGCGGAAACCTAAAGCGTTTGCCATCCTCGTTTCAACTTTCGCCCTGCTATGGGTCTTCGCGGTGTATGCCGGGCCCTGGCTGGCGGAACGGACCCCGGTGATGAAAGAAATCGTCCAGGTTGTCGAGGAACGGGATATCAACGCAAACGCTTATTTTTATAGCGAGATTGAAGCTTCCTACGACGGCGAAAATTATCTCAGGGAATCAATGGATCTAACCAGTCAAGAAAGGGGAAAAGGAGGATTTTTCTTTTTCTCCGGGGTTGCGATCTGCGTACTGATACTCTGGTTCGGGTTTCGCCATCTGCCGATGTGAACACGAAATCTAATTCAACCTTTCACAAAACCCGGAAAAGCGCGCGGCGTTTCTCCGGGTTTTTCATTTCTGCACCGGATGACTTCCATTGAAGAAAAACAGGAGCAGATCCTGGCCCACGAACAGGGATTTGCCCGCCGGCTGGCGTCTGAGCTGATAGTAAAACCGGAATTGAGCCTGTGGATGATACTGATTCCCATCTTCTTCGTGTTTTTTTTCTTCAGGCTTAACAAGGTGAAAACGGGACGGGAGGAGTTTGTCCGGAATTTCATGATCACACGCCGCAACACTCTCGAGGAAACATATGACGCCATCCGCGAAGAGCGTAAACCGAATTTGGGCAAACTATGTGAAATCACCGATGCGCCCGCGGAAACTCACCCGGTATACCGGGACTGGGTCAAAGTCCTTTCCGCACACTATCTTCGGCTTATCCAGTCCGGGGGTTCCGACTTTGAGGAAATGGTGAAAGCAGCTTACAAGTCTCGCAAAAGTTACTTGCTGTTCCTCAACCGCTTGAACCAGGCGGAAAAAACCTTCAACCGCGTGCTCAGCCAGCACATCAAGGACGCGGATGAAGGAGTCGGCGAGGTGATCAGGGAAATGGAAAAACACAGTGAAAAGCTGCGCAGGGACGATGCCGAACGCCTTTTCCATTGAATCCGGCAGCTGGAAAAATTGAATCCTCGCTCTGTTGCAAAAAAGGCATTGAAATATTTGAATATCATTTTATGATGGTTTAATTAAGTAGATTTACGGATACATTTCCTGCCGGGAATCTGTAGGATTAGATCTGAATGAGAAGAACAAGTCCATGCTTCCCGGTTATAAAGAGGGATTTCAGGGACAATGAACTTCAGCTGTCGCTTGTGGTTGTCGTCTCCTGCCGCATCACTACGGAAAATCGTCGGCAATCTTCGATTCCTTCAAACATATCGCCCGGTGAAACGGAACCCCGTATTCCGACGCCTGAGTTCATTCGCTCGGTCGATGTTCCGTGAGTAATATAATTATATATGTATATTCACATAAGAAAATATTTGTGATATCGTAAGGACTCTGCTATAAAAAGCACCCAAATCAGATTCAGGGATTAGAAACAAGCAGGTGGACGGACCCAGCATGCGAGAGAAGAGATGAAGATTACGCTCCCGAGGCTGATGATTTCCGCAACCCACAAAAGCGCGGGCAAAACTACGCTCAGTCTGGGTTTGCTTAGTCAGTTCAGGGAAGCGGGTATGAAGCTCGGGGCATTCAAAAAAGGTCCGGACTACATTGACCCGATGTGGCTGCGTCGGGCCTGCGGGCGGGAGTGTTACAACCTGGACCCGTTTCTTATGCAAGAGGAAGGCTGCATCGATTCCTTTGTGCGCAACACTTCAGGTTGCGATGCAGCGCTGATCGAAGGCAATCACGGTCTTCATGACGGCATGGCCCTGGACGGTTCGAACAGCAGCGCCGGTCTGGCCTCCGGCCTGAATCTTCCTGTCCTGCTGGTAGTCGACAGCCGTGGAATGAACCGCGGCGCAGCGGCGGTTGTCATCGGAATGCAGCAGATGCAGCCCCGGGTCCGGATTGCAGGGGTGGTGCTCAACCGTACAAAGAGCAAACGGCAGGAAGACAAGCAGCGACTTGCCATTGAACACCACTGCGGCATTCCCGTGCTGGGAGCAATCAGGGATGAACAGGCGGTTGCCATCAAAGAACGTCATCTGGGTTTGACCACTGTGGAAGAAACAGGTGAAGCGGACCGGATAATTCAAGATGCATCCGAACTTGTTGCTCAGACCTGTGACATCGACGCGATACGTTCCCTGTTCAATGAAGCGCCTCCATTGGAAAACTTAAGCATTGTTGCCGGCAGAAATCCAGTTGAGGAAAAGGTCCGGATTGGGGTGTTTCGTGACGCGGCCTTCTGTTTTTACTATCCGGATAACCTGCAGGCCCTGCGTGACCAGGGCGCGAGCCTGGTTTTCATCGATTCGCTGCACGACCGGTCCCTGCCGGAACTGGACGGGCTGTATATCGGGGGAGGGTTCCCGGAATCATTTTTTTCACAACTTGGCGACAATAAAGGCCTGATCAGCGACCTGCGGGAACTGGTCCGTGGTGGAATACCCCTGTATGCTGAATGCGGTGGACTGATCTACCTCTGCGAATCCGCCCATTATCAAGGACAAAAGCACAAACTGGCTGGAGTGCTTCCGTACGAAATCGGGTTCAATAAACGGCCGCTCGGCTACGGATATATAGATCTCGAAAGCAAGCGCGAGAGCCGCTGGTTCGGCAAACAGGCAAGGTTCAAAGCCCATGAGTTCCATTACTCGAAACCGATCGGGCAGGGATCTCGCGGCACATACCAATTCAACGTAATCAGGGGGTATGGCATCAACGGCAAGAAGGATGGAATCCTGAAGCGGAGTGTGTTTGCTTCCTATGCTCATTTGCATGCCCTAGCCACTCCGGTTTGGGCGAAAAGTTTTGTCGGTCTCGCGCAGGAATACAGCGCCCATGCATGAAGATGCCCGCTTAACGGCATCATGGGGCAATGCCTGTGTAAGACTGCTTCCGACTTTTGCAGTGGAATGGTTTTGGAAATAGTCAGCGATAGTTTCGTTGTCGTCGGGAGGTGCTCGACCCTTTCCAAAACCATTTGCACGGCAAGAGGCCCAATAAATTTCCAGGCACAATGCCGGGGATGTTTTTTAACACAACCAAGGAGTAAGCCATGACACTTGAACTGGATGGAAAAACCTATGACACCGATGAAAACGGTTACCTGCTCAATCTATCGGATTGGACCAGTGACCTCGCCGGACAACTGGCGAAGCTGGAGCATATTGATATGACGGAAAAGCACTGGGAAATCGTCAATTTCCTGAGGAATTACTACGAGGAGTACCAGATTGCTCCGGCGGTGAAGGTGCTGACCAAGGAAATAGCGAAACTGAACGACATCAAACGGAAAGAGGCTTCAACATTCCTCTATGATCTTTTTCCCAAGGGACCAGCGCTGCAGGCCTGCAAAATTGCCGGCTTGCCCAAACCAACTGGCTGTGTCTGAATTTCCGCAACAAGGTGGACTGCCGGACGGAGTTTTTTCTCAAAATCCGATCCGCCGTGATTTATTCAGGCCAAAAGCTGAAGGCGGCGTCATCCGGATGAGGCGGAAGCCGACTCCGGCGTTTACTCTCAAAACCCTTATTCAAAAACGGAAGAGGTAATTATGGAAGTGGCAGAACAAAGCGGAACCGAAGCTGAAGCGAAAACGCAGGAACAGGACGATAAGTTCCTTAACCCAACACCTATGCTGGATGAACTGGAGGAAGGCCCATGGCCAAGCTTCATCACAGGGCTCAAGGAACTTGCCGAACGTACAAAGAAACCGATGCTTCGCGGGGTGATGGACCAGCTCGAATATTCTTACCAGACCAGAATGGGATACTGGAAAGGCGGACTGGTTACCGTGGAGGGTTATGGGGGAGGGATAATCGCCCGTTATTCCATGGTCAAAGACAAGATCCCGGAAGCCTCTGAGTTTCACACTTTTCGTGTGCAGGCGTCTCCGGGGCTGGTCTACAACACCAAGGCGCTGCGCAAACTCTGCGACATCTGGGAGGAACATGGATCCGGACTGATTGCATTGCACGGACAAACCGGGGACGTGATGCTTCAGGGCATCAAGGACACCGAGACCCAGGCGTGTTTTGACGAAATCAACCAGGCAGGCTGGGACATGGGCGGCGCGGGCGCTGGAATGCGTACCGGCGTTTCCTGCATCGGCCAGGCCCGCTGTGAACAGGCCTGTTACGACACTCTCAAAATGCATGAGCGTGTGATGAAGGAATATGTAAGCGATGTCCACCGCCCGGAATTCAACTACAAGTTCAAGTTCAAGTTCTCCGGATGTCCAAACGATTGCACGAACGCGATTTTTCGGTCAGATTGCGCGGTGATCGGAATGTGGCGCGATTCCATCCAGATTGACAAACAAGCCGCAAAAGCCTGGATTGAACAGAAAGGAATGGACAATCTGGTCAACAACGTTATCAGCCGTTGTCCCACCAAAGCGATAACTCTTAAGGACGGTGAACTCGAGATAGACAACAAAAATTGTGTACGCTGCATGCACTGCCTGAATGTCATGCCCAAAGCCCTATCTCCCGGGAAAGAACGGGGAATTGCGGTGCTCCTTGGGGGGAAAAACATCCTCAAGGTAGGCGCCATGGGCGGAACAATGGTAGTGCCCTTCATGAAGATGGAAACCGACGAAGACATCGAGGAATTCATCGAGCTGATGGACAACGTGATGGAGTGGTGGGATGACAACGGTCTTGACCACGAACGGCTCGGAGAAACGCTTGAACGGGTCGGCCTGAAACATTTTCTTGATGCAATGGACTTGGAGCCGACTGCCGACATGGTCGCCCATCCGCGGACAAACCCCTATTTCAAAGCCGCCTACTAATTAACCATCGACCCAAATTCAGGAGAGTACCATGGCCATTGAACGAGCATGGAAAACGGTTGAATCCGGACCGTATGACTACCAGGAAGGCCTTCATCCGGTTATCGTAAAGAACTACGGGAAATGGGCCTATCATGAGGAACCGAAACCCGGGGTCTTGAAACATGTTGCTGAAAACGGAGACGTTCTCTGGACGGTCCGTGCCGGCACGCCCCGTCAGGATTCCGTGGATTTCGTGCGCAGGCTCTGCGATGTCGCGGACAAGTACGCAGACGGCTTTCTGCGTTTCACCGTGCGCAGCAACGTAGAATACATGACCCCCGATGAAGACAAAGTGCAGCTGCTGATTGATGAGCTGGAAGGAATGGGACTGCCGGTGGGAGGGACCGGTCCTTCGGTCTCCCAGGTCGCCCACACCCAGGGATGGCTGCATTGCGACATACCCGCTTCGGACGCATCCGGAGTGGTGAAATCAATGATGGACGCGCTCATAGACGATTTCAAATCCATGCGCATGCCTAACCGGGTGAAACTGGTCACCCAGTGCTGTGAACTTAACTGCGGTGGGCAGGGCGACATATCGATCATTGTCAAACACACCCGCCCGCCGCGCATCAACCACGAAATCCTCGGAGAAGTCTGTGAACTTCCCAAGGCCGTCGCCCGCTGTCCGGTGGCCGCGATTCGCCCGACGGTTGTCAACGGCAAGCGTTCGCTGATGGTTGACGAAGAGAAATGCATGTACTGCGGCGCCTGCTTCGGGGCCTGCCCGGCAATGGAAATCAATCATCCGGAACATTCTAAATTTGCCGTCTGGGTTGGCGGAAAGAACTCGAACGCGCGCAGCAGACCTTCCCTCGGATACCTGGTGGCCCACAACCTGCCCAACAATCCTCCGCGCTGGCCCGAGATCAACGATGTGGTCAAACGCATCCTTGAAGCCTACAGAAACGGCGGCCGCCACTGGGAACGCCTGGGTGAGTGGATCGACCGCATCGGCTGGAAGAACTTTTTTGCGGAAACCGGTCTGACCTTCGACGAGGACATGATCGACAATTACCGTCACGCGCGGACGACCTTCAACCAGTCCGCACATGTTCGATTCTAACGGAAGGAGCAGGTCATGACCACCAAAACCATTGAATCCAATCCGATCCTCGATTTCGCGGAGGCTTACGAGTTCCCTGAGTTTAATGAAGAAAAAGGAACAAAAAAAGTTGTCGCTTTCGGAGATCAGAGCCACAAATGCCCGGTTTACCTCCGGCAGGAGCCGCCTTGCAACGAAGGATGTCCGGCGGGGAACGACATCCGCGCCTGGCTGACGATCGTCCAGCAGACGGAATTGAAGAAGCGCGGCTGGGAGGAATCCTATGAACTGCTGTGGCGGGAAGTTAGCAAAACCACCCCCCTGCCCGCGGTCTGCGGACGTGTCTGTCCACATCCCTGTGAACCGGTATGCAACCGTAATGAAAAAGAAGGAGCGGTGAACATCAATGCCTACGAACGCTGGATCGGGGATTATGCCATCCAGCACGGGCTTGATCATGAGAAGCTTACCAATGAGGTGAAACCCCAGAAAATAGCGGTCGTCGGGTCCGGACCGGCCGGGTTGAGCTGCGCGTTTCAAATGGCGCGGCGTGGGTACCCGGTGACCATCTTCGAATCATTCGATAAACCCGGAGGCATGCTGCGTTACGGCATTCCCCCCTACCGCCTGCCGCGCGACATCATCGATGCGGAGGTGGCTGCGATTGAAAGAATGGGGGTGGATATCCGTTGCAACACTGTCATTGGCGAGGACATCAGCCTCGATGATTTGAAAGCCGAATATGATGCAGTCTTCCTCGGAATCGGCGCCCACAAGGGTATTTCACTGGGTTTCGACGGAGAAGACGCATCGAATGTGATGAGCGGAGTCGAGTTTCTTAATCGGGTCAATGCCGGCGAGATGATGGAAGTGGGAAATAATGTGGTGATCATCGGAGGGGGCGATACGGCGATTGACGCCGCCCGCGTTTCCCTCCGGCTCAGTGCATTGGACGGTGGGCAGGCAGTTTTCGACGCCGCCCGGGTCTCACGGCGGCTGGGTGCGAAAGTGACCATTCTATACCGGCGCACCCGCGAAGAGATGCCGGCCATCGACAGGGAGGTAGACGAGGCCCTCGAAGAAAACATTGATATCCAGTACCTCTCCGCGCCGGTAGCTATCCGCACTGAAAACGGCAAGGCGGTGGCGGTTAAATGCCTGCGCATGGAACTGGGGGAGCCTGATGAAAGCTGCCGCCGCCGCCCGGTCCCGATTGAAGGATCGGAATTCGAGGTTGAATGCAGCACCCTCATCCCGGCTGTCAGCCAAGAACCTGACTGGCGGGACGCCGATAGATACGTCAGCGGCAAAAACTGGCTGAATCCCGGAGCTGACGGGACGGTTGAAGAGGGGGTCTATGCGGGTGGGGATGCCATCGAGCTGGGATTGGCGTGTATTGCCATCGGCAATGGCCGCAAGGCCGCTGAACAGATGCATGCCAAGTTTTCCGGAGAACAACCGCCCCGGACGCAATGGGTGAAAACAGTCCCTCATGAGAAGCTGCGCCTGGAACATTATGCGTCGTGTGAACGCAACAAACGCGGATACCTTTCTCCCGAAGAAAGGTTGGCGGGTGGACTTGATCTCGAAATCGACAAGGGTATCAGCGAAGAACAGTTCAGGGAAGAAGCCGGACGCTGCATGAGCTGCGGCCTGTGTTTCGAGTGCTATGAGTGCATGATGTTCTGTCCGCAGACTGCGATTACCAGGTTTACGGAGAATCCTGTCGGCGAAGTGATGTACACCTATTACAACAAATGTGTTGGATGTCATCTCTGCGCGGTAGTATGTCCCTGTAATTATATCCAGATGGGTATGTCCGATGAACTCTGATCCCCTTTCAGGAGACTCACATGTATGAAAAACTGATCGGCATGGTCGAAGATGCAGTTGATCTTTCCCGCCGCTGGGCCCAGTCAGGCTGGAAGACACGCTTTGGCGAGCGTGGGGTGGAAGCCTGTTCTCTCTCAGAGGCCCTGGACCTTCCACCCAATTTTGTCTATCGTGAGGAAGCCGTCGATTACTGGACCCAGGTGCAGATGATTGGCAGCGATGCGGCCGAATCCGGGAAAAAAGCGATTGAGGCCTTAAAAAACGGGGACCTTAAGCGTGCCGAGGATTCTGTTTATTTCTCAATGTACATTGAAAAACCCTATGCGCCCAACAGCAAAACCTGGAAGCCGGTGTACGAGGCAGTCAAACAGGAGATGAACGGATAGGTCGATAGTTAAAAAGACAAAAACCTCTTTGTTCCATAAGCAGGTGAAGTCCGTTTTATGGATCGAACCGCCTGGGTGTTCCCAACTATTTAACCAAAAAAAGGAGACTATATATGAGTGAGGAAATCAAATTTGACCAGGAACTCGACTGCAGCGGACTTTCCTGTCCCCTGCCGGTCCTGAAAACCAAAAAAGCAATTAATACCCTCAATTCCGGCGATGTGCTTAAGGTGATTTCCACCGATCCCGGATCGAACAAGGATATGCCTTCATGGAGCAAACGCACCGGCAACCCGATCCTCAAGACCGAGGATCAGTCGGGGGCCTTCATTTTTTACATCCAGCGCAAATGAGCACCTGACCTCACTGGGACAAGCATGAAATTTGGAATACTTATCAAAGAAGGCCCCTACACACACCAGGCATCCGACAGCGCCTTCCGCTTTGTCAGGACCGCCCTTGAAAAGGGACACACGATCGAGGGGGTGTTCTTGTACAACGACGGCGTTAACAATGCAACCAAACTGATGGACCCTCCCCAGGACGACCGACACCTGTCAAATCTCTGGTCCGAACTCGGTGGTGAATTGGGAGACGAAATCATGGTCTGTATTGCCGCCGCAAAACGACGGGGGATTGTGGAGGAGGTGATCCCGAAAAACACATCCATCACAGGTTTGGGGGAGTTGACCGACTTGACCATCCGTGCTGATCGCCTGGTCACTTTTGGAGATTGATGCCATGGAAGAGTACGATTACGACGATGACGAAATAGTAAAGAAGATCATGCATGTCATGCGGCGTGCCCCGCACGGCACAATCTATACCTATGAAGGATTGGAAATGATCCTCATCATGGCATCCTACGATCAGGACATCACCGTCGTCTTCATTGACGACGGGGTGTATGCGCTGAAAAAGGACCAGGACACCAGCGCTATCGGCATCAAAGGATTTGCGAAAACATTCCTGGCTCTGGACGGGTACGATGTTGAGAAGCTTTATGTCGATCAGCAGTCACTGGAGGAGCGGGGACTGACGGAAGATGACCTTGTGGTGCCGGTAGAAGTTATGAGTGCCGAAGAAATCGGCAGATTGATGACCGAACAGGACGAGGTGATCCATCACTGAAGTTCCATCAGTTAATCTGAAGCAAGTCGCTTCCGTGACCTGTTTGTTCTAAAACCCGTATTGGATGGATTCCGATGCTTCACACCATCAATAAATCCCCTTTTACATCAAATACATTTGAAACATGTCTTCGTTTTCTGCGGTCCGGGGATCCGGTATTGTTCTATGAAGACGGCGTCTACACCGTGCAGACTTCCCACAAGTTTTCCGGGAGGATAGCAGAGCTGCAGGCATCCAACCCGGTATTCGCCCTGAAGCCCGACCTCGAAGCTAGGGGGATTGCTGACACTGTTGAGGGAGTAACCCTGATTGACTACGGAGGTTTTGTTGATCTCGTCGAAGAACACACAGTCAACAGCTGGCTGTGAGGAGGCATAGAAAACGCTGATAATTATTTCCGGCTTTTGGCTGGGAGAGAAAATGAGTGACGCACTGAATTACCTGCTAAAAGCCCGTCCCGAGGCAATGGGCTCTTATTTTGCCTTCCTCAAACAGGCGGGTACGCATCTCGATCAACGATCACGTGACTTGATTTCGGTGATCACCAAGGTGGCCGTGCAGACCGAATCAGGTTTTCGGCAATATCTCTCACGCGCGTTGCGCAACGGCTGTACGTCTGATGAAGTGTTGGATGCGCTGCTGATGGCGTTTCCGGTGCTCGGGCTGGCAAAAATCACCTGGGCAGTGGAGATAATTCTTGAAATGGACATACCGGAGTTTCGTCAGGAAGGGCTTGACGCAAAACCGGAATGGCGCTCAGTCAGCAGCCTCGAAGAAATTCCGTTCGGGGAGGCGGCCTATTACGAGGTAGATAACCGGCAGGTGTTCGTTTTTCGTACTGAGGATGAAATTCGTGTTTATGACAGCCGCTGTCCGCACCAGGTAACCAACATCCCCCATCTCGCCCTGGAGGGCACACGTTTGACCTGCCCCAAGCACCAGTGGGCATTTGACATTCAAAGCGGTGAATGCATAGACAAGGGGCGGCTTCCACTGCGGAGTTTTGAATGCAGGGAGGAAAACGGGCAGCTGCAAGCATACTGGTAACCCTGTCCATCTGCAATTTGCTGACGCTGCAATACAGCTCGGGCAGCGCATGAAGGAATGTAAGTTAATGGAACAGCTTCCGGTTTTTATGAATCTGCGCGGCCAATCCTGTCTGGTTGCCGGGGAAGAAAATAAAGCCTACCACAAAATCCTCCTCCTGCTAAAAGCAGAAGCCAGGGTTTATCTGCTCACCCAATCGCCCTGCCGGAGAATACGCGAATTGTTTCATCAAAACCGTCTGGTTTCCGTGGATGAACCACTTGAGAAACTTGAACTGAGCCGTTTTCGACTGGTGATCTGCGCTTCAGAAAATTCAGCACTCAACGAGTTGCTGGCAAGAAGGGCGATGGAACTGAACATCCCGGTCAACGTGGTGGATCAGCCTGATCTCTGCACCTTCACCATTCCCTCGATCGTGGACCGTTCACCGCTGATCGTCGCGGTTTCTTCCAGTGGCAAATCCCCGACCCTTTCCAAGTTCGTGCGCAGGAAGATCGAAGCTCTGCTGCCCCACACCTATGGTCCACTGACCGAGATGCTGGGGAATTTCCGCAAACAGACCCGGAACCGCACAAGCGACTATTCTGAAAAAAAACGTTTTTGGGAACGCCTGCTATCCGGGCCTCTTGTCGATCTCTTCCTTTCCGGGAAGGAACAGACCGCGCGGGATGTGATGCAGCATGAACTAGAACAAGCATCAAAACCTGAAAAACGTGGACAGGTCGTGCTTGCCGGCGCAGGTCCGGGCGACCCGGAGTTGCTTACCCTGCGCGCTCTGCGACACATTCAAAACGCGGACGTGATTGTCTATGACCGCCTGGTTTCAAGTCCGGTACTTGACTATGCAAATCCGGACGCCGAAATGGTGTATGCGGGCAAGAAGACCGGGGACCACTACCTTTCGCAACAGGATATCAACCGCAAACTGATACGGCTGGCACAGGAAGGCAAATCCGTGGTTCGTCTCAAGGGAGGAGATCCATTTATTTTCGGACGCGGAGGGGAGGAACTGGAGGAGTTGATGGATGCCGGGATCGATTTCCAGGTCATCCCCGGCATCACTGCCGCCGGGGGATGCTGCGCCTATGCCGGGATCCCCCTCACTCACCGCGATTTTGCCCAGTCAGTCGTGTTTGTCACTGCCCACGGCAGGGATGAAGAACTTGAGTTGAACTGGGAAAGCCTGACCCAGCCGAACCAGACCTTGGTTTTTTACATGGGCCTTGCCAATGCCGAACTGGTAAGCCGCGGTCTGATCACACACGGACTTCCCGCCGACACCCCGGCCGCACTTGTGCAGAACGGGACCACCTTCAACCAGAAAGTTGCCGTCGGCAATATTGAAACGCTTCCGCGACTGATCCAAGAGCAGGGTTTCCAGCGTCCGACACTGATCATAGTAGGACATACCGTGACCCTGCATGAGAAGCTGCAGTGGTACAACTGAACTACGTCTAATAACGGACCCGGGACATGAGCGAAATTCACCACTTCCTCAGGGAAAACCGGGAAGCAGTGCTGGATCAATGGCTCACCAGCGCCTTCAAAATGTTCCCCGAACAGTCCAGGCTGCTTATGGTCAGCAATCCGGACCCGTTCACCAGCCCCATCCGTCATGCGCTCAGCAAGGGTATGGCGCAACTGCTGGACCGGTTTTGTGTAGAAGAACCCATAACCGGGGGAAAAGAGCTTGAGGAACTCGGGCGGCTCCTTGCGGTTCAGGAGATGCCGCCCTCCCAGTCCCTTCCCTTCATTTTTGAATTGAAAACCGTGGTCCGGAAACTTGCAGGGAAAAATAATAAACGCTCCGGATTCTCCGACAGGGACTGGGATGAATTTCAGGACCGGCTTGAGCAGGTGCTTTTCCATCTGTTCGATTGTTATCTGAAACATCGAGAAAAGATATACCAACTGAAAGCCGAAGAAATGAAGCAACGGACATACATGCTGCTTAGGAGGGCCACCCAATGAAAGCAATCGCCCCATTGTTAACGGTTTTGGCAATCGCGCTGCTGGCGTATCTTGGCGCGGGAGTAGCCGGGCTAACCGGCCTGTTTGGAATCGTCATTCCCTATCTTTCGTTTGCACTTTTCATAGGCGGCTTCGTGTACCGCATCTTTGACTGGGCTGGCTCGCCGGTGCCGTTTCGCATTCCGACCACTGCCGGACAGTCTCGTTCGCTCGACTGGATCCGCCAAGACAAACTGGAAAGTCCGTCCGGGTTCTGGGGAGTGACGGGCCGTGTGTTGCTTGAAGTGCTGCTGTTCCGTTCACTCTTCCGTAACACCAAGGCGGAAATCACCGCCGGTCCAAACCTCGCCTACGGTTCAAGCAAGTGGCTTTGGCTAGGCGGGCTGGCGTTTCACTGGTCGATGCTGATCATTGTCCTACGCCATTACCGTTTTTTTCTGGCGCCGATTCCGGGGTTTCTGGAAGCGCTGGATGCGGCGGACGGTTTTCTCCAGATCACCCTGCCGGCCTTTTACCTAACCGATCTGGTGTTCGTGGCCGCTGTCACATACCTGTTCGCGCGCAGACTGGTGGACGCGAAAATAAATTACATTTCCCTGGCCAGTGATTTCTTTCCGCTCTACCTGCTGTTGGGCATCGCGCTGAGCGGCATCTGGATGCGTTACTTCGACAAGGTCGATGTCGCGCAAGTAAAGCTGCTGATGCAGAGCCTGATTGCCTTCAGCCCGGAACTTCCGGGACCAATCGGCTGGATGTTCTATGTCCACCTGTTCATGGTATGCGTGCTTGCCGCGTATTTCCCGTTCAGTAAACTGATGCACATGGGCGGCATCTTCCTCAGCCCAACTAGAAACCTGGCAACCAACAGCCGTGAATACAGACACGTCAACCCATGGAATCCTCAGATAAAAATACGCACTTACAGAGAATACGAGGACGAATTCCGCGAAAAAATGAAAAAAGCGGAACTGCCGATTGAAAGGGGATGAACATGACCACAAACCCACCACCAGTTGCAGAACTGGAAAAATCCATCGAGGAAACTCAGAATCTCCTCAAAGACCGCCGCCCTCCCGGGGAATGGCCGGATCTGCCCGTGAAGGTTGAAGAGGGCAAATGGTGCTACCCGGCGAAACCGGAAATTCTTGAAAGACACGGTTTCCCAAACCCGAGGAAGTGGGATGTTGAAGAGGCGGACTGGCAGCTTCCGGACAACTGGGAGGAAATCATCTTTGAAGGGATGCGTGAACGGCTTAAAAAATTCCGTTCGTTCAAACTGTTCATGGATGTCTGTGTACGCTGCGGAGCATGCGCGGACAAGTGCCATTTCTTTCTCGGCACCGGCGACCCGAAAAACATGCCGGTGCTGCGCGCTGAACTGCTCCGTTCAGTATACCGAGGGGAATTTACGCTGGCGGGGAAGTTTCTGAAGGAAATGGTCGGCGCGCGGAAGCTGACCAAGGAGGTGATCAAGGAGTGGTTTCTTTATTTCCATCAATGCACCGAGTGCAGGCGGTGCTCGGTTTACTGCCCGTTTGGCATCGATACCGCGGAAATCACTATCCTCGGGCGTGAACTGCTGCACCTGGTGGGCGTCAACATCAACTGGATCCTTGAACCTGCGGCTAACTGCAACCGCACGGGCAATCACCTCGGCATCGAACCGCATACTTTCAAACAGGTGGTGGAATCCCTTGTCGAAGATATCGAAGACCTTACCGGTATCGAGGTCGAACCAACTTTCAACCGCAAAGGCGCCGAAATCCTCTTTATCACTCCCTCCGGAGATTTGTTTGCCGATCCCGGAGTGTACACGATGATGGGATACATGCTCCTCTTTCACCACATCGGACTCGATTACACCCTCAGCACCTATGCTTCCGAAGGCGGGAATTTCGGGCTCTTTACTTCGCATGACACGATGAAGAAACTCAACGCAAAGATGTTTCATGAAGCTGAGCGATTGGGAGTCAAATGGATCCTGGGTGGGGAGTGTGGGCACATGTGGCGTGTGGTGCACCAGTACATGGACACAATGAACGGTCCGGCGGATTTTCTGGAAGAACCGGTTTCCCCGATCACCGGCACCCGGTTCCGAAATGCGGCATCGACAAGAATGGTGCATATCGCGGAATTCACTGCTGACCTGATACACCAGGGTAAGCTCAAGCTGGACCCGAGAAGGAATGATCATATAGTCTCCACCTTCCATGATTCATGCAACCCCGCCAGGGCGATGGGAATGCTTGAGGAGCCTCGGTATGTGCTGAGGAACGTTTGCAACAACTTCCATGAAATGCCCGAGAACACGATCCGGGAACATACTTTCTGCTGCGGCGCGGGAAGCGGTCTGAACACCGACGAGTTCATGGATACACGGATGCGTGGAGGATTCCCACGAGCGAACGCTGTCAGACACGTGCAGGAAAAGCATGATGTAAACGCGCTGGTAAACATCTGTGCCATTGATCGCGCCACTTTGCCTCCCCTGATGAAATACTGGGTGCCGGAAGTCTCTGTATACGGCCTTCACGAACTGGTCGGCAATGCGCTGGCGATGGATGGAGAGGAAGAGCGGACCGAAGACCTGCGCGAGGATGAAATGGTTGAATTCGAGGAGGAAGATGAATGAGCGTGTATTGATTTTCGGGGGACTGGCAATCTTCCTGCTGTTGGTCCTGTTCCCGTTCTGGCCGGACTCCGAACGCCACGCAAACCAGCCGCCGGCTCTGGCCATCAACACTGTGAAGGAGCAGTGCGTAGCTCCCACTGAGTTCATGCGAGCAAACCACATGCAGCTGCTCGATCAGTGGCGCGACGATGTGGTCCGCCGCGGGGAACGGGTGCATATCACCACGGACGGACGGACATTTGAAAAAAGCCTGACCCATACCTGCCTAAACTGTCACGAAAACAGGGAGATGTTTTGTGAGCAGTGCCATGGCACACTGAATGTACAGACCTATTGCTGGGAATGCCACGTCACCCCCATGGAGGTCCAATGAAAAATGAAAAACGCAGGGATTTCCTGAGAAAAACGGGTCTTGGCGCGCTTGCCGGGATTGGTGTGGCGGCGGGTCTAACCGCGCGGAAACAGGCTGAAGCGGAAAGTGCATCTGAAGTGCACCGGGCGGGCAAAGTGCGCTGGGGAATGGTAGTCGATGCACGGAAATGCCCGGACGAATGCACGAAATGCATTGATGCATGTCACCTGGGCCACAACGTTCCGGAGTTTGATAACTCCAAAGACGAGATAAAGTGGGTCTGGAAAGCTCCGCGTGAAAAGGTTTTTCCCAGCAAGAGCATGCAGTTCTCGTCAAAACAGCAACGGCAACTGCCAATTCTCACCCTGTGCAACCACTGCGCGAACCCTCCCTGCACCCGCGTATGCCCGACTCAGGCGACTTTCAAACGCTGGGACGGAATCGTGCAGATGGATTTCCACCGCTGCATAGGCTGCCGTTTCTGCATGGCGGCCTGTCCTTACGGGTCACGCAGTTTCAACTGGCGGGATCCAAGGCCTGCGATCGGAAAAATAAATCCGGAATTTCCCACCCGGGAACGCGGGGTGGTTGAAAAATGCAACTTCTGCGTGGAAAGGCTGGAAAAGAAGAAACTCCCGTTGTGCGTGGAAAGCTGTCCGGAAAAAGCGCTGACGTTCGGGAACCTCAATGATCCGGATTCCGGAATCCGAAAAACTCTCCGGGAAAACCAGACCATCCAGCGCAAGCCTGAACTCGGGACCCGCCCTTCCGTCTTCTACATAACATGAGGGAGCCATGATTGAAAACGCACTCAAGGGAAACCGGCAATACTGGGGGCTTATCACGCTGCTCACGCTGCTGGTGCTGTTGGGCGTGCTTGCCTACAGCAGGCAACTGTCCGAGGGTTTGACAATTACCGGCATGAGCAGGGATGTCAGCTGGGGAATTTACATTGCCCAGTTCACTTTCCTGGTCGGGGTCGCCGCCTCGGCGGTGATGGTAGTGCTCCCGTACTATCTTCATGATTACAAGGAATTCGGAAAGGTGGTCCTGCTGGGGGAATTCCTCGCGGTGTCGGCGGTGACGATGTGCCTGATGTTCATCTTTGCAGACATGGGGAAACCCGAACGGGCGCTGAACATTATTTTCTATCCCAGTCCCAAATCGATCCTGTTCTGGGACATGATTTCACTCAGCGGATACCTGCTGCTCAACCTGGTGAGTGCGTGGGTGGTGCTCACCGCGGAAAGCAAGGGGGTGCCGCCGCCGGGTTGGATCAAACCGGTGATTTTCCTTTCCATCCCCTGGGCAGTCAGCATCCACACCGTCACTGCTTTCATCTATGCGGGTCTTCCCGGGCGTCACCTCTGGCTGACAGCGGTGCTTGCCCCGCGTTTTCTCGCTTCCGCTTTCTGTGCCGGACCGGCACTGCTGATCCTGCTGAGTCTTCTGCTGTGCAAATTCGCGAGTTATGACATTGGCGACAAGGCTATCCGCAAGCTGGCGGTGATTGTCACCTATGCGGGAGTGATAAATTTCTTCCTGGTCGGGATGGAGTTTTTCACCGCCTTCTACAGCAGCATCCCCTCTCACATGCACGGATTGCAGTATCTCTTCGTCGGTTTAGAAGGCGGGAGCAATCTTGTGCCGTGGATCTGGTTTTCATTCATTATCGGCATCCTGTCAGTATTAATTCTCCTGTTTCCCAGTTTGCGCGCCGACACTCCATGGTTGGCATGGGCCTGCGCGGGGTTGTTCGTGTCGCTTTGGATCGACAAAGGGATCGGCTTGATCCTGGGAGGTTTTGTTCCCACGCCGATGGAAGAAGTGGTGGAATATACCCCGAGTTTCCTTGAATTAATCATCACTCTCGGCATCTGGGCTTTTGGTTTTCTCGTCCTCTCCATATTTTACAAAACCGTCATCAGCATCAAGCGCCGGAACCTCGGCGTAACCTGATCCAATACCCGGGAGGGCTGCAAGCGCCCTCCTTCCCGCTCCCAAAGGCCTTCTCAAATAACCAGGACTGCTGAAGGCAGGTTCTCGGGGTAGTTCCTTCACCGCTGAAAAATTACTCCAGTAATTAACACAAATTGTCCGTGGATTATCAACAGTTGATTGTTGAATGAAACTGAGGCAACGTAATGCAATACAAACATCGTGCACGGAAAGCTCTTATTGGAGCAGCTTTTTTTATTCGGATTTTGTTTTGCTGATTAATTTGATAATAATTAATGATTGCGTACCTGAAACATCGATTCAGTCAGGTTTGCAGGAGAAAAGGACCAGGCGCCATTAATTAAATACATCCCATGAGCGACAAGGCGGAACTGATCAAACAGGAAGCATCGGCTGCACGGAAAAAAGCCGGGATGATTTCTAAAGCCATCCAAAGCAAAGCGAGCAGTGAGAGTCCGATCCCCAACCTGAACTTCCAGAACATTCAGCGGCAGATCATCCTCATTACTGAAGACATAAAGAAGCTGGGAAAATCCTCCTTCCTGATGAAGATGAAAAACACGCTGGTCAGCGGCGCAACATCCTCTCACGGAAGCAGTCACATTGACGGCAGCATCCTCGCCAAGGTATCGAAGAAAACCGGTATCGGCCCGCTAGTTTCAGAGGTCGCCAAAGACCCTATATCCACATCCGCGAGGGTGCAGCTTATCCGGGCATTGATGTATGACCAGCGGGAATATCCACTGGAATACTACCGCAACATGATGATCCAGGCGGCTTTGCCTGGATACCTTGGAAACATCACCCCCGCGGCGTTGCAGGTCGCCGGTCAAACCTACCGAATTTATCTGCGCCAGGTTATTGGATCACACAAGAAACGGCTGCTGGTTGTACGCTCGGAGCAGCTGCGAAACGTCAACATCGACATGATCCCCATCGAAAGCCTGATCAATGTCGATCCTGACCAGCCAGTTGGCGAAGAAGAGTCCAGGATCATCCTGGAAACCAAACTTGCGTTGCGTCTGCTCGACAACACGCGCACGCTTGATTCAGACATACGCGCCAACATCACACTACCCCTTGATGTAAGGGAGATCGAACATCTTTCCCCGCGTCACGGGGCAGTGATGCAGTTCCTCGGCAACAAGGAGGTCGGTTCCACCTATAACAAGCACATGCTGATAATCCGCAAGGCAGTGTCTGTGATGGATGTGGTGAAACTTATCCCGTTTCTACACTCGCTTGGCTTGAAAATGGCGGACAAGCTTGAGGATGTGGAACGCAAGATGCCGATGCCGTTTCTGATGGAGGGGCGCATCCACATGCAGGCCCTGAAACTTTTGACCCTGCGTCTGATGCTTGATGAATACACCGCGCGTAACGCGGTCACCCCGACTTTCAAAAAGGCCGTCGTCGCTTACCGCAAGGCGCTGAAGCGCACCTCGCTAAGTGATCCCCAGAGGACAGATGTACCTGTACTGGGCGAATTCGCCCAGATTGCATATTATTCCTTTCAAAACCGAAAGATGATGCGTCTGACCAACCAGGGGGTGCTGGAAATGCTGAAAATGGGAAAGAAGGCGGTGGACGCGGCCGTGCTGGTCAACCGCAGGTATAACAAGCTGCAGATGCAGATACTGACCTCTATCAGCTCACTGGAGCACACCACGCCGGCATCTTCCTGAATCCTCTGCAGATAAACAATGGGGTTTAAGTTTTTTAAGCAGCAAGAACTTGCATTTCAATACTTCCCACTAACAACTTGTCGCTGACCACCTCTCACTTTCCGCTTGAAAGCAACCTGCGCAAAGCTTCTCCGGAAGGATTGTCCGGATGGTTATAGATGTTCTGTGATCGTCTGAACATTAAGCGGGCATTGTCTATTTCTCCCATCCGGAACGCGAGAAACCCGCGCAGGTAATAATACCTGCCGGTCCGTTCCTTGCTCAATGTCTCATCCATTAGTGCTTCTGCCTCTTCCAGCCATTGACTGACCAGCCTCAGATGCTTCAGGCCTCCATGCTGAATAAGGATTTCCGCCATCCCGGTCAGGCCATAATAATTGTTCCGAATCTGCTCCACCAGCGGGTTAGTTTGTAATGCCAGTGACGGGTTACCTGGAAGCAGGCTGTATCCCAGGAAATCTCCAAATTGGTGCATGAGTTTGTTGTGACGATGCCTGGTCCAGCGGTCTTGTGGAAGGTTCATGGTGATGAGTTCACGGAAATAGGCAATGACACGGGGATCGAACCCGAGTTGTATTGCCTTGGCTGATCCCGTGCGGTTGACTTTTTTGAATAAACCATAATGCAGCACCCCATAGGGGTTGGGGAAATCCTTGTCGCTGACCATGTAGTAAACCGGTCTATCGGTACCGCGGACAAATTCCCTCACAATCTTTTGCTGCCGTCCCCTGCCCATCAACGGGGAAAAGAGCCGGTCTGGAAACACCAGTCCCTGCAGGCTGAGGACGCGGACATCCGGACGAACCCCTTCGCAGTACCTCAGGTATCCGATCGGACCTGTTTCGGCATCTCCATAGATAAACACAATTGCGTTCGGTTCCAATGTCTCCAGCACCAGCCTCGCACTGGAATCCGCGAACCGGTCATGCCGTCGACCGTTGACCTCCCAGTTCCGCCAGACAAGGAACAGGATGAACGTGAAAGTAATCAGTGGCAAAACACCGTGCAACGATACTCCGGAAATGGAAAAGGAGAAACGGGAAACGGTGTCTACAAGCCATTGCAAACCGCAGCCGAACCAGATGGCAAGAAAACCGAATGCGACCAGGGGGTATGCCCGGAAAACTGCAAGGTTGAGGTATTCGTAGTCAAACCCAAGCAGTAGTATCAGCACAATGCTGTTGCCGAGAAAGATCAGCACCCCGGACAGCCAGACCGCAGGAGGTTTATTCCTGATCAGCCAGACCATTCCGAAGGACGCAAGCAAGGTCCCTAGGGCGGTCAACTGCGCAAGGGTCTCAGTGGAAAAATGCTGCATGAACGCCAGTTTATCAGTCCAGCCTGCGCTGGGACTGGCATCTACGCCCGCGTATCCCTGGCGGCTGACATAAAACCAGAATTTCCGCCAGCCTGTGATCGGACCATAAAAACTAATCAGTTGCATTTGCATAGAACGCCAGACCATCCATACATACGGAATTCCCGTGGAAAACAGGCACACACTCAGCAATCCTGGAAGCAGGCGTAAAACCGGTTTCCAGTGTGGAAGCAGAAGAACTGTAAACCCCGGGAAAGCCAGGACCATCAACGGCCAGTGATTGGCCATCCCCAGCCCGAAAAGACCCGCGCCAGAAAGTAAAAGTAGCGCCCGTCGTTCAGGTGTTCTGATGCTTTCAAAACAAAGCAGATACACGCTGAAGCAGATCAGCGAGTTGAGGGTATATACCTCTGCGATGACCGCCTGTGACCAGAAGTGTTCGGAAACCCCGAATGCGAGGGCAGTCACTGTAGCTATCCAGGATTGCTGCCCCACGCGCTTTCCGATCCGGAAGAGGAT
Organism: uncultured Pseudomonadota bacterium; assembly: GCA_964344035.1. Taxonomy (GTDB): domain Bacteria; phylum SAR324; class SAR324; order SAR324; family NAC60-12; genus UBA1014. Next base: position 60,304 of record CAYFLK010000011.1, read on the forward strand.
GGCACATGTCAGTGCGCCCAGCACCGCACTGAGAAGGTGTATCCGGAAGGCCGGGGACCCGAAAGGGAGCCGATAAAACAGGTTTCCCAGAAAAGTGAACAGCGGATATCCCGGGGGATGTGCAACGCCGGCGTCACGGCTGGCCATGATGAACAAACCGTCGTCTTCAAGCATCACCGTGTTAGGCGTACTCACCACATAAAGGGAGAGGATGAGCGCGAAAACCAGCAGTGAGAGGACGTTGTCGTACGGTTTGTACTTGCTCATCACCGTTCAGTTGGGTCTCGGACAGACCTTAAAGCAGGGGTTCCAGATATTTCAGCACGTTGTTCATGATGATGCGGTGCCCGGCAGGGTTGGGGTGGATCCCATCGGGAAGGTTCAGTTCCGGTACACCCCCGACCCCTTCGAGCAGAAACGGAATCAAAGGCACCCGGTTTTTTTCAGCAAGTTCGTAAAAGGCGTTCTTGAAGTCCATAGTATATCGTGCGCCGTAGTTCAGCGGCATCTGCATTCCGGCCAGCAGTACTTTAATGTCCCTTTTTCGCGCAAGTTCGATTGCGGCGCCGAGATGACGCTTCATATTCACAATGCTCAACCCGCGCAGTCCGTCGTTCGCGCCCAAGGCAAGGATGATAATTTCAGGTTTGAGACGCAAATACCATTTCACTCTTGAAACTGCGCTTGCGCTTGTTGAACCACTGATGCCGGCGTTGATTATCTTGAGATTGGTGTATCCCTTTTCTTTGAGCTTTGTTTCAAGCAGGTGCGGATAGGCTTCAGTGCTTTCGACTCCGAACCCTTCGGTGAGCGAATCTCCGAGGGCCAAGATTCGTGTTTCCGCAAGCACTACTATGTTCCCAAAAGACGAAAGCAGGTAAATGGTAATTCCCGCCAGCACTCCTGTATATCTCATAACACGTATCATCTTCCTGTCTGCAAATGCTGGAGGTTGAGGAAGAAATCGGCACGCGAGCGTTTTCGTTTGACCGCGGCCTGCTTTTCATTTGCCTTCCCTTTGACCGGAATGGAAAACAGGTCTGGATCAATTTCAAGCAAGAAACGGGAAGGTTCCTGGTATACTGTTTCCCGGTAATATTTGCGGGTCTTTGCCATGGAGAAGGTAAGTTCTTTTTGCGCACGTGTCATTCCCACGTAACACAATCGTCGTTCCTCCTGTTCCATCTCCTCCTCCAGCGCACGTTTATTCGGGAACAGACCCTCCGCCATGCCGACCATGTACACGCACGGAAATTCCAGCCCTTTAGCCGAATGAAGGGTCATCAGGGTTACACAATTTCCTGTCTGCCCTGTATCTTCCGTGTTTTCACTCAGCATCGTCATCCTTACTAGGTAATCCTGCAGCGATAGGTTGGGGTGTGTCTCGCTGAATTTTCTCGACCCGCTCAGCAGTTCAAGAACACAGGAGACCCGGCGTTCCCTGGTTTTGGCATCTCCTTTCTGCTGTTCCAGGAATCGCAGGAATCCAAGCTGATCCAGTAGTTTGTGGAACGTGTCCCCCAGTGTTTCGTATTTGAAACGCTGCCGGTAATCAATTATCGTTGATGCAAAAGCTTCCATTGAACAGGCGGCGTCCCTGGGCAGTTTTTCAAAATCAGTCGCGTTTTTCATGATCCGGAACGCCGGCAGTCCTGTTTCACGGCAGCATTCGTTTAACTGCATGAGCGAGGTTTTCCCAATACCACGGCGCGGAGTATTGATAATCCGCTGCAGGCTGACTTCATCGTTTGGATTGTGAATGACCCTCAAATAAGCCAGGGCATCCCTGATTTCCTGACGGGCGAAAAAACTTGTTCCTCCCACCACCCGGTAGGGCGTCCCTGCATCCCTGAGCGCTTCTTCCACCACCCTGGACTGGTAATTGGAGCGGTACAGTACAGCGTAATCAGAAAACCTGCGTCCGTGCCGGAGTACGTCCATGCGCAACCGTCTTACTACAGTTTCCATTTCCGTTGTCTCGTCTTCTGCCTCAATCCACTCCAGTGGGTTTCCTCCCTGTTTTTCGGACCAGAGCTGTTTGGGCATACGCTGTGTGTTGTTCAAAATGAGCTGGTTGGCCGCTTCCAAAATGACCGTGGTGGAACGGTAATTCTGTTCTAGACGTATCAGTCGTGCGTCCGGGAAATCTCGTTCAAATCCCAGCATGTTCGCTGGTTCGGCGCCACGCCAGCCATAAATTGACTGATCGTCATCACCAACAACACAGAGGTTCCGATGACCCGCTGCAAGGTGTTTCAGCAGCCTGTACTGTACCCGGTTGGTGTCCTGGTATTCATCCACCATGACATATCTGAACCGGTCTGCGATCTGTTTCATCACATCCGGTTGATTCTCAAACAGTTTCAATGTTAAATTGAGGATGTCCTCGAAATCCAGTGCGTTGCATCCCTGCAGAGTTTTCTGGTATTGCAGGTAAACTTGGCCCAGCAGCCGTGTGCGAGGAGTTGACTGATCGCTCGCAAAGGTTTCAGCATCAATCCCAGCGGATTTGGCCTGGTTAATTGCGTAATGAACGCCTTTGGGGTCAATCAAAGGTGAATCGCTCAGCCCTTCATCCTCCATCACAGAACGGATCAGGGCGAGTTGATCATGCGTGTCATAAATAACGAAATTCCTGCGGTAACCAATGTGCTCGATGGTTTCATGGAGAATCCGGACGCCAAGCGAATGAAAAGTGCTGAGATGAACGCATTTCCCGGATTTGCCCATCATCTCTTGCAGGCGCTCTTTCATTTCGTTGGCCGCCTTGTTGGTGAAGGTTACAGCAAGAATGTGTGATGGCAGGATCCCTTCCCGGAGTAGGTAGGCGATGCGATGGATGAGCACCCTGGTTTTTCCGCTCCCGGCGCCGGCGAGTATCAATACCGGTCCACGAACAGTAACGACGGCCTCCCGTTGTAATGGATTGAGATTGTCGAGCGGGTCCATTCAGGGAGGATTTAGTTTGGTGGGTTGACTGTCTTTTCGCAGTCTGAAGCTATGTTTATTATGCTTTTCAGGCGGAAGGGATGCGGCCTTTCAAGCTGTTGGAAAATTCAGAAGCACACAGGTATTTATCAAACCGACTTGTATGTTAAGCGAAGATACGACTAAAAACACCATGGTTGAAGTTGTTCTATTTCAACACGTGGACGGTTTCTTTTGCTGCAGACAGATTTCTGCCTGAAAGCCAAGGCAATCTAAGTGGGTATACTAATGACCCAAACCGGCAAATTCGGCAAGCCATTTTCAACTCCTACCGATCATCTTTTTCATGCCTTCCATGAACGTTGAACAACTGCGTGAGTTGATGTTCAGGGAATTTCCGCAAAGCGAGACTATTGTCGAATCTGTCGGCAACCGTTGTTCCCGGGTGCGAATCCCGGTCCATCGAAATCACTTGCGTCCCGGAGGCACCATTTCCGGACCGACGATGATGGCTCTCGCGGACACGGCCATGTATCTCGCCCTCCTCGCCGAACTCGGGCCGGTGCTTTTGGCGGTGACCACCAACCTCAATATTCATTTTGTGCGCAAACCTGAAAACGGCCGCGACCTGATCGGGGAGTGCAGCATCTTCAAATTAGGCAAGAAACTGGCGGTTGGAGAAATCCGCATCTATTCTGAAGGAATGCCGGAGATGGTCGCGCACGCGACCTGCACTTATTCCATTCCCCCTGCGGGAAACAATGTTATGGAGGAAGAGTGACGGAAACCGGTATGAAAGAACGCATCGAGGTTGTACAGGCTGACATCACCACTCCGGAACTTGACGCTATTGTCAATGCAGCCAATGAAACATTGCGCGGAGGGGGCGGAGTGGACGGAGCGATCCATCGCGCTGCCGGTCCGGAACTGCTTGATGCCTGCAGCAAAATTGGAAGCTGCGCCACCGGTGAAGCGTGCATCACTCCCGCATTCAAACTGCCGGCGAAGTATGTGATTCATACTGTGGGACCGGTATGGCGCGGCGGCAATGACGGTGAACCCGAACTGCTGGCTTCATGCTACCGGAACAGTCTCTTACTGGCAAAAAAGCATCGGCTGAAAAGTGTCGGTTTCCCATCCATCAGCACTGGGGTTTACGGGTATCCCATGGACAAAGCGTGCGTAGTTGCGGTCTCGGAAGTGCGAGGGTTCCTGTCACAAAACGTGTATCCTGAAAAAGCAATATTCGTTTGTTTCTCTTCGCAGGATTTTGAAAGTTACCACGCAGAACTTGGGGAAATGACATGAAATCAACAATTTATAGGTTCTGTGCCTTTTGCACCGGTTTCCTGTTCACATGAAATGTTTCGATCCCCGTGCACGGATTTGTACTGATAATATTCCTGCTCGCACTCCCGCTTGTGGAAATCTGGCTGCTTCTGCTTATCGGTGCAAGTTCGTCCCTGAACACAATTTTCATCCTGTGCGGGGTTACTGCCGCGGCGGGCTGGTGGTTGATGCGCGGTGAGGATTTTTCCCTGTGGACCCTGATTGAAACAGAAGTGCAAAACCACCGGCTCCCCACGGAAGAAATCCTTAATGACTTTGTTGTCTGGGGATGCGGGCTGCTGCTTGTTGTCCCCGGACTGCTGTCTGACGGTACCGCTGTTGCCCTTTTGCTTCCAGTGGTCCGGCAGGAACTGATAAAGTGGCTGAGGGAAATAATGCGTGATAGGCTGGAATTCAAACTTTCTCAGTAATCTATAACCTTTACTCAAACGAATATATGTTCTGCGGAATAGTGCAAGGTGCTCACAAAATAACCGGTATTGAAGACTTCCAAGGCCTGAGAAGGATCACTGTTGATTTGCTTGACCAGGCTCGGGGACTGCAAACCGGTGCTAGTGTGGCAATCAACGGTGTGTGCCTGACCGTGACAAAGATAAATGAAACTCAGGCGGATTTCGAAATGATCCGGGAAACCCTTAACCGCACCAATCTGGGAGACCTGCTCACCGGAGACTCGGTGAATATCGAAAGGGCCATGCGCATTGGCGATGAAATTGGGGGCCACCAGGTTACCGGACACATCGATTGCACCGGCGAGCTGAAAAAAATTGTTGAAACTGAAAACAACCGTGACCTTGAAATTCGATGCGATTCTGAATGGACGCGTTACCTCGTCCCCAAAGGCTGGATAGCAATGGACGGAATCAGCCTGACGGTTGTTGATGTAGGCCCGGACTGGTTTTCCGTTTCCCTAATCCCGGAGACTTTGCAACGCACCGTGATTGGGCTGAAGTCACAGGGTGATGCCGTCAACCTGGAATTTGACCATACCACTAAAGTCATCGTCCATACCCTGGAAAACCTCCTCCCAGGGCTGGAACAGCAAATTCTGACAAAACTAAAAATTTAACATTGAACACTCAACTGCATCTCCTCCAAATAAAGCATTGACACTGCATGGAGGAAAGCATAAGCTTATATGCTTGCG
>CAYFLK010000012.1:0-64884 GCA_964344035.1 uncultured Pseudomonadota bacterium
TTTATCAAATTAATCAAAGAGATATGACTGATCACTTAAGGGAACTTCGGTCTAATCATGTTTCTTCCGCGATGAGCAGCTTGATTCCCTCAACCAATCCCTGTGTATCCGTTTCTGTTTTGTAAAATCCACGCAGCAGCCCTTCCTTGTCTATTAAAAAAACATAAGAAGTGTGCGCAAACAGATATCCGGCAGCGGATTCTACTTCCTGCCTGAAATAAACGGCGCCATATTGACGGACCACACGGTCGATTTCTTGCCTGCTTCCGGTCAAACCCTTGAACGACGGGTGGAAATAGGCGACAAAATCCCTGAGACGCTCCGGGCTGTCGCGTTCCGGGTCCACGGAAACAAATATGGTCTGAACGTGCGCGGACTGCCCGCCAAGTGCGTTTATCACATCCCGTAAATCAACCATGGTGGTGGGACAGATGTCCGGACAATAAGTGTAGCCAAAAAAGAGGAGCACCACGTGCCCCCGGAAATCCTGTAATCCGACCCTTACACCCTGGGGCCCGGTCAAGGTGAAATCGCCTCCCAAACCTTCATAAACCGGAAGCTCGGTTTCATCTTCTGTTGCAAATGCGGGCATGGATGTTATTGCTGTCATTCCGCCAATCAGCAAAGCTTTCAAAATAAACCGGATTAGGGGTTTCATTAATTTGTTGATGGTGTTCATTGCCTGATGCTCATGAAATTGGTGGACTGAATCGCCACAATGGAAAAATCCCTGACAATTAGTGGGCCCTCAAATACCAGCTGATATTGAATTCCTGGAAACTCAAATGAAATCAAACGGCGGGGAAACGAACGGTAAGTACAGTCTTGTACGCGGAAATTGAATATGGGGAACTCAGGACCGGCTCTTGGCTGAAATCAACGGAAAGAACGGGTTCGTTCAGTTCCATGCCTCATCAGCGTGTCCCCGGGTCTGCAAATCACAGGCACTGATTTTAATGCCTTTGCTCCGGAGCCGCAATTTATTTCGGGCGCCTCACCCAGCTGACAGGGATTGCATATCCGGGCTTTTATAACATCCGCGTTTATGGTGTAAATGGCTTGACGGAATATCTGATATTGCAACATACTTGGGGCTGCATCAACAAATTAACTGTTTAACCTGACATTCTGTCATAGTCCAGAACACCAACAATGTCCGCAAGACTTACAGGCAAAACAGCGGTAATCACCGCCGCGGGACAGGGAATCGGCCGCGCCTGCGCCATCGCTTTTGCAGCGGAAGGAGCAGACGTCATTGCTACCGACATCAACCGGGAAACGCTCGCAACCTTGAAAAACGAAACTCCGCGTATCCGGACAAAGCTACTGGATGTAACCGACGCAGATGCAATCAGGGCTTTTGCTGCCGAAACCGGTCCGGTTGATGTGCTTTTCAATTGCGCCGGGTTCGTTCACCACGGCACGCTGCTGGATTGCAGTGAGGAAGATTGGGATTTCTCATTTAATCACAATGTGCGCTCGATGTATCGCATGCTGCATGCTTTTCTTCCCTCAATGCTGGAAACCGAAGGGGGAAACATCATAAACATGGCTTCCGTTGCCTCCAGCGTCAAGGGCGTACCCAACCGCTTTGTTTATGGGACAACCAAGGCGGCGGTGATCGGGCTGACCAAATCGGTCGCCATTGATTTCATTAAAAAGGGAATCCGCTGCAACGCCATCTGCCCCGGGACAGTACAGTCCCCCTCCCTTGACGAACGGATCGCGGCGCAGGGCGGGGACCCTGACAAAGTGCGCGCCGCCTTTGTTGCCCGCCAGCCGATGGGGCGTCTCGGCACGGCGGAGGAAATCGCGGCCATCGCCGTCTACCTCGCATCCGATGAATCCGCATACGCCACCGGCGCGGAGTGGAATGTCGATGGAGGCATGACAATCTGATTAACCTTGTGTATATTCAAAAAAGCCCATGAAAGTATTGAGATACGGAAACAAAGGTGAAGAGAAACCAGGACTTTTGGACGACTCCGGCATAATCCGTGATTTGTCAGGAATGGTTGAAGACATCGGCGGCAACACACTTCTTCCGGAAAACCTGGAAACCCTAAAGAACGCCGATTGGGCGTCTTTGCCAGCTGTTTCCGGAAATCCACGCATCGGCCCCTGCGTCGCGAACATCGGAAAGTTTATCTGCATCGGGCTCAATTACTCAGACCATGCCGAAGAAACAGGGGCAAAAGTCCCCCCTGAACCGATCATCTTCGCCAAAGCCAACAGCGCGGTGTGCGGACCGGACGATGACGTGATCATCCCGCGCGGCTCCCGTAAGACCGACTGGGAGGTGGAACTTGGGGTGGTGATCGGCAGGACCGCGAAATATGTCGATGAAACCTCCGCGCTTGAGCATGTTGCGGGATACTGCGTGGTCAATGATGTCTCAGAGCGGGAATTTCAGCTCGAACGCTCGGGGCAGTGGGTGAAGGGCAAAAGCTGCGACACCTTCGGCCCGACTGGTCCATGGCTGGTCACCCCGGACGAAGCAGGCGACCCGCAGGACCTGGACCTCTGGCTTGAAGTGGACGGACGCCGCTACCAGGACGGAAACACGCGCACGATGGTTTATGGTGTGGCATTTCTGATCCATTACCTGAGCGGCTTCTTCACCCTGCATCCGGGAGACGTGATCTCAACCGGAACACCGCCCGGGGTGGGCATGGGTCAGAAACCCGAACCGGTGTACCTGAGTCCCGGCCAAACTATGCGGCTGGGCGTGGAAAACCTCGGTGTCCAAACCCAGCGCCTGGTCGTGGACGAGTGAGGTCTGCTCCGCGATTCCGACCCTGCCACATTTCATCCGTTTATTGCCGCTGGTCTATCATTACGCTGACGGAATCACGGGCAGGGTCCGCCGCATCATGTTTTCCAAATCTTCTAAAGCGAAAGGGCGGACCAGGTAGCCGTCCATTCCCGCTCGTGCAGCCGGTACAATCTGCTCCTGGTCCGCTGTTTGAAAAATCAGCAGCACCGGCAGCCTCTTTAGTTCAGGGTCCTTCCTGATCGTTTTCAGCAGTGCCAGACCGTCCGGTTTGGGCAGGTCCCGGCTGCAAATAACACAGTCATGCGGTTCGGTGCGCAGCCTGATCAGCGCCTCAGCGCAGTTTTCTGCTTCTCCAACTTCACTGAAGCCCAGGCGTTTCAGCAGGTGGACCACCGGCTTGCGCTGAAACACGGGGGAATCGACAACCAGGATTTTTTTGGCAGGATAAGTCAACAGGGAGTTTGTACACCTGGATTCAGTGGCAATCCTATACAGGCAGCTAAGCGATAAACTGAGAATCGCAGAAAATCCGCGCGGAGCAAGCCGAAATTCGTTTTCTCTATGCGATCAAAAGGTTTGGTAGGACGAACCGCTGAAGCGGAAACGCCGCAGGCGCAAAGCGTTGGTGACTACAGAAACAGAACTGAGAGCCATCGCCGCGGCGGCAAACACCGGATGCAGCGCAGGGCCTCCGAAAGGGACCAGCAACCCCGCCGCAACCGGGATTCCGAGCACGTTGTATCCGAAAGCCCAGAAAAGGTTCTGGCGGATATTCACCAGCGTCGCCCTGCCCAAACGAAACGCATCGGCGAGGTGACCGAGGTCGCTGCGCATCAGCACCATGTCCGCGGTTTCCAGCGCAACATCGGTTCCGGAACCCATGCCGATGCCGACTTCCGCCGCTGCAAGCGCGGGGGCGTCATTGACCCCGTCACCGATCATCCCCACCTTCAGTCCGCCGGACTGGAATTCACGGACCACATCGACCTTGTCTTCGGGAAGCAGTCCGGCCCGCACCTCGGAAACACCGACTTTCCGCGCGATGGAATGCGCGACCGATTCACGGTCTCCGGTCAGCATCACCGTTTTCAAACCCAGTTTCTGCAGCCGGCGTACCGCGCGAGGGCTTTCCGGACGCAATGCGTCAGCAAGGATCAGCCTTCCGGCCGGGGCGCCATCGACTACCACCCAGACGGTTGTGCCTTCCTCTGCGGCGTTATCCCATCCCGCGGGTAGGGCTTCAGGATTCCCCCGTTCCCGAACCAGTTCCGCATTGCCGATGACAACCTCGTGATCCTCGACACGGGCGCTGATTCCGAACCCGGCATAAGCTTCAAAATCGCTTATCGCACGCAGGGTGAGACCTCGATCCTGCGCTTCTTTCACAACGGCCCGGCCAAAGGGATGCTCCGAACCCTGTTCCGCGGACGCGGCGATTTGCAGTAATCCGGCTTCATCCCGCGAATTCACAGGGTGGATGCCGGTCACAGCGGGACGCCCCTCGGTGAGGGTTCCGGTTTTATCGAACATCACCGCGTCCAGACGCTGCATGGCTTCCAGGGAGGCGGCGTTGCGGAAAAGGATCCCGTGCCGCGCCCCGGTCCCAGTTCCGACCAGGATTGCGATCGGGGTGGCAAGCCCGAGTGCACATGGACAGGCGATCACCAGCACCGCCACCATGTGGGTGAAAATTACTTCCGCGGGCGCTCCGGCAGCCCACCACAGTATTCCGGTGAGCGCTGCAATCACGAGCACCAGCGGCACGAAAACCCCGGCAACCCGGTCTGCCAGCCGCGCCACCGGGGCTTTTCCGGACTGCGCATCCTCGACCATGCGGATGATGCGCGACAGCGTGCTGTTGGCGCCGACCCGGCGAACGCGCATAATCAGCATCCCGTTGACGCAGATCGTACCCCCGGTTACTTCGTCCCCAGCGGCTTTTTCCACCGGCATGCTTTCCCCGGTGATCATCGATTCGTCAACCTCGCTGCCGCCTTCCTGTACGAGACCGTCAGCGGGAATCGAACCTCCGGGACGCACCCGCACCACGTCACCCGGCTGCAGCAGGTCGACTGAAATCGGGACCTCCCCGCCATTGCGGAGCAGCATCGCTTCCTGGGGTTGCAGATTCAGCAGGGCACTGATCGCTTCGGTCGCGCGGCCGCGGCTTTTAGCTTCCATGGTTTTGCCGACCAGGATAAGGGCGATTATCACCCCCGCGGTTTCAAAATACAGGCCTGATTGCCCGGATTGGAACACCAGGTTCCAGACGCTGTATCCGAAGGCCGCCAAGGTGCCGAGCGCGACCAGCGAATCCATGTTCGGGGCTCGGCGCCAGAGCAGCGGCAGTCCGTTCAGGTAAAACACCCTTCCCGCCCAGAAAACCGGCAGAGTCAACGCCAGTTGCGCCAGGCCGTGGGTCCATGGTGATATTCCTGGCGCGAGAAAATCGGGAAGCGGCAGCCCCAGCATCGGCCCCATGGCCAGCAAAACCAGCGGGACGGTGAACCCCAACGCAAGCAGCATGGAGGATTTGCTGCCACGGTATTCCTCATCATGACGCTCCGCCGGTTCTGCCACCGCATGGCCTTCACAAAGGCGCTTGGGCACAAACCCCGCGTTTTCAATGGCGGATTCAATTTCCGCTGGGGTCACCCGGTCCGGTTGGTACATAACCGCGCCCCGGTTCAGCGCCAGGTTGACTTCCGCGGACTCCACTCCACCCAGCGCGCTCACCACCTTTTCCACCGAGCTGACACATGCGGCACAGCGCATCCCTTCGATTTCCAGGCTCAACTGTTGCACCGGTTCCGGCACAAACGCCTCAAACCCGCTTTCACCAATCGCGCTGATGACCTGATCCGTCCGCAGTTCGAGGGGGTCAAAACGGAAATGCAGCCGTGAAGTGGCGAAGTTGACTTCCGCGGTTTCCACCCCGTTCAACCCCCTCACCGTTTTTTCCACCGAACTCGCGCAGCCCGCGCAGCGCAGGCCTTTCAGGTCCAGAATTCCTTCCCGTGCGCCATCATTGTTTGTTCCACCTTCTATTAACTTATCTTCGCTGACGGCATCCATGACTCAACCTGCTGATATGTATGCACTTTATAAAATTCCTGTTTAGTCACTTAAGATTTCTTTCTTGCCTTCCTGTGTCTTTTTTTGGGTTAAAAGCATTTACAGGGCAGTCATCTTCCGCCCAATGCTTCTTATACCCTATGGGGGTATGAGTGAGATGTCAAGACTACTCTCAGTCGTTCGTAATCCCGGTCCCGGATTCCATTGATCCTCACGGTTTAGTACTGCTTTTCCCTTCATCGTCATACTTCACAACTATGGATTCTTTTGCTCCCGCCACCCCTCTTGAAGAGTTTGGGGGATTGAAGTAGTTTGGGTATCATGACCAAGCACCGGATTAGAGTTCCTCCGATGAAATTCCTTGTTCCCGCTACCGCAGCGCTTCTGCTCTCAATTTCCAGTACAAGCTGTTCCAAAAACATATGGGATGAACCAGTTCAACGCGACCCTATAACCGGTGAATGGGTTGAATATTGCCCACCTTTTTTGCAAAACAGTTTGGATAAATCCTGCAGGAAGTGGGTTAAGAATTTGAACCAATGATGGTGTTCATTTCCGCGAATGCGGAAACCCTCACAAAATAAGGAAGCGCTGAAAGCAGCAAGAGCGATGGGATACAGCTCAGCAGGTTGTCCTTCAATTATAATTTGACCTCACTTCAATTTGTATTTGGAGGAATTTGGTGGAGACGAGGGGGATCGAACCCCTGACCTCAACGCTGCCAGCGTTGCGCTCTCCCAGCTGAGCTACGTCCCCGGGAGGAAGTGATGGATGCCGCTTGCCGCGGTTGGAAGGTGGCGTCCCCAAGGGGATTCGAACCCCTGTTGTCGGCGTGAAAGGCCGATGTCCTAGGCCAGACTAGACGATGGGGACGCTTAAACCTGTAATGATGCCGCATTAACCGGGGGAAGTCAATATTTTTGGCGCTGTTCTTAATTTCATGGAAGATATTTTCGGAGCTTGTCCGCGTCAACGTTTCAAGTACATGACCTTGCCAATGACCACTTTTCATTTGGTCGCGGAACCCGATTCAGTGGTATGTGGATGGAGGAATTCGTGAACTGTTTGTGCCAGTGCCCCTGAGATCCCGGGAACCATGAGGATGTCATCCGGGTTCGCTTTTTTGAGTGAGGTCAGGCTGCCGAAATGTTTGAGCAGACGCCTCCTGCGTTCCGGACCTACCCCTGGAATGTCTTCCAGCACAGAGTGCAGGTCTTCGCTGCGTTTGAGCCGGCGCTGGAACTGGATGGCGAAGCGGTGGGATTCATCGCGGATTTTCTGCAGAAAGTGCAGTTCCGCAGAATTCCGGTGGAGGCGGATTTCGTTTTTCATGTTCGGTTTGACGACATACTCGAAATCTACCAACCTGGGCGGGCCTTTCACCCGTTTCCGCTCAGAACGTCCTTTGGCGAGGCCGATGAGGTCGATGCGCTCGATCGGAATTCCGAGGGAAGCAAGCACCTTTTCGGCAATGTTCACCTGCCCTTTGCCTCCGTCGATGAGGATCATGTTCGGCAGCGGCAGTTCCCCGTTGAGCACGCGTTTGTAGCGACGGGTAAGCACCTCTTTCATCGAGGCGAAATCATCCGGACCCGCCGCGCTTCTGACGCGGTACTTGCGGTAATCCTGGCGGGAGGCATGGTTACGTTTCCAGCAGATCATGGACGCCACCGTCATAGTTCCGGAAAGGTGTGAAATATCAAACGCTTCAACTGTAACCGGGAGGTGTTTCAGATGCAGCGCCCGCTGCACCCTTGAGAGTACCTCGTCATCGCACATAGTACGGGCGCGCTGCTCCTTGAGGTTCATGCAGGCGTTTGTGTAGGCCATCGTCACCAGTTCCCGCTTACGCCCGCGCTGGGGCCGCAGCACGCGCACACACCGGTCTGATTTTTCATTCAGCGCTCCCTCCAACACCTTTTCGTCGGAATAGCGGAAGGGCAGCAGGATCTCGCGGGGCATCACCGCCTTTTCGTTCATGTAGATGCGGTTGAGCACCTGCCCGAGCAGGTTGTCGTCGCTGACCTGTCCGCACTCTTCGTAGTAGAAGAAATCGGTGCCGAGCAGCCTTCCGTTGCGGATGAAGAGCACCTGGATGCCCGCGCTTTCCGCTTCACGGAAGAGGTTGAACACATCCTGATCGTTTCCTTTTGCGTCCAGTACCGTCTGCTTTTCGAATATGCGCCGCAGGGCTTTTGCCTGGTCACGAAGCATCGCCGCTTTTTCGAATTCCAGGTTCAGCGCCGCTTCACGCATGCGCCGCTGAATTTCAGTCAGCAGTTCCTGGTGGCGCCCGCGCATGAACAGGCGCACCTGGCGCACAACTTCGCGGTACTGCTCCTCCGGTACATTACCGCGGCAGGGCGCTAGACAGCGCTTGAGCTGGTAGTTGAGACAGGGGCGGTAGGTTTTCCTGCCGTTGAGTTCCATCTCAGAAGTGCGAAGCTGAAAGTAGCGGTACACCATGCGCAGCACCTGGCGCGCATCTTTGACCGAGGGAAACGGCCCGTAGTATTCCGCGTTCTGGTCGTGCTTCTCCCGTACAAGGAAAAGCCGAGGAAACATCTCGTTAACCGTCAGCTTGCAGTAGGGATATGACTTGTCGTCCTTGAGGGAAACGTTGTAACGCGGAAGGTGGGTTTTGATCAGCTGTTCCTCGAGGATCAGCGCCTCCGCTTCGGTGTCTGTGATCAGCAACGAAACATCGTGCGTCAGCGACACCATGATCTGGATGCGGATGTTGTGAGACGCGGAACCCTGGAAATAGGAACGCACACGGCTGCGCAGGGATTTCGCCTTGCCGACATAGAGGACGTCCCCGCCAGTGTTTTTGAAGAGGTACACCCCGGGAAGGTCCGGAAGCCGTTTCAGCTTCTCGTAAACCGGAGGCGCGGAGTCGGGGGGATCAGTGGGTGCGCATGTGGAGGATTTCATTTTGCCGTCCTCCATTCTCATTTCCCCGCGGTTTGAGCAACAAATTTCGGCTGCGCATCAACGCGCGAGCAGGTCTTCGATGGTCTCCGGGAGTTTTTCGGTAAAACGCTCCATGGACCCGTAGCTGCCGATGTTCATCTTCAGGCTTTGCTGCAGGACCACCGTCGGGGTGCCGGTGATTCCGTAGAGTTGTGCCTTACGTTCGCCTTCGGCAATCAGTCGGTTTACCCATTCCGCGTCGCGCTGTCCGCGGTATTCCTCCGCCATTCCGAGTGAACGGGCCAGGTAGTTGACGATTCCCTGGTCGAAGACGTCCACACCATGCGTGAAGCGTGCTTTGAAAAGTTCCTCCTTGACCTGAATACCTCTGCCGATTTTGCGGGCAACATAGTAAAGACGAAGGGGCGCGTCATCCTGACCGCGGAAAGTGATGGGGATGTCATGGAATACAACTTTTCCCTCCAGCTGTTCGCGGAACGCGCGTGAAGCCTTGAAGAGATTGTTGCAGTGCGGGCAGCCGAAATTGAGGAATTCCTCGAAGATCACTTTCTCCACGCTGTTGGGAGCCGGCACGGTACCGACGACGTCATAATGTCCGCGGATGGAACCCTTGGCCATCAGCATCGATGCGCTCAAACATCCCGCGAGCAGCATCAGCAAAACTCGTTTCATCTTTACTCCTTGATAATTGTTGAATCAAACTCCTGTTGAAAATCGCATTTCCACACTCAAAGCGAAAGACAATGTTGATGAACCCGTAAAAAGTCCTCTTTAAAAAGTTTATCCTTAAGAATTCATTGCCGGAGAAAAAGCTGACATACAAACCGTACAGATGAAAGATACCTGTCAAATATGCATCACTGACGAAAAGCAGCTGGCTATCTGGAGGTGTCCTGTGGTGAAGAAGTAGCTGATATCACTACGAGTTGGACAGGCTTTCAAGGTGCATTATTGCTGTTCGACCTGCATTTACGATAAATTCCAGAGGTGCTTTTGCCCTGATCATGACATACATTCCCAGGACCGAAGCGGTAAGAAAGTCGGCTTGTTCGCGGAGATTGAGTTCTTTCGGAAGGGCACAGTTTTTTTGCGCATTTTCAAGAGCGTTGTGAAATGCCCTGGAAATTCGTTTGAAAAATTGTCACGGATCACCTTAATGGCGCCACCCATGTTCGGCCTAATGGCTCCACCTAAACATGCCGTTTTTGGGTCTCAGACGGGTTTATTATTTCTCCTTCACTGATATTCGTTCATAAATAATTCCTCTCTCCCCCTAAATCCCCCTGCAGGAATTGCAGAATGGCGACCGCGCTCACCGCGGCGGTTTCCGCGCGCATTACCCTGGGTCCCAGGCGCAGCTGACGCATTCCCGCATTCCGGGCAACCTCAAGTTCATCGGGGTGCAGCCCCCCTTCCGGACCAACCAGCAGCCGCTGGGTCTCCCGCACAACCCGATCCCGGACCGGTTCCTTCCACTCCCGCGGATCATCCCCCGCTTGGCTGAGCACCCAGCCGCGGGCCGCCGTTGAAGACCTGTCTAAAACCTGATCCAGGGAAGGGAACCAGAACAATTCCGGAGGATTACGGCGGCCGCACTGTTTGCAGGCTTCCACCATGATGCGCTTCCAGCGCTCCAGCGAGCGTGCCGCATCTAAATGGCGATGCCCCTTTGGGGAACGGCGCCCGCGGAAAAGTATGATGCGGGTTACACCGAGTTCAACGCTTTTCTGCAGGATCCAGTCCAGCGCCTTTTCCTTGGGCAGCGCCTGCCACAGTTCCAGCATCAATGGTGATTCAGCAGGCGTTTCCAGCCGTGTTTCCGGAAGGATCAGCACCTGATCCCGGTCACCGTGAATCAACCTGGCCTGAAAACGATTACCGGCAAAATCCTGGATTTCGAAGCGGTCCCCGGGCCTCGTGCGGCGTGATTTGAGCAGATGCCGTGCTTCCTCGCCTTCCATTTCCGCTTCCCGGCCACATTCCAGGTGGCCGCTGTAGAGGAAATACGACATGGGAAGAAATGTTTGGCGTTCTGGAAGCAGGGTTTTCAGGACCAGAAACCGGGATTCAGCTGTACTTGAAACGTGGTTTGTCGGCTTTCATGCTGATGGAAACCTGTCCCCCGTTTTGCAGCTTGCCGAAGAGTACCTCGTCCGCCAGCACGGTTTCTATCTCCTGCTGGATGACGCGCGCCATCGGCCGTGCCCCGAACATCGGGTCGTATCCTTTCTTTGCCAGCCAAGCCTTCACCGGTTCGGAAACAGTAATCACCACTTTCTGTGGCTGCAGTTTCACCTCAAGCCCGACCAGCAGCTTGTCGACAATCATCAGCACCACTTTCTCCGGCAACCCGGAAAAGGGAACGATTGCGTCCAGGCGGTTGCGGAACTCGGGGTTGAAAGTTTTTTCGATTGCCTGTTTTGAAGGGGATTTGGGCATGCTGCTGCCGAACCCGATCACCGAGGAACTCATTTCCTTGGCCCCGACGTTGGAAGTCATGATTAAAACCACGTTGCGGAAATCCGCCTCGCGGCCGTTGTTGTCGGTGAGTGTCGCGTGATCCATCACTTGCAGGAGGATGTTGAAGATGTCCGGATGCGCTTTCTCGATTTCGTCGAGGAGGACGACACAGTGGGGGTTTTTACGCACCGCGTCGGTGAGCAAACCACCCTGGTCAAAACCGACATAACCAGGAGGCGCGCCGATCAAACGGGAAACGGTGTGTTTCTCCATGTACTCGCTCATATCGAAACGCTGGAAGTGGACCCCCATGATAAACGCAAGCTGCTTGGCCAGTTCGGTTTTGCCCACACCTGTCGGCCCGGTGAAGAGGAAAGAACCGATCGGCTGTTCCGGATTGCGCAGCCCTGCGCGTGAACGCTTGATTGCCTGGGTGAGAATGCCAATCGCATTGTCCTGGCCGAAAACCTGCATCTTCAACTCTTTTTCCAGATCACGCAGGCGTTCCTTGTCCGTTGAAGTCATCTTTTCTATTGGAATGCGCGTCATGCCCGCGACCACTCGTTCGATGTCCATCGGGTTCACTGTTTTCCGCTTCGCTCCCGGGATCAAACGAACCAGGGACCCGGCTTCGTCAATAACGTCGATCGCCTTGTCGGGAAGAAAACGGTCGTTGACGTATTTAGCGGAAAGTTCCGCCGCGGTCTTCAGCGCCGAATGCGTGTAGCGCAGCTGGTGATGCTTCTCGTATCTGGGCTTCAGTCCTTTGAGAATCTGAATCGTGTCCCCCACCGAAGGTTCGATGATGTCGATTTTCTGAAACCTCCGGGAAAGCGCGCGGTCCTTCTCAAAAACCTTCTTGTACTCCTCATAGGTAGTGGAGCCGATGCAGCGTATTTCCCCCTTTGAGAGCGCCGGTTTGAGCAGGTTGGAAACATCCATCGAACCTCCGCTGGTGGCGCCGGCGCCGATGATGGTGTGGATTTCGTCGATGAAGAGGATGGAACGCGGTTTTTTCAGCAGCGATTTCAGCACCGCCTTGATGCGCTGTTCAAAATCCCCGCGAAACTTGGTGCCCGCAAGCAGGGCGCCGATGTCGAGTGAAAAAATCTCCGCCCCTTCGAGCAGTTCCGGAACAGACGAACTGTGAATCATCAGCGCCAAACCCTCGGCAATTGCGGTTTTGCCGACTCCGGCATCGCCGACATAAATCGGATTGTTCTTCCGACGGCGGCAAAGGATCTGGATTGTGCGCTGCAGTTCCTTTTCCCGCCCGATAAGCGGGTCCAGCCGGTTTTCCTCCGCCTGTTTGGTGAGGTTGAGCGTGTACAGCTTGAGTGGGTCATGTTCAGTGCGCTTCTGCCCGCTTTCATCTTCATCGCCACCTTCATAATCGAGGGATTCGTCCTCTTCCTCAACCGGAACCTTGGCGATTCCGTGGGAGATGTAATTCAGCAGGTCCAGACGCGTGATGCCTTCTTTTTGCAGGAAATATGAAGCATAGGACTGCGATTCGCGGTGGATGGCGACAAGGATGTCGCCTACATCAGCGGAAGCCTTCCCGGAACTGTTGACGTGCATTATGGCCAGGTGCAAGACCCGCTGAACCGCACGG
Source organism: uncultured Pseudomonadota bacterium (assembly GCA_964344035.1). Classification (GTDB taxonomy): domain Bacteria; phylum SAR324; class SAR324; order SAR324; family NAC60-12; genus UBA1014. The sequence continues at coordinate 12,861 of CAYFLK010000012.1, forward strand.
GTCTGCTGCGGGGAGTTGTCTTCCTCGATAGTTTCCTGCTGGGCAAAGAACTCCTCGAGGTCCTGCTTGATGCGGTCAACATTTCCACCACAGCTGCGGATGATGCGAATCCCGGCATCATGATGCAGCAGTGCGTAAAGGATATGTTCGACACAGAGGTATTCGTGCTGCCGGTCCTTGGCCTCGCTCTGGGCCGCCATCAGGCACATTTCCAAATCTCGGGTAAACATGAGGCTCCTGTATCAGGCTTCTTCCATGGTTGCTTTCAGGGGATATTCATACTGACTGGCCAAATCATGGACCTCCCCCACTTTGGTTTCCGCTACTTCGAAATTGTAGACCCCGCAGACGCCAATGCCGGTTTGATGCACATGCAGCATGATCCGCATCGCGTCGGTGGGGTTTTTATGAAACACGGATTCCAGGATATACACCACGAATTCCATGGTTGTGTAGTTGTCGTTATGCAGCAGGACCTTGTAGCCTACCGGAGGCTTCAGTTTTGACCTTGTTTCAGTGACAACCCGTTCCTGGGTTTTCAAATCACTCATGTCAGGCTTCCCTTTTTAGTTGTTGCAGGAAGTCAATCCCGGTGTCTGAACCTACAGGGACCGAATGCCGGTATCCTGTCGTAGATGAAGCATCATTCTCTCAAAGGTTTATATCCCGGGATTTCCGGACCTATTGAAAGGTGATAAGGATCATTCCACTGCATGGTCCAGGCAACACCATTGCCGGAACACTAACCTGAGAGAAACATGCGAAACTTTAGCCAATCAGGGTATCAAGTCAACCCAATTTTGAGGGGGGAGGTTAATCCCGTCCTCTCTGTCTGTTATCAACTGCGCACTCCGCACAGCCAATCACTCTCCCCCGGTTTTAAGCAGCGCCGGTTTGGACCGTATCTCCTGCATTTGAGACGCATCTTTCAAATAGACACGACTGTTGGGATCCACATCATGCACAAGCCAGACATTCCCTCCGATAACAGAGTTGGCGCCGATGGTGACATCTCCAAGGATAGTGGCGCCGGAATAAATGATAACCCCGTCTTCAATGGTCGGGTGTCTTTTCTTCTCGGGGGTGCTGACGGATTTTTCCGGACTGAGCGCGCCCAGCGTCACACCCTGGTAGATGCGCACATCGTTGCCGATTAAACTCGTTTCCCCGACAACCACCGCCGTACCGTGATCGATCATCACTCCGCGTCCAATGGTTGCTCCGGGATGGATGTCGATTCCCGTCTCGGAGTGGATGTGTTCGGTCATGATGCGCGGAATCAGGGGAACTCCCTGGTTGTGCAGAAAATTGGCTATCCGGTAAACTCCGATTGCCTGCAGCCCGGGATAGGCCAGGACTATCTCCCGTTTGCTGACGGCAGCGGGATCGCCGCGCAAGATGGCATCCACGTCTTCGGCAAGGATTTCACGCAAACCTGGCAGGTATTCGAAGAAATGAAAGATGATCTCTTCCACCTGATCGCTGAAATGCTGGTTCTCACGACAATCCGCACCCTCATGTGAGTCCCTCCAGCAAAGCACTTGGTCAATATATTCCTCCAGGCGTTCGAAGATCGACACCACCTTCTGCCCCACGAGGTATGGGAGGTTGAGGAAATCGAAGGATTCCTGACGGATCAATCCCGGAAAGAGCAGCACCATGATGTCTTCAACTAGTTGAACGATACTGTCCTTGGCGGGCAGGGCGACACTGCCGATGCGTTCAATTTCAGGATGTTCCCGGTAGGACACCATCAAACCTTCGATTACACGCTTCAGTTTTTGCTCGCGGGTTGTGTCCATTTAAATTTTACATTCAATAGAGGGTTTCCCCATCCCCTAATTCACTTAAAAAAAGCAGTGAGGATTTGTCTTTCACGCCAATCCGTTGCTATCATTGGGTCGTTGTCCGTTCAAGCAAAAAATCCCGGGGACAGGCGCTCCGTCACAAATCCTGAAACCGTCCCGTCCCGTGATCACTTTTACCGCTGCCGGCTCCCAAAGGAAGACGGGGCAAGAGTGAATTGCCGTACATTAATCCTATGCAAGATAACAAACAGGCCTTCACACGGTTTCTGATTTCAGCAGGCGCACTGCAATTCGGCAGTTTCGTGCTGAAGAGCGGGAGGGTTTCACCCTATTTCTTCAATGCCACCCAGTTCAACAGCGGGGGATTGATAAGCCGCCTGGGGGATTTCTATGCCGATGCAATCCGCGAAAAAAGCCCTGAATGCACTTCCGTTTTCGGCCCCGCTTACAAGGGCATCCCGCTATGCGTCGCCGTCGCGCAGGCGCTGTCCAGTGTTGTTGAAAAGGATATCGGATATTTTTTCAATCGCAAAGAGAAAAAAACACATGGAGATCAGGGACTGTTTGTGGGGAAAACACCGCACGCCCAAGACACAATCGTGCTGGTTGATGATGTCATCACGGATGGACGGACGAAAATAGAAGCGGTGGAAATGGTGAAGCGGCATTTTGGCACACAGGTTTCATCGGTGCTGGTCGCCCTGGACCGGATGGAATTGTCCGCTGAGGGGGCCGATGCCAAAATACAATTTGAAGATAAAACCGGCATTCCCGTGCATGCCCTCATCACCATCCATGAAATCCGATCGCATTTGAAACGCAGCCTGGAAACGGAAAACCCGTTAACGGACCCCGAAACCTTGAAAAAGATGGAGGAGTATCTCGCACGGCACTGTTTCCTCCCGGGTTTGCGGAAAAACGCAACGACCCCTGCCGGTCATGCAGAAGACTGAAATTTCCCAACGGACCGTCCGGCGCGGGCGTGTTTCCTGGATGCAGTGTCAGGATGACCTGAAAACCGCGAAAGGGTGCATCAGGACCTCCCCGGATAAAAGCTGTCTGCTCAGCGTGCAGGCATCGATCAACGCCCTCAGTTCCGTGCTTGAAGCACACGGTCATTTCCAGCTTCCCGCTTTCTCCTGCGTGGAACTGCTGAACCAGTGCCTCCCGCTGGCCCCCACGCTTGAAGCGATACGTTCGCAATGCTATGTCCTGGACGGCTCGCTCGACCGTGACTTGATGGGTCACACCATGCAGAAGAACATGAGGTTCACTGCTCCGTACGCGAAAACATGCCACCGCTCAGGCCAGGCAGTGATCGAGGCGGTGAAACGCTACTGGCAGGAAAACCAAACCCGCTTCTTCAAACCCTGATGCCTCCTTCATCCCTGGAGCAGATACGTTCCGGATTGTCCCTGCACCATCCTCCGCAAAACCCGCATCCGCAAAAACGTGCCTCGGTACTGATCCCCCTGCTGGAACGAGGAGGGGAAATTCGGGTGCTTTTAACCCGGCGAGCCGACGCGCTGCGTTCTCATTCGGGACAGGTTTCGTTTCCGGGAGGGAAACAGGACCCGGGAGATCCTTCCGCGCTGCACACCGCGTTAAGGGAAACCCGGGAAGAAATCGGGCTTCTCCCGGACCAGGTGGAAATCCTCGGGACCCTGGACCAGATAATTTCGCTGCACCATTACCTGGTGACCCCTTTTGTCGGATGGATCTCATCCTCCTTCATCCCACGTCTCAACCCGATGGAGATTGAATCAGTGTTTGAAGTCCCTCTCGCATTTCTGATGAACCCTGAGAATCACTGGTCGGAGGAACTGAGACGCAGGAGTATTCCAGTCATCTCACACCATTTTCAGTATGGGGAATACGACATTTGGGGGCTGACCGCAAAACTGCTCATCCGTCTTCTGGAAATCGGACTCGGGCACAATCCGGACTACCTGGTACATCACCCCGACGGCCCGTCATGGATTCAGTTGGCACAAGAATACGACGGCATTGAAGCACCGTTTTGAATCAGAAGTGTTCGGCCATGCGGAACAGCGGCAAGTAGAGCGAAAGCAAAAACGCCAACACCGCCATTGCGATGAATACCATGAACAGCGGTTCGATGAGCGCGTTCAGGCGGGACATGCGCTTCTCTAGAAGATCCTCGAAGTGACTGCTGATGCGGGCAAACCCAGAGACGAGATGACCACTGCTCTCTCCAAGAGACAACTGACGCAAAAAAAAAGGAGGAAACCCCGGATATGCCGCAAAGGCATCCGGCAAAGGCCTCCCAGCATCCACCATTTCCCTCACTTTTTGCACCTGTTTGCGCAGATGCTGGGGAAACAGGCTTTCACCGTGCATCAGCGCCTCCCGCAAACGAACGCCTGAACGCAGCATTATTTCCAACGAGCGAGCATAGAAAAGCATGCGCACCGATTGCTCAAGATTGCGGATACCTGGCAGAAAAGCCAGCAGCCAACGCCACCCGAACAACCTGGAATTGAACAGTATCAGCCCGGCAGCAGACAAACAGCCCAGCAGCCAGCGCCAGGGGTATTCATGCATCGAATTGCTGAGAATGACCATCCCCCGCGTGAGCCAGAACAAGTCCTGCCCGAGTACACCATACATGCGCTGGAACATGGGGACAACATACCATAGCATTCCAAGTGAAAGCAGCAGGAACAGGCCCGAAACCACCAGGGGGTAGTTCAGCATCCGCTGTTGTTCCCTGCGTACCTTGAGCTGAGACTGGAAATACTCAAGCAGCAGGTTCACTCCCTCCCGCATTTGACCCGATGTTTCCGAAACCCGTATCAGTTTACCCAGCAGCACGGGAAACTGTTTCTGCCTGAGCAAGGCCGCGCTCAGGGAGACCCCTTCACGCATATCATCCCTGACCCGGCAGAGCACGAAGGCCAGTACCGGGTCTTCCTGCTCGCGGATGATGAAATCCATCGCGTCGTAAACCTCAAACCCGCTTTTCTGCATGCGCTGGAGCTGAACGAGGAAAGAAACGAGTTCCTCCAGTCCGATCTGCGCATTCTGGCGGTACCGGGGAATTTTCCACATTCGCACACGGAACATGCCCTCGGAATACAAGCGTTCCCGTCCAGTGTTGCGGTTGTAAGTCTCCAGCGCCCCTTCACCCGGAGATCCGTGGATGTCCACCCCGCGCCAGAAGTAATCAGGCATTTGCTTTGCTGCTCAGGGTAAATGTTGAAGGCTGAAGAATGGCCCGCCGGTAACACTCCGGTCACTTGCTTCTCGCTCCGGATCATGTACTTTTATGGAGCATTAAGTTGGTCAGGAATCCGGAATGCGCCAAGCAATCACACATGCGCGTCATAAAGTGTTCAAGTTTATTTTTGCCGGACGCCTCCGCTTAGCTGGTTTTATTTCACACCACAAAAAGGTTCACCTGGTTTTTTTGGCACGTCCGGAGGATTTTTTACGCCAGATCAAGCGCAGGGGGACTCCTTCAAAGCCGAAGTAATAGCGGAGCTGATTGGTGACGTAACGGTCATAGGAGAAATTGGTTTTGTCGGGATGGTTTGTCATAAAGACAAAAGTGGGAGGCGCGACACTGATCTGGTTCCCGTAATACACTTTGGTCGGCCTTCCACCTTTTGCTGGAGGAGGATGACGGCTTACAATCTGCCGCAGAACTGTGTTCAGGTCTGAAGTCTGAATGCGTCGTGTGTATTGTTCCCGGACCCGCAGGATTTCATCGAATATGCAGGATACACGTTTCCCGGTTTGCGCGCTGACCGTAATGACCGGCGCGTATTGAATGAAACCCATCCGCTCCCGGACAGTTTCCACCGCGTTGGACACACTCAGTTGCCGCGGGTCGATAAGGTCCCATTTGTTGAGCACGATTACAACAGCCTTTTTGCGGTCATTGACATATCCGGCAACACGCATCACCTGCTCGGTGACGAGTTCGGACGCATCCACTACCAGCAGCGCAACCTCGGCCCGTTCTATTGCTCGCAGGGCGGCGACGATACTGAATGTCTCAATGTTCAAGCTGACGCGGCCTTTGCGGCGGATGCCCGCGGTATCGACGAAAAGAAACGCCTGATTTCCATGCCGGCAGAGGCTGTCCACCGGGTCGCGTGTTGTCCCCGGCAAGGAATCGACAATCATCCGTTCCGAGTGCAGCAGCGCGTTGACTATCGACGATTTCCCTGCATTCGGCTTGCCGACCACCGCAACCCGGACAGCCCCCCCTTCATCGACGCTCTCTTCCGGTTGCCTGAGAGAAATCACCTCATTCACAGCTTCCAGAAGGGTTTCGATCCCGCGGTCGTGTTCCGCGGAAACCGGGTAGACCCGGTCGGTTCCCAGGCGGCTGAACTCGAGGCTCTCGACGTCGAGTCCGGGATGGTCCGCCTTGTTTGCGGCCAGGAAAAGGGGTTTCCCGGATTCGTTGAGGGTGCGGTAGATTTCCTCGTCGGAAGGGGTCCATCCCTCCCGTGCATCAACCACCATCAGCGCCACGTCCGCCTCCTCGACCGCAAGGATCGCCTGAAAACGCATCATCTGCAGCAGGGAAGTATCCGCGGCGGGTTCAAAACCACCGGTATCTACAACGAGGAATTGATACCGGCGGTATTGGGCCAGCCCGAAATGACGGTCCCTCGTCACTCCGGGGATTTTTTCAACAATGGCGGAACGCCGGCGGAGGAGCCGGTTGAAAAGTGTGGACTTGCCCACGTTCGGCCGACCGACGAGGGCCACAACGGCGTGGGTGCGGGTCATCGGTCGGAGCGCCCTCAGATATCGAGGTTTTTCACCCTCAGGGCATTTTCTTCAATGAAGTTGCGGCGAGGTTCGACGTGGTCCCCCATCAGCACGGTAAACATGCCGTCTGATTCGACAAGATCGTCAACCGTCACCTGCTTGAGAGTGCGGGTTTCGGGGTCAAGCGTGGTCTCCCAGAGCTGGTCCGGATTCATCTCCCCCAGTCCCTTGTAGCGCTGCACATAAATGCCGTTCTTGCCGAAGTCGGTTACAAAATCCTGAATCTCGTACCAGCTGCGGCAAGTGTGCCTGACTTCCTTGCCGGTTTCCTCGATTTCCCATCCTCCTTCACCGAGCTGCTCTCGCAGGCGCCGGTGTTCCTGTACCAGCTGGGAATAATCGTAGGCGCTGAGGTTTTCCAGTTGATTGAAGGTCACAGCCAGTTCTCCTTCAGGAGTGTCGATGCTCACCTTTCCGGATGGGTGATCATAATCCGCATCCACACTGAACACCGGCTCTTCCACTGCCAGCTCCCGCAGTTTTTCAAGAACCTGTTCCGCTCCGGCAAGTTCCAGCTCAATCCCGCGTTCCACCATCAACTTGATCAGGATGTGCAGCTGGAGGTTGGTGGAAAGCCGTTCGAAACGGTCGCGGTAGCGCTTGATTCCCAATACTGTCTCCCCGAGTTCTTTTCCAGTCAATTCCCGGACACTTCCGTTCAGTTTCAGCTTGGCGCTGCCGAGACGGACAAGAATTGCAGACATTTCCTTCTCGTCCCGCAGGTAATGCTCCTCTTTTCCCTTCTTCACTTTATACAGCGGCGGCTGAGCGATGTAGAGGTATCCTTTTTCAATTATTTCAGGCATTTGCCTGTAAAAAAAGGTGAGGATCAAGGTGAGGATGTGACTGCCGTCGACATCCGCGTCGGTCATGATGATGATCTTGTGGTAGCGGGTCCTGGCAATGTCAAAATCCTCTTGACCGATCCCTGTGCCGAGCGCGGTGATGATGGTTTTGATTTCATCATTGGAAAGCATCTTGTCAAAACGCGCCTTTTCGACGTTGAGGATCTTTCCCTTGAGCGGCAGTATCGCCTGGTTCTTGCGGTCCCTTCCCTGCTTCGCGGAACCCCCGGCTGAATCTCCCTCGACGAGAAACAGTTCGCTGTATGCGGGATCGGTTTCCTGGCAGTCCGCCAGTTTTCCCGGAAGAGAACTGATTTCCAGGACGTTTTTCCGGCGTGTCAGTTCACGGGCTTTCTTCGCGGCCACTCGTGCCCGTTGCGCATCCAGCGCCTTGGCCACGATTTTCTTCGCAACCTGTGGATTTTCCTCCAGGAAATTTGCCAAATGCTGGCCCACTAGGCCTTCAATTTTTCCCTTGATCTCGATGTTGGTCAGCTTGATTTTCTTCTGAGATTCAAATTGAGGGTCCCGCATGCGCACGCTGATCACTGCAGCCAGACCTTCGCGCACATCCTCTCCGCTGAGGTTTTCGTTGAGATCGTTGCTGATCTTGTTGGAAGTCATATAGTTATTCAATGTACGGGTCAGGGCACCTTTGAACCCTGTAAGATGGCTTCCACCCTCAGTGGTATGAATGTTGTTTACGAATGAGTAGATTCGTTCGTTGTAGGTATCGTTATACTGCAGGGCCACCTCGATATCCACTCCCTCGGAATCCGCGGAAAAGAAGACCGGTTTTTCATGGAGTACTGTTTTGTTGTGGTTGAGGTGTTGAATAAATGCTGTCAAACCTCCTTCATAGCGGAATTCCTTGCGCTTGTCGATGCGCTGGTCATGCAGGGTAATGAGGATGCCGTGGTTCAGGTAGGCCAGCACTCGCAGACGCTGGGCTAGGGTTTCATAACTGAAATCCACATGATCGAAAATGGTCTTATCCGGCCAGAACTGAGTGCGTGTGCCTGTGTCACTGCTGGCCCGAGCCTGTTCCAGTCCGGTAAACGGCTTTCCCTGCCGGTATTCCTGTTTCCATTTGAAACCATCACGATCAACCTCAACCTGCATTTTCGAGGAGAGGGCGTTGACGACTGAGGCGCCGACCCCGTTCAGCCCTCCGGAAACCTTGTAATTTGAGGAATCGAATTTGCCTCCGGCGTGGAGCCTGGTCATGATCAGTTCCAGTGCGGGCACGCCTTCTTCCTCATGGATGCCTACTGGGATGCCGCGCCCGTTGTCTGAGACGGTGATGCTCAGGTCCTTGCCGATTATGACATGCACTTCCGTGCAGTATCCGACCAGGGCTTCATCTATGCTGTTGTCAATGATTTCGAAAACAAGGTGATGCAGAGCGGCCGTATCAACCCCTCCGATGTACATGCCCGGACGCAGCCGGACCGCTTCAAGTCCTTCCAGGACGGTGATGTTCGATTCGTTGTAAACGGAAGTATCAAGCAGTTCGTTTTCCATATTCCATGCTCCTCAGCATTCCGCGGCATCCTGTCGCGGTGAGTGGCCGTCAAAGCGGCGTGTTTAGAAAATTCCAGCCTGAAGGCCGGGATCTGGGTCAGGGGTGGTCAGCGCCATCCTCCGGGTCAGACCAGTTTCCCTTGGGAAACCCGAAACGCTTTACCGGAAATTTCGTGGATGGGCGGGGTGGTGGAGGTGATGAAAATCTGGTTTTCCAGTCCAAGAAAGTAGTTCACGATCCTTTTGCTCATGCGCTCGTCGAGTTCGGAGAACAAATCATCAAAGATCAGTACGGGATGAAACTGATATGATTTACAGAATAGCTGATTGAGAGTCATTTTTAAAGACAAATTAGTGATCCGGAACTCCCCTTGTGAAAAAAAATTCCGATCCGGTTTATCATCCAGCATGAGTTGGAAATCGTCACGATGCGGGCCTGAAATTGAGTGTCCAGCGCGGAGTTCCCGTTCCAGCAATTTGTCCAGTTCGGCTGCATAGGATTCCTCGTTTTCCTCCCGCCCGGCCAGCGAGGGATGATAACGCAGCGCCAGGGTTTCGTCTCGCCCGCTTATTTCCTGATACTGACTGGAAAGGGTGGTGTTCACCTTTTCCACAAAAGCACGCCGGTGCTGAACAAGCCGTATGGAATATCGCCCGAGCAGTCGATTCCAGACATCAACCCGGTCAGCCTCCTTGCGCTTGAGAAGGGCGTTTTTCTGCGTCAATGCCTGCGAGTATTCCTGAATCAAGCGGAAATATCCTGAATCAAAAACAGCCTGTACCCGGTTGAAAAACCGGCGGCGCTCCTGGGGCATGTTGCGGAACAGCCCCACGTCTTCAGGGGTAAAAGTAAGGGCGATAAAAGTAAGGATGTATTCTGAAACACGCTGAAATGACGAGTGGTCCAAATACACCTGCCTCCCGTGAGGGGTGATGCGGATTTGAACCTTGCGGAGTACGGAACCGCGCAACAGTGACGCTTTCAGCCCCGCTTCGGCATGTCCGGACTGCAACAGATGAACAAGTTTGCGCGTTCGAAACGATTCAAGATTGCAAAGGTAGTGGAGGGACTCAGCAAGGTTGGTCTTTCCCTGTCCGTTTTCCCCATGAATCCAGTTCAGGCGCGGAGAAAACTGAATGTGGCTGCCGGCATAATTACGGAAATTGGTTAAATCCAGTTCCTGGATTACCATTCAGTCCGCAATGGCATAAGCACTGACAGGAAAACGTCGTTGTCCGGCTCCCTGAGGATGGTGGGGCTCATGGTGGTCTTGAATTCCATGCGTACATCCGCGGATTGCATCACGTTGAGGACATCCAGCAGATACCGAGTGTTGAAACCAACTTGAAAAAGCTCTTCATTATAATTCACTTCAAATTCGTCGCTGACCTCACCATACTCGGTTTTTTCGCTTTCCAGCTTAAGTTCACCCTGGCTGAGGATAAATTTCACCGGACGCAGTTTTTCCATGCTGATTGCCGAGACAATTCTCAATGCATGTATCAGCCGTTCACGGTCAATGATTGCCACCAGATGATTATCCTTGGGAATGATCGGATCACAGTTGGGAAATTTCCCCTCTATCAGCCGGGTTTTGTAATGTATCCGGTTTGAAGAAAACTGTGCCACCCTCTCATCGAATGAAATTTCCACCTTCTCCCCCATCAGCTCAATCACCTTACGGATTTCAGTCAGCGCTTTGCGGGGAATTATCACTTCCTGAACCTGTTGGAAAGACATCTGTTCCACGGGATGGATGATCTGCGCCAGCCGGTGCCCATCAGTGGACAGCCAGCGCGTTTTTTGATCGTCAATTGCACTCAGCGCAACTCCCATCAGGTTCCTTCGCGATTCATTGGTAATCGCGGCAAACAAAGTCATGTCGATGCACTGAGCAAGATCCGGGGTGGTGATGGTGATTCGCTCAGACAGCGTGTCAAGCGTAGGCTGAGGGTAGAGACCGACTTCGACCGATGGCAGCCGCATTTCAGAAGGACCGCTGGTTACATAGACCCAAAGCTGTTCGGTTGAACGGAAACGGATGGTGTCTTCCTGGAACTCTCTTCCGATGTCGTATACCCGCCGGGCATTGATACAGATGCTGCCGGGCTCAATCACTTGCGCGGGTACGCGCTCCATCAGGGACAGTTCATAATCCGTTGCGGAAAATTCCACCATATCCTGTTCTCCTTCCTCCTCAAGTGTTCGGATCAGGAAGTTGGAAAGAATCGGTTTGGTGTAGCTCTTGTCAATGACGGAAATGATATTCTGCAGCGCCCCACGGAGCACTTCGGTATTAATTACAATTTCCATGTTTGTTAAACAGCAGTTGTAGTAGAGCTGTTGAAAATGTTGATAACGTCAGGAACTTACTGTTTTCAATAAGTTTTTGACTGTCGAACAAGATGTTGATGATTTCGATGGATACTGACCGTAAACAGTAACCTATCAAAATAACGGAAAAAACCCAATGGAAATCAACAGCAATGTTCAATCACTGTCGAAAGACTTTCGACAACTGTTGAAAACACTGATAAATTATTGATATTAAATATGTTTTATGAACAGAGAAGTGAACAGCATATTGTCCTTAACCTGTATTCTTCCGTGATGCTGAAATCCCCGGAGAGCAAGGGGCTCGCAGTCACGAAAAAGCCTGAATTCAAAACATGTTCGATCTTCGTTCAGGGATACCTGTGCATCCTGAAAGCCGAGATAAACACGGCTTCCGGGAAAGAAGCATTTGAAGATTGATTCCTTTGCGGAAAAGATCATCTTCAAACTGCGCAGAGAATCATCCGCACTCAGCGATTCCAGCCATTCGGATTCCATTGCCAGACATACATGCCGGCGGATGTTGAAGTCAATTTTGCGGTCAAGCTGTTCCAGGTCTATTCCAATGCCGGCGGCATCTTCACACCTGGCAACTGCCGCGGCGGCCCAATCCCCGGCATGTGTGATGGAACCAAGAATACCTGCCGGCCATAGCGGTTCGCGGGAGTTTTTTTTTCTTGGAATCGGGACGTTTTCCAAACCGAACCGGGCAAGCGCTCGGCGCGCGCAGGAACGTCCGGAGAGAAACTGCAGCTTCCGGGTTTCTGAAGCCGCCTCGAGGATGTCGGCGGCTTCCCGCAGGTGAGGTGGATATTCCGGCTCGGCTGAATGCTGTCGGCAGTGAAAAGAGATGAATTCCGGAAACGGACTGGGAAACATCAGAACGCGATCTGAATACCGACCGTGCTCATGCCTCCGCTGTAGTTGCTTTTCTGAAAATCAATTCCGCTGATTCCGCTGATGTCGATCGTGCTTTTCTTGTTCCGCTGGATGGCCGCGGTGGAAAGTACGTGATAGCCGATATGAAATTCAATCAGGTTCCAAAATGGAAGACCGACGTGCAGAAACCCCTCCGCAACCGGGGTCTCGAAACTGGTGGTGTCATTGTTGGTTCCGGTCCCGGTTACCGTTTTGGTCAGAGTGGTTTCGGTGGTCATCGTCCCGTAGCCGAAACCGAGGGACATAGATACCACCGGGAAGGGGACGTTGTAGAACAGGTTCAATGTCTTCATTGAAACCTTTGTCGCCATTGAAGCGGTAGTGTTTCCGTCTGTGCTCTGCTGTTCCTCGGTTTCTTCGAAGCTGAAACCTGTATAGCCGAAATTCGGCACCAAGGGCAGCGGGTGTGTGATGCCCACCGCGCCTCCGGAAACTTCTTTCTTGGCAGTGCTGTAGGCGATTGCGCCATCGACACTGATGCCGAAAAACTGCGCCCGGCCCTCCGTGACGAAACTAAACAGTCCGACCAGCGTGCCGATCAGCGTGATCAGGGTCTTCCGCAAAATGGTCTCCCGGAAAAGCATTAATATCTTTCTGGATTGCGCTAAAACCCGATACTCACGCCGACGCCGGTGACCGTACCGCTTGCATCCATTTCTGCGGTGCCTGACAGTCCCGGGATTTTAGAAGTGACGTTGCGGTAGCTGAGATGGACGTCCATGATGCCGATAAAAGGAAAGCCGAGGCTGGTGTACCACTGAGTTGCGCTGCCGGTGTCGTAACTGCTCGAACCGGTGTTGCTCAATTCAGTCTGGCCCGCGCCCAGGCCGAGAGTGAGGTTGATGAATGGGATCGGCAGTACATAAAAAATGTCGTACATCGTCGTGCCCAGTGTCATTGTTGAATCTTTATATTTTGTTTCATATGATTCCACTCCAACCCCGACCAGAATAGGCAGTTTTGCGTGCATGAAAAAGCCGCTGACGCCATCGGATTCATAAGCATTCCCGGAACTGTCCGTTCCGGAAAAACTGTGACTTAAAGGAACTCCGGCGCTGATGGAAAAAAGTTCCGCCATAGCCGGCTGTACGCTGAGCAAGATTGCGGCAACAATCGCTATGCCTGAAAAAGATTTACGAAACATGCTTGTCCTTTCTAATCCGAGTCCTTGTCCTGGCCCCCGGAATTGATTTCTTTGCGTCGCCATTCGTCAAATTGACCCAGCGGACGGGTGAAGGTGAACTCAAACGGGTCCACTACCAAAGCGTCCCATGCGGCACCGGTGCTGTCGGAAGCAAGGGTGAACGGCAGCGCGATCACAAACAGGGTCGCCGATAATACCGTCAAGCCCAAGCTCAGCACTCTCACCGGGACGTCGACCATCATTGCCGGACCACTCGGCCGGTCTTCAGAAGCGGGAAACCCCTGAATAGGATAAAATGCAAGAATCAGGCTAGCTGCAAGAATGATGCTGAGGGAACGGGTAGCTTTCATGTCTTTACGCTGGGCAGGGGGACAAATGCCGCCTGCCCGGAATCAAAGGTTGATTTCACACAAAACCGGCGCGTGGTCAGACGGTTTTTCCTCAGCCCGGTTTTCAATGTCAATGTGACAGCTTCGTCCGCGCGTTGCGGCTGAAGCCGAAGCGAGGATCAGATCGATGCGCAATCCTTCACCCCGTTCAAAACCGCGGGTGCGGAAATCCCACCAACTGAACTGGTGCTCACGTGTTTCAAATTTGCGGAAGAGATCCACCAGCCCCCATTTTCTAAATTGTTCCAGCCGTGCGTGTTCGTTCGGGTGGAAACTGACTCGTCCACGCATAGCATCCGGGTCGGCGACGTCTCCGGGTTCCGGAGCGATATTGAAATCACCCAGCATCAGCACCGGTTGTTCCGGGGAACAAGTAGTTTTCAACTCCACCAGCAGTACCTCAAGGAACCGCAGTTGGTAGTAAAACTTCTCCGATTCAAGAGACTGCCCCTGGGGCACGTAGACATTGTATATCCTGATGCCGTGCAAAGTCGCGGAAATCAGGCGTGCGTTTTCTGCGTCATAGCTGTTGCTGAACCCTTTTTTCACCCCCTCAAGAGGCTGCCTGGAAAGGATCGCAACGCCATTGTAGGTTTTCTGCCCAAACCAGACGCATTGGTATCCCGCCTGCTCCAGTTCCCATGCAGGGAAACCGCTGTCTTCTACCTTTGTTTCCTGAAGACAGACGACATCCGGTTCACGTTTTTTCAGCCAATCAAGCAGCAGTGTCATCCGGGAACGGATCGAATTGACGTTCCAGGTGGCAATGACCAGCGATGAAGGCGCTGGGGCTGCAACAAGCCGCAGCCGGTCTTCGGGTAGCAGACAGGCGCGGCTGCTATAGGCAACCGTGCTTGCTTCCTGTTCGAGTCCGCCCCAATTGCGCAGCACCTCGAGGGACCCGTTGCGCCATAGCCTATACAGATCTTCTGCAAGCGCTGGAAACCGGTTTCCGACCGAAAGCCGCAAAGCCCGCAGCTGAAGTCCTTCTCCACGCAATTGCCGCAGCTCCACGCTGCCCAGGATTTCCTCCAGCGACAATGCCGGGTTCACTTCCTTGCGAGTGACTGCAGGAGTTCCACGTTGTGTCTGATCAGCAGTCTTCTTTTTTTCAGGTTCCTTTTGTTCGGACGTGATTTCACGTAACGTTTCGCCGCGGTTTGCTGTTTTGGGGACATAGTCTTGTCAGGGAAAATGAATCAGCTTGTTCTACTTTTTCTCAATGCTATGGTATCAGGTTGAACAGTGTTATCAAATATAATCCGAGAATGCGAGCTGTTTGTGCTCCTTACCCGGTTTTCTTTCTGCGGCAGACCCCGATGTCCGGCGAAAAAAACCCACGCAACACCGATTCCGCGGTAAAGCCTGCTGAACGATTTGAAAAGCTGTTCGACATGCCCTTGACCACCCGGCTGATTCTCGGGGGATGCCGGATGGAAATTGCTTCCATCCTCAAGCTTGGACAAGGATCGATCATTGAACTGGAAACAGATGCAGGAGGATTGCTAGAGATCAGGGTCAACGATCAGTTGCTTGCGAAAGCACGCGCGGTGGTGAGCAAGGACAAGATTGGCGCGCAGATAGTTGAAATTGTCTCCACCGAGGAACGTATCAAGGATTTTGCCCTGACTGAAGACCAGTGATTGCGGGTGTGAAGATCCTGTTGATTCAGTTGCGCAGGATCGGGGACGTGTTGATGACCACTCCCGCGATCAAGGCCCTCCGTAATGCATGCCCGGAGGCACACATTTCTTTCCTCACTGAAGCGCCCTCAGACCAGCTTTTGCGTTACAATCCGTGGCTGGATGAGGTGCTGTGTTTTCCTAAAGGAGCTTCAATCACCGAAACCCTGAAATTATACCAAACCCTGCGGGAAAGAAAATACGATCATGTCGTTGATTTCCAGGGAAACGCCCGCACTGCGCTGATGACCCTTTTTACAGGCGCATCCATGCGAATCGGTTTCAATTTCAAGGGACGCTCATGGGCCTATCACCAGCGGGTTGACCTGGCAAGCTCATCTTATTCCGCACATGACAAGGGGTTGCTGCTGCGGGTGCTTGGGGTTGAAGTGGATAACTACAACCTTGAAATGCAACCTGGTTCAGCGGATCAGGCTTATGCAGCAAAGCTCTTCAACCAGCTTGGGATTGGGGAATCCGAATTCACTGTTTCCCTCTCACCGGTTTCACGTCAACCTTACAAAATCTGGCCCACGGAAAATTATGCCCTGCTAGCGGATTGGCTGATTGAGCATCATCAGGCAAAAGTGATTTTCCTGTATGGTCCCGGTGAACGTCATTTTGCTGATGAAGTCCGCGAAAAAATGAGCATGCAGGCTCTTCCTGACTTCGGCGTACCCGATTTGCTGCAAACACGTGCTATTTTAGAGGGAGCGAAACTCCATCTGGGCAATGACAACGGGTTGCGTCACCTGGCAATCGCAGCGGGGATCCCGACCGTCGCGGTTTTCGGTAAGCCATGGGCGGCAAACTGGACTCCTCCCGGGCAGACCCTTCACCACGCGGTGGAACATGATCCGGGGTGCAAAAGCCGCTGCACTTATCCCCGCTGTCAGCACTTGAACTGCATCCGCGGGGTGAAGGTGGATTCTGTGCTGAACGTGCTGAAAATGGTTGTTGAGAAAGTTAAGTGATGAGGGACCTGTTGGATGTGGACGCTCTGCTTCTGAGGCAGCTGGAGGAAGTGAACCGCTGGCATCGCCTCCCGTTTCAGGACCCGGGGAAGCTGGATTTTTCTGCTCTGGTAACCACACAGCATCATGCCAATTACCAGTTGTGGCACCAGGAGGACCTGGCGCGCGACCCGTCAGCTTCCGATATCCGGATTGCACAAGTCAAACGCACTATAGATGTTCTCAACCAGCAGCGTAACGATTTGATTGAAGAAATGGATCAGTGGTTGGTGGAAGCATTAAAGGAAACACCACTCCTGCAAGCCGCGGACGCAGAGATGAACAGTGAAACTCCGGGTAGCATCATTGACAGGCTTTCGATAAGCGCCCTCAAAATTTACCACATGGAAGAAGAAACCCGACGTCCCACCGCAACAACCGGCCACCATGCGGCATGCGCAGTCAAGCTGGAAGTGCTACATGAACAACGGCAGGATTTGGGCAGCTGTCTGCGGAACTTGATCAGGGATTTAAGGAATGGAAGAAAATATCTAAAAGTTTACCGGCAGATGAAGATGTACAATGATTCAAGCATGAATCCTGTGCTTTACTCGAAGCGGGACGAATCCCGATGAAAATCGCTTTTTGGGTGCTGCTGATATTTGGCTGGTTATACCTGCGGACAAAACTGCGGGGAAAAGCCGGGCGCACCTTTCCTTGGGTTGACTGGTTCCTCAGGATAATGATCGGGTTTTATGGTTCAGTCCTCGTTTTCATGGTGCTCGGTTTGGAGCAGCAACACGCGGCGCTTGCCGGATTGGCGTTTGTCATTGTGGGAGGTGGTCTTGCCATTGTCTTTACCCGTATTCGGGAAAAATCAGAACGTTGATGAGGGCCTGAACAGATGAAACAGGCAGGTGCGAAGCCGCGGCACGAAGCGTGATGGGAATATTACTGATTGTGATGCTGTTTGCGGCAATGGTTTTTCTCGGATTATGGGAGCGCCGCCGGTCCCGTAAACGGTACGAACAGGCCAGCAGCCTGCTCCGGAACTTATACAATGAAATGGATGAGCATCCGGAGGATGCACCCCTGCAGAAACTTCCTGGAGGGGAAAAGGAATAAGCCGCTCAGCTTCGGGTTTGCAGGATTTCTTGTCGCAAAACTTTCAGTTCATCCAGGACCCTGTTCCGGATGTCCGGTTGAGCTGGTTTGCCTTGAACCTGGTTCAGCAAAAGTGCCACAGCTTTCGGGCGGGAGAGTTTTTGCTGTGCGGCAAAGCGATCCAAGTCCTCTAAAACTGATTCCGGCAACCCGAGCAGGATCTTTTTCACTGGTTCGGTATATTCTTTTTTCCTGCCCGCACCCTTGCGGTATCCTCCTCTGGCCATACTGAATTCAGGTCCTCCTGTTATATTTTGTTTCAGGTTTCCATAGCTGTTCTGGCCCTTCAAACTGTCATGCTGAAGGCTCGCAGCATGAGTACACAGAATACATAGAATCTCAACCACCGCTTTCCCAACCTTTTTGCTGTCTGCTGCACACCAACCTTATAAGTGATATATTTCCTCAAGAAATCTGCTTGTTTGCCGATACATGGATCAAAGCACCCATGCCTGAAACGGGTGCCTGGGACCCGGGAATTTGTATGTTCCCATGTTTCTCAATCTAGATCCTCTAGGATGGAACCCCATGAACAAATCCGAGAAAAAAGTGCTATATCCCTTTCGCCGACTGGCTGTGAGAACCCGCTGTTTTCACCGGTTAACTCCGGAAGAAGTGTTGATCCGGAAAGGAATGTGACTTTTGCATGACCCCTTCGAAAAATGGGGGAGCCGATGCTCCCCCGTTCTGCGTCAAGTTGAATCCCCGCTTTTCTCAAACCCGGTTGCATTCCTGAAAGTTCTCCTTTCTTGCCGTCATCATTCCCGATTCTTTTGTTTGAATCAACATATATCTTGATTTCGGGTTACTCATCCCTAATGAGTCACCCAAGATGACAGGCAGATACTGTCGTTTCACAAGTATTTTGAGCGCTTTTCAAAGTGAAAAAATTGTGGGACAATAGCAAATAAGCCCTTTCCCAAGATATTCATACCAAAACATATACCATAGCAAACTATGTACCGCGTACTCATTACCGGCGCAATTCACCATTCCGGCCTTGAAAACCTCAGGAATGAAACAGACTTGGACATCCATTATGCGCCGGATCAGCCGTTGGAGGAGATATACCGGATCATTCAGCCATTTCACTGTATCCTCTCACGCTCGGAAACCCCTGTATCAAGGGAGTTGATCGACCTCGCACCGAATTTGAAGGTGATCGCCCGCGCCGGAGTGGGAGTGGGCAACATAGATGTGGATTATGCAACTGAACGGGGCATTTTAGTGATTAACACACCGGGCAAAAACACCAATTCAGCGGCAGAACTGACGATTGGCATGATGCTCTCCATTTTGCGCAACATCATGCCTGCGCATCAGCATATGCAGGAGTTGAAATGGGACCGACATCAGTTCAACGGAATGGAACTTATGCACAAAACACTGGGAATCATCGGCTTGGGGAATGTGGGGCACCGTGTTGCCCGTTTTGCACTGGCGTTTGACATGAAGGTGCAGGCCTTTGATCCCTATATCGCCGATGAGGTTTTTGAGCGACACCGTGTGAAAAAAGTCGATTTTAAATCCCTTGTGTCCAAATCGGACATCATCAGCGTACATGTTCCATTGAATGAGGAAACGAGGAAGATGATCGGCGCGGATGAAATGGAGGCGATGAAACAGGGTGCAGTGATCTTGAATACTGCGCGGGGGGGAGTGATTGACGAACCCTGTTTGCTGGATAACCTGAAGACCGGGAAAATTGCTGCCGCCGGCATCGACACCTGGGTGGTGGAACCGCCGGTGGAAAACGCGTTTCGGAGCTTACGCCAGGTTTTGATGACCCCGCATATCGGCGCCTCTACCACTGAGGCCCAGGTCCGGATTGCTCAATCTGTCGCCGCCCAGGTGCCGCGCGCCTTGCGTGGAGAAGTGGTGGATTTCCCTGTCAACATGCCCAGTGTGCAGGTGCTGCCCAACAGTCCGGTAAAGCATTACACTGCGCTTGCAGAGAAATTAGGGGTCTTCGCCTCGCAGTTCATACGGTTCATACCCACTCACATGGAAGTCAAATACCGGGGCAGTCTTGCCAAACATGACTGTTCCCTGTTGCGTCTCTGTTTTCTCAAAGGTTTGCTTCAGGGAAGTCATGAACACGTGAGTTACGTTAATGCGGACCAGCTGGCGGTGAATGTCGGTTTACACGTCAAGGAGGTTGAAGACCCTGGATTCACGGATTATGAAAGCGCCTTCAAATGCACCTTGCAGGGTGAGGACCAGCAATGCACCATCGGCGGAGTGGTCTTCAGCGGTCAGCATCCGAGGATCACCCTGGTCAATGATTTCTATTGCGAAATTGAACCTGAGGGCACGATGCTGGTCAGCACAAACCTGGACCGTCCGGGGATGATCGGTGTGATAGGTGTATGCCTCGGCGGACATGGCGTCAACATCAACCAGTTTGATCTTGCCCGCAACGTTCGTGGCGGGGAGGCGATGGCCATCATCCGCGTGGACAATGATCTTCCCGAACTGGTCATCAACGAATTGCGCGGGCGGGACGGCATCACCTCTGTCCGCAAAATAGTGCTGTAAATACGATGGAGTACCTTAAGTCCCTGCTGGATCAGAATTTTCTCGAATACGCTTCGTATGTGATACGGGACCGTGCGATTCCCGATGGCGAGGACGGGCTCAAACCTGTGCAGCGGAGAATACTGCACACGATGATGCAGATGGATGACGGGAAGTTCAACAAGGTCGCCAACATCGTCGGTGATACCATGAAGCTTCATCCGCATGGGGATGCGTCTATCGCTTCGGCGCTTGTGGTGATTGCAAATAAGGAATTGTTCATCGAAAAACAAGGGAATTTCGGCAATCCCTACACTGGCGACCCCCCTTCAGCTTCCCGATATATAGAGGCACGACTCACACCGCTTGCGAAAGAGGTGCTTTTTAATACGGAACTGACTGAATTCACTGAGAGTTATGACGGCAGGAACCGTGAGCCGGTCTTGCTTCCCTGCAAGATCCCCGCAGCACTGCTTCTGGGAGCCGAGGGTATTGCAGTGGGCATGTCAACCAGGATACTCCCCCATAATTTCAACGAAGTGCTGGATGCACAAATTGCACTGCTTGAAGACAGGTCATTCAAACTTTACCCGGATTTCTTCACAGGTGGTTTGCTGGATATTCGGCAATATGAAGAAGGCAACGGCAAAGTGAAAGTCCGCGCAAGGATTGAAATGCCCAATGATAAAACGCTGGTAATCAGGGAACTGCCCTTCGGCGTCACCACCGAATCCCTGATCCAGTCCATCCAGGATGCAATCAACAAGAACCGCTTCAAATTGTCAGTAATCAATGATTACACAACCGACAAAGTAGAAATAGAACTGAAAACCGCCCGCGGCATGAAAGCCGAGAGGTTACTGAAACAGCTATATACATACACCCACTGCGAACAAAGCATATCAGTGAATTTGCTGGTCATACAGAACAATCAACCGGTGTTGACCAGCGTCAATGAAATCGTAAGTCACAACACTATCCGGCTGAAAGAACTACTTCGCAGGGAATTGGAAATCGCGCTGGAGAAAACCCGCAGGCAATGGCACCAGAAACGTCTCGAAATGTACTTCATCGGTGAGCGCAAATACCGCAAACTTGAGGAATGCGAGAGTTACGAAGAAGCACTGAACAGGGTTGAAACGGGGATGAAACCCCTGGCCGAGGAATTGCCATACCCCATCGTTCAGGACGATATAGAAAAATTGCTGACAATTCCCATCAAACGTATATCCCGTTTCGACCTCGATGCTGGACGGAAGGAATTGAAGGAACTGGAACAAAACATCAAGCGCCTGAAACGCTCACTGAAAAACATAAAGGCGTACACCATTCAGTATTTGCGCAAGCTTAAAGAAAAATACGGGCGGCAATTCCCGAGGAAAGCGGAAATCCGTACATTTGACGAGGTGCCTCTGGAGGAGGTCGTGGAACAGCAGAAAGTCTGTTGGGACCGTGCAACCGGATTTTTCGGCACTCAGGTCAAATCAGACACTGTCATCTCCTGTACGCCGCTGGACAGAATGCTACTGATCCATCGCGACGGGCGGTACCAGGTTTCCCGCGTGCCGGAAAAACAGTTTGCTGGCAAGGACCTGCTCAGCCTGGAAAGAGTAGATTCCAAGACAGTTTATAACCTGATTTATTCCTCCGGTGAAACCCAAGTCTGTTTCGCAAAACGGTTTCGCGTGGAAAAATACATCCTGGACCGTGAATACCGGCTTTTTGAAAAAAAGAAAAACGCGAAAATCCTGCACTTGAGCCAGGGTAACGGGGTGGCTGTCGAGGTACTTTACGTTCCCAATCCCCGTGTGCGGAAAACCCGTGAACCCTATTATTTTGACGAGTTGGCGGTGAAAGGCATTCAATCTCGTGGAAACCGGATCTCGACCAAAGCTGTACAGCGTGTGAAAATTCTCCCCAAAAAAGAAATGCAACCACAACAACTAAGCTTTCACGGAGTGAAAGGCCGAAGCTGAAAGCGTCAATGCTGGTTCGAAAAACATTGCATTTCCATTATTATTGTTTAAAATAAAATGTTTTCATCTTAATCCTACAAAGGTGACATATGTCACTCAAATGCCAAATATGCGGCAAAACACCGGGCAACGGCAACCGGGTCAGCCACGCGCACAACAAGACCAAACGACGCTGGCTGCCTAACATTCAGAATGTGCGGGTCCGTCAACCTGGTGGAAACCGTAAAAAAATCCGGATTTGCACACGCTGCATCCGTTCCGGAAAGACCCTGGTTAGCAGCTGAACCCCTTTTGCAGAAGATATTCCGGTGCTGAGTGCTCCGGGTCTGCTGCCCCCCGAACCATACCATAAAAACTGATGGCGTCCTTTAATCTGGATTCCTCCACCCCGGTGTATACGTTGGGACCCGAGGGAACATTCAGTGACGAAGCCGCCCGCAGGTTTCAGCCGGATTCCAGCCTTCTCACCTACACCCGTACGTTTACTGACGCGCTTGTACACGTGACGGAAGACCCGTTGTCCGCTGCAGTGGTGCCGATCGAGAATTCCGTGGCCGGCACGGTGGCACAAGTGCAGGATTCCCTGGTCAGTGATAATCTGATCATCCAGGCCGAGGTAAACCTGCCGGTAAGTTATGCTTTGCTCGCCAATGCTGAATTGAGCGAGGTGCGTAATTGTTACATGCATCCGCAGGCATTTGAACAGACCAGCAATTACATTGCTCATCATCTTCCTGACGCCCGGCCGGTATACACCCGCAGCAACATTGATTCCGGGTTACAGTTTTTGCATGCCGTCTCCAATGATCAGGAGCCGGTTGCTTCCATCGTGCCCGTTTCCTTCGCCCGGATGCATCCGGAACTGATACGGGCGGAAAACATCCAGGACTTCACAAACAACACGACGAGGTTTCTGCTGGTGCAAAAGCGCCGGGAGTGTCAACACTTTGATTTTACCCGGAAAAAGACTGCATTATTTGTGGAATTTCAGGAAGATCGAGCAGGGCTGCTGTACCAGCTGCTAAGCGTGTTCAACCTGTTTCAAGTCAATCTCTGCCGATTGGAATCAAGGCCTTCAAAATCAACACCGTGGATGTATGTATTTTACGTTGATTTTTACAACATAGACCAAACCTCCGCATGTCTCGAAGTGCTGCGCGTGACTGATTTTCAGTACAAGGTGCTGGGCAGTTACGACGTGGTGACTGCGGAAAAACCCGCCGGCAAATAAAAAAACAGCAGGAACCTTGCGTCCGGGGATGCAACATTGATATAACTGCAAACACGGGGTCAACAACAAAACGGGAGAACATATGAAACTCGCACAAAAGCAATTCAAAAAAATGACGGGGTGTTTTGGTTCGTTCGGGCTTTGGATACTTTTTTGTGGAATTGATCGCAAGGGAAGCAAACCCAATTTTTCTGTCACCGACCTGGAGACGACCAATCTTCTGCAGTCAATGCCCCCGCCCTCGACGTGGCCGCTTTCGTTTTGGCTCGCCTTGTTCGTGCTTGTTTTCGGCACTGCCGGCGGCATCTACGGGATTCGTTACCTCAGGGAGAAACAGGCGCAGGAGGAACTTGATGCAATTGTGGATGAACAGGCCCTGCTTGGATTGGAGACCGAACTTGAAAACAAGCGGGTGGAAGAGGAAGGCCGTGATTTTCTGGAGGAAATGTGTGGAACCAGCGACCCGGTTGATCTCTTGCCGATTGTCAAATCAAACGAAGAATTTGAACAGAAAGTTGAGGAATACAAGACGTCAGACCGCTTTCGGGAGCAGGGACTGCAGCAGATATACGATTTGCGTAAAAATCTTGAATTCACATTCAGGAACCTGGAATTTCCTTTTCTGCGCACGCAGATGATTGAGAAGGGGACCCGTTTGGAGTGTTATTTGCGACACAAAAACCGGAACGTGGTCTTCATGACGTCAGTGCTGGATTCAAATGAAACGGATTTATTCATTAAACCGCCTACGGTTAAGCGCCGTCCGGCAAACCTGAAGCAGTTTCCCGATCTGCATTGCCGGATTCGTCGAGAAAACGATGCGGATTACGAATTCAGCCTGAAAATTGTTGATCAGATGATTGACGAGATGAATGCCGTTGTTCTGCGTCACACCACCCACATCCGCAAGATGGAAATCCGTGAATCAGAGCGGGTGCCGATGGACATGGAAATGGAGTTTCAGCTGGTGACCGAAGCGCAGTATGATCTTGAACAGAAATTTGAAGCAGAGAAACAGGATCGTGAGACCCTGTCGGCAACAATCAAGGATATGAGCGCGGGTGGAATGAAACTGCAGATGGTTCAGATGCCCGCGCAGGGAATTAATAAAGGAGATGTGCTTGTCTTCCACCTGCCATATGCAAGTCTGCGCAGAAATTTAGCTGCTTCCGTTATGAATATATTGCCACGGGGAGGGTTGTATGACATGCACTTGAAATTCCGGGATAATGATACCATCACCCGGATGAAGATCAATCAATATCTGCACAGGTTGACAAAGTCGATGGAAGCAATGGCGTCCTGAGAGGATGCCCCTGACTTTCCCAGCATCGCTTTAGACATACATGAGCTTCGTGAAACGGGTTCTCATTTCCTTCACCTGCGATTTTACAGACCGGCCACGGAGCGCCTCATTGAGTAGGACTGCTGTCTCTCCCATATCTCCCTCCTTCATTCCATACCGGGTCATTTCCTGCACTCCCAGGCGCAAGCCGGAGGGATTTCGCGGGTCCGAGTCGCCAGGCAGCTGGTTGTAATTGGTGATGATGTTGTTGTCCGCCAAATTGCGGGCAAGCGCTCTGGCATTTCCGAATTCAGTCACTCTGACCGCCAGTTGATGACTTTCGGTGTAGCCAAACTCTTTCGCTTCCACAGTAATTTTTTCATCGGTCAGGGCCTGACCCAGCGCTTTTGCGTTGGCAATGATCTGTGAAGCGTAATCCGGGCCGTGTTTCTTCATTTCCCGGATGGCGATCACCAGACCGGGAAGGGTGTGCAGGTGGTGGCTGCTTGAAGAACCGGGCATCACTCCGCGGTCAATCCTGTGCCACCATTTCAACTCGTCTTCCCCGGACAGGTTTCCGAGGATCACTCCCCGCTGTGGTCCCGGAAAGGTTTTGTGGGTGCTGGCATTTATGAAATGCGCTCCTTCCCGGAAGGGATCCTGAAAACGTCCGCCGAGAATCAGCCCCAGCACATGGGCCCCGTCGTAGAGCAGGGGGATGCGCATTTCCCTGCATATTTCGGCAATTTCAGCAACCGGTTCCGGAAACAGGAACAGGCTTTTGCCGAGGATAGCCAAATTAGGGCGTTTCTGTTCAATCAGGTCAACACAAGCCGGTCCGTCCAGGTGGTATCCATCTTCGGTGGTCGGCCAAAAGTGAAGTGAAATCGAATTGTTCCTTCCAGGTACAAGAACCTGACCGCGATTCTGTATCCTGCGTCCGACCACCCCGATGGGATTGTGACTGATATGACCCCCATCTTCGATGGAATTGACAATGACGGTGTCTCCGCCACGCAGAATGGAGAGAGCCAGGGCTGTGTTTGCGGCGTTGCCGCTTATCGGGCGTACGTCCGCTTGCAGGCAGCGCGCCAGTTCTGTCATCTCCCGTGAGGCAATGCTCTCAATTTGATCGATGTATTGTGTTCCTTCGTAATACCTGTTGTTTTCAAAAATCGTGTTGGGATGCCCTTCAGCATAGCGGCCCATGAAGTCGTTGCATTCGATCTGCCTGACCGCCGGGGATTGCACGTTTTCACTGGCAATCAGGTTCAGCGTCTCCCGTCCCCTCCATGTGCTTTGACGGGAGACGATTTCACGTATGTCTTCGGTGTTTACTGTCATGATTTTGCAGCAGAATATGAAAGAAAGAGAGTTAGCGGAGCAAGTGGTAATGTCTGGTTAGTCGATACTTGCTACTTTTCCCTGCAACCCCGGTTCAGTATTCCGGAAAAAACTCCAGTTTTGCCTGGACTTCTTCAATGGCATCCGCTTCGCAGATGCGCTGGTTTCGATAACGTTCACCCTTGACGACAATCGCCGGCCGGACAGCCCGGATCAGCGTGTCTGCCTCCGGGGCATCGAAAATGACCACCCGGTCGACAGATTCAACCGCGGACAAAAGCAGGGCCCGTTCACGTTCGTTGAGCAGGGGCGGTTCCCCTTTTTCTTCCTGTATGATGCGGTCGCTGTTCACGGCCACGATGTTGTAGCCCTGCAAGGACTTCAGTTGGTGTAGAAACTTCAAATGACCGGCACATATATTGTCGAAATACCCGTTTGTGAATACGACGGGTAATTCCTGGTGCGGAAGATATCTGCAGAGCTGTTCTAGGGTCACGATTTTTGCGGATGTTTCTCCGAAATCGAAGCGGTGGAGCAGTTCCGCCTTGGTAAACGATACAACCCCTACGTGCTGGATTGCCATGCCCGCGGCCAACTGGGCCCAGAATCCCGCCTGTTCGATCGGCGCTTCTCCCGCAAGCAGATACGCCAGCACGCTGATCACCATGTCTCCGGCGCCGACGACGTCGAAAACCTCCTGGGTTTCCGCCTTGAGGAACTGATAATCCCTCGGGTCATGAAACAGGAGCATGCCGTCCTGGTCCAGACTGATCACAACATACTCCAGACCGACTTCATATTTGAGCTTCTGTGCTGCGCGCAGGATGCTGTCCTGGTTTTGCAAGGAAAATCCGACCACTGATTCCGTTTCCCGGCGGTTGGGCTTAATGAGAGTGCAGTCCTGGTAGATTTCGTAATTTGTGTTGCGCCGGGGATCGACGAGCACAGGGATTCCGTGAGTGTTTCCGAGCGCGGAAAGGGATCTCAGCAGGGAAGTCCCCAGCAGCCCTTTGCCATAATCCGAAACGATCACCGTGTCTACCTCTGGAACGGTTTTCTGCAGGTATTGAATCAGGGCGTCCTGCGGCACGGTCAGTCCGGGGGGTGGGTCCATGTCCATCCGCAGCAGGTGGGTATGGCCCGCAATCATGCGATGTTTCAACACCGTGGAGAAGTCATCAAACTGAAGGACTCCTTCCATATTGACGTTGTTTTGTTTGAGCAGCTCCATGACCGCACGCCCCGCCTCATCGTTTCCCGTTGCCCCGCAAGCAAGCACTTCTGCCCCGAGGGCGGTGAGGTTTATCATCACGTTGCCCGCACCGCCGAGGCGCTGATCGTCACGCGAGACCCGCAGCACCGGGATCGGCGCTTCAGGTGATATGCGTTCCACGCTCCCCCATGAGTAGCGGTCCAGCATGATGTCTCCGACCACCATGATCCGGGGCGCGGAGATATTGACCAGCGCCTCACGGAGTTCGGATTCAGTATGTTTCTGCATCACTGACGTTTCAGGTATTTGTTGATCATTGATTCAAATGCACTGATCGGCTGTGCCCCCGAGAGGACTTCTCCTTCAACCTGCCGGGTCTTGGTGTTGTAGCTGCCGATAAAAAACCCTGGTGTGCCGGTGATACCCAGGGCAGATCCGTCTTCAATGTCCTGATCCACCTGTTCACGGTAGCGCTCGGTGTCCAGACATTCATCAAATTTCTTCGGATTTTTGAGCATAATCTGGCGCGCATATCGTTTCAGTTCCTTTATGGACTGGCCTTTCTGGTAGGCATAAAGCATTTCATGCATCTCCATGAATTTGCCCTGTTCCCTTGCACATTCCGCGGCAATTGCAGCTTCGTCAGCCTCGGTATGGAAACTGAGAGGAAAATGGCGGTATCCGAATGCCACGCGTTCCTGGTATTTTTCCACCAGCTTCTGGATCGTGCTTTGAATCCGTTTGCAATAGGGACACTGGTAATCGGAAAATTCGAGGACCATTACTCCAGCTTCAGTGTTTCCGCGCAGGAAAGCGGTTTTAACCGATGCGGTCATTACAAATTCTGAAGGCGGTTTGAGATAGGAAGTGACCCAGCCTTTTTCAATTGCCAAACCATACTGCGCAAGCAGTTGTTCCCTGCGGAGTTGTTCCGTGAGGAAATTCCGGATTTGTTCCCGGAACTCTTCCAGGGTCCCCCGGTTTTTCAGATTGTTGACCCGATAAACAGTGGCAATTTGTTTTTCACTGATTGTTATTTTGGGATTGAGGTTGATTTCCGGGTGAGCGCCTTGAAGTTGTTGTAACGAGTATTCGATCAACTGGGATTCCAGTTGTCGATGCAGCTGCAGGCTCAGGTCGTAGATTTTTTTGTTCCGTACATCTTCGAGTCGGACCTCCCGTTCCCCTACTTTTGCAATCACCGGATTGGGGTTGAATTGTGCCTCTTCTTCCGCATTGATGAGGGGTGTAAAAATTGTTTGCAAAAACAGGAGCAGGACCACTTGGATTCGGTTTTGTTTCAGCATGGTGCGCCTTGGATCAATTGATAAATGAAGAAGAAGGATGGGCAAGACCCTCCTCGGCAACAAGCATCTGCATCAGACTGATCAGATCGTCCCACCGTGAATTGAGGTCTTCAGCCTCGAGCAACGCCTGTTTTTCCATTGGGTTGAATTCTAGATTCATGCAGAGGATATTCACCAGGTAATGGACCGGAATGGTTTTTATTTTGTCCCACTCAACATGCAGGGTTTTGCTTTTGGTATAATCGCGAAACGCCTGATGCAATTGCTGAATTTCCCGATCAACACGAGGTTTTTCCAGATCATGATGATAGCTGCTGTAGTCCACCTGTGCCTGGCGGAACATGGTGTCGGTTTCCAGTTCCTTGACCATGCGGAAGCGGATCTCGCCGTGAAGCTGTATCATGTAATGACCGTTCGGTTTTTTTTGGCAATGTTCGATCTTGCCGAGGCATCCTATTTCATGCAGAGCCTCCTCTTCCTGACTGTAGGGTTGAACCATTCCTATCAGGGAGTCAAATTCGAGAGTGTATTCAACCATCTGACGGTACCTGGGTTCAAAGATATTCAAAGGAAGAATGGTGTTGGGAAGCAGGATGGAGCCATATAGCGGAAAAATCGGGATTCTATCCGGATAATTATGCTGCATTTCGAGCTACCATCGTTTGTTGCTGACGCAGCTTGTTTCCAAGGATTTCCTCCAGTTCCACCGTGTTTTGCGGCAAAACCGGCATGGTTCCTTTCCAGAGCTGTGCTTTTTCCATGCACAGATAAGTGGAAACTTCGGGAGCAAGGTGTTGTATATGTTGCTGCACGACACCCAGCATTCTTTTCCGTATCTTCTTCAGGTATCGCATTTTCCCATCCTCTCCGGGAATGAATTCCCCCAGAAAAACACGGCTTGCGGGGAAACGCTCCTCGACAATTGTTTTCAGCCTGGGCAGGTATCGCAACGCTCCCAGGCTTATCCATGCAATGCGTTTTGGCGGGATTGTGTCCAGCAGTTGTTCGATCAGCTCCTGATAGCCTTTTTCCCACCCGGGGTGGTTAATCAACGGGTCGAAATGGAATCCGAGCTTGTAGCCCGCGTCAGATGCTTTCCGCGCGGCGTTCAGTCTTTCATCAAGACGCGCCGTTTTGTGTTCCTCCTGCAGGATAATGGTTTCAGGGTTAAGGGACCAGGAAATGATGGTCCGTCCTCCGTGAGGCAGGTCCAGGAGATGATCGACATGATCGGATTTGGTCTTCAGTTCCAGTACTGCATTCGGGAGTTTTGCAAAAAAGCGGACCAGGTGTGGGTTGATCTGCAGCACCGGGTCGAGGGCCAGGCTGTCTGAATGTTCTCCGGTGCCGATGCGAAACAGGTTCAAAGGATGTGCGGTAACCTTTTGACGTACTTCCTCCAGGATTTCTTCCAGGTTTGCATGAACCGTGATCACTGGTTTATTCAGGAATGCCTGAAGAATGCAGTAGGTGCATTCAAAGGGGCAGTTTTCAAGCAGATCCAGTGTGTAGTACCCGCAGCAGACTACTTCCTTAGACCAACCCGGACAGCTTTTCAATGCCGCCCCCTGAAACTGCTTCAGATGAAGTGTTCTTTTTCCCTGTGTGAGTGGATGTCTGCCCGGGTCCTTGAGCCGTTCGTCATCACGCCAACTGAAACCTTCCACGATCCGGCGGGGAACATCGGGAAACCGGAGGCAGATTTCCTCCGCCAACACTGTTTCTGCAACCCCGGAATCGATAACGATGCTTTCAGGAACGTAGTTCAGCATGGGTTGCCGGCAGTTTCGGGGAAGTGCCCGTTTTCAATTAAATATGTTCTTGCCAGCTCCGTGTCAACGGCAATCTGCGCTTTTAATTCCTGCATCCCGGAAAACTCCATTTCAGCACGCAGAAGCTGAAGCGGCCATATTTCTATCTGTTCTCCGTAAAGGTCCCGGTCCATATTGAAAATCCAAGTTTCTACACGGATTTCGTTTTCACCAAATGTTGGTCTTTTCCCGATGTTGGTCACCCCGTAACAGGTTTGACTTCCGATTCCTATCTTGGTTATGTACACCCCGTTTGAAAGAGGCAGCGAGTTTTCCGGGATCAGATTTGCTGTCGGGTATCCCAGCAGCCGTCCCCGTTGTTCGCCCTTTTCCACCCTCCCCAAAAGGCTGTAGGGTCTACCGAGAAAATAAGGCACTTCTGAAAATTGATGCGCCTGTATCATTTGCCTGATGAGGGTGCTGCTGACGATTCTTTCCATTTTACGCACAGGAGCAATCTCATCCAGTGCAAATCCATGCTCCCGTCCAAGTGATTCGAGCAGGATGAAATCTCCCTTGCGGTGTTTGCCGAAACGAAAATCGTAGCCGATAATCAGTTTTTCCAGGATAAAACGCCGGATCAGAAAACGCAGGGCAAATGCTTCCGGTTCAAGCTCGGAAAGTTCAGGAGTAAAAGGAATGACATGCAGCTCATCCAATCCGGATTCCCGCAGCAGACGCAGTTGCAGGTCCGGGGTGCAGATGCGTGGAACAGGTCTGCGCGGGTGGATCACTTCCTGTGGATGGGGATTGAAAGTGACCAGCGCCGATGTGCAGCCGCGTCTGTTTGCTTCCCCGACCACCTCACGTATAAAGGCCTGGTGCCCCAAATGGATGCCATCAAAATTGCCGATTGTGACAACCGTGGGTTGTGCCTTGGGGGTTTTCTCCCGGAAGTTGAATACCTGCATCTGTGTTCTCGTACCCGGACTTCCGGACTGGTTTCCTGCGGAATGTATGGTGTCGGGGGAACCTCTCAGGTGGAACAGAAAAATTTATAAAAGCTAACTCATTGGTGGGGAATGTACAAGTTGCAACTCAAGGCCGGCATGCATAAATCAGTGTTTGCGCGGTCACGAATTTTACATGGGGGACCAGCACGATTTGATCCGGCAACGCCTCATTCAAAGGCTGTTGCTCAAGGTTAGCCAGAGAGTGTATTGGGATCTCGCAGTTACGTCCTTCCGGAGTGACCCCCCACAGGTTGGTTCCCACGGAGAAGGGCTGACGTACCATCAGCGCGAGATAACTGCTTTTTGCGGATTCCAGTACAAAGGCAACCGGGGGTTCATTTTTCAGTGCACGATGGGGGTTCTTCATTCTCTTGATTGCCCGCTCGGTCCGGTTGGCGCGGAAAAACCCGTGGAAGGTTTTTGCGGGCCACCTGTTTTTTAATTCCTTCATGCTGATTGTGCGGTTTACCACTGCCGAATTGATTTGGCGCAGCATCTCAAAGGGAATTCCACGCAGGTCAATCCGCATCACCTCCAACCCCCAACTCCGAAGTTCCTCGAGGTGGTCAAGCAAGAACAAATCCCGGTCATAAAACAAAAAGGTGCCGTGCACGTTTTCCAGGGTCCTGAATTTACGCTGAGGGGTATCTTCAACCGCGACACGAGCAGTCATGGCAGTTGTTTCTGAATTTTCCTGACCGGTCAGAGGACTGATGAGCATGCGTGGAGTGTAAAATAAGGGGAGTCTGCCCAATCCCAGTATTTCACATCCCACCGGAAGAGTGCTGAAACACTTTTTCAGCATCCTCCCAGGCAATTCGGAGGAAAGCACAAGTCTCTGCAATTGCTGCCCGAAATGATTGGTCCAACGAAGTAAACCCTCAAGATTGTGGCTGCTTCCTTCAACAATCCAGTGGAAAGGAAGGCGTGGATGGTCTCGGCGGATCCATTCCGCGGCCCCTAGGTCTTGAACGCGGATTGCCTGAAATCGCTCCAGCGGAAGTTCTTGAAGGATTTGGATTGATTGCCTGAAATGCGTTTCCGTCTGCAGCAAGTCCCATTGCAGACTGGCAGTCAATCCTGCACCAACAAACTTGTCCAGCAGCTTGAGGAGTGAAACGGTGTCCAAACCGCCCATGCGGCTCAAGCCCTGATGTTCAAGAATGACTTCGTTGATACCCGTATTTTGACAATGAGCGAGGTGTGAGCTGTGGCTCACATAGGTGCAGAATTGAGTCACTCCTCTAACCACGCGGAGCAAAGGGAGTGATTCAGGCCATCCGCCGGAAGGTCCTTGTGAATTGTGTGCTGCCTGAGCATCAGCACCCTGGATGCCAATTCCAGCCCCAGTTCCAATTGGTGAGTTACCATCAACACTGTTCCGCCTTTTTCATGGAACTCGCGCAAATGGGCAAGGAACCAGTGCACCGAATTCTGGTCCAGCCCGGCAAACGGTTCATCCAGGATCAGGAATTCCGGGCGGCACAGCAGCAGCCGGGCGATCATTAGCCTCTTGGTCATCCCGCTGCTGAAAGTTCTCACTGGAAGGGTTGAAGCATGGATCAGGTCGGTTTGCGTGAGAACCTCCTCAATCCGATGACTCATGTTCTCAAAACCGTGAAGAGTACCATAAAGCCTGAGATTTTCACGGGCATTAAGGTCGCCGTAAAAACGGGATTCGTGAGTTAGACTGCCCATTACTCCATGCCACTGCGGAAGATGCTGCCGATAGTTGCGGCCTTGATACATGACCCTTCCCTGGGTCGGTTTCATCAGCGCGCAGATGATGCGGACCAGGGTTGACTTACCGGCACCGTTGTTTCCGATCAAAAGGGCGAACTCACCCTCTTGCAGCTGAAAACATATGTTTTGGAGGACTCGATGGTAGCCGAAACGCTTCTCCACCCCTTCAAGGGTCAGCAAGGGTGATGGCATCTGGCGGATGAGAAGTGGATGGACTGCAACAGCGGCAGATTAACTTGATAAGGAATAAACTTTATCGAGTATGATGCGTTTGTTCTGGTTCCACACGATGATCCGGAACTGCCGCCCAGAAGAAATGCCGGTAAAATTGCGTTTGATGACCTTGTAACGGCGGATTTGGTAGGATTGAGTTTTTCCTGATCCATATGCAATGCGGTCTTTACTCTCTTGCGGGCTGATCAGATACATCCCGACTCTTCCCCGCTGTACCTTGGCGGTGAGGTTGGTTAACCGGAACTCTGCTGTCAGTGTATCTGCTTGTTTGCCGAATTTCAAATTTTGCACCCCGACAACCCCTTTATCAAAATTAACTGATCCACCGGCTTTCTGCGTGCGGTTCTTTGTTTTAGCTGCTTTCGCCGTTGCTTTCTTCTTCTGCTCCAGCAATTTTTTCAAGGAATCAATTTCCTCACGGCTTGTGGTCAACTGTTGCTCGAACCTGTCTTTTTCATTCCCGGTCTGCTTCAGTGCATCCTTGCTTTCGGTCAGTTGGTTTTGCAGACTGATGATCTGTTCCTGGGTTGATTGTTTTTCCAGCTGAAACTGCTGCACGACCCTCTCTCGCTGTCGCAGCACGCCCTTCAATTCATCGATCTGCTTGAGTTGCTGTTCAATTAGGATGGATTGCTGTTCATTCAGTTTCTGCTGCTTGTTCAAATCAAATGCGGATTTTTCTTCACCCTGTGTTTTACTGCTGCCTGCTTGTTTGATTTTGTTCAGCAGCGCCAGTAGTTTTGCGTTTTTTAATGTTTCCTGGTGTAGTTTCTCCTGCGCATTTTCCATTTCCTCCAAGTGTATATACTGCTGATAGAGGATGGTTCCACCAAGTCCCAGAAATATCAGCAGCACCAGCACAACGATGCGTTTGAAATTCTTGGCCTGGAATTCCCAACTGCGCTTGGGTCCGACTATGTAGATGATCGTTTCCAGTTTGTTCATCGTGAGTGCGATGCTTCAGTGAAATGCAGCGGTACGGGTTGCTTACTTGAGGATCAGGCCGTCCTGAATCCGGTAGCTTTGCGCAGCGGTTTGCAGCAAGATTCCCGTCAGTTCAAGTTCCAGCAAGGCTGCAAGCAGGATGCTGATTTCGATGCCTGTTTCGATGTGCAGGGAGTCGACATCTTCGATACCCCTGGAAATCTGTCGCAAAATGGTTTGTTGATTTTCCGGAAGACTTGCAAGTTCTACCTCGCGTGAATTTGTAATCGGCAGCGTCAACTGGCTGAATCCCTTTGTCCCCAGTGGCAGTTCTTCAAGAATGTCATTGGCGTTCATGATCAGCTTGGCGCGTTGACGTGAAATCAGTCGGTTGCTCCCCGCACTTGCTGCAGAATCAACACGTCCAGGCAGCGCAAAGACTTCACGGTTTTGCTGCATGGCAAAGGCGGCGGAAATGTTTGCGCCGCTTTTCAACCTTGCTTCCGTCACCACCACTCCCATCGACAATCCGCTGATGATCCTGTTTCTGATCGGGAAATTCCGTGCCATTGGCTTGACGGCCAGTGGAAATTCAGAAATTAGGACACCGTTTTTTGCAATTTTGTTTGCCAGTTCTTTGTTTTCAGGAGGATATATATGTTTCAGCCCTCCTGCAAGCGCGGCAATGGTTTTCAATCCTGCCTCCAGAGAGGCTTCATGTGCGACGGTGTCTATTCCACGCGCTAAACCGCTGATAATCACCAGTTCCGGACAGCAATCAGCGAGTTCCCGGATCAACCTACGTGTTTGATTCCTGCCGTAAGAGGTGCATGTCCTGGATCCGACAAATGCCAGGCCGGGCTGCTTCAAACATCCGCTGTCACCCAAGCAATATATGATGCTGGGCGGACTGTTAATTTCTTTCAACTGCAAAGGGTATGCCTTTGATTCCGGGCAAAGCAGCTGTATCTCTGGGGATTCCTGGAGCAACCGTCTTTCGATTTGGAAACTGTGGGATTTTTCAGCTTTAGCAATGCGTCCGGCAAGTTTGGACGACAACCCAAAATCGCGGACCATTTCTCCCGGGTTGCTTTTTAGCAGCCTATCGATTCCACCGGAGACGTTCAGCAACTCACTTATGATTTTATATCCCAGTCCGGAAACAAGGCTCAATGCCAGCCATTGCATTTCCGGTGTTTTCTCTCCCGCTGCTGAGGAAGGGTCTGTCCGCATGGGTTCAGTCTGTTCTTCGCATGACCCGTTCGACTTCACGTTGAGCATCCCTGCGTTTCATTGTTTCCCTTTTGTCATGCAGTTTTTTCCCGCGGCCCAGTCCCAGCTCAATTTTTACCAGCCCTTTCTTCAGGTACACTTGCAAAGGGATCAGGGTCAGTCCCTGCTGCCGTACTTGACCATACAATCTGCGGATTTCATGGCGATGAAGCAGGAGTCTCCGTTTTCGCAATGGGTCGTGATTATGACGGTTTCCGAAATCATAGTGAGAGATGTGCGCATTGAGCAGATAAAGCTGTAAGCCGTCTTCAATCCTGCAATAACTTTCGGCTAGATTGATCCTTCCCTGGCGTATGCTTTTGACTTCTGTTCCGCGCAGCTCGATACCCGCCTCATAGGTTTTGAGGAAAAAATATTCGTGTCTTGCGCGGCGGTTGGAGGCCAGCGTTTTAATAGCCATGCAGAGTATTCCTTCAAATGGTTAATCAGGGAAGGCAGGAAGATTGATTTCCATATCACCAAGGCGGTTCCGTGCCCATTCGGCAGCTTCTTCACGGTTGTTGATTTTGCCTTCCAGTTGAAGCTCGAAGGCTTCCTTGAGCATCAACCCCATTTTGGGACCGGGTTGCATCCCAAGCACCAGCAAATCCCGCCCCCTCAAAACCGGTATGGGGGAGGTGTGCTCAACTGCAAGCATCTTCGCCTGTTTCATAAGCCAGTCTCCGGCAGGGAATTTCCGGGAATAAGTGCGCGGGTCAAACATTCCCAGGTAGTCCGCTTTCGCCAACCGCACCAGTTTAGGAATGTTTACGCGCAAGGCAAGACGTCGAATAGCCGAGAGTCGGACTTCCTTCTTTTTTTGGTACAGCTGCTGGGGCCGGAGGTGATCCCGCACCAGCAGAGACACTTCCCGGATCAGTTCTTTGTCACCGGTGAGGCGTTTGAGAAATCGGGTAGTACCGGTAGTTCCCGCAGTATCATGACCGTGACTGCGCCAGTGTCCCGATTCCCACGAAGTGGTTTGCGGTTTGCCCAAATCATGACACAGGGCTGCGAACATCAAATGCAGATCCGCGCCGGGTTCACCTGTTTTCAACCGCGCAGCTTCATCAACCACGCGCAAGGTATGGGTCCAGACATCTCCCTCCGGGTGCCAAACCGGATCCTGCGGTACTCCTATGAGGGATTCCAGTTCGGGGAAGTGCGCCAATACATTCAGTTCCCGTGTTGCTTCCAGGCCGATTGATGGTCTGTCGGCGAGCAGCATTTTTCGGAATTCGGGGAAAATCCGTTCCCGCGGAAGTTCATCCAGCCTGAGATTGCGGCAGACACGAACCGTTTCCTGAGCAATGCGGAACTCAAACCGTGCGGAAAACTGAACCCCCCGGAGCACTCTCAAGGGGTCTTCTCCGAACGCCCTGCCGATATGCCTGAGGGTTTTGCGCTGTAAGTCGGGCATTCCTCCAAAGGGATCCAGCCATTGTTCCTTCAGGATTTCTAAACCAATGCTGTTGATGGTGAAATCCCTTCGGTATGAAGCCTGCGCGAAATTAAGACGGCTGTCTGTCTGGACCTCAAAGCCTCTGTGGCCAGGGCCTATTTTACGCTCGACCCTGGGTAGACTGAAGTCGTATTCCCCCTCATCCGTCGCCAATTTAAATATACCGAATTGTTTTCCAACCCTGTGAACTTTGCCTGCCTTCTCCAGCAATGCTTCGAGATTTGAAGCCTCTAGGTTGAAAATTTCGATGTCCAGGTCCCGCGGAAATTCCTTACCCAGGCAGTAGTCTCGGACAGCGCCGCCCACCAGTACAGCCTGTCCTCCGGCATCCCTGATGGCGTGGACGAGGTGCATAAGTTCCTGCGGCAGGGGCGGGGTGGGCATGACAAGCCGGCGTTTTATAAAATTATATATAATTTATCATGATGAATGTTTGCGTCCCAGTGACTCATCATAACGTTTACGGGCACTCTCATCGACAAGTGTTTCATAAGCTACCCGGAGATTGCGGCTCATTTCTGCTGCCTGTTCCCGGATCCATTCGAATTCAGTGTTTTGATGCCGGTCAGGATGGTATTCCTTGATTTTCCTGTGATACGCTTTACGGATTTCTTCCGCGGAAGCAGCCGTCGGCACTTCCAGCAAATCGTAGAAGGTTTTGGAGTCTGAGGTATCTTTTCCTGTGGAATCTTTCTGTTTATTCGCACGGCCTGTTCCCCTCCGCTTATGAAATTTCAAACCCCTCAGGGTTTGCATCAACACCAGCAACTGGGAGGTGAGGTGTTTGAAATCTGCATCTCCATGATTACCTTTGCTGGAAATCACTTTCATCTCCGCTTCAAAATCCAGCAGCCATGCGGTGTATTCTCCGCTTTCGTCGCGTTGCTTGGCAAGGGCCAGGAACTCCCCGGTTTTCTGCAGGGTTTCCCGGAATCGCTGTTCATCAGGGCCGGGTTTTGGGGGATGTTTTTTTCTCAGATTGATATTGGGAAACGTTTTCAAAGTGACCGGCTCCTCTTTTTCATCGGTAATCCAGCTGCCAATGCGGATGCGTTTTGCATAAAGCATCCACAACACACCGGACCCCCCAACCACCACCAGCAGGACTAATGCTGCCTTTCCAGCATTGTTCCAGAATCCGCCCCACTCTGCTTCTTCCAAGAGGTTTTTCGCCTCTTGGTTTTGAGGTTCGTACTCGAGTATTTGTTTGAGCAGAATTTCGGCCCCTTCCCAGTTGTCCAAGCGCATCTGTTGTTTTGCATTTTTCAGGGTGAGGTTGGTCTGGGCCATCTGGTCGGCCTGTTTGATCATCAGCCGTGCATCGGGATAATATCTGCTGGAGGAGACGATTTGTTTTAGCAAGTTGACAGCTTCGGCAGGATCCCTGGCTTCCAGGTATAGCATACTCTTTTCCAGCAATGCCTTGTCTTTGCGTTCATTCAGCCTTTTTCTTGATGCAATAGCGTGTACGTTATCAGGTTCAAGCAGAAGAATTTCATTTACCAGTCTCTCTGTCTCCAGCAATTGTTCTGTTTCTTCCGCAACGAAAAGGCTGTCCTCGAGTATTTTCAAAGGGGGGCGTGAAGCTGCTTGGTTCCGGCTGCCGGGCAAGGGTATGGGTTGTGCCAAATGATTCCTGTACCTTCTTGCTGTTTCCTGCGCGCCGGCAGTCCGCAATTTACGCATATACTCCTGGGGTGACTGATGCCTGACGGTCTGAAAAATATGTACTTTGTTTTGAGGATCAGCAGAAATGACATATCTCCCTGAGGCGCTTACTGCAGCCGAATCGGCCACCGCCAGCGGAAGGGATTGATATATTTTCCCTGTTTGATCGACCACCCGTGCTCTTGCGGGTTGATCAGCAGTAATGAGCATAATCTGGTTCCGGTAAACGGGATGCAGCCTCCGGGCATCACTGGCTGGGGTCCCTGCAGCCTGAGGCTGGAAAGCTGTTTTGATGCGTGTTTCAATGTCTCCCAGCGACAATGCTCCTTCACGATCGAGGGAAAGCAGCTTCGAAGAAGAGTAAAAGAAAAGGTCTCTCACCGGAAACAGATGATAATCAAGACTGGGTAAAACGGTTTTTTGCCAGGGCTGCACCAACCTGATTTGCCCTGTCCCTTTTTCCGCCAGAGCCAGCACTTTTTCATCAGGATCAAAACTGAAACTGAGCAGCTGCGGTGATTCCCCTTCACCTGTCCATATTGTGTTTTCAATAAAGGGAGGTTGGAGGGGGATTTCCTTCAACTGTTGATTGTCAATCCAGCGCAGTTTTGCGGCCTTCCTGCTGAAACGCATCACCGCCGGTCCGCGGGTCTGAATGAACCAGATGCGCTGATTGTCTGATATCATGGCCCCCATGGCGCTGTCCAGATTCTCAAGATCCCAGAGTTCCAGCCGGGTACTCCCTGATAAAGCAAGCATTCTTTTGTGGTAGTGGAATTCCATGCTGCTAACAGGGTTTTTTCTGGAAACCAGTTTTGTCAGAATTTGAGTACTTTGCCGTTCCCTGATTTCTACCCATGCATCCTGCTCCTGTTCGGTCCCCACGGCAACCAGCGCCTCGTCGGCACTGATGCTCAGACTGGTGACCGGCGAGGAGACGGAAAATGAAGAAACGGGAGTGAGGAATTCAGGGGACGCGGGGTTAATTGCTGCAGGCTGGTACAAAAATATTATCCAGACCAGCATCCAGACAGGGGGGCTTTTGCAGGCCCCAAAATTTCCTGCTTGAAACATAGGGTTTCAGGCGCCTTTCAGAACTTCTTCGAAATAATCTATGGTTTTTCTAAGTCCGTCTTCCAGTATGACTGTAGGTTTCCAGCCCAAGGCCCGTCTGGCAAGGGTGATATCCGGTTTTCGCCTTACCGGATCATCCTCTCGGTAGGGTTCGCGGATGATCGAAGAGCGTGAACCCGTCATATCCAGCACCATTTCGGCAAGTTCCAAAATTGTGAACTCACTCGGATTTCCGATGTTTACCGGACCGATAAACTGGTCTTTGCCCATCATCCGGATGATGGCTTCAATCAAATCGCTGACGTAGCAAAAAGATCGAGTCTGTTCACCGCTGCCATAGATGGTAATCGGCTTCCCCTGCAAAGCGGCAACTATGAAGTTGCTCACCACCCTGCCGTCCTGAAGATGCATCCGGGGCCCGTAGGTGTTGAAAATACGGACAAGCTTAACATCGACCTTGTTTTGCCGGTGATAGTCCATCATCAGCGTTTCAGCAACCCTTTTGCCCTCATCATAACAGCTGCGCAGTCCGACCGGGTTAACCGACCCCCAATAGGTTTCCTTCTGAGGATGCATTTCCGGATCTCCATACACTTCGGAAGTTGATGCCTGCATAATTCTTGCGCCCACACGCTTGGCCATGCCGAGCATGTTGATTGTTCCCATCACATTGGTTTTCACGGTTTTCACCGGATTATGCTGATAATGGATGGGTGATGCAGGGCATGCGAGGTTGAAAATCCAGTCCACTTCGAGAAGAATCGGTTCGACGATATCATGGCGTATCAGTTCAAATCTGGTATGATCCAGCAAATGTTCAAGGTTGACCTTGCTGCCAGTGAAGAAATTGTCCAGGGCCAGGACTTCATGACCCTCCTCAATCAACCGTTCGCAGAGGAAGGAGCCCAGGAAACCCGCGCCCCCGGTGACCAGGGATCTAATCATCAGTTTTTTCCTTTGTGTCTTCTTGGTCCTTTCATAGTTTTTCTGGACAAAATCCGGGAAGCGGCTTTGCCCGTCACCTGAGAATAGCAGGATGCCTGAGGAAATCCGTGGGGTTCAGAAATGAATCCGGGCATTCTCAACTTTTTACCATACAGCCATGCAAACTCCAAGCAATAGCAGCCGGTATCAATCGGCTGTAATACAGCGTTTCATCAATGTTTGATCGTAATTTCAACCGGATAATCAAACCTGAATCGGAACTGTATGAACAAGTGTGCAGCATTCTCGTGGATGATTGAAGCGGTGGGAGTCCGGATGAGAATAGGATTTTTATCATGTCATTTTTTGTATTGCCTCTGCGGACTTTATGCATGGTCAGGTCCAGTCATTTATGATTGATACTTGAATGCATTGGGCATAACATTAATCTCACCCACTTTTTCAGACTGTTGCATTAAAAAACACTGTTGAGGGAGAAGGTATATATGTGGACCGAGGATAAGAAAAAAGACCTGGAAATGGCATTGTCTCAGATTGAACGGCAATTTGGCAAAGGGTCAATCATGAAGATGGATTCCTCGTCAGTCACGGGAGTGCCTTCGGTGAGTGCCGGTAATCTGGGCTTGGACATTGCGCTTGGAGTGGGGGGATATCCGCGCGGTAGAATAATCGAAATTTATGGACCTGAATCATCAGGAAAAACTACGATGGCTCTCTGCGCTATTGCCGAAGTGCAGAAAGCCGGAGGCATTGCGGCCTTCATAGACGCTGAACATGCCTTTGACCGCAACAATGCCCAGGTGCTGGGAGTGCAGGTCGAGGATTTGCTGGTTGCTCAACCGGATTACGGTGAACAGGCATTGGAAATTGCAGAGCAGCTGGTGAGGGTCGGAAAAGTTGATGCAGTTGTCATTGATTCAGTTGCTGCCCTGGTCCCTAAAAACGAGCTTGAAGGAGATATGGGTGATTCGCATATGGGACTGCACGCGCGCTTGATGTCCCAAGCACTGCGGAAACTGACCGGGTCTGTTTCAAAGTCTCAGACGATTTTCATTTTCATCAACCAGTTGCGTTCCAAAATCGGCGTCGTTTTTGGCAACCCCGAAACCACCACTGGAGGAAATGCACTGAAATTCTATTCCAGCGTGCGTTTGGATGTCCGCAAAACCACTCAGATTAAATCCGGAGAAGAAGTCCGGGGTCACCGTATCCGGGTCAAGGTGGTTAAAAACAAGCTTGCCCCGCCCTTTCGGTTTGCCGAACTGGATCTGATCTATGGTCATGGGATTTCCAGGATGGGGGTGCTCCTGGACTTGGCAGTAAAGGATGAAATTATCCAAAAAAGCGGGACCTGGTTTTCCTATAATCAGGAACGGCTGGGCCAGGGACGAGACAATACCATCCGGTTTTTAGAGGATCATCCTGAAATTTCAGGAGAAATTGATATGAAAATCAGGCAGATGCATCACCTCCTTCCGCAGGAAGACCAGCCGGCAACATCAGAACCGATTGGGGCCTGACTCCTCTCCCCTGTATCCAGGGAGCATGTCGAAAAAACTGCTGGATAAGTTTCTGCAAGGGGAAGTTCATTCCATTTCAGTACTCAAAGCCCTTAGCAACAATCATACACTGATTGATGTAAGGACTGTGGAAGAATTTGCATCAGGCAGTATTCCGGGTGCGCTCAATTTTCCTTTGTTCGATCAATTGGAACGCTCCCTGATTGGTACTCTTTACAAGCAGATCGGAAGAGATGCGGCCATCCTCCAGGGAAAGTCCCTGGTGGCGCCGCAGATGAAACGTTTTCTCGGCTCGCTGCTTCCTTTTAAATCATCCCAGCTGACCGTTTTCTGTGCTCGGGGCGGCATGCGGTCCGGGTCAGTCACCAGGTTTCTGAAGCAGGAAGGGTTCAAGGTCCGTCAACTGGAAGGCGGATACAAACGCTACAGGCAAGTCGTCCTTCATTTTCTTCAAACCTATTCGCCGTCATTGATTGTACTGCACGGACAAACTGGGGTGGGAAAAACCAGGCTGCTGCAGTTGCTGCCGGATAGTATCGACCTGGAAGACCTGGCCCAGCACAGGAGCTCCCTGTTCGGAGCAATCCATAAGACACCAAGAAATCAAAAAACATTTGATGCCTTGCTGCACAGACGCTGTCGGGAACTGCCCGCCCATAAAATGTTATTCATTGAAGGGGAAAGCAGTAAAGTCGGTCAGGTCTTTATTCCTAGAACCCTTTTGCAG
Source organism: uncultured Pseudomonadota bacterium (assembly GCA_964344035.1). Classification (GTDB taxonomy): domain Bacteria; phylum SAR324; class SAR324; order SAR324; family NAC60-12; genus UBA1014. The sequence continues at coordinate 55,659 of CAYFLK010000012.1, forward strand.
GCAATGAAAACAGGCAGACTGGTCCTGCTCCATGCATCCAGGGAAACCCGTGTCCGAAGACTGCTGGAAGAATATCGGCTGGATGATGAAGCAACCGTCAGGCATGTAGACGCAATTCTCCAGACACTGATTGAACCTCTGGGAAGATCCGCGGTTCACCAGTTACGTCAGCTTTTGAGAAAACAGCGCATTGCTGAGATTATCGAAATGCTTTTAGATAAATATTATGATCCTCGTTATCGTCACGCTATGAGAGGATACCAATATGATCTTGAAGTTTCCGCTGAGGACATCGAATTGGCGGCCATTGATGTGGAGTCTTTTCGAAGACGAATTGAAAACTATGAAAATATATAAATCTGTTCATATATGATTATTGATATACTAACTTGATATACATATACTTATTCTACACGATGCACTTCAGATTAAGGATATACAGTAATAAATTACTGATATTATTATTTATTATAGTTAATCAATTTTATTATGCGCAGGCTGGCACTGTTGGTTCAAAAACTATCCTTACTCGTGGTGGGACGTACTCCCTGTACATCCCGGATTTAGATCTGCCGGATTTTTCTCCAGTTCCGCTTATCAGCATACCTCCACTTTCCCGGCCAGCATTACCGAATTGGCAACACCCGAGATTCATTCCTGATGAACCAAGCTGGCTTGACAAGGCGGGGATTTTTTATAAGGAGGGATTCACGGCTCTTTATACTGGAAAGCTAGATTTAGCGTTGAAGCGATTCGGTGATGTAATCAATTCTTATGCGGACACGCTTTGGTATTTCCCATCATTGTTCTGGGATGCGCAAATTGCTGTCCGGAAGGGAAAGATCTCTGCGGCGCTTGAGAAAATACAATTATTTCAGCAACATTCATCAAAAATAGATTTCCCTCACCGTCTGGATTACCTTGACCGTGCACAATACACACGAATCTGGTTGCACTGCGTTAAAGGCCAGCATGAGGATGCTCTGGAGCTGCTGGAGGAAATACAGGATGAAATCAAGGAGCGCGAAGTCCGTGAAAAGCTGCTGTACTTGAAGTTTTACGGGTTGGAACAGCTGGGTAAACACGAGGAAGCGAATCGGACACTGGTAATTCTGCATCAGGAACATCCGCACAGCCTGGAAGCCGGTATGTGGCAGGCGGAGCATTTTTTTCGCAACCAGCGCTGGGAAGCGCTGGGGGAATTGGTGCATAAACAGGTATCCACTCCAGCGTTTTACAGCGATCCAAACATGGAAAAGCTGCTGTTGATGGGAATTGCCGCGGATATCGAACTTGCACACTTGAAATCTGCATCAGAACTGGTAGATCGTTTGCGGGAACTGGGTTTGGTGGATCATGATCTGCCCCTGTTGGCCAGCTTGCGGATCAACATTCGAATGCAGGCGTATGATCGGGTATGGGAAATCTGGAATGAGATCAGCGACCCGCTGTTACGTGCACAAACACTGCGCGAAATGTTTCGCCAAGCGCTTTTGCAAGAAAAATATGGGTTCATTGCCGAACTGCGTTTCGAGGAGAAGTGGTGGCACTCCTGGGAAGCGGAGGGATATTTGATCCGCGCCCATGCTCTCAGGCGTGTAGATAAAACAGAGGAGGCCTATCGTGCATATCAAATGGCATATGTAAATTCAACCGCATCGCCCCGGGTTCGAGAAACTGCTCTTTTCCAAAGAACTCTGATAGAATTAGAGTTGCATGATTTTGAAAAGTCCGAAAAGCATCTGCAGCAGTTGTTGGTAGAATTTGCTGAATCCGAATACCGTTCGGAATACCATTTCTGGTATGCATTGGTCCTGTATGAGAAGCAAAACAATCCGCTGCAGATCCTGATGTCCCTGAGACAGATAGAACTTGCGGGAGAAAGGGCTGATGACGGGCTTTTCCTGAAGGGGAAGCTGTATGCGGAACAGTCGCAGTGGGGGAGGTCAATCAGGGCCTTAAGCCGCTTGAAAAATGAGTACAAAGACTCTGCTTTTCAGGAAGATGGTTTGCAGTTGCTGGCACAGGCATATTTCAAGCAGAAACAGCATGCTGAAGCGCAGTCCGTACTTACTGAACTGCGGGAGCGGTTTCAACCATTGCGCAACCCGGTCGCAGTCATCCATCTGCAGGCGAGCAATCTGATGGCAATGAAACAATATCAATCCGCAAATCAAATGCTGCGCGAAGATATAACAAACCATCCCGACTTCTCATTGATCCAGCTCCGGTTGAAAGCGCTGGAACACCTCAAGGATTCCCGGGGAATACTGGAAGTTACCTCCCTCGGTCTGAAGTTGTCACTTACCGGCAATCAGGCCTATTTGCATTTTCACCGTGCCAACGCGCTGTTCAACAACCGTCAGTTTGCCAAAGCCTTTGTTCACTACGAACAATCCCTTCTCAACCCACCACAAGGGCAAACTCGTTTCATCCGTTTCCGCTTGGCGAAAATCCACTTTCACTTGCAGGATTACCCGGCATTTCTTGCCAAATCGAAATTGATTCTGGAAGAAGACGATACCGATGATTACGCAAATGAAACGCTTCAACTGCTTGGTAACTATCATCATATCCGGAATCAGCCCGTACAAGCCCGGGATTATCTGAATAAACTGGCGGTAAACCTGGAAAACACTGTGCGCTCCGCGGAACTTAACCCGGAACGAAGACTGGAACTGACGACCAGAATCGGGGAAATCTACAACACCACCGGATTACACGATCAAGCCGGACGGTGGTTGAACCAGGCTTTAAGGCTGATGGATGAATATCCCGAGGGGAAACAGCGGTACCAGCTTAGAATTCTCCGTGAAAAAGGCCTGGCCGCGTTTAAGCAGGGTCAGCATGAACGTGCATTGAATGCAAACCTCAAAGTTGCGTATCTTGATAAAACCCTCTCTCAGCAGGAGAAATTTCTGCTCAACCTGCGCATCGCTTCCAGTTATCAGAACTTGAACCGGGTGCAAGGAGCAAAATCGATTTACTTGAAAATGCTGAAGCAGTTTCCTGACCCGGAAAGCCAGGCAGAAATCAAAAAGCGGCTTAAGAGTCTGAAATGAACAGGGCAATAGTGGATTTGTTTCACGTGAAACATTTGCTGTCTTCCGCTTATTCCCCGCTTTTCAGGAGCACATGATGTTCATGTTGATAGCGATTGATGGACCGACCGGGGTGGGTAAGAGCACGGTGGCTCGTCTTCTTGCGGGTAGACTGGATTGCTTGTGGGTGGATACCGGCGCCATGTTTCGCTGTCTTGCCTGGCGGTGGAATCAAGCGGGATGTCCTGAACAGGAAAAAAACCTGAAGGAAATGGGACAGCAGACAAGTATTTGTTTTGAGGGAACTACGGTGTTGTGTAATGGTGTCGATGTGACGGAAGAGATTCGGTCGGAAACGATTTCCGCGCTTGCATCTAAAATCAGCTTGTTCTCTGTGATTCGAGATATCATGAAACAACAGCAAAGGCAGCTGGTGAACAATATGCGGCAGTCAGGTGTATATAAGGGCGCCGTGCTGGAAGGCCGGGATATCGGCACAGTTGTGTTGCCAAAAGCTGATTTCAAGTTTTATGTCGATGCGGATCCGGAAATCCGGGCCCATCGGCGAGCCGCGCAATTGCGTGAAAAGGGAGAAAAAGTGAACCTTGAGGAAATCCGGCAAGCGCTTCAGGAAAGGGATCAGCGTGACCGTTCCCGTGCGGAAGCTCCGCTTCAGGCTGCTAAAGATGCTGTAGTTGTGGATACGGGGGAAATGAATATTAATCAGGTAGTGGAGCGGATGCTTGATCATATCCGGATTGCTGTGAATTCTGAATTTCAAAGCAGTTCAGGGTGACCGAACAAGGAGGAAAAATGAAAGCAGTGATCTTAGCGGCGAATCCAAGCTCCCGTCTCAGTCCTTTTATTGAGACCCGGGCAAAACCGATGATCCGGGTTGCGGGACGCTACATTCTTGAAAACACGCTGCAATCCATCTTAGCGTCGGGGATACGAGATATACTGATGGTTGTGAATCACCAGCAGGATTCCATCAGGAATCATTTTGGCTCCGGAACCGATTTCGGGATCAATCTGGAATACGTCGAGCAGGAATCCCCTAAGGGGATCGGCAATGCACTGCTGACATGTCGAAATCATCTGGAAGATCAACCATTTATTTTGGTATATGGGGATGTGCTGGCAATGGGGAACCCGTTTGCGCCGCTGCTTTCCACTTATTCTGAATCCGGGAAAGATGTAGGGCTGGTGACCCTGCCTGCATCATCCAGTGAATTTGGTAACGTTTATCTGGATCCGGATATGATCATTTCCAGACTGGTGGAAAAACCCGGAGGTGACTCCCAGGCTAACTACGTTTTTGGCGGTATATTTGTGCTGCAGCCTCATATTTTTCCTTTGCTTGAACGTTACGATCAATCCATGGCTGCGGCTTATCAGCATTTGATTGACCATACTGGCATTCAGGCCTGTCTTTGGGAAGAAGGATGGATTGACATCATCTATCCCTGGCACATCCTGGAGGCAAACCAGATGCTGATGAACGATTGGAACAGCGCACATATTCATTCCTCCGCCAGATTACTCGGAAGCGTGCATCTGCAAGGTGCGGTGGTGATTGAAAAGGGGGTCACCGTCGAAAGCGGGTCCGTCCTGAAGGGGCCTTGTTACCTGGGCCAAGACTGTTACATTGGGAACAACGTGCTTATCCGCGGCTACAGCGCCCTTGGTCCGGGGTCGGTCGTCGGGTATGGGTCTGAGCTTAAAAATTGTGTCGTTTTCGGCAAAAGCGATATTGGCCGTCTTTCTTTCATCGGCGACAGCGTCCTCGGAGAAAACACTTTTCTGGGATCGGGGTTGACGACCGTGAACCATAATCCGGATTTTACGCAAATTGAATGCAGTCTTTCCTCGGAAGTCGTGCAGACAGGATTTACAAAACTGGGAGCATTCATCGGGGATAACGTGACTATAGGCACCCGGCACACCCTTGCCCCCGGATGCCAGGTTAAGGCCGGCCGGCACCTTCCGAACAACATCACTTTCTAGGAGTTTTATCGGCATATGTGTGGGATCAGCGGCATTGTTCACAGCCAAACCATTACGCACAGTTTACTGACTTCAATCAAGAACCTCGAATACCGAGGTTATGATTCCTGCGGAATGGCGTTGCTTAACGGCAGCGAAATCGAAGTCCGAAAAAACACTGGTGGGGTGGACGAGGTGCAGGCAAAGGAGCACTTCCACCGCATGCAGGGAAATCTGGGTATTGCCCACACACGGTGGGCGACGCATGGCGGGGTGACGCGTGAAAACGCGCATCCGCATTTATCCTCAAACGGTAAGTTTGCCATTGTTCATAACGGGATCATATCCAACTACCAGGAACTGCGCGAACGGCTGAGCGCGGAAGGCATGCAGTTCCGTTCCAGCACCGATACTGAGGTTTTCGCCAATCTGGTCGAACAGGCTTTTGAGCAGACTGACAGCACTGTTTCCGCATTTCTACATGCATTGAAAAAGGTGGAAGGGACCTATGCCATTGTATTAATGTCCAGGCATGATCCCGAACATCTTTATTGTGTCAAACAGGATTCCCCTTTGATCATAGGACTTGGGGAGGGCTGCAATTATGTCGGCTCGGACATCAACGCATTTCTTGAACATACACGCAAAGCAGTTGTGCTGGAGGACGGAGAATGTGCGATTCTGGGAAACGAGTGTTGTGAAATCAGAGACGTTGAAAAGCAGGTTCTAAAGGAAAAGTCGATCCTCCATATTGATTGGGACAGGGAAACCACAAAAAAGGGGGGCTTTTCCCACTACATGATCAAGGAGATTTTTGATGAACCGCAAACTGTCAGGCAGGCCCTTGATGTTCCTGAAGAACAGGTTCGGCAACTTGCCGGGATGCTCAGGCAAGCCCCCCAGACCTATCTGATTGGAGTAGGCACCACTTTTTTTGTTTGTCAGACTGCCCAGTATTACTTCCGTTTGTTGTCTGACCGTTTTTTCCCGGCAATCAGTTCTGATGAATTCCCCGATATGGCGCCGGTCCGGGAGAACGATCTGGTTCTTGCAGTTTCTCAGTCCGGCGAAACATATGACACCAAGTATTCACTGAACTTTGCGAAGAAAAACAGGGCTAAAACCGCGGCTATTGTAAATGTGATGGGCTCAAGCATCAGCATGCTGGTTGATTTCGTGATCATGCAGGGTTCGGGTCCTGAAATCTGTGTCGTATCAACCAAGGCCGCACTCGCACAGGTGGTTTTGACCATCAGAACCGCTCTGCTGCTGGGACACATGGATGGCGTTCTGGATGCGGAGGCTAACGCAATGCATGAGCGCGATCTTGCTGCTTTTCCGGAACAGATTTCCACCATCCTCAATGAAAAATCCGGTTTTCTTCGCAACTTGGCTCGTGCAACGAGTAAGGTTGAGCACTGGCTGTTTCTCGGATGTGGAATATACTATCCGATTGCCATGGAATCCGCCCTGAAGATGAAGGAAGTAACCTATCGGCATGCCGAAGGCATGCCCGCGGGGTTTTTGAAACACGGTACCCTCTCCTTGATTGAACCCGCGGTCCACTCCTTGTTTTTCATCCCCCTGCCGGAACAGCAGAATTTGCATTCGCGCACCATGATTGCCATAGAAGAAATCAAAACCAGGGGTGGGACTGTGGCTGGACTGCATTTTCAGGGAGATTCACACGCGGCATCCCTGTTGGATCACGCGATAGAACTGCCACCGGTTCCCCCTCTGGTGGCCCCCCTGCTGGAGATGATCCTGGCCCAGCTTTTTTCCTACTACACCGCCCTTGAGCTGAAGCGCAAAATCGACAAACCTCGCAACCTAGCAAAATCGGTAACGGTGGGCTGAATTCCATGCCGGATATTCCGAATTCCCCGGATAAGCTTCAACCTGTTGAGCGGCTTCAGGGCACCGACGGGGTGCGGGGACCGGTGCGATTCGCCGTTGACTGTATGCAAAAGGACCCCCTTGCCGTGTTTCTGCGGGAAGGGTTTCTCAATGAGGAATTCTTTGAACTGTATACCTACGCTTTTTGCAGCAATTTGCTGGAATCCGGTTTAGCGGAAGTTGGCGATGCGACAGTGGTCGGTTGGGACACCCGTGACCATAGCGGCGTGTTCAACAAGGCCGCGCTGCATGGTGTCCGCAAGGCGGGGTTGACTGCCGTTGATGTGGGAGTGATGCCGACTCCCGCGGTGGCTCTCTACCTCCTCCACCGCGAGGCTGTCTGTGCATTCGTATTGACGGCTTCACACAATCCTGCTGATCAGAACGGGATAAAGATATTTCTGGGAAATACCGGATTAAAGTTGTTTCCGGAGGATGACCGCCGCCTGACGCGAACCTGTTTTGAAACTGACTTTAACCGGTTGAAATCCGCCCCCCTCGTGGGAGAGCATTTGGATGAAAATGCATCGGCACATAAATGTTTTCGTGAATACATGCAGGAACCGTTTAATTCCTGGCTGACAGTTGACGCACTGGACGACACCACCCTCGTGCTGGACGCGGCGAATGGCGCGTTTTCACCGATCATTCGCGAAACGATTGCGAATCTGTTTTCCGTGGGAAACTTCGTATTTACCAAAACCGGTTCGCGGGGAGGGATCAACGAATCTTGCGGGGTGGCTGAGCTGGAAGGACACTCTCTCATCAGTCCGGAATCGATTGAAACGGGGTCATTTGCAGAAAACCAACCGCTGAAGCGGTTGCTTAAAGAAGGAAGAAAACAACGCGCTGAGCTGAAGAAGGGAAATGGGGTCGTCCTGGGGCTTACGTTGGACGGTGACGGTGACCGTGGATTTCTACTGGTTTATGATCCACTCAGCGATCATGTCACCGTGCTCAATGGCGATGGTTTGTCGCTGCTGCACACGGAATGGCTTAAAATGCATCACCCGCCGGGTAAACTGCCGCTGTATGTAAATACCGTGGAAAGCGATCTGGAAGCCGGGCGTAAAGCTCAGCAGTCCGGATTTGCGGTTACCCAATGTGCAGTCGGGGATAAATGGATCCTATGGCTTGCACTGATGCACGACTGGGAAAAGAGAGCGTCCCTCTTTCGTAAAAAACTACAGGATCCGCCCTTTGAAATGATGCTTGACAATGTGGAGAAGAACATAAAGTCGATGCAACTGCATTCTAACTTCAATGCCCTCGAGTTGACGCTTTTGATGCGCAAGGTGGAGAATGAGTTTGCCCGGAAAAAAGGGGAAAAGGTACTGCAACGCATTCATTCTCAATGTGCTGAAATCGGTCACTCACGCTTTACTATCGGTGTTGAGGAATCAGGACATCTCATAAACCTTGGACGTATGCAATGCGGACCATCCCGGGTTAGGCCAACCTATGTCGGCAATGGCTTGAAAACAGGCTTAAACGGCTTGGCGGCTTTACTGGGTTTGCGGCGGAGAACTCGGGAATCATTCTATTCCCGGATTTCATTACTGTTTCCGTCAGGTTACAGAAAAACTCTTCCGGTTTATCATGTCGATAAATCCCTGCTCGAACCCGGATCCGATTTCAGAATAACATTCAGGGAAACGGTCCGGCTGCTAATGGAAAAGGAAGGAAAAACAGTGGAATGGATCACGCGTGCGGAAGAACCGCAGATGATGCTGGCTGCTCACCGCGAGGGGGAACTTCCTGTTTTCTGCTTGTTTATCCGCAATTCAGGGACCGAGGATAAATTGTCCTTGTATTTGCGTGGAATAAAACAGGATGAACCCTTCTTAAAACATCTTGGTGAAACCTGCTATCGCTTGCTGCTGAGAACGGCCAAAGACTTGAAAAAACCCACTGCGGAAGCGGAACACTTGCTTCTGAAACAGTTTCTCGACGCGCCGCGGAAATTCGAGGAATTGAAATGGCCTGAAAACCTGAATTTTTCGCGTAAGCAGATTTTTATGCAAATGCATTCCAGGCAGCCACTGCTGAAAAAAAATGGCCCTGCCTACGAAATTACCGAGTGGGGACGGGTTTGTGTTCAAGATAGAATAAAGATATAAATATATCTCATTTCATAAATTTTAGCATATCTCATTTCATATACTTTTAATACACTGAAATAACAGTTTATTATTGTATTTTTTGGGAGAAGATTTTCTGCTCTTGGTCAAACTTCTTATTTCGCTAGCCCGAAGTTCCCTTAAGTGATCAGTCATATCTCTTTGATTAATTTGATAAAAAAA
>CAYFLK010000013.1:0-40671 GCA_964344035.1 uncultured Pseudomonadota bacterium
ATTACAGTTTAGTACCGTTAGGAGGGGAAATCAACACTTAAGGAGAACAGAGCCTATTTTTTTGCAAATACCCAGATTTTGTTCCATTTTTTCCAAAATTGATAAAATGGAGCAATATTGATGTTTTTTTCCATAAAAAAATCTCTACTGACACGATTTTTCGTAAATTTTTCAATTTTTTCGCCAATGGCTGTTTTTGCCACTTTGGTGATGTTGTGAAAGGTACCAGTTCTCGAAGTCTTCGAGATTGTAAACCATGAAGGGAATTTGAGATTAATACGCACAGCTTTTCAGTTCCAGAATCAATGTTTCAAAAAGCAGGAACTAATGCGGGGCTTGGAGCATGGAGGGAGTTGTGCTAAGCTTTTTTTCGTTCCGGGACGGGTGGATGGGATTGCCGGGACCTGAACGGACTGCATCCCGGACTGAAAGGCCGGCAACCGGTCAAACAATAAAACTTAAGGGCCATGGACCCCAAACTTTACAAACTGGACACACTGAGTCTGCATGGCGGACAGAGGCCCGACCCGGCGACTGGCGCCCGGGCGGTGCCGATTTACCAGACGACCTCGTACGTTTTTGAAGACAGCGACCACGCGGCGGCGCTGTTCAACTTAGAGCAGGGCGGGCACATTTACAGCCGCATTTCAAACCCGACTGTCTCGGTGCTTGAAGAACGCGTCGCGGCAATGGAAGGAGGCGCCGGGGCGGTGGCAACCGCGTCCGGGCAGAGCGCCCTGTTCCTGACCCTGATGACCCTGCTTGACGCAGGCAGCCACATCGTTTCTTCCACCTGTCTTTACGGCGGAAGCGTCAACCTGCTGCGACACACTTTGCCCCGTTTCGGCATCGAAACCACCTTTGTCCACCCGCGCGATCACGAAGGCTTTCGCGAAGCCATCCGTCCGGAAACACGGCTGGTGTTTTCCGAGATCATCGGCAACCCCGGGCTGGAAATCCTTGACCTGGAAAAAGTTTCCGGGATCGCGCATGAAGCGGGGGTTCCCCTGCTGATCGACTCGACCTTCAACACTCCCTACCTCTGCCGCGCTTTCGACTGGGGGGCGGACCTGATCACCCACTCGGTTACTAAGTGGATGGGTGGACACGGAGTGGCAATCGGGGGTGTGCTCATCGAAGGCGGAAGATTCAACTGGGAGCAGGGAAACCGTTTCCCGACCCTCACCGAACCTTATGAAGGCTACCACGGAATCAGCTTTTTCGAAGAGTTTGGGCCGCAGGCATTCGTCATGCGCGCGCGTTCGGAAGGGATGCGCGATTTCGGCCCGGCGATGAGTCCGCAGAACGCGTTTTACCTTTTGCAGGGAATCGAAACCCTGCCGGTGCGCATGCAGCGGCACATGTTGAACACGGAACGCTTGCTCGAGTTTCTGCAGTCGAGTGAAGACGTGAACTGGGTGGTCCATCCAAGCCTTCCTGAACATCCGGACCATGAACTGGCCGCGCGGCAGCTGCCGCGCGGGGCGGGGTCGATTGTGGCATTCGGAATACGCGGCGGGAGGGAAGCCGGTTCGGCTTTCATCAACTCCGTGCAGCTTGCTTCACACCTGGCGAACGTCGGCGACGCTAAAACTCTGGTGATTCACCCGGCGAGCACTACACATGCGCAGATGGATGCGGAGGCGATGAAAAAAGGGGGATTGAGCGAGGACATGATCCGCCTTTCAGTCGGGCTTGAAGACCCTGACGATTTGATCAACGATTTCAAACAGGCTCTGCGCACGGCGCGCAGGGATTCCGGCAGAAAATAACCGCCCGGGAAGAAGAGGATCACAAGCGCTAACTAAAAACCAATTATGAAATTGACGGTTCACGGGAAAACTGTGTTTGCCGCCACCGGAGGACGTCCTTTTAACGTGGAACAACCGGCAGCGCTTTTCCTCCATGGCGCCGGCATGGACCACACCGTTTGGAGCCTGCAGAGCCGTTATTTCGCGTATCATGAGCGTTCGGTCCTGTCCGTGGATTTCCCCGGACACGGGCGTTCCGCGGGACCCGCGCTGGAGGAAATCGGGATGATGGCGGACTGGGTTGACGCCCTCCTCGAATCTTGCGGGCTTGAAACCGCGGTCCTCGTGGGACATTCGATGGGCGTCCTTGTCGCGCTGGAATGCGCGGTGCGCTATCCTCAAAGGGTGCGCAGTCTCAGCCTGCTTGGCGCCGCCGGCAAAATGCCGGTCCATCCGGATTTGCTTGAATCCGCTCGTTTGGACGATCCCCTGGCCTTTGATCTGGTCTGCGCGTGGGGTCACGGCCCGCGCGGTCACCTAGGCGGATCGCCGGTGCCGGGAATGAGTTTGATCGGCGGTGGTCGTTCCCTGCTTGCTTCCGCTCCAAAAGGGGTGCTCTGGAACGACCTCAGGGCCTGTGACGAATACCGCGAGGGGCTTGATTCCGCGGCAAAAGTGGAATGCCCTGCGCTGTGCGTAATCGGTTCGGAGGACCGCATGACACCTCCGGCAAAGGGCCGGGAACTGGCGGAAGCAATCCCGGGATGCAGGGTGGTGCAGGTCCACGGCGCGGGACACATGATGATGATCGAGGATTCCCGCGCAACTCTCGAAGCGCTCAAATCGAACGTCTGAACGCGGATGAATGATCTTTTTGTCAGACTGACCGGACTGATTTACCAATATCCGGAATGGTCCCTTTTCATCATTGGATGCGTTACACTGATCATTGGGATCCTGGCCTTTGTGCAACTGCGTCGCGGGCTGGGAATATACATCAGCAAAAAACGGCTGCTAAAACAATTCCGAGTGAAATCCCCGTAAACCAAGATGCTCAGCCTCAAACGGGTGCAAACGATTTCATTGCGGATTGAAGGCATGATGAATGAAGACCGCAGATCTACGATTATCACTGAAAGTTCATCAACTATCATTCATCATTCCTCTACATCTCATTTCGGCAAATGCAATTTCCTGAAATAAAATACCCTCCACATTTTCTTCCATCCGAAGGAATCGGGGGGGAATACGGAACAACCGCGGTTTTGCCGACTATCGATGAAATCATTGAATGGAAGGAAGGCCGTGTCCGTTACACCCGGGGCTATTACCGCCTGGTTGACGGTCCCGCGTTGTCCCGGTTGCAACATGGACTTGCCGCGCATTTCGGTGTGCGTTACGGGCTGGTTTACACTTCCGGACGCACTGCCCTGCTCGAGCTTCTGGATCAGCTGCTACACCGTCATGCACAGGCGAAGGTGAAGGTGGTGACGGAAATCGCCAACCCAAGGTTTTCATTCCTGGTAGAATCGCTGCAGGCGCTGCGGCAGCCGGTAATCTGCGCTCCTGAAAACAAACCGGATAGCCTGGCGCCGTTTTCCACTTAATCACTCGAAACGCTGCTGATCGCCGTCGTTAATCCGGAATCCTGGATCACGCGGAACAGGGAATGGCTTGAATCTGTCCGCAAAGAAAAAATATCCGTCACTGTCTTCACACCATCGCTGAATGCACTCGAAAAATTTCCCCTGCCGGCGGACTACTGGGTCTCAGGATTGGAGGAATCAGGGGAGGATGACGGGCTGGACGGAGGAGTGATTTTGAGCAGCAAAGACCGCCAGATGGCGGAACTGACAGAGGTGCGACAAAAGAGGGGGGGGATCCTTTCCCAAAGAGACGCGTCCGCATGGATTGAACGACTGCAAAACCCGGCAACTATGCCACCACCACGGCCCTCTCCCAAAGGGGGGGGAAGCGCCTGGGATAAGGAAGTGATCCGGAGGATGTGCGAACTGGAAAACGCCGAGCACGGGTTTCTCCTTCCTTCCGGCATGAGCGCCATCACCGCGGTTATCTCTCTTTTGCGCAGACCTGCCACTCCGAAGGTGATTGTGCTCGGACTTCTCTACACCGACAGTTACGGGTTTCTGGAACGGACATACTCCGGACAATCCAACACGACCTGTTATCTGCAGGTCAGTGAAACTGACAAGTTGGAGGAAGTGCTTGACGGCAAGACCGCCTGCATCCTCACCGAGACGATCACAAACCCCCTGCTGCAGACACCGGACCTCAAAGCCATCAGCCGAATCGCGAAGGAGCGGGAAATTCCGCTTGTGGTGGACAACACTCTCGCCACTCCGTTCAACTGCAGACCGCTTGAACTCGGGGCCGACTATGTGATCCACAGCAGCGCAAAGTATCTCTGCGGAAACAACGATCATGGCGGCGGAGTGGCGCTGACCGGGAAAGAACGCTGGGCCTGGCCCATAAGGCAGTTTCAGCGGCAGTGGGCATTGAGTATGTCCTCCAGGGAATGCGGCATTCTTTCCCGGCGCCTGCTCGATTTTGAGGAACGCATGGAACGTTTCAACCGCAATGGCGAAACACTCGCCGGTTTCCTCAAAAACCATCCTGCCGTGGATCGGGTTCATCATGGATCATTGAATCCTCCTTCAACCCCTCATGCTGGCGGCATGCTCTCCGGGTTCGGGAGCGTAGTCTCCTTTGTGCTGAAGGCCGATGACCTGGAAGGACTGAGCGCGTTTTACGACGGGCTCCCGCCGCCCATCCTCAAGGCCCCGTCGCTCGGGTCTGATCGCACGCTGGTTTGTCCCTACGCGCTGCTTGCGCATTATCATGAACCCCAATCCTTTTTCCGGGAACATGGGATCTCGCTTTACATGGTGCGGGTCGCGGCGGGGTGTGAAAAGGATTTTACCCCGGTGCTGGAATCGCTGGAAGCGGGACTCAAAGCTGCAATTCGCCGGGAGGCGTAATTCCCGGGAACTGAGAACAGCCGGCTCAGCTTCTGACTAAGGAGAGGACGGATGAGGGTTTCTGATTTGCATGGGCCAACACCGACTGTCCGGACAACATCATGATTTCATTCCGCGTCAGCCTCGACATCGCCTGGGCCACGTCGGTATCGCTCAAAACGGAAGTCCCTTCGGCAAGATTGTCGGCCGCCGCCGCAACATTGCTGAGGGTCTTTTCAATTGTGTTTTTTTGAAACGACCCGACATCGGTGCGGATTTCCAAAATGTCATCAATCGATTTGTCTATCAGCCTGAGCGCGTCACGGGCGCCCTGGACGTTTGTTACATCAATATCCGCGAGACTTTCAAAGTCGCTTTGGTTGACGACATTCTGCCCCAGGTTTCCCGATCGTACACTCAACAACGAGAAGGGTTCGGAATCGCCCTGGTTGGAATCCAGGTAGAACTGCTTGGATCCCTGTGATATGTGCACGTATCCCTCGACTGGAGAATCCACCGCCTGCGACTGTGGTTCAAGTTCATAGCGGGAGCCGATGCGCTGTCCCTTTTCGTCAAAAACCGGCCGTTCAACGTAATCCAATTCACGGTCGTATCGGATCCGCAGTCCCTGGGTTGGGGACCCTTCCCGCGCGGTGAGGTACTGACCCTTGCCTACCGCGGCGTAACCGGCAATGGTCCCTTCCACGTTCAGGCCTTCCATAGCATTTTCAGCCACCATCGGCCGGGGAGTCAGAACATTCGGGATGTTACAGACAACGGAGAAGGAGTGACCGTCTCCGAATTCCTTGTGACGCAGGACAAAGACGCTGTCGGGTCTTTCAAAAATCTCAATGTCCATCCCGGACTCCGCAAACCCCTTGTTCAGCTCATACATGATCAGGTTCCTGACCTCCCGTGACATTTTTTCATAGGAGTACCGAACCGGGTCCCGGCGATGATTCTTTTGAATCTGGGCGATTTCTTTTTTCAGTTCCCCGCTCCTGGTGTCGATGCTTGCGTATTTCCCGCGGGTTGTTCCGTGGGTGCCCTGGTTGCCTTCAATTTCAGTCGGCCCGATAACCGGGTCGAGGTTTTCAAACTCCTTGACAAGGACGTGGATGCCGTCACCGATATTTTCCAAATCAAGAGGCAGCATGCCTTCAAAACGGGCGCGTGTGGCGACCTGGTTGATGTCGATCAAAAGGCCTTTTTCCGGGGTCGCGGGAGTGTATTGAGTTGCATTTACGAAAGACAGGTGGTCACCGACAGTCACACCCTTCGAACCCATGCTGCCGTCCAGCAGCTTGATGTTTCCAAAGCGCGTGTTGCTCGCGATGCTGTCAAGCGCCTGCAGTTTCTGCTCAATCTCCAGCTGATCCGCGTCAAGCATTTCCTGGTCGTTGACCGCCTCGTTGGCCGCGTGCACCGCAAGCTGCTTCAGTTCCGTGAGCAACCCCACCACTTCCGCCAACCCACCCTCGGCGATCTGCAGCAGCGTGGCCGACTGTTCATTATTGTCAAAAGTCTGGCGCAGCCCGGAAACCTTGTTCTTGAGGATATCTCCCATATAAACATCCGCCGGAGCGTCCGCTGCTGCGTTGTGCTTCTTCCCAGAGGTGATCCGGCGGATCGAATCGGTAACTTGTTTCATCCGGTCATCATAGTTCCGAAGAGCATGCATGGATGTAGGGTTAGCGCTGATTCTCATGGCATTTTACCTGGAAAATTCCGGTCCGTCCGAGGACCTCTATTGTCTTATCGGAAAGCACCCGTCAAAACTTTAGCTGTCAGGCGCGTGCACCGAAAATCGCGCTGCCCACGCGGATCATGGTGGCCCCTTCAAGTATGGCCCACTCAAAATCAGCGGTCATCCCCATGGACAACTCGCTGATGTCAGGATTTGCCAGGGATTGACGCAGACGGTCCCGGAGTTCTCGCAGTTTTGAGAATGATTGCCGAGTCCGGGTTTCCCCAAGGTTCGGCGCGGGCATGGTCATCAAGCCCCGCAATTTCAGCCATTTCAACTCCTGCACTTTCTCAGCCAGGGGGAGCAGTTCCTCCCACCCGGACAATCCGGACTTGCTGTCCTCCGCGGATAGGTTAAGCTGTATGAGCAGGTTCAAGGGCTGTTTCCGGGCATCGCAGCGCTGCTCAAGCTTGTGCGCCAGTTCCAGTGTATCCAGGGAATGGAGCCACTGGAAGTTCCCCACACAGAAACGGGCCTTGTTCTTTTGCAGATGCCCGACCAGGTGCCATTCAATTCCGGGGACTTCCCGCAGCGCTTCAATTTTTGGCAGCGCTTCCTGCACACGGTTTTCTCCAAAGATGAGATGTCCGCGGTCGACTGCATCTTGGATCATGGAGACCGGTTTTGTTTTGCTCACTGCAATCAGGCGAATTTCAGCTGCGTCGCGGTTTGCGGCTTTTGCCGCGTTTTTTATGCGTTCATTGATGTTATTCAGCTGTTCATGAATATTCAAAGGGCCCCTTTTACAAATAGATTGAAAAACCGCCTTGGTTTGACACTGTTCAAACTGGAATTGGTGAAACGGTTCTGGCAGCAGCGTTACCGGGCGGTACCGGGAAAAGAGATCCCCTGGGCGCCCCTGCGCAAACCAGTGGCGGAAAGCACACTCGCGTTGATCACCACCGGAGGAGTGCACCTGCGGACAGACACCCCATTCGACATGAGCGACCCTGACGGGGACCCTGATTTTCGCTTAATTCCTTCTGATGCTCAAGCCTATGAGCTGATGATCACCCATGATTACTACGATCACCGGGACGCTGACCGGGACCCCAACCTTATTTTTCCCTGGCAGGTGGTGCGGGAACTGACTGAGCAAGGGAGGATTGGCGGACTGACCGAACATTTTATCTCATTCAT
Organism: uncultured Pseudomonadota bacterium; assembly: GCA_964344035.1. GTDB lineage: Bacteria > SAR324 > SAR324 > SAR324 > NAC60-12 > UBA1014. The sequence continues at coordinate 7,617 of CAYFLK010000013.1, forward strand.
GGGCCACATTGACGGCCCGCTGCTCAATCAGCTGATTAAAAAAACCGCGGTAGATGCCGCGGACCGCATCGAGTCGATGAACGCGGACATCGCCCTGCTCGTTCCCGCATGAGGACTCTGCAACCAGACGGTCGGCCTGGTACAACGCGAAATAGAACGTCGCGGCATTTCCACCGTCAGCATCTGCATCGGGCAGAAAATTTGTGAAACCGTCAAACCTCCACGCACCTACCATCTGCGTTACCCCTACGGTCACGCCCTCGGAGAACCGTTTCAGCATGCACAGCAGCGCAGGATAGTTCTGGACAGCCTGGAACTGCTGGAAAGGGCAAGAACACCCGGAGTGCTGGTACACAGTCCATACCGCTGGCGGCGTCATCGATTTGAGTAAATAAAAACACAGCTGCTGTTTAGTTGTTGAGGGATTGTGGGACGCCTCACATCCCCTGAACTGTTAAAAATGGCTGCCTTCAAAGCTGAGGGGGAAGATCATTGTTCCAGCAGTTCCGGTTTCCACAACCCGACCTGTCTCTCCCGCGCTTCTTTTTCCGCGGCCAGCAGTTCCTCATGTTCGGGAGGGGGCTGCTCCTCGAGCACATAAAACGACCATCCGTTGCGGATCAGCCACAGGTTGATGTTGGTGTCTCCCGTCCATACCACTCCTTCCAGCCGGTACAGTTTTTCCGAGTAATCATACTCCACGCGCACCTTGCGATTGTAAAAAGTCTTGCCCAGTTCAAAGGCAACTTTTTTCTTGAACCACGTGTTGTATTCCCTGCCGAAACTTACCGACTGTTTGGGAGAGACGTATTTCAGCCAGACGCGGATTTCCTGGCGCGGCAGGCTGAGGTTCTTCTTGGACAGCTTGAACGTCCATTTGCGGAACTCCGAACGGCTGTCTATGCGCACCCAGATGCTCTCCGAATCGGTCACCCTGCTGAACATACCATCCAGGATCTTCTTGCGTACGGTGCGCAGTGACTTGGATTTCTTGCGGTCATCCATCCTGCCGAAGAGCTGACTGCGGATCGATTCTGTTTCCAGCATTCCTTTTTTTTCCGCATGAACCTGCGGCGGGAGCAGCAGCACCAGCATAACCGCAGACAGCATGTGAATTAATTTAACGGCACCCCTTTTCAATCGTTTATGCATGGTAATCTAACCGGGTTATTTTCTTTCAGTTATCGCCGCTGAGTTTGTTAATAATGATGCCTATGAAAAAAGCCTGAACGGGCCCGTTTCAGTCAATGCCTGTATCCCGCCGCGGCAAGCGATGCATAATTAGAAGCAATCTATAAGTGTATGATATTACAATAGATTGACGCATCGACATACTGCAATCAATGAAACACGGCTGCATTTTACATGTGCATCAATAATAACATGCAGACAATGCAAAAACCATGGGAAGCGCCTTGAGTGAAGGATAACCGGCAGGCAAAAAGATTGCATGTGGCAGGCTTCTCCCGTTAAATAAGCAGTTATGCTTCCAATTGGGTCACTCCTTCCTCGCACACTCTTTTCACACACCTCCAGGCATTCGAGATTCAGCGTTCACCACAACCTTCCGCGTGAAGGAAGAAGCATTTTCATCACAGTAAAACCGGCGGTCTGCACTTTTTTGAGCATGATTTTGTTGTGCGCGGGAGTGCAGGCCAAACCCTTGAACATTGAAACCAGTTCTTATGTCCTCAATCCGGAAACAAACACCTATTTGTACCGGAATGCCAAGGTGACATGGGAGAACATCACCCTGGAAGGAACCGAGATCAGAATGGACCCGGAAAGAAAAACCGCGGTCGCTGAAGGATACGTCCGTTTCAAACAAGACCAAATGCTGATTGTCATGGACCGATTGGAAGTGGACCTGGAGCAAAACACCGGGGTTTTTTACAACACCATCCTCTTTGATGCTTCAAACCGCGCGTTCATGACAGCATCCGAAGTGCGCTGGCTGGGGAGAAACCATTTCGTGGGACAGTCCTGCAGCTTCACCACATGTAATCCGAAAAACCCCGCATGGGAAATCCGAGGCGGAGAAATTCATTACCGCGGACAGAATTTTTCATCATCGGAAAGTACGGTGCTTTCGGTAAGGGGAGTTCCTGTCTTCTATTTCCCCTATCTCGCCTGGCCCACTGTCACCCGCCGTCAATCCGGATTTCTCGCCCCCGGGATCAAGGCGGTGCGGAGCAGTGTGCCGAAATTCGATCTGGGTTACCGCATCGGCATCCCCTATTTCTGGGCCATCGATCCCGAGCATGATTTAACACTGATGTACGAGTGGGTGGAACACCGTGGTCCGGGATTGCACGCTGAGTATCAGTACGCCTTTCGGCAGGGGGTGTTCGGGGAACTGCGGATACAACGTTTCTTCGAACGAGACCCACGTGACCCACAAAACGAGTCCGGAAGTCTGAACGCCGAGACGATCGGAAGCGATGAACTCCATCCCGCACGGTTCAAACTGAGTTTCAACCACAACCATCAGATCGATGAAAGCAGCCGCCTGATTGCCAACGGGCTTTCCTACAGTGACAGCCAGTTTGAGCGGGAATATGAACAGGTGCGTGAACCGGAACTTTACGCGCAGAAACTGAGTGTTTCCATAAACCGGCAGTTTTCCAGCGGCAGCGTCAGCCTGTCCGTGGCAAGGGACTGGAAATTCAACGAAATCGCGATTCTGAACCGAGGTACCGATCACGAAACGCGTGAGCAGAAAATCCCCGCGCTCAGTTACAGCTTCAGTAACCGCTTGTGGGGGCGAGATGGACACACCCTCACCGGAATGATCTCCGGGACACTGGTGCGGCATTACCGGCGGCAGGGGTGGAACGGAATCGGGGCTGGGGCCATCCCGCGCCTGAAATACCGATTTTCGTTGTTTTCACTCATAAACGGAAGCGTCGGCATCGGTAGACAGCTGACTGATTACCGGGTTTGGGATACAACCGCCGCCGGAAGTGAGGACCGCTATGGATTCGCTATCAACGAGACGGAAGCGGAAATCAACACCACCCTGTCCCGTCAGTTTCAGCGCGAAAGCGGCATCATTTCGCGTCTGAAACACTTGGTTACACCACGTCTGCTGTATGAATTCATTGATGACGTCCCCCAGCAGTCTGCATCCGGGACACCTTTCGGAGGTGAAGTCAACACCCGCAGGCTGGCAACATTCAGACTGGACAACGTGATCCTGGCAAAACGTCGCCTTTTCACCAAGCCTCTCACCCTCACCGGCCACACATTGATCCGGCTGCAGCGCGCGAAACTGGACCCCAAACTGATTGCAAGGCTCGAACCGTTAAAAAACCGTGTATTTTCATCGCAAAAAGAAATGGTTGACGCGCTTGATCGGTTGCCAGGCGAAGCATTGAAATCCAGAGAAATGGAACTCATCCTTAACTATGCCGAGCAGGGGGTGAGGCTGCCTACCAGTGGCCTCACCGTTCGTCCCGTGCGTGAAGGAAAAAGCTGGGTGCTTGCGAGGCTCGATTTCATTCAGACATACGATTTTCTTAAGCGTGACCCCCTTTTTCAACCTGAGGGTCCCGCGGTCAAGGGAGATGAAACCGAAGCAGGACAGCCCCTGCTGCCGCTCCGCACAAATCTGATCCTCAACCCTGGACCCAGGTTTTCCCTGAAATACTTCAACCGCTACCACCATCAAAAACAGCGGGTTGTGGAATATTCCACCGACGTCAGCGTGGGGGTGAGTCCCTATAACAAGGCTTCCGTTAGTTTCAGGAACAACGAAACAAAATATGAAACACCATACGGAAAAACCGTTGATGCCGGATCGACCTTCGGCTTCGGCCAGACCTTTGAGGCAAGTGACCGGTTGGCCTTCAGTTACGCGGGAACGATAGACCTGGATGCAGACAGCACCGAATTCCGCCGGCGCCTAAGCTCAGCCACCCTGGAAATGGATTACCGTCCGGATTGCTGGGCCATCAACCTCCGCCTTGAAACCATGCGCGACAAAACCGTAACAAGCGGTGGGGAACAGCTGGAATACGTGGACCGCACTGTTTTTCTCAACATCAAGCTGGGAGGAGTGCCGCTCCCGGAACAGCCTTTCCGGGACCTGGAATGAACTGTAGACATTTCAGTTCCTGCTCCTCAAGGCTTGTACCACAATTGCGGTTTTACCTGCTCGTAACAGCATTTTCTGTTTGCTGGGGTCTTCACCACACACATATTTTTGCACAGGAAACCCCGTCTTTTGTTCCTGGCAAAATTGACCGTGAAATGCTCCAAATCCGGAAATCTGTCCCGGAACCGGATTTTCTCACTTCCGGAAGTTCGGTTAAGTGGGCGGGTGTGTACTTCGGAGTCGGATTCCGCCGGGTGTACCTCACTTTGGGGAATGGAATTTCCCTGACTGAAAATGACCCTGCGTTCAACGGGGTGGGCTTTAACCTCGGGTTGTTCTGGAACGAACAAACCCTGGAATATGAGCGCCAGGTTTCAATCGTCGATTCGCAGGACAAATTCAGTTTCAAGGGCGACAGAGGCAGCAGACTTGAGGTGATTCAGAACACGCTGGCATACACCTTATTCCCCCGAGTACTGAAAGACCTGTATCTACATTATGGAGCAGGGCTGCAAGCGACACAGACACGATTCGCCGCCACAGAAACAGGTCTTTCTTATATAGGGGAATCCGCGGTTGCCCTGCTCGCTGGGGCGGTATACTTCATCACCCCCAACCTGATGCTGATGTATCGCCATTCACGCAGCGCTAATCTTGCCTTGAACCGTACGGGACAGACCCCTTTTCTCAAGGAAACCCGGCTGCACAGTCTCTTTCTCGACTACTACTTCCCGCTATGACACTATGCGGGTAGAAACGCTGAACGGTTTTTGCCAGAAATTACGCCACTGAAACTCAGAGTCCAAAGAATAAATAACAAGAATCCAGCCCTGTGGACTTGCTTTCGACTTCACTCCAATAATCCCGTGGGCCTCATTCCACATCAAAAAACCATGAAGAGTTAAGTGAGATGAGCTTGCGCCTGAGCAACCAGGTCTTGGGGAACACGGTTTGCATTCATGTGCCTCGCATCCTCTTTTCAACCGGCCGCGGTGCGCGGCCCTTTTTCCGGCAATTAATTTCCGGCACAAATCACATGCGTCGTATTGCCACGGCGGTATTTTGCCTGTTGATCGGCTTGATGGGGGGGTGTGCCCCCGAACAGCAGGATCAGGACAGCGGCGCCACACCTACATACACAATCGGCGGCTCTGTCACCGGTCTGACCGCCGGCACGGTTGTTTTGCAGAACAACAGCGGCGACGACCTCCTTATCCACCAGTCCGGAAGCGGAGACGTTTCTTTCAGCTTCCCGACCAAAATCAGCTCGGGCACATCTTACAGCGTTACCGTTCTGATTCAGCCCAACACCCAAACCTGCACTGTGAACAGCGGCTCCGGTGCTGTCAGCGGCACCGTATCCAGCGTCCGGATCGTCTGTTCCTCTGAAAGTTACAGCATCGGCGGGAGCATAAGCGGAATTTCTGGGACCGCAGTTTTGCAGAACAACGGCGTGGACGATCTGACGCTGATTCAAAATGGAAGTTTCACTTTCTCCACGAAGGTTGCCAAGGGCGCCGCTTACCATGTGACGGTGAAAACCCAGCCCTTCCCTTACACTTGTACTGCTTCCAGTAATCGTGGGATTGTCGGCGCGGATGTCAGCGATGTTTCGGTTAACTGTTCTATCCATACCTATCTGCTCAGCGGCACTGCTTCCGGTCTCGGTTCAACGACGCTGACCCTGCAGCATGGCGGCGAAAGCCAGAGCATCACGGACAACGGCAGCGACAACGCGTCCTTCAGTTTCAGCACTCCCGTTGCCGAGGGCGGAGGTTACAGCATCACCATCCCCTCTCAACCTGACAACCGTACCTGCACCGTCGTCAACGGCGCCAGAGACAACAGCACCGCCCATTATTCCGACCTCCGCGCGGCCTGCTGGTCCTACATCGACAACGTCAGCAGCGGAGGCCTAAACGACAACAACAGCCGCGACGCTACGGCGCCGACGGCTGCCAATTACAATAACCGGTTATATACTGCATGGGTTGAATCCAACGGAACAAAAAACGTCATCCGCGCAAAGCGTTATGATAATTCCAGTTGGTCCGCCATTGATTACAACACTTCCACATCCTCCAACGGTATCATTTCCTCTTCAGGCGAAAATGCATCCCAACCGCATATTTTGCTGGAATCCAATCAAAGCGTACTGTACCTGGTCTGGATCGATCAGAAAAGCGGAGTAAACTCCCTTTGGTTTGCTTACAACATTGCATCATCAACCGACAACGCCCTGGCACAAAAGTGGTTCCTCATCGATAAATTGAACTACAGCTCAACCGACAACGCATCAACTCCGTACGGTACAACCTCCGGTGGTAAACTTTATGTGATCTGGAGTGAACTGAACTCAAGCAATGTTTCTCAAATCCGGATCAGGAATATCAAGGATATCGCGACCATCAATGCCTGGGTTGACGGAGGCGGCACCACGGGAATCAACGACAACACAAGCCACAATGCGACCAACCCTGAATTAGTCGTGAACAGTTCCTCAGTCTTCTATGCGGCCTGGAGCGAAACCAATACCGACGGAGTAAATCAAATCCGGGTCAAAAAACTGGACCGTGGAACGAATACCGACAACACAACCTGGGTTTCGGTAGACGGTGACAACCGCACGCACGGGATCAACGCCAACTATCTTTATGCGGCGGACCAACCGAATCTCGCATTTTTCAATTCCAGGCTCTATGCCTCCTGGCAGGAAGCGAATGCGGACAACAAAACGCAGGTCCGGGTAGCGGTCTATGATGACAACCTGACAATCACCGATAACGGGACACAGCTGATCCTGGATAACTTGACCGGCAGCGGGAAAATCGGCCTCAGTCGCTCCAACTGCAGCCTGGACAACCTTTCGGACACTCAAACCTCGGTTTATGCGAATCTGGGCAGCACTACACAGAACAACCGCTCTTATTATTTCTCAACTTTGAACAATGTCACTTTAACCAATGCGGTGATCTACAACTCTACGATCAGCAGTTCAAGCATCAGCAATTCGACAATTTTCAATTCGACTGTCAAGGACAATTCTAGCCTGGATAATGTGACGCTTTACAAATCCACCCTGAGCGACAATACGTCAGCCACCGGATCGAAGCTCTACAGTTCCACACTCGACAACAGCAGCAGCTACGACGCCAATTCCGTCATTGACAACAGCACGGATGTTTCCGGCTATACTGATAACGTTACACTGCCTGATTTGAACTCCGCATGCTGGGTTTACGTAGACGGGGGAAGCAGCAGCGCGGGGTTGAACGGAATCGTCGATGCGGACGGCAACGAAAACGCTACGGAACCGAAGATGCTGGTTTCGGGTTCGAAGCTCTATTTGAGCTGGCTGCAGCACCGTGGTTCGGCGACTCAGGCCAGGATCGCCCTGTACAATGACAACGACAGCAGTCCATCGTGGCAGACGGTTGACCGCTACGACGAGTATGGACCAAGCCGGTTTGGGCTCAACTACAACACCCTGCAGTCCGCGTCAGGAGCAGTCCCGGCAACGGCGAACTCAAAACTTTACATGGTCTGGTCCGAACCCGACAACAGCAGCGGCAAATCCCAGGTCCGGGTGGTGGAAAACCCGTTTTGACGTGATGAATTCGATGCCTTTAGCTCACTTTGCTTTCATTCGCTGCCTGGTCTGCAGATTGCGCGCGGAACTGGCCGGGGTGTTTCTGTTCGTGGTGTTGCTGGCAGGAATTTCAGGTTGCGCCCAGGATGAGGACAGCACCGCCGCTACGATCTCCACCGTCACATACACGCTAACGGTGACGGTGTCAGGTTTGAACGGGACTTTGGTGCTGACAAACGGCACTTCATCGGGGGGTAACGTTTACACCACCAGCGAAGCCATCGCCGTCACAGCGGACGGTTCTCACTCCTTCAAGGCCCTCGCGGTCAACACGGGTTACAATGTCACCGTCCAGCAGCCACTGAACCAGACCTGCACGATCAGTAACGGATCGGGCACGCTCAAAGCCAATACGACCATCACCGTAAGCTGTGACGGAAGTTACACCATTTCGGGAACAGTCAGCGGCCTTTCCGGGTCGGTGGTGCTGCAAAACAATGGCGCGGACGATCTGACGGTGACAGCAAACGGCAGCTTCTCCTTTGCCACTGCACTGAACCAGGGAAAATCCTATGTAGTTACCGTTCTCACTCCGCCAAGCGGTCAGACCTGCACTCCCGGAAACAACAGCGGGGTGGCAACCGATAATGTCACGGACGTTTCAATCACCTGCTCCTCGACCATCCGCGGTATATCCGGCAGCATCAGCAACCTCTCCGGGACCATGGTCCTGCAGAACAATTACGGCAGCGATCAAACATTCACCTCAAACGACAATTTCACATTCTGGGTGGCTGACAATTCATCGTACAGGGTATCCGTCAAGACCCAGCCCAACGGCAAGTGCGTAGTCTCCAACGGGTCCGGAACCGCCACGGACAACGTGAGCAACGTAAGCGTCGACTGCTGGACCCTGGTGGACGGCGGAAGCAGCGCTTCCGGGATAAACACCTATTCACTCAGAAACGCGGACAATGTCACCCTCCATCCGTTTGACTCAAAACTCTATGCAATCTGGAGCGAGAAATCTGTTTATGGCTCAATCTGGCAGATAAAATCCAGGCGTTATGACAATTCCAGCGGAACATGGGAAAGCGCGGACTATGGGGGGATACAGCTGGAACCAGGCAAAGACGCTGTTTCCGCCAGCATCGATAATGGCACTGATATGATCGCTGTCTGGAGTGAAGTGGATTATACTTCCGGCAAAAACGTCATCCGTGTCGCGCAGTTCGACAACAGTACGCTGACCTGGACCAAATCGCTGAACAGTTATCAGGCGTTGAACAACAGCACCAGTGTAAACGCGTTCAGCCCGGTTCTGGAATCATTTTCCGCCAACATGTACGCAGCATGGTCAGAAGATAATGTGACAACGAAACAGCTGCGCGTAGCCACCGTCAGCAGCAGTACCAGGACATTTAAGGATGGAGGCAACGGCATTAATTTCAATACCGCCAAAGACGCGCTCACTCCTGATTTGAAAGTTTTCAATGACGAGTTGTATGCCGCCTGGAGTGAAGACAACGGTTCGGTGTCCCAAATCCGCGTGGCCAGGTTTGACAACAGCAGCAGCTGGCATTTCCGTGAAGGCACGAACGCAAGCGGCAGCCACTTCTTTCAACCCGACAACACCACCGGCATCAACAAATTCAGTGGAAACGCGACAGACCCGCAGTTGGCGGTTTTCAATTCCAAGCTTTATGCCGCCTGGAGCGAAGCCAACGCCGACAACCGGACCCAGATCAGGGTGGCGGTGTTCGACAACACCAGCAGTTGGAGTTTCGTCGATGGGGACAACTTGACGCAAGGGATCAACAAGGACTACACCCAGAACGCCTCCAACCCGCGGCTGGCGGTCGCCAATTCCTCCCTTTACGCAATCTGGCTGGAGGAAAACGGGAGCCCGCAGGTGCGCATTGCGCAGTATGACAACAACAGTGCATGGACTTTCAAGGACGGGGACGGATTCGACGGTCTAAACGTCAACTCCGCGCGTGTCACCGGCAGGCCGAGCGCCGCGGCCTACGGAGGAAACCTGTTTGTTGCCTGGTCTGAAACGAACGACAATTCCACCCAGCAGATCAGGGTCGCAAAAAGCCCGTTCTAAAAAAACGGGTTCAAACCAGTAATCACTTGCCCCTGCTTGCGCTGATCAGGCGCTGGTACGCCTCTCTGCGCAAACGGTTTCTGTGTTCCAGTTCATATACCGATGGGACGACTGCGCGCTGCGCGCATTCCGTCTCCGGGAGGGGGCAACGTTCGCAAGTCTGATGCACCTCCACGCGGGGGATGTCCGGATCACCCAGAAAACGAACCGTGCGTTTGAGCTTTTCATCGATTCGCAATCCCAGGGTGACGCTCCGGAGGGTGGTTGGATTCAGCAGCAGCGGGCGTCCGATGGTGATGAAAAGCACCTCCCTTACACTGTCTAAAAAACTGGCCCGCTGGATACCGATTCTCAGGCCGGTTTCCTGCTCGATTTCCTGGTCAACGCGCATTTCCTGCAGCAGGGTGATCGGCAGCCAACGCCGGCAATGATGTTCGTTAAGTCTGACCCCGCTCGGTGCGAGGTTTCTCGGCATGTTCAGTTCCTTGGTCAGTTTCAGCGCGTCATGTCTGGTTTCGTGGTCAAAACGCATGAAGTGCAGCTCACTGATGCTGAAACGTCCCGGCAGCACCTGGCTCAGGCGGTGCAGGTAGGTCTCGGCAGTGACGTCATGTTTCTCCAGCAGTTTGAGAAACTCCGCGCCGTCCCACACGGTTTTGCGGAAAATCTGCTTCAGCTCATCTTCCGCGACAAAGCGGTTGATCATCAGAGCCCCCGCGAAATAGGACGCACGGAAGTTTTCCATCACTTCTTCGAACGAATCCACTTTAAGGCGCTTTGAAGTGTTTGCCCTTTCTTCAATGCCGAGCACCTTGTAACCCAGCTGAAGCGCCAGCAGATAGCAATGCTGGTTCATGCTCAGTGATTCGTTGAGCAGCAGCTTCCCCGGAACGCCGGGCAGGTAGACATAACGTTGCCCACGCAGTTCAGGAAAGTCCGCGAAACCGGTGTGACGCACTTCCACCTCAAACTCCTGTTCAAGAACCCGTTTCAGCTGTTCGTAAGAAGGCGGAATCTCCCGGGTCCAGCTTCTTTTTCGGCTGAACGATTCCGCGGCGCGTTCCAATTCTTCAAAGTAGTTGTCGTGGATTTCCTGGAATGCCCGCAGCGCGGCAAGGAAGAAATGCTCCACGTTCATGTCATACGCCTGGAAGATCTCCATCAGGGTCGTTGCCAGCGCGGTGGCCTGCTGCGGGGACGCCTTGAAAAGCTCCATTACGTCTTCCAACGAAATCCCAAAAAGCTGGTACGGGAAATCATGAATGGGCGAGGATGAAAAAAGCTGCAACATTCGGTCTAGACGCTCACTGAGACTGATCGAAACCAGTTCGTCATACCCGACCCCCAAACCCTCGGCAAGAAGCATAATCTTGTCCGCCTTCGGGTATTTCTTCCCCTTCTCGATTTCGTTTATGTATGAAGCGGAAAGCCCGGTGGACTGTGCAAGGCTCTTCAAAGAGAGACCCTTCTCATGACGGAAATTCCGCAATTTCATCCCCAGGATGAACTTCAGATTCATCGCATCAATCCTCTGTGGATGTGCGTGAGTTGTTCCGGTATCCTTCGTCATCTTGCCTGAATCATGTTTTCCGAATTGAACGTGACTTCCATTTCATAAGCCCGGATGTATCGGGCAGGCGTTCTTGCATGCAGTGCTTTCAGCACCATAAACCAACCTCGTTGCAACATCAATTGCAATGTCCCGGATAATCCAATGCCGGAGATCATTTTGTGTAGACGCCGGATAATCCCCCCGGTTTTCGCGGCTTATCCTGCAGAGTGGGCTTTGGGGTTTTGTCTTTTGCAATATTATTCTTGCCTGCCTGTGCGTTGCACCTGTCTGCGCATGCCTGCGCCAAGCGAAGCGCGGCAAACAGGTCGCAATCGTGACAAGCAGGTGCAGACAGGGACAATATGTCGAAGAAATTTTCAAACACATAAAATTCTTTAATATATTCAAAAAGACAGGAGTGTTTTTCAAAATTCCAACTTTTGATTCCGGCTGGTCCGGGTTATGTATTTAGGGTTGTTTCGTAGGGGCAAACCTATGTGTTTGCCCACAACGATGGGCGGACACCTGTCTGCGCCTGCCTGCGCCAAGCGAAGCGCGGCAGGCAGGTGCCACGCACGGGCAGGCGCGGTTCCGCCCTTACGGCCTACTGCCTAACCCGGACCAGCCGGAACCAAAAAGACGGTAGCGCCGTTAACTAACTCAAGTCTTTATTCCGTGTTCCGAATTCGATTTTGATCCCGATAGCGATCCCGATTGTATGGAGTCCGGGGATGTCCCGGACGGCGAAGCCGGCGTAGGGGGTTAGGGGCAAATCCGTGCTGTGAGGTCGGATGAAGGAGCGGAGTGGGAGCCATCCGCCCGCGAAAGCAGGGAGTCTTCGCCTCGAAGCTCCATGAATATGTGTCAGGGAGACCGCCGTACACTTCCGGGACGGATTGTCTTCAAATATGCATGCAGCGGGCCATTTATCACGACGATTCAGTTCAGGTTGCCCTGAGCAGCGCCAGCGGTTTTTGACGCAGTGTGGAGCGGCTTGCCATCATGGCCACGAACATGCTGAGCAGGGGGATGGAGAGAATGCTGAGCAGCCCGGTTTTCCATGTGAATGTCCACAGGTTTTCAAAAAACCAAAGGGCGATCACATATGACATCAACAGGCTGAGCAGCACCCCGAACAACGCGGCAAACAAGCCCAGCAGCCCGTATTCAAACTGCACCATGCGCCCGATGTCGCTGAACCGCGCACCCAGCACTTTCAACAGGTTGATTTCCCAAACTCTTGTCTGCATCTCGTGCCGAGCGATCGAATAGACGACAACCAGGCCCGCAAGGATGCAAAGGTAAGCCATCAGGCGGATGGCCAGGCTCATCTGGTTGGAAATGTCCAGCACACGCTGCACGAACAAGGTCACATCGACCACCGAGACATTTGGGAAACGCCGGACCAGCATGGTTTGCAGGGAAATCCGCTCCTGCCTGTCCAATCCTGAAACTGTGCCGAGATATGTCGCCGGTGCGTCTTCCAGAACGCCGGGCTGGAAGAGGATGAAAAAATTCGGCTGAAAGCTGTTCCACTTGACATGACGCTTATTGACTATTTCACCTTCCATCGGCACCCCTTGAATATCGAACAGCATCCGGTCCCCGATTGTCAAATTGAGCCTGTCGGCAAAGTGTTCTTCAACAGATATTTCAGGAAGGGAGTTAGATTCGAAGTCATACCTCCCGGCCAGGGGTTTTCCATGGACAAGCGCTTCCGAATCAAACATCGAGTCCCGGTAGGATAGGTTCATGGTACGCCTTCTGAAACGGCGCTGGTTGTTTCCTTCACGGGAAAAGGAGCGCTCCTCGCCCAGCGTCTCAAACGGTTTCCCATTGATTTCCTCCAACCTGCTGCGGATCATTGGGGAAAGAAAATCCAGGTTGAACCCCTCATCATGAAACATCTCTTTCATCGGCTTCACCTGTTCGGGCTGCACATCGATGAGAAAGAGGCTGGGCACTCTGAATCCTTCTGGGCTGACAATCTCTTCCTGCAGCCCGGCATGAATCTGGGGAATCAGGTTGATCAGCAGTGCGCCCATTGCAATGGCAAGAAAACACGAAAGTGCGCCCAGGCGGTTGCGTCCGAGGTTGCGCAGGGCAAGCTGTGCCACCGGACCGGCTTTGCGTGAAAGCCCACCAGCGGCGCCCAGCAGGATATAGGCAATGACTCCCAAAAGCCCCATTGCCCCCGTCAGCAGGGCAATGAATACGCTTCCAACCAGCCAGGAATACGCCTGCCAGACCGAAAGCAACCAATAAAGGACAAACACAGGCACGTATGCAGACAGGTTGACCAGGGAAAACCGGTCGTGGCGGCTGTTCAGACTCAGTGATTCGTTGAAAAGCTGCAGCGGTTTTACACTGCGTATACGCTGAATGACCGGCAGACAAAAAACTATGCTCCCAAACGTGCCCAAACCTAGTGCGAGCCACAATCCATCAGGATTCGCCCTGGGAACGAACCCGCGGGGCAGGAATTCCTGCAGGACCAGCGGAAGCACCGGCAGAATCAGCAATGCCAACACCACCGAAATCAACGCGGCCGTCCCGCCGAGAAGGATCAACTGCCACAAAACCAGCTGGTGGGTATGTCCGCGGTGTGCGCCGAGACTGAGCAGGATTGCCATTTCTTTGAAATGTGCGCCTAGAAAACTCCGGAAAAGGTATGCGGCCCCGATGCTGGCGAGAAAAAGCGCGATCAAGGCAACCAGTCCAAGGTAGTCGTTGAGATACCCCAGCAGCCTCCCCATATTTTCGCTTGCATCACGATGCGTGTGCACACGGATTCCGGGATTGTCACCCTGCAATTCCCTCAATCTCCCTCGCAGGTCGCGCACCAGTGATTCGATTCGGGTTCCTTCCGGAAGATGATAGAGACGCTGGTAGCGGATACGGCTTTTTTTGCTCAGCAACCCGGTTTCAGTGACCTGGTCGATCCCCATGTAGACACGGGGTGCGAGTCCGAAGTTCGAAAAGGCGTTTCCCGGGTCTTCCAAAACGACGTCGCTGATTTTAAATGAGCGTTCCCCGATCTGCATTGTACCCCCATCCTGCAGACCGAGCATTATCAGCAGTTCCGGAAAAACCCATACCCGCTGTTTCCCCAGCAGACCATTACGCACTTCGTTTGGTCCGGAGCGACCCAACCCCTGAAGCCTCATTTTTCCGTAAAACGGGAACCCATCATCGACCGCTACCAGCTGCACCAGCCTTGACTGCGATGAACCGGCTACCATGGTGAAGAAGCTGATTTGCCGCACTGCCTTTGCTTCCTCCGGTAAAATTCGTTCCAGTTCGTGGAGCACTTTTTCCTCAAAAGGGTAGTTGCTGACAAGGACCAGATCAGCACTCAGAATCGCCTTCGAATTGTTGGAGAGGTGAGTGTCAAGTGATGATTTGAAGGAATCGAGGGCAATGAACCCGGTGAGCCCCAGCGCCAGGTTGAGGATGAAGAACAGGCTGAACCGGAGATTGTTGCGGATTTCCCGGAAAGCCAGCCGCAGCCACAACCAGGATTTCATTGCAGTTTCCCATCCGCAAGTGTCAGCCGCCTTGAGCAGCGCGCGGCCATTTTTTCATTGTGGGTGACAAGCACCATCGTCATCCCGGTTGTGCGCACCAAGTCGAAGAGAACGTCTGCCACGTGTTCCCCCGTCCGGCTGTCAAGATTGCCGGTCGGTTCGTCCGCAAGCAGGATTGCCGGCTTGGTGACGATGGAGCGTCCAATGGCCACGCGCTGGCATTCACCTCCACTAAGCTGATGCGGGAAATGGTTTGCGCGATCCTGCAGCTCTACCTGTTCGAGTGCGCGGCAGGCACGGTCGGTGCAGTCTTCTCCAAAAATCTCCAGGGGAAGCTGCACATTCTCCAGCGCGTTCAGATGAGGCATCAGGTGAAACTGCTGGAAGATGATGCCGATGTTCTCCGCGCGGAAACGCGTCAGTTCGGCTTCATCCATTCCGGTCAGGTCCCTGGAGTTCAGTTTGAGCATACCGGAAGTTGGCATGTCCAAACCCGCCAATAGTGACAGCAGGGTGGATTTTCCGCTGCCGGAATGCCCGACCACCGCCACCGTTTCTCCCTGCTCCACTTGCAGTTCCAGCTCTGAAAGCACTTCAATGCGGGATTTTCCAACCGCTGCCGGAAAGGACTTGCACAGGTTTTCAATTTGCAGCAACAAGATAAGGTCCTGGAAATACGTTTAGTATCTTAAAATTTCATTTTATAAGCGTGGCGAACCCGATTGTATTGGGTCCGGGCATAACCAGCGTTTGCTGGTATGACAACATGGTTTCTGAAATTCCAGTGTATCGACCAGTTAACATGAAATCAAAAGAGGATGCGTATCTATTTGTAACGATACGACGGTTACATTGCTTGATCAACTTCGTGTTGTCAGCGAATTTCCTGAATAAAGCAGGAGGGCTACCCAGATGAGTACAAAGGTAACGGCGTGGGTCGTGGTGAAGGGTTCCTCGTAGAGAAACACTCCCAGCAACAGCTGCAGGGTGGGAGCAAGGTATTGAAACATCCCCACCGTGGAGAGACGCATGCGTTTCGCGGCATTGGCAAACCAGAGCAGCGGCATCGAGGTCACCACTCCGCAGCCGATGAAATACCAGTCAAGCATTCCACCCCCGCCGAAATGACCCGTCCCGTTCAGGGTCCATACCGTAACCAGTGATAACGCGGGCAGTAAAAGAACCAGTGTTTCCGCCGCCAGCCCGGTCAGCGGAGCTACCGGAACCACTTTACGCAGCAGCCCGTAAAAGGCGAAGGTGAAAGCCAGTCCGAGGGCAATCCAGGGCGGCTGACCAAAACCCCAGAGGAAATACAGCACACCAGCCAGGGCCAGCATCACCGCAATGGTCTGCCAGATGTTGAAACGTTCCCCGAGAAAGAGAAACCCGAGCATCACGTTGACCAGCGGGTTTATGAAATACCCGAGACTGGTTTCCACCACGAATCCGGCGTTTACAGCCCAGATGTAAATCAGCCAGTTGAAACCCAACAACAGCGATGTGACGAGCAACACACCGATACGCCGGGGGTGACGCAACAGGGCCCTGAATTCGCCGATCCTGCGCTGAACCGCGAGCAGCAGAAACACGAACAGCAGTGACCAAAGCAGACGGTGGGCAAGCACCTCGATCGCTTCAACTCCGGTAAACAGTTTCCAGTAGACCGGAAGCACCCCCCACAGCGTATAGGCCAGCAGCGCGTAAACCGGTCCGGCCCAAACGAATGATGAAGGGCTTTCCAAGGATTGAGTATTGTTAAGTGACAAGAGGAACTCCGGATGGTGTAGAAGGGAAAAACAACTTGTTTTCAGCGAATGATGTTCACCAGGCAAAAGACGTTAAAGATTGATTCAGAATGCATGTTTCCGCATGGACCCCGAAAAAAGTTTGCAATCCGTTTCGCAATTCATCTTCAACCGCAACCGCACCCTCCAATCCGGCGATTCCCGGGACTTCTGAGATGACGAACACGTTGCTGCTGGATTCCTGCACCAGCCCCAACCTGGACTGCCGCCACATGAAATGACGCGTGAGCACAGTGCTTCCTGAAGTGTAGGCCACTTCCCCGGGATCCTGCATCAGCGGAGATTCCTGGTCCAGCGCAGTGAAGTGGTCGCCCGTTCGGGTGCGGCGTAATTCGATTCCTGCCTCCAGAGAGTCCAGATCAAACGCCCCCAGCGCGACCACGTGCTTCAATGAAACCGCGTTGTAAAAATCGACAACCTGGTTTATCTGAAACGGTTCTCCCCCTTTCAACGCACGCCTCAGGAGCGCCTCGATGGAAGTCGGGAATTTCTTTGCGGAAACACCCATCTGCTGGAACTGTTCGCGCCATGTTTTGACCCGGGGATGAGATTGGGCGTTTTGGAGATCCAGCCTTCCTGCCTGGTTCCAGGCTTCTTTCCAGTATTTCTCTACTTCACCACCGTGTTTCCTGTTGTCCAACGGTCCCGGCAGCGCCAACACCAGGTGCAGACCGGGGAACAGTTTGAAAATATCCGGTTCAACGTCAAATTGCATGGGGCATCCGTACTTCTGTCATAGTTTGTTATAAAAAGGACCAGAATTATGCCTTAACCACGACGGTATTTTTTGTCATCATGGAACAGAAATGAATGACTGTGCGCGTAGAGCCAACATTATTTCAATGACTGTCAAAGGCATCGTGGGAAACCGGGGAGTGAAATACTGGTTACCATGTTTGATGGGTCCTCCGCAAATCTTTTGCCAAACCCAGGCTTTGTTCCAGTTTCGGCAGTATCTCGACCGTACGGCGACGGCTCAACGGGAGGCGGGTTTCCCCGTTATTAAGGGAGACTTCGTATGTGCTGTAACGCTTGTCAATATGTGTCACATAAGCAAGATTGACGACATGAGAACGGTGAACCTGCATGAAGGATGAAACAGGAAGCTGCTTCAGCAATTCTTTGAGAGGGGAGCGAACTTCAATGGAATCGAGCCTCCCTTCTTCGTTTTTCGTGAAAATACGGCAGTAGTGTTCCTCAACAGAAATATGGCTGATGTTTGGCAGCGGGATTGCTGATTGGGAATTTTCCAGACACAGAATGGAATTTGAACCTCCATTTCCTTGTTCAGCAATTATCGGTTTTGTTTCCGTGCCGGGTCCCTTTTCCTTCACAAACCTCCCGGGATTTTCATCCAGCAGGCGGTTGATCTCCTCAACCCGCACCAACTCTTCAGCAAGATACTGCTTGCCGTAATAATTGAAAATTACCAGGCAGACCAAAAACCAGATTGGCAATGCCTGAACATAGATTTTAAGCGCAAGAGGCACATCAATTATGTCAGAAAAGGCGTGGGTCACGAACCAGCCTTCAGCACTGAAGAAAAGCACATGTCCGAGAGTATAACCGGCAAGGGACACTAACCACAATTCCCACAAATAAACCCCTTTCTGCTCCAATCCGCGAATGAGCCGATACCGCAGTTCAGCCGCAATTAAATTGCCCAAGCCAAAATACAACCCCACCGTGAGGCCCTTGTGCACGGGACCAAGCACTTCTCCTTGATCGACAAACAGAAATACAGAGAAGGCGCTGAAAGCAATGCAGACCGGGACCAGCAGATGCACCTTGAGGCGGTTCCGGGACACAAATTCCGCGGGCATCCACAAGTCCAGGGAGCCGAAAGCAGCAACGGTTTGCAGGTATGCGTTCATTAAAGACTGGCCTTCGTCAAATGATCCATTCCAAGTCTAATGTTTCAGGGACATACCGTTCATGACATTATCTTACCACTCATGACATCCTGCTTGTCTCAAATCGCCATTATACTATAGCTTTTGTTTACACGGAATCCAACATGGAACAGTAGGGAGTTGTTCCATACAGCTGATTCGCAGGATGTCATTTGATCAAACTTGCCGGGTTTCTACAAGTCATGCCCGGAAGGAGACAATATGCCTGTTGTAAAACTACAAAACGTCATCAAGAGTTACCGGCTGGGCAAAACCAGTGTTCCGGCGCTGCGCGGGGTTTCCCTGCAGGTGAACGCCGGTGATTTCATATCGGTCGCCGGACCGAGCGGGAGCGGAAAGACAACTCTGCTGAACCTGATCGGCGCACTCGACTTGCCTGATACAGGAAGCATCGAGGTTGCTGGCAGGAAGCTTGCTCAACTTGATGATGACGCGCTTTCCGAAATCCGCGCCCGCCACATCGGCTTCATTTTCCAGTCCTTCAACCTGATTCCGGTACTCAACGCACTGGAAAACGTCGAATATCCGCTGCTGCTTGTTCAGGCCCCGGAATCCAGGAATCGCGCCCGTGAAGCGCTGGGGCATGTCGGACTAGAGAATTTTGCCGGACACCGCCCCAATGAACTCTCAGGAGGCCAGCTCCAGCGGGTTGCCATCGCCAGGGCCCTGGCAGGAAGTCCGGACATCATCCTGGCCGATGAACCGACCGCGAATCTTGACTCGAAAACATCCGGGGAGATCATTGACCTGATGCTGAATATCAACGAAGAGGAACAAGCCACTTTTATCTTCTCCACCCATGATCCGCTGGTGATGCGTCAAGCCAGGCGGATGACAAAACTGAAAGACGGCAGGATTGAAGAAATATCCGAAATTGAAGGAGAAGCATGATTCCCCGTTTTTCTGCTGAAAGTTTATTTGCTCCCTGGTTTCACCAAATCAACTCAGTAAACAGACTGCTGCGAGCAATCATAACTGCTTATATTGTCCCGGTGGTGTTTTGCCTGTTCCCGCCCTCACCTGTTTCAGGACAGGCCGCGGCACTTGCGGAACTGATTACGGCGGGTCCGGCACGCGGCGCATTGCAGGCCGGTCATGAAGCAACCTTGAAACATGATCAAAAAAACCTGACAGCCCTGCGGGAACTCGGAATCATCCTACACATGCGTATTGTGGAAAGCGAAGAGCCCCAGCCTGAACTGATCATAAAGGCCTATGCGCTCTTGAAAAAGGCGTATCTGCAGGATAAAAAACACCCGCTGACCATGGCCTACTACGGAAGCATCACCACCATGATGGCCCTGACCACGGACCGGCAGATGCAAAAACTCAAATATGTCAAATCCGGGACACGTAAGCTGGACAAAGCGGTGAGGCTTGCCCCGGACGACGTCAACGTGCGCATGGTGCGGGGGAACAATTCACTCGGACTGCCCAAGTTTCTGAAACGCGGAAGGCTTGCCGTTTCGGATTTCCTGCACGTGATGAAGCTCCTGCCTACTGCATCGGAGGAATTCCGGGGGGAACTGCATTATAAAACAGCCCTCGGTTATCGTCTTATGAACGATGCCCGCAAGGCTGAAATACACAGGGAAAGGGCCGCACAGATTGCGCCTGGCTCTGATTTCGGCAAAATTGCTCAATAGATACGAAAACCCGCTTAGTGGACAATGAACCTGTTGATCGCGGTCTATTTCGTGGGGGTTTGCATGTCTTTGCTGATGGGCGCTATGCCCAAGGATTTCAAGCAGTCCCCCCTGAGCATGGAAGAAGAAGTGGAAATCGCGCAGTTGCAATCAGATATCCGGGAAGATCCTGAAGACGTGGACGCGCATCTGCGCCTAGGACAGATTCATTTCAAACACAACAACCTGGATGACTCGGGACATTCTCTACAAACCGCGAAATCCCTCGAACCGCGGGACCCCGATGTACTCGCCTGGTGGGGGTCGTACCGGACCAAGCAGGGTGGAGCGGCTTTCCCCTGGCTCTGGGGTTTTCGCAAAATCTCCCTGGTCAAGGAGGGAGTGAAGACACTCGACACTGCAGTGCAAAAAGCTCCGCATGACCCGCTGATCAGGCTGTTACGCATCAACACCCTGGTTGGATTGCGGGGGCGTTTCAGTCGCTACGAAACGGTGTTTGAGGACGAGCGTTTTTTTAACGGTCTGTCTCAGGAACAGGAGCGGGCGATTCCGGACAGACTGATGGCGCAAATCAACCTGGCGCTGGCCCAGGCGCATGCCTGGAAATACATCTACGGCGCAAATACAGATAACGGTCATCTGCGCAAAGCCCTGGATTATCTCGACCATGCCGAGCGGTTAGACCATAATGTGCGGGCAGAAGTAATCGATGTCCGGAACCTACTAAAACTCAAGGAAAACAAATGACTATTCACCTGCTCCGTGGAACGCTCTGTCTGCTGATTATCTTCCTAAATTGGACATCTTCAGTCCACGCCCTCTTCTTTGATCGACGAGACCGTCCGGACCCGGAAATGGCATGGTTCGTCTACCCGGTGGCCGGCAGCATCCCCGGGGTGCAGGAGTTTTATGGACTGGGGGGCACTGTCGCCGCGATCGAAGGAAGTGAAGCGGACATCACCGCCATTCATCTGACGGGGAAAGCCAAGCACTTCGGCGACAACGGAAACGGTGATTTCCAGATCGACATCCTCAGCGCGCTGGACATCCCGCTTTACACCAAACGCCTCACCCTCTCGTATTATGTCCTGGACATCAAAAACGGCGCCTGGCCCGAAGGCGACCGGGGTATCGATTCCGATCCGGACAGCACCTATTACCTGCTCGCCAGCAGCGTGAAAAGCAGCGGAGGAGAACTTTCCGCGAATATTTACGACAACCAACTCGAGGTTTACTACGGTTACGTCGACGCCTCGGTCAAACCGTATGGGTTGATCGACCCCAACAGCACTTTCTACAGCGCCCAGGATTCCGGCATCATCGAGAGTCCCAGGGGGTATCGTTTCGGACTGTACCTGGATGATACTGACCATCGCCGGGACCCGAGAATCGGCTACCGGTTCCAGTATGAACGCTACGGCATGCCCGCCTCCAGGGAAGGCAATTCGGCGTTTTACCAGGAAGATTACAACCTTACTGCATTTATCCCGGTACTCGAGGATAACAAGGGAGTACTTGTGCTCAACCAGTTTTACGGCTCCTCCACGGTGACTCAAAAGGGAACGGTCGACCAAAGCCAGTTCGTCTGCCCTCCAGGAACACCGGCGGGGTGCCAGGCCATCCTCGACGAACTTTATGCAAGGCAGGTAGCCGAAGCGGAAAACGGGAAAGCCACTTCACTGGGCGGGACAAATCGCCTGCGTGGTTTCCGCACCAACCGTTTTTACGACAGCTACACCAATTTCCGCGGGGTGGAATTCCGCTGGTATTTGCATGAAACGCAGAACGCATTCAACTATATCCTGGAAAAAGGTACTTTTGCCGGGCTGCAGGCGGCATTTTTTTACGAACAGGGTACGGTAGCCCCTGACCGGTCGAGTCTCTGGAGAAATTTAAAAAACTCATACGGCGCCGGGATGCGGTTCATCTTCAACACCATCATCGTGCGTATCGATCAAGGATTCAGCGAGGAAGGTTCGGAAACCACGTTCTTTGTCGGGTATCCGTTTTAGAAATGAAAAGAACATGAAATTGCACCTCAAAATCGCCTTGCGCAACGTGTTCCGGAACAAGAGACGATCCGGACTAACTCTCCTGGCAATCGTCTTTGGTTCGGTGGCAATCATCGTTTTCGGCGGCTACGTCGAACAGGCGTATGTCGGTTTGCGGGAAACAACCATCAACTCGCAACTCGGACACATCCAGATTTTCAGAAAGGGCTACGCCGAACACGCGAAACGCGAACCTGAGGGTTATCTGCTGGACCCCGGGACGGTTGATAAAATCAAAGACATCCTGGACGGCATTCCGGAGGTGCAAGTGGTCGCCACCCGCCTTAATTTTTCCGGGCTGCTCAGCAACGGAGCGATGTCAGCGGGTGTTTTCGGAATCGGCATGGAAGCGGAACTGGAAGCGGAAATGAGTTCCGGGCTGACCATAATCAAAGGCGAAGACCTGTTTGAAGACCAGGAGGACGCGACGCTGCTTGGTGAAGGACTCGCCGACACCATGGAGGTGGAGCCGGGGGACATCCTCACTTTGCTAAGTTCCACCGCCGACGGCGCCATCAACGCCCTCGATGTCACCGTCTCCGGCATCTTCAACACCTATGCCAAGGAATACGATGACCGCGCCATGCGCATGAACCTGCCGCACACGAAAATGCTGCTCTACACTGACGAAGTGACGAAGGTTGTTGTTCTGCTGAAAGACACATCCTTCACCGAAACAACCGCTTCCCTACTGAAATCAAGTCTCGCGGAAGCGGAGCTTGAAGTGGAGATCAAGACCTGGAGGGAACTTGCGGACTTTTACCACTCGGTGAAAATGATGTTCGGCAGCCTGTTCGGGTTCATCCAGATCATCGTGGTGGTGATCGTGGTGCTGGGCATCGCCAACACGATGATGATGACCGTGATGGAACGCACATCTGAAATCGGCACTATCCGCGCGCTCGGAACGAAGAGAAGAGACGTGATGCGGCTTTTCCTGCTAGAAGGACTGGTCATCGGCATCCTAGGGGGTGTGCTGGGAGTGTTGGCAGGTGTTGGCGCGGCCGAACTGATCAGCGCCATGGAAATCATGATGCCTCCGCCTCCGGGGGCCTCCAAGGGCTATTCGATCAACATCAATATCGTCCCAGAAGTGCTGTTCCAGAGCTTCGTGCTGGCAGGTGTCGCGGCCCTGTGCTCCAGCATCTACCCCGCATTCAAGGCTTCGCGTATGCGGATCGTCGATGCGCTGAGGTTTGTCTGATCTGTTGCAGGGAAACGTGACTTGTATTCTTAACTCTGGCTTCGCCTGTAAACAATACAATCGGGATCGCTATCGGGATCGCTATCGTTATCGAATTCCGATTCCGATTTCGAAAACGAAAAGTTTTATCTGCGCCTGCCTGTCGCTTTCGCGAGGCAGGCCTGCCTGAGCGAGGACGCTCGCAGTCAGGCAAGAATGAAATTGTAAGAGATTAAAAGATAGCTGTTATATTTATCCCTACAACGTCAGTTGGCCAGGTTCACAATGAAATCATTGAATAATTCAGTTTCTCATGTGTTTTCATCGGCTTGTCGGGTTAGCGCAAGCGTAACCCGACATTTTTTTGTTTATGCTGATAAAAACAGCGGCCTAACCGTATAAGTGTCGTTGTAGGGATATGACATAGCATCAATATAATTGATGCATTAACATCATGAGGCAAAATGCGCACTACATTGAATCTGGACAACGATGTACTGGAACAAGCACGTCTTCTTGCGGACAACTTGAAACAACCCTTCAGGTTTGTGATCAACGAAGCCCTGCGTTCCGGACTCAAAGAAATGGAAGCCCCTTTGCGGCAACGTCCTTATCTAACAGAACCAAATGATATGGGTTTACGTCCGGGGCTCAGCCTGGACAGCATTCCACAGCTGCTAGCGGATGTTGAAGGAGAGGACTTCCGGTGAAGTTGGTTGATGTCAATCTTCTCCTATATGCTGAAGACTGATCGAGCACCCATCATGAACAAGCTCGTACGTGGTGGGATGAGCAGCTTTCCGGACACCTCCCCGTATGTTTGTGTTAGACCGTGCTTAATGCTTTTTTACGCATCAGCACAAACAAACGCGTATTCGAACGACCGCTGAGCCTGAACGCGGCTGTGGGCCGTGTACAAAGCTGGTTTGATCAGCCCTGTACCCGGCTGGTTCAACCGACTGAACACCACTGGGTTATATTTCAGAAACTCCTGTCTGCGTGCGGACACGCACAGGCAGGTATGATTCAAGGACAAGCTATCGGTGGTTTGGTGACAGATGCTCATCTGGCCGCGCTCGCAATAGAACATGGTTACACCCTGTTTACCACGGATGCTGATTTTTCACGTTTCCAAAATCTGGTAGTCCCCCTCCTGAGTGTTGTTCTTCTGGAAATCGGTGAAAATGGCCGAGAACCGGAGAAAACTGACTGGGAAACGCTGTTGATCTGCCCAATTCCAACACTTTACAGGGTGAATTCCGATTGAAGGCAGACACCAACACTCCAGAGGGGGACTACCCAAAATCTTAAATGGAAAAATCCGTTAAAAGGATAAATCCTCGACATGAATCAAGCGGTATTCATCAAGAAATCACTGCTCTTTCTTTTAGGAATTTGCTTTGGTGCTGTTCAGGTTATTTGCGCGGAAACCAATGCCCCGCAGCTGGTACGCGACGCGGACGGATATCGCGGATACCTCAACAGCGCTTTCACCGCCACCCTTGAAGTGACAAGCATCGTCCCGGAGAAGGAACCCCGTTCAAACCGGCTGGCCTTATCGGTGAAGGGTCAGGACAGCCTGGTGAAGTTTGAGGCGCCCGCACGCGACAAGGGCAAGGCGATGCTGTTCAAGCACCGTGAACTTTGGTTTCATGCCCCGCGCACCAAGCGTTTGATTCGCCTCACACCCGCCCAACGCCTGCTCGGTGAAGCATCCAACGGTGATGTCGCCGGGACGCGTTTCGCCGATGATTACGAGTCCACGCTGAGCGGACGGGAAACCGTGAACGGCACGCCCTGTTTTGTGCTGGACCTGAAGGCTGTGGACCGCAAGGTTACCTATGCCAGGATCAGGTACTGGGTTGCGGAAGATGGACACCGCCCTGTTCGCAGTGAGCATTTTGCCATCTCGGGGAAATTGCTGAAAACCGCCGATTATGCGGAATTCACGGAGGTCTCCGATGATGCGCACCCTAAACTGGCAAAGTTGATCATACATAATCCGTTCAAAACCGGACAGCGGACCATCCTCGTATACCGCAACTGGAAAAAGCAGGAACTTTCTTCGTCCTTGTTTCAAAAAAACTACCTCAAGCGCCTCCGCTGATGATTCGGTCCTCGGCCGCGGCATTGGCGGCGGTTTCCGTTTGTCTGCTTTTGTACATTCCCCCGCTACGGGCCGATGATGATTCGCCGTTTGAATTCCGGGGAGAAGCGGCGTATGAAAGCGTCCATTCAGAACCACGCACGGACCACCCACTCAACCCGAATGGGGTTCTGTTCAATGTCAATTCCCGGGAATCCGTGAACGCGTTTGACCTGGAAGGAAACTGGTACGGCAGCGAAACTATGCGGTTACATGGCCGCGGGATACTGCAATACCAGGACAGCAGCACGGGCATCAAACATACCACAACTTTGATCGAAGGCAGTGTGCAATACGAGGCAATGGAAGGCATGCTGTTTGTTGACGCAGGCAAAGTCCTGGAAGAATGGGGCAGCGGCTTCTCATTCAACCCGGTGAACGTGCTGCTTCCGCCTAAAGATCCTGCTTCTCCGCACAAGGGCCGGGAAGGCGTTACCATGCTGAAACTGGAAATGCTGTTTCCGGAAATATCTGTTGCGGTCATTGTTGCCGGGAGCGAAGACGGGTCATCCGTGAATCAGGACTTCGTGCTTCCGGATACAAGTCGACGCAGACGATTGGCGTTCAAATTTGATCACACTGCCGCAGACGTGGACCTTTCCTGGATACACGCTCAGGGGGGATTGAATGATGATGAAGTCGTTAAACATCTGCGGGGAGACCCTCACGAACCGGCTTTGATGAATCCGGTAAACGGCGTGTCGTGGACAGCGGTCTTCGGAGATGCCCTGGAACTGCACGGGGAACTGGCGGTACGACGCGGAAGAAGCCGCCTCGTGCCGGAAAAAATAATGTCCGCGCAAACTTTTCCGGATGGTTCGGTCGCCGTTCCGGAGATGTATGGTTATACCGTGGACGAAAAAGGGAAAGACCGCAATTTCAGAAAATTCCTGGTCGGCGGGCAGTACACTTTCCCTAACGATTTCAACCTGATGTTTGAGCTGTTCCATGACGAAAACGGATACGATGAAGAGGAATGGCGAAAAATCGGAAAAGGCATCGAAAGCGCGAAAGTGAATGATGCCTGGAAAGATCCCCGGTTTTCAAACACGCAGGGAAACGTCTTTGCCGCATTTCTGCAGCAAACCATGCTTCATCTTCAGCAAACCGGGTTCCGCGGGAATTACGGGTTCATCCGCCTGGACAGCGGGGAATTCGCGGACCGGTTTCAATCGGAAAGCCTGCTACTTGTCAACCTTGATGATACAAGCGGAGTGTTCCGGGAAACCCTTGTCGCTCGGCGGGGAGACCACTGGAAACTGGCCCTGGAATGGACACTGTTCATGGGACCTGAGCTTAGTGAATACGGGTTGAGTCCCGAGCTGCTCGGGGCGGGAGTTGAAGTTTCCTATTTTTTTTAGCGAAGTTTCCCGGTTTGCGCGGAGAAGACAAGGGCAGGTTCTTTTTTGCCCGGGAACCGGTTATACCCCTAACCCCAACCCCTTGCCCAGGGAGAGGGATACTTGATTCATGGTGTTTCCAGGAATTCGAGCATCCGCGTCTCGCCATGGCCGAGGACAAAGAACCGGCTTGGCGGAACATTTCGTTCCTTCAGAGCGAGCTCCAGCCGCTTCGGTGGTTCATCCATTGGTTCATCGGTGAGCTGGAAAGTCCCCCAGTGTATGGCCACCGAATAACGAGATTTCAGGTCCAGATGCACCTGTACAGCTTCTTCAGGGTTGAGGTGGGAAAGCTTCATGAACCACCTTGGATCGTAAGCACCGATCGGGATTGCGGAAAGGTCAAAAGACCCGAATCGCCTTTGCAAGTCCTGGAAATCCCTGGAATATCCGCTGTCACCGGCAAAAAAGAAGCGGAACCCCTGACGTTCCAGCACCCATCCCGCCCAGAGGGTTTCGTTGCGATCCCAGAAAGTGCGTCCGCTCCAGTGCTGCACCGGGACCGCGTATACAGTCCATCCTGAATAGGTGACGCTCTGTCCCCAGTCGAGTTCGATGATGTCGCTTACCCCGATATCCGCGAACCATTCCTTCAGGCCGAAGGGCACGAAAAACATCAACTTCTTTTCCTGCCTGCGCCTGTTCAGGCGCTCCACCGTTTGCCGGTCCAGGTGATCGTAATGGTTGTGGGAAATAACCGCAATATCGAGTTCCGGAAGCTCTTCCAGCACCAACCCGGGAGGGGTGGAGCGTTCAGGTCCGGCAAATGAAACCGGAGATGCGCGCTCGCCAAGGTGAGGGTCGGTGATGATGTTGGCGCCCGCATATTGCAGCAGCAAAGTAGAATGACCGATCCAGGTCAATGTCGAGGCAGTCCGGTTGTTGCGCAGAAACACAGGGTCGTTTTCCGCAAGTGGGAAGAGTATTCCTTTCTGTTTGGGACCGCCCCACTTGAACATGTCACTGAAAGGCTTGTCGATGGCATCAATGTAACTGTTGCGGAAAGTGCCGTCCGGTAGATGGTGCCTGGCGGAGGCGTTATCATCCGCGGCACCCGGTGTTTCAGAATATGCGTTTACACACATGACAATTGCGGCCGGCAGCAACAGCAAAAGACGCTTAAAGGTGAGTAGCAAATGATACTGAACTGGCGGGAGCGGGAAAGGCGAAGTCAACCCAAACAAATTAAAGGAGTTTGTGGAAAAAACAAGAAAAGCCGCCGGTTGGTTCAGGCTTCCCAATTCCAGGGACGCAGCCGTTCGGAAGAGAATTCACGGATCAGTGCCCGTGCGAGCGCCACTGTTGGATCGATTATGAATGAGCTTCCGATTCGGCGTTCTGAAACGGCCAGAGGGATTTCCGTGCATCCGAGAATAACTGCTTCCGCTCCCTGTTCCTGGAGCATTGAAACCCCATCCAGCAACACCTGCCTTGCCTGCATGCTGACTGGAGAGGCCTGCACCTTGATTCCGTACCGCGGATGAAACAGCGCTTCCTCATGAACACGTTTTTGCTCCTGTTCTTCCAGCGCCAGCACCCGGTAACCACGCGGTTCCAGCAGCCCCGGGTAAACCCCGGTCTTCCAGGTCCCAAGGGTGGAGAGCACACCCACGGCTTTTACCGACGGACATTCATTCGTCAGGAATCCCGCCGTCTCCGTGATCATGTCCAGCAGACGGGCGCTGCTTCCACACTCACCCAGAAGCTTCTGAAGCGCGTCCATGATCGGACGAGCATGCGCGGTGTTGCAGGGAATCCCAATAACCGACGCCCCTGATGCCTCAAGTTCGCGAAAGTTATGAAACATCGCATGGGCGGGGTTGACCGTCGCTTTTCCCAGGAGAAACCGGGTCCTGTCTTCAATCCTGCCCGGTGTTGAGATCATCAACGTGGGCAGATAATCCTGGTCCTTTTCCGCAAGCGTATTCTCAAGGATCTTGCGTGCCAGTTCAACTCCGGCATAAGGTCCGACGCCGCCGATAATGCCGATTTTTTTATCGTCTGCGCTCATAGTTTTGTTCGGCCCTTTTATTACCCAGGTTTCACAAAGTTCATAGCTGAAAGCTGGCCAGGCAGATCCACGTAAATTTGACTCCGGGTTTCATTCTCAATGATATCCGCCTGGAATTTCATCACCGGAACAGGGATAGAATGAAGGAGAAGCTCCGAAACAGAATCAGGGTCACCTTAACACAGTATGCCCGAGTTGCAAAGGACTTGCCTGCTTCCCCTACGGCCTTTAGGATTACACAGTTTTATCATATGTTCAGACCGATCCGGTTAACACAATTTACTGTTCCACCATCCAACAGCATGCGATGACCATTCCGCGGGCGGACACCCCAATGATGCGTCAGTTCAACGCCATAAAAAGGGAACATCCGGATAAAATTTTGTTTTACCGGATGGGGGATTTTTACGAGATGTTCGGTGACGACGCGGTAATTGGTGCAAAAGTACTGCAGATCGCACTCACATCCCGTGACAAAAAAAGCAAAAACGCGGTGCCGATGTGCGGGGTGCCCTACCGCGCTTATGAACAGTACCTGAACAAACTCACCGCCGCCGGTTACAAGGTCGCAATCTGTGAACAGATGGAAGACCCCGCAAAAGCGAAGGGACTGGTCGCGAGGGATATCGTACGCGTTGTCACTCCCGGAACAACGGTGTCGCCCCATCTAATCGACCCGGACCATAATCATTACCTGCTGGCGCTGTGCTGGTCGCCACGTGCCCACCAGCTCGGCGCGGCTTTCGCGGATATTTCAACCGGCGAATTTGAAGTGTGTGAATTTCCACAGGCGGAACTGCAACGGTTTTATGACTTCACCGCCCAATTGCTGCCCAGTGAAGTGCTCCTTGCAAAAAGCCGTTCTGAAACGGAAACACGGTTTCTAGAGGAATTGACAACCCGGATGACGCTTCTGCTCGAAAACGGAACCTCGGAAGTTGTGGAGAACCAGCCCCATTCCAAGCGTTTTAATTTTGTTGACCCCTATTATTTTGATTTCGATGCGGCCTCCAGGCGTTTTAGGGAACATTTCCAGACTCACAACCTGGCAGGGTTCGGGATTGAGCACCTCCCTCATGGAATCTCCGCGGCAGGAGCACTGCTGAGGTACCTGGAGGAAACACAAAAATGTGATCTTGTCCACTTGACTTCGGTTCATCAGCATACTTTTGATCAGGTGATGCTGCTTGATGAATCGACTGTTACAAACCTTGAACTGTTTGAAAACCAAAGCGGACAGCGCCGACACACGCTCTATGGAGTTATGAACCAGACCCGCACTCCAATGGGCGCACGGCTGCTTCGCAGGTGGATCCGCAGACCCCTGCTGGAAGTGGATTTGATAAACGAACGTTTATGCGGCATTGATGCGTTCCGGGAAAATTTCATGCTCTGTGAAGAATTCCGGGAACGGCTGAAAAAAATCCAGGACCTTCCACGCATAATCAGCCGGATAAGCCTTCCGGTGGCGGGGATTGCCGATATGACAGCGCTGCGGGAGTCCCTGCGCCCCCTGCAGGAACTGCCCAGGTATTTGGGAGAATTTGATTCTCCTCTGATCCGGGAACTTGCCTGTAATTTTGACCCGTTGCCAGACATTCTGGAATTGCTGATGTCACGGCTGCAGGAAAACCCGTCCATCCGACTGCGTGAAGGAGGTTTCATCGCTGATGGCGTTTCAAGCGAACTTGATGAACTGCGCACGATGGCGCTGAATTCCAAACAGTACCTCAATGACATGCTGCTGCGGGAAAAAGACCGCACCGGAATCGGGTCCCTGAAAATTGGATTCAACAAGGTTTTCGGTTACTACATGGAAGTGAGCAACGCTCATAAAATTTCCGTGCCCGAGGATTATATACGCAAACAGACGCTGGTCAATGCCGAACGCTATATCACTCCGGAACTGAAGGAATTCGAGGAAAAAATCCTCACTGCCGAAGAACGGATCGCAGAACTGGAGTACAAATTGTTCCTCGACTTGAAA
Organism: uncultured Pseudomonadota bacterium; assembly: GCA_964344035.1. Classification (GTDB taxonomy): domain Bacteria; phylum SAR324; class SAR324; order SAR324; family NAC60-12; genus UBA1014. The sequence goes on from CAYFLK010000013.1 coordinate 38,633, forward strand.
GAACAGTTGATCCAGGAAACGGAACGGGTGCAGCAAACAGCAAAAACCATCGCTGTCGCGGACGTCATCTCGGGCTGGGCGCATCTTGCGGAGCACCAGCACTATACGAAGCCGGTGCTGCGCTCCCTGAATGCCCCGCGATATATGCACTTCAAAGGAAGCCGCCACCCTGTCATCGAACAGATCGATTTTGACGAGGTTTTCGTTCCCAATGACCTGGAACTGGACGAGGTTGCCAGGCGGATCATGCTCATCACCGGACCGAACATGGCGGGTAAGTCCACCTTCATGCGACAGGTAGCGCTCAACGTGCTGATGGCGCAGTGCGGATGCTGCATCCCCGCGGACTACGGAGAGTTTTCCCTGGTTGACCGGATCTTTACCCGTGTAGGCGCGTCGGACAACCTGAGCCTGGGACAAAGCACCTTCATGATGGAGATGAACGAGGTCTCAGCGATCCTCCACAACGCCAGTGAACTGAGCCTGGTCATCCTCGATGAAGTCGGGCGCGGAACAAGCACATTCGATGGAATCAGCATCGCCTGGGCCATCGTCGAACACCTGCACACGCTCGGTTCGCTTACCCTGTGCGCTACCCACTACCACGAACTGACTGCGCTTTCGCAGGAACTTGAATCAGTTGAAAATTTCAGCATGCGGGTTGAGGAAGAAGGAGAAAAAATCGTTTTCCTGCGGAAAATCATACCCGGAGAAGCCAATAAAAGTTATGGGGTGCAGGTTGCGCGCCTCGCCGGACTCCCCGTCAGCGTGGTCAGGCGCGCGAAGGAAATGATGGTGCAGCTCGAAGACAACTCGGTGATTCACAACATGCCCGTTCCTCCTGCTACCGGGCTTGAATCTGCCGGACACCTTGAATCCGCGCCGGAGTCAGTGGAAGACAACAAGGAAAAGCCTCAATGGTTCGGGCAGCCTGTGCGGCAAAAGGGGATCCAGTTGTCCCTGTTTCCGGAAGAACATGCTCTGGCTGAGGAATTACGCAGACTGAAGCTTGATAGAATGACCCCGATTGAAGCGATGAATTACCTGCATGAACTGGTCACGCGTTTTCATGCACAAAATCCCTGAACCTGATGCTGACACGATCCGCTTCAACCGGGAAAGCGGCGATTCAATAAGGGAGAAATGCTCAAGCACATGGCGCTGCAAAACACGCCGGGTTGGTCTCTCCTGCATAACCGGGAATCAGAAATAAAAAATGATGAAAAAAAGATCTGGATCTTTACTCATATTATTAATCCCTTGTGCTGACTTCAAAAACCAGAAAAACAAAAAACGGTGAAACATGTCTGAAAAAAGAATAGCAATCTACCCCACCAGCGCCAACCCGCCCACACTCGGCCATGCGGATATTCTCATACGCACCACTAAACAGTTCGATTTCGTGTACTGGGCCGCCGCGCTCAACCCTGAGAAACTATACTCCTTCACCAAGGAACAGAGGACCAGGATGATGTATGAATACGTCCGTCACTATCAACTGGAAAATGTGGCGGTGGAAGCCTTCACCGGGTCAACGGTCCGTTACGCGCAGTCGAAGAATGCCTGCGCGATTGTCAAGGGACTGCGCAGCCTCGACGATTTTGAGGGGGAATTTCAGCAGGCGCTTGGCAACAAAGGTATTGATCCCGAGATTGAAACATTCTGCTTGTTTGGCAGGCCGGAATTGTTTGCGGTCAGTTCCACCCTGGTGCGCGAACTGGCGCTGCTCGGGGAGCGGATTGAGAATTACGTGCTCCCATCGGTAGCCGAAATTGTCTATGAAATCATCCGCGATCACGGGTTGAAACTGATCTGAAACATCCATGCCTCAACTGACCATCACCCCCGGCAGGATTCTGTTGTGGAGTTCCGGATTGTTCCTGGCGTTGGCGGTCTTCAGCGCGGATTTTCGCGACCCGAGTTTCTTCAATCAGCTCTACCCCGCGGAAGGTATCCGCAACTGGTGCAGTCTTCCAGGGGCATTGCTGGGAGGGACCCTGATTGAACTGTTAGGCCCCCCCGCAATTCTGGCGCCGTGG
>CAYFLK010000013.1:40690-63778 GCA_964344035.1 uncultured Pseudomonadota bacterium
CGCATTCCGTTGCAGCGGGACCCAAACCGCTCCGGATGGGTGCTTTGGTATTATGCCTTGGTGCTGATGCTGATGCTCACCACCTTGAGAGAATTCGCCTGGCCGGGCAGTGAATTCGATCCTGCCTCCCAAAGGTTTTTCTGGAAGCAGGGGTATCTCGGACAATTGGCTGGCAACTGGCTGAACAGCAGCGTCGGCCCGGAAGCAGGTCTGTTCATGGTGCTCTGCGCGCTGGGTTTGTCCTGCTGGCGCCTCGCCACCGTTCTCTCCCCGGTAGGGGTTCTCTGGACTATGCTGCTGATTTTCATCGGCATTCCGCGGTCTTTGGCGCGCTGGCTGAGGGGGAAAACAACCGCAAGGCACTACCCACGCACCCTGCAGGAGGGACCCCCGGTTTTTTTCCAGAATCGTGGAAAAACCGGCCGGGAGCCCGGGGATCAATCAGTGAACGAAAATCCAGACCCCGAGTCCGGAACGAAGCTGAAATGAAACCTTGCATGTTCAACCATTCCAGCGAAAATCTATTGCCATAATTTTGTGAAAACAATAACAGGCAACCTCAATCACTCAAGGAGACACCGTGGATGTCCGTATTGAATACTGCGTGGTTTGAAACTATGAACCCCGCGCGGCCGGTCTGGCCGCGGAACTGCAAAGGGAATTCGGCGCTAAGACCAACCTGGTCTCAGGAGGCAAGGGCGATTTCGATATTTATGTCGATAACCGGCAGATATTCTCCAAACGCGAACTGGGACGCTTTCCGGAGGAAGGAGAGGTGACGGGTTTGATGCGGCGATTAAAGTGACTACTTGCCCGTGTCCCCGGTAAACCGCTGCAGGCACAACATCACCTGCTAAAAATCCGCTTTCATGGCGGCGCGCAACTCGCGCTTGAGATCCTTGTGGCGCTGCTTTTCTGCTGCTTCACGCTTTAAACGCTTGGCGACGGAGGGCTTTGTGTAGAATTTGCGCTTCTTCAATTCCTTGAACAACCCCTCCCGGATCAGCGTGCGTTTGAGTTGCATCATGGACTTGCCGATGTTGCTGTCGCGAACTTCTACACTGATGGGCATTCTCTGTTCCTATGATAAGTTAAGTTGAAGATAAACGTGTAATATTAATCCTCATTTATTAACAGTGCAAATCATTTTTCTGATTTGCCCACATCCCCGTCATCAGGTGACGGCAGCGCCGCCCGTTTTTTCAGTTCCAGTAATTCCACTTCAATATCCTCGGGAGTATCCTCGAGTTCGGCGAATTTCCGTTCCAGGCTTTCCTTATCAGATTCCAGGTTAATTTCCTGGTAAGCCTCTGCTTTTGCCTGCATTGATTCAATTTTATCCTCAACCCGGTCGAGGGTTTCAATTGCACCGGCGGTATCTCCGAGTCCGTCAATTGTTTGGTAGATCTTTTCCTGTGCCTGTGCTTGCTTCTGTTTCGCCAGCAGCAGGCCCTTCTTGCGTTTTATCTCCTCGATTTTGTCTTCCATTTTCTGATACCCGCTGCGCAGCACGTCGGCGTTGTTGCGGTGCATTTCGAGTTGCTTTTCAAATTCAAGCGCGCGCCGTTCGTGTTCCTTCTTGCGTATCAGGGCCTCCTTGGCCAATTCATCTTTTTCATTCTGGACCGCAAGGATGGCTTTCTGTTCCCATTTCCCTGCTTCCTGGTGTTCTTTTTCGGTATCACGTTCCAGCCGTTTCTGCAGGGCCAGGGCCTCGGTCATTTGCTGTTTTGCCTGCCGCTTCTGTCCTTCAAGATCAGCAAGCATTTGCCTCAGCATCTTTTCAGGATCCTCGGCTTTGTCGAGAAAGCTGTTGGTGTAGGCGCGCAGGACGTTGATGAATCGGGAGACGATTCCCATGCTGTTTCTCCGTGTAGGGTTCAGAACAGTTGTTTACGTTTGTTGGAAGGCAGGATATTCAGAGCTTCACGGTATTTTGCCACCGTCCTGCGCGCGACCTTGATACCGCTGCGTGTTTGCAGGATGTCCGCGATCTGGAGATCAGTATATGGCGCGCGCGGATTTTCATTCTGCACCATCTGCTGAATCATGTCCTTGATGCGTTTGGACGAAACCGCTTCTCCTTCACCCTGATCGATCCCGCTTGTGAAGAAATATTTTAGTTCAAAAATCCCCTGCGGGGTATGGACGTATTTGTTGGTGGTGATGCGGCTGACGGTTGATTCATGCACATCAATGTCCTCCGCAACATCCTTCAACACCAGCGGACGCAGGTAGTGGATACCTTTTTCAAAAAACTCCTTCTGAAAATTAAGTATGCTCCGGGTCACCCGGAAGATGGTCTTCTGGCGCTGCTCGATGCTTTTCAACAGCCACTGCCCGGCTTTGATTTTTTCCTGGATGTATTCCCGGGTCAGGCTTCCGTCATCTTCAATTGTTTCACACAGTTCCCGGTAGTATTGGCTGATGCGCAATCGCGGTATCCCGTTTGCGTTCAGGGCCACCTTGTATTTCCCCTGGCTCTGGTAAATGTACACATCCGGGATGATGTAGTGGTGAGAGGGAGTGGGGACAAATGCCCGTCCGGGTTTCGGTTCCAGGGACATGACCAGCCGGTATGCTTCCACCACCAGATCCAGTTCCTGTTTGTGACGGCGGGCGATTTTCTTCAGATCCTTCGATTCCAGAAGGGGCATGTCCTGTTCAATGATCCGGTAACTGAGGGAGCCTGCATGACCCATCTGCTCCAACTGCACCAGCAGGCATTCCTGCAGGCTGCGCGCTCCGACCCCGTTGGGGTCAAAATTCTGAATCTTTCTCAGCACATCCTCAACAAAACCACACACATCATCCATGATTTCCGCCGGCGCATCATTTGCAGGGGTTGCCCCCACTTCATCTTCTTCAAACATCGGGACAGCAGGAGTTTTAGACTTCTTTGGCAGCACCGGCTTGACCGGGTTGTATTTCAGGTCAAAACATGCGGGGTCAACTTTCAGATTGCTGACCGGACCACCCTCCTCGATCCGCGAGCTGATTTCTTCATGCAGTTCAGGCTGGGATTGAAGCAGTTCCCGGATGCTCGTGACCAGGTAACCGTCGTCCTCAATGTTGCCGATCAAATAACACCCTGCCACATATTGCAGCGGGTCGAGTTCAGCCATGTCGAGCTGCCATTTCAAATGATCCGTAAGCGATTCACTTTTTGCCAGTGTCGCTTCCAGCGTAGGCGCGTCCTCATCCGCTGATGAGGCGGAACTGATACGCGGGGTCTTGTGCCCCCCGAACTGGTCCACCTGCTCGACATACTGTTGCCAGTCTATTTCATCCTGTTCCGGTTCCTCCTTTTCCTGCTCCCTCGCGCTTTCAAAATCCTCGGTGCCGGTTGTCACTTCCGGGGTTTCCACCGTTTCTTCCGCGGGAGTCTGTTCCTTCCCCGGAAAAGTGTCGATATCCATCCCCTCTTCCAGCACGGGATTTTCAACCAGGGTTTGTTCAATCAGCTCCTCCAGTTCCGCGTGTGAGAGCTGGAGCAGCTTGATGGCCTGCTGCAGCTGCGGCGTCATGATGAGCTGCTGGTTCAGCTTCATCTGCATCTTCATCTGCAAGGCCATGACGCTTCAGTCGGAAATGGAATGAATAATTAACATGCTGAACCCCGGGTAACGGACGGATTCAACACAAAGATTCGTTGATGGCATCTGTTTTGCTACATATCGGCGCAAATGTCAATGTCAGGTTCATCACATTGTGAAAGCATCGCCAAGATACACCTGCTTAGCGCGTTCATCTTCAACAAGCTGGTCCGGGGGGCCGTTGACCAGCAGATCTCCTTCATTCATGATATATCCGTGATCAATGATACCGAATGTTTCGCGCACATTGTGGTCGGTGATCAGAATGCCGATGTTGCGTGATGCCAGTTGACGTATGATTGCCTGAATGTCCGCCACTGCGATTGGGTCCACTCCGGCGAACGGTTCATCGAGCAGCATGATTGCCGGTTCGAGAACGAGCGCGCGGGCGATTTCAGTGCGCCTGCTTTCTCCGCCCGAAAGTGCGTATCCCTTGATCTTGCGCACATGCTGGATGCCCAGTTCCTGAAGCAGCATTTCCACCCGCGCCTTTTTTTCCTGCAGTGTGAGCGGCAGCAGTTCCATTACCGCCATCAGGTTTTCCTCCACCGTCAATTTGCGGAAAATGGAACGCTCCTGTGCGAGATACCCCAGTCCAGCGCGCGCCCGTCGGTGAATGGGGAAACGGGTGATGTCGTGTTCGTCCAGAAAGATGCTGCCGCGGTCAGGACGCAGCACCCCGGTGATCATGTAGAATGTGGTGGTCTTGCCGGCGCCGTTGGGTCCGAGCAGGCCCACGACCTGTCCCTGCACCACCTCGAGGCTCACCCCCCGCACCGCGTGGCGCCCACGGTAGGACTTGGCTAAATCAACAACCCGCAGTTTATTCGCCCGCACAGCACTTCCTGTTTAATCTCAGATTTGACAACACAGTTGTTTTTTCGATAGAATGCTGTATTGATAAACATGATTCCTACCTTAGCAAATCGAAAAAGCCATGCCAATCTACGAATACGGTTGTCAGGATTGCGGACATGAATTTGAGGAAATGCAGAAATTCAGTGATCCTCCCCTGGAATTATGCCCAAACTGTGAAAACCGCAACGCCCGGCGGCGTGTTTCCGTCAGTGCGTTCCATCTCAAGGGTGGAGGATGGTACAAGGATGGCTACGGAAATGGTTCCAGAGATGACAAAACTGAAAAATCCGCGAATACTGACGCTACAAAATCCACGGATAAAACCAAGTCTGAGGCAAAATCATCCGAAAGCAAAACGGATGAGAAAAAGAAATCCAAAGATTCCAAACCTTCCGCAACTTCCTCCGCACCCCCTAAAACCGCGGCTGCATGAGTCACGACCACCGTGGCCCGCGGCGGTGTGATTCCTGCGCCTTGAACGGTTCGCATGAAATTGGTTTTCCGCCAAATCATGGTCCTCATCTGGAAGGACCTGCTGATTGACCTTCGCAGGCGGGAAAACCTGCTGTCCATGCTGATGTTCGCGGTGCTGATGCTGCTGGTTTTTCACTTTGCAATGGGGGAGCAGCCGAAGGTTTTCCTCACCGCCCTTCCCGGGGCTATCTGGGTCGTGTTTCTGCTGAGCGGGGTGCTGGGACTGAGCAAATCATTCCTGCAGGAAATGGAAACGGGGTGCATCGGCGGTCTGCTGATGACCCCAGCGGACAATACGGTGATCTTTATCGGGAAGATGCTTTCCTCGACATTGTTCCTGCTGCTCTCTCAACTGCTCTTCATCCCCCTCTGTCTTGTGTTCTACGAAGTATCCGTTGGGAACTGGGGGGAACTGCTGCTTATCCTGCTTGCGGGGACCCTCGGGTTCAGTTCCCTGGGTACGCTCCTCACCGCCATGACCGCCTCTATACGCGGGAGGGAAATGCTCCTGCCGATCCTGCTCTTCCCCCTGATGATCCCCAACCTGCTCAGCGTTGTGCGGCTCACCGACCACCTGTTCTTCGGCGGCAGCCCGGAAACGGTTGTTTCGTGGTGGAAACTGCTCCTGACATTCGATGTCGTGCTTATCACTGTCTCCATCCTCGGCTTCGAATTCGTCGTCGAGGAATAGGAATGATTCTCTCCTAAAATTAGATTTATAATGAATGGTGGACCATTCTAAACCAGGCTCGAACTTATTTTGAGCACGACGCATGATCCACGTGGCCAATGCACCGATACAACGATTGAAGCAACCCGCGCGCCAGCCAAAATACCTGGCTGTCACAAGGTCCCGCATCGTGGCTCGTTGCCTCGCCACCATACCCCCCATTGCGCCCTTTTTCTGGTATGGGCACCGCCCCCTTGACTCATATTCACCGCCTCGGTTATTCTATCGTTGAATATGAATAATTGAATATTGTCTAATGGCTAAAGCACATATCAAAAGACCCGACGGAACCAGTATAGTAGTCGAGGGTACACCCAAAGAAGTAGCGGATCTGGTCAACAAAATTGAACGGGCGACGCCTGGCAAAAGGAAGAGGCCGAAATCGCCCGAGAGAGCCAGCAACAAAACAAAGGCGACCCTTCCGGATTTACTGATGTCGCTGGTAGATGGCGGTTTCTTCAAGAAGCCAAAAGAACTTGCGGCTGTAAAAACGGCAGTGGCGGAACTCGGTCATGTTTATCCGGTTACCACAATTTCACCTGCCCTGCTACGGCTGGTTCGCCGGAAACATTTACGCCGTATCAAGCAAGACAAGAGATGGTTCTACACTGGATAACGTCTGAATGAACATGGATAACAAGATAGTCAAAGAGATAATTTCGCGCCTCGAAAAGCTGGAGCGTGCTGTTTTCGCTCAGGCTAAAACAAAATCTACCACGTCTAAGCTTGATCCAAAAAAATACAAAGGCGCAACTGGCGGAATTCGGATTCTTGTGGACAATGGTTTTTTTGACAAGAAACGCTCCTTTGGCGAAATCTGTAAAGCTCTCGAAGGCAAGGGCTACCACTACAGCAAGCAAGCCGTACAAACTCCCCTAAACAATTTATCCTCGACCAAGGGGAGGCTTTTCGTTGCTCTCACTGAGAAAGGGAGAAAACTCTATGCCAAAAGGAAATAGCTCAGCTTCTCAGCAAGAAATGGTGCATAAGCTTCGGGATATTCAAGCGCTTGTCACTGAATGCCTGGAACTGCTTGCACAACCAAAACAAACTCGCAGTCAATCCGCTAAGAAAAAAGACAAAATAAAACACACGGCGACTTCAGTCCGATTTTCAATGAACGAGCGGGCCTTCATGAAGAAATATGCTAACACTTTGAGCAGCGGCCCAAAGAAATTCGTGATAGTCCTTGCCTATCTTGCGAAAGGGGATAAAGACAAAGACATTGCTTCAAATGAGATCAAGCAGTTGTGGAACAGGACGAAAGCAAAAACATTGCTAGGGATGAAATATAACAGGTACTTCCCAGCCGCGGCCAAAGAAAATGGTTGGGTCGACTCCAAGAAAAGGGGCTTTTACTGCTTGACGGATTCCTGGAAGGAGATCTTCGGCGATGGTTAAAGCAACGACTCAACGCGGCCAGATCTCAAACATGCTTCAACAGGTGTTTCAGAAGAAATATACGGATGCCGCAATGCGCCACTATGCGGATTCCGTCAAGAACTTTGCACATAGCGAATGGGAGCCTTGTATTTTAAAGGCCGGGAAATTCATCGAAGCAGTTATAAAGGCTTTATCCAGCCATGCAGGACTTACATTGCCCAAACCGCGTCAGTTCAAGGTCAATCAACTGATCAATTCACTTGGGCAACTTGATAAAAATATATTCGATGACCCAATTCGCTTGCTTATCCCTCGGTTGTGCACCTTTATTTATGACATAGCGAGTAATCGCGGCTCCAGACATGACCCTGCTGAAATAGACCCCAATAAGATGGATGCAATCGTGGTCGTGCAGGGTATTTCCTGGTTATTGGCTGAGATGATCCGTTTTTCACAGAAAGGATCGCTTAAACCGGATGAAGCATCCGATATCGTCGATGCCTTGATGGAAAAGAAATATCCGCATTTAGAAGATATTGACGGCCGTCTCTACGTAAACGTAGATGGACTGAGCGCCCCCAAAACAGCTCTCCTCTTACTGGATTACAGGTACCCAAAGAGACTTGCCCGGGGTGAGCTAGTCCTGGCGCTTAATCGGCATGGCTTCAAAAATCAGAACTCAACACTGGCCGTTTCGAGGATACAGAAATTCGTGGATGACGACGGAAAGGGAAACTTGATGTTGCGGGGGAACGGACGAAAGGAAGCTGCTCAAATACATGCAAACCTCCAAAACTGAAGTATAACGTAAGCGATATAACACCAAGGCGTGTTATTTAACCTGAATCGCATGGTATCGATGAGGCACTTAGGTCGCTTGGTTTATTAAACGGAGAACAGAGCCATCGCAAGCAAGAAGAGCAACCATAATCCCAACGGCAATGCGGGCCAATTTGGTCCTGCTAACCCTCACCCGTTGTCGCGGATGAAGACGGAGCTGGTGTGGGAAGGGAAGTATGACGAGTACGGCAACCGGCGGGAGGTGGATGTGGCCGGGTGCGCGATGCCGTTGCAGCGTATCGAGACGGTGGATCAGCCGCGTTTCGAGGCGCATGCCGCCGGGCAGGCCGATTTGTTTGCGCAGGAGCACAAGCGGCAGGACGATTTCCGTAACCGGTTAATCTGGGGCGACAACAAGCTGGTGATGGCCAGCCTGTTGAAGGAGTTCAAGGGCAAGATTGATCTGATCTATATCGATCCGCCGTTCGATGTGGGGGCGGATTTTACGATGGAGGTTCCTATTGGAGATTCCACAGAAGCTGTTCAGTAAGATCAATCTACGCTTGAGATGGTTGCTTATAGAGATACTTGGGGGAAGGGAACTGATACATATTTGAATATGGTATATGAGCGCTTGACTTTGATGCGTGATCTATTGGCAGACGATGGAAGTATTTTTTTGCATTGCGACTGGCATGTAGGATTCCACCTAAGAGGTTTGTTAAACGAAGTATTCGGAAAGGACTATTTTCGAAATGAGATCATTTGGTATTACTACAATAAGATGCAAGGCAACGTAAACCGATTTGCATCTAATCATGATTCTGTTTTGTGGTATTCGAAATCGGAAACCTATGCGTTTCAGCAACTAAAGGAGCTGCGTGAGAAACCAGTACGACAACTTAAGAGAGTTTGGGACAAACAGAAGCAAAAACTCGTTAATGCGAAAGATGAGAATGGAAAGGTGATTTATATCGAGAGCCATCATCGGACGGTGGATGATGTTTGGCGTATTTCGATGTTGCAACCTGCCGATAGGAGTGAGAATCTGGGGTATGCAACTCAAAAACCAGAAACCCTTGTTGAACGCATACTTGGTGCCTGTTCAAACGACGGCGATTTAGTCGCCGATTTCTTCTGCGGCTCCGGCACTACCGGCGCGGTCGCCGAACGTTTGGGCCGCCGTTGGATCATGGCTGACCTGGGCCGGTTCGCCATCCATACCTCACGCAAGCGATTGATCGAACTGCAACGCAAACTCCACGAGGAAGGCAAGCCTTACCGTGCGTTCGACGTGTACAACCTGGGCCGGTACGAGCGCCAGTGGTGGCAGCAGGAACGTCTGGCCGGGGCGGACGAGGAACACCGCCGGGTGGTATTGGAGTTTTTCCGCGCCGAGGTGCTGGATTCCAAGCAAACCTCCTCGCCGTTGATCCACGGCCGCAAGGGACAGGCCTTCTGCCACGTGGACGGCATCGATTCGCTGTTCACCCGCGAAGAGGCCACGGCCGTGGCCAATGCCGTCGCCCAGGCCGGCGGGCGGGAATGCTACTGCCTGGCGTGGGAGTTCGAGATGGACCTGCGGCTGCACACCGCGGCGTTGGCGGCCGAACTGGGCGTGAAGCTGAAGCTGATCCAGATTCCGAGGGAGATCATGGAGAAGAACCGCACCAGTCCGCCGCCGTTTCTGGAAGTCGCGGTGCTGGAAGCCGAACCGGTATACAGAAAGACCAAGGAAGGCCGCAGCGTGGACATCAAGCTGACCGAGTTTCTGCCGTCGCTGGCCGAGGTGCCCAGCAAGGAACTGGAGGCGATCAAGGAACGAGCCATGAAGAGCGGCATGGACTTCGTGGATTTCTGGGCGGTGGATTTCGACTGGCAGCCCGGCAAGCCCTTCAACCATCACTGGCAGGACTACCGCACCCGCAAGGACCGTTCGCTGAAAACCGTGAGCGACGCCGGGTTTGTTTATTCGAAACCCGGCAAGTATACCGTTTGCGTCAAAGTGGTGGATACCTTTGGCAGCGATACCAGTATCACGGTGGACGTGGAGGTTTGAGGAAAAGATGTGGTTCCCACAAGGGAGAAAATGGATAATTTATGGACCGGTTTACTGGTGCGTATGGCGCACCTTCATGGCTAAACACAGCGAGGAAATGTCATGGATAAAGAGTTCAAGGTCGTTATCGAGAAACGTACCGAAGGCTATGTTGCCTATCCGCTTGGCTTGAAAGGCGTTGTTGCCGGCGAGGGAGAGACCTACGATGAGGCGCTCGCCGATGTGCGCTCCGCGATCCGATTCCACATCGAGACTTTCGGGTAGGAGACACGATTGAGCGAAACATTCGAAAGGATCAGGACGCTTGTCCAGGCGGGCTCGGTCCGTATTTCAGAGCACGGTTACGATGAACTCGCCGCCGACGGCATTTTCGCCCGGGATGTTGTCAGCGGCATTGCCGAGGGTATTATTGTGGAAGACTATCCCGACTATCCGAAGGGTCCGTGTGCACTGGTCCTGCAGCGAGATCCGGAGGGCCAACCAATTCACGCCGTATGGGGCATACCCAAAGGTCATTCAAGTCCCGCGGTTCTTGTCACCGCATATCGGCCCGATGCAGAAATGTGGGAAGATGATTTCATCAGGAGGCGGAAATGAAGAAGAGAAGTCGAACTAAGCTTGTGCAAGAAGGTAAATACGTCGCTGAAGTTGACGTTGAAGTGATGGAAATGGAAGACGGTTGGTCGCCGTATTTGTCCCTGGAAGAAGCCTACAAGCTCGATGATGTACGGGAAGCACTTCGGCGGGGAGATGTCAAAGCAGCCTCCCGGTATGGCCGGGTATTCGCTCTTACCCCGGTAGCTGTCTAAGTCAAAACATGTCGCCGGATTTTAGCGATGGTCGGGTTAACCGAAGTGCAGTATGTTGATGGCTATCGAGTCCGCGTGAAGTTCAACGACGGCAGGGAAGGGTTCGTGGATTTGCGGGATACGATATTCAGCGGATCCGGGCCGATGATATTGCCCTTGCGGGACTTGGGCTTCTTCAAAAGATTCCGTGTCGATTTGGACACTATCGTTTGGGAAAACGGCTATGACCTCGCCCCCGAGCACCCGTACGAACTGGTGCATCGTCCTGGCGGAAACTGACCGCGAGGGCTGACCGTGCCGGATTCCATAACGACCGCCCTCGAACCGCTATTTTTGCCCTGGGAGGAGCCTAACGCCCACCGGGTGCGGGCGGAACGGCCCGGGGACCCCGCGCGGGTGGTCAAAAACCGGCGGCCCTCGCCCATCGCGATTGCCCAGAACCTGCGCAGCGCGGTGCGCGACTGGCGGGAGTCCTTCTACGCCGGGGCCTCGGATACCACGCGGCAGTTGCTGGGCCACTGGTTCGAACGCCCGCACCGAATGAAAACGCCCGCAGTCGATGAGTTTGAATTTCGCTATTACTTTTGCCAGCGTGAGGCCATCGAGGCGCTGGTCTATCTCAAGGAGGTGCGGCGCCTGGAGTGCCTGTCACAGGTGGTCGCCGAATTCGGTGGCCCGGATGCCGAGATCTCCGCCTTGGGGATAACCGAGGATGAGGACGCCTGGACCCGGCAGGCCTTCAAGGTCGCCACCGGTGCGGGCAAGACCAAGATCATGAGTCTCGCCATCGTATGGAGTTACTTCCATGCCCTGCGGGAATCGGATTCACCGTTGGCTCGCCACTTCGTGATCATCGCCCCCAATCTCACGGTGTACGAGCGGCTCAAGGAGGATTTCGGCGACGGCCGGATCTTCGACACCGATCCGTTGATTCCCCCGGAATGGCGCGGGGACTGGAATCTATCGGTGGTCCTGCAAGACGAGGTGAGCGGTGCAGCCACCGGCGGAACGCTGTACCTCACCAATATCCATCGTCTTTACGACACATCCAAACGCAAAAAGAAAAAGGACGCGGACACCTACGATTGGATGGGGCCGGCGGTATCGAAGGTGAGCGCCCTGGATACAGGCCAGGCCCTACGTGAGCGGATTACCGCGCATCACAACGTGATGGTCCTGAACGATGAGTCGCATCACGTCTGGGACCCCGATTCCGCCTGGAACGAGGCCATCCAATATCTGCACGAGACGATCAAGGCACGAACCGGCGGCGGGCTCGTGGCGCAACTCGACTTCACTGCAACGCCCAAAGACAACAAAGGTCAGATTTTCAGACACGTTGTGTGTGATACACCGTTGGGCGAGGCGGTGGACGGCGGCATCGTCAAGACACCGCTCATCGGCCGTGCGGATCAGGACCTTGCCGAGGAAGCCAGCAACAACGCCGCCTACCGCTGGGACCGGCATCTGCGGCTTGGCTATGCGCGATGGTTAAAAAGTCGCGACGAATGGGTGAAGAGCGGCAAGAAGGCGCTGCTGTTCGTGATGTGCGAGGACACCGAGGCCGCCGACCAGATCGCCACGCGTTTCAATACAGACGAGAGCTTCAAAGAACTCAACGGCAAGACGATCAACCTGCATACCAACCTCAAGGGCAAGGTCAAGAAGGTAGGCAGGGGCGCCAATGCCCGAGTGGAATTTATCGAGAACGAAAAACAGATCAGCGACGAGGATCTTAAAGCACTCCGTGAATTGAGCCGCAAACTGGATGACAACTCAAGCCCTTATCTCTGTATCGTCTCGGTCTTGATGCTGCGCGAGGGCTGGGACGTGCGCAACGTTACGACCATCGTGCCGTTGCGGCCCTACAGCTCCAAGGCCAACATCCTGCCAGAACAAACACTGGGCCGCGGCCTGCGCCGCATGACGCCACCAGGCCAAGCCAATGAACTGGTGACGGTGGTCGAGCATCCTGCCTTCGCAAGCCTGTATCAACAGGAGCTGGCTCAGGAGGGATTGCCGCTGGAGGTGGTGGACATCGACCGTGTCCCGGCTACGACGATCTCGATCTATCCCGACGAGGCCCGAAAGGATTTAGCTGCATTGGAAATCGAAGTGCCTGCTTTAACGGCTGGCCATCATACCCTCCCTAAGCTCGTGGGACTGAAAATAAAGGATGTAAAAAAAGAGTTCGGTAAATACAAACTGCTTCCGCTGGGGACGAAAGGGGCAACGGAGGTTGAGTACGAAGGACGACACCTGTTTACCGGTGAAGTGATTGAGAAAATGAAAATCAATCTGCCCCTGTTGGAGTCAGGCGTTGGGGCAGTTTCGTACTACGTCAAGCAGTTGGAACATATTTGTAAGTTGCGTGGGCTACACAACGTACTTGCCCCGTTGATTCAGACATTCTTGGAAGAAATATTGTTCGAGAAAAAGACGAGCCTATTCGATCAGGCATTGATATCGCGGCTCGCCGATTCCGATGTTGGTGAACATATCAGAGCAGTGTTTGTTCCGCTCATCCGGACACGCACAGTCACTATAGAGGAGCGGATACCGACGGCGCAGCCCATGCGGTTGTCGCATTGGAAACCGTATCAGGTTACTCATAGCGAGAGACGGCCGGCCCTCGAAGCAAAAAGAACGCAGTTTAACCTCGTTCCCTGTAACCGGGAGTTGGAAGTCGCTATGGCCCAATATGCTGAGCGAGCCACGGATGTTTCGGCATTTGCAAAAAATGCGGGCCCCCAGTGTTTGCGTATTGACTATCTTGCTGGCGGTGGGCGCCTGGCTTTTTATACGCCTGACTTTTTTATTCGTACATCAGATGGAAACTACTATCTGTTTGAAACAAAGGGCAGAGAGGATAAAGATGTCCCCAGGAAAGCAAGGGCCGCCGTAGCGTGGTGCGAGTCCGCATCGATACAATCTTGCAAATGGGAGTACGTCTATGTGCCCCAGGGCGTCTTCGAGCGGTTACGTGGAAACACGATTGACGAGCTTACCCGAACCTGTAGACCGGCTTTACAAAATCTGCTTGAGAGTGAGGAAATCGAAGCGCGGTATCCTCTTTTTGCCGCTATTAGCGCAGCCGATGAAAAAGCTCCAGAGGTGGCGGATTTTGTCGATGAGTCTGTTTTTAAAGCACTCCCTCCGCGCTATCGGAAGGCAGTCGAACAGGCCGTGATGTTGTTCCGATTTTTCGAGAACAAAGAGGGCATCAACTACGCGCCCGTCTTTAATGCCCTGCTCGGAGTAATCGATGAGGCGACAAAAGGAATGATCCTCAGACGACTACAACCGGAATTGCCAAAGACCGTGGAAGAGCAAAAGGCGTGGTTTGATCCTTACCTGGAGAACTTCGATGCAAGACAGCGTAGACGTTACGGCGGAATGGCTCAGAATCTCAAGCGGACGCTGGTTTTCAACAATGGACTGTTCCCGCTTGGGTTGCTGCGATCCTGTATGGACTATGCACTCAATGACAATACCAAGATCGGTGGAGTATTCGATTCCGTAAGAGCAAAGTTTAAGGTTGCCGGCGGTCGCGCGCTACTATCCACTGTCTCAGAAATAAATGACTTCCGAAACAAGTATGTTGCGCACCAAGAAGAAGAACTTACTGATAGGAAGCTAACCGAGACGCAGCTTAAAGGATGGATCGAAGCCCTGAAAACACTTACGACTACGGAGTAAAGGTTCTAAGTTTAGGCGGGACTGAAGCCACCGAAAAAAATCCAAAAAGGATTTACGGCGCCCCCAATCTAATACTGCTTCAGAACCGCCCGCGGGCCCCGAGGGTTTCTCGGGGCCCCAGCCGATAATATGCAGGGCCGAGCGGCCCAGCGAGGCGCGGCCCGGCCCAGGGCCGCACCGCTCCGCGACCGACGTTCAGGAGGGAGCGGGGGTTTTGTTGCAAGCCGCATGACAGCCGGGCCTTACGGCTTGCGGGCGGCTTGCGGGGTTGGGCGGAGGACAGCGACCGCACCCGGATCACGGCTCGCGTTGCTCAAAAAAGGTTCGAGCCTCGGTTAAGATGGTCCACCAATTTGCATTTTTGCGGCGCCGGGCCAGAATGGCCCAGGGATTTTCGTAAGAAACACGCAGGGTTTGGCCCGAAAGCCTGAGGTTCGCCCCGCTAATACGCGGGGCCGGCTATTCATCTGGAGCCGATCCGTTTTGTCCCGCTTCGCGGATTGCGATTCGAGAAGGACGCGATCGCTTGTAATGAGGTTTGCCCAAACGCCATGAGGAGGCGTTCATGAATTTGTTTCTCTATGCCCGCAAGTCCACCGACGACGAGGAGCGCCAGGTTCTTTCCATCGAGGCACAGCTTGCGGAGCTGCGCGAGTTTGCCCGCAAAGAATCCCTTGTGATTGTCGATGAGTTCGTGGAGTCCAAGACCGCCAAGGTGCCGGGCCGGCCGGTGTTCAACAAGATGATGGCGCGGATTGAGCGCGGCGAGGCGGCGGACATCCTTGCGTGGCACCCGGACCGGCTCGCGCGCAACTCGGTGGACAGCGGGCGGATTATATATTTGCTCGACACGGTCAAGCTCGCGGCGCTCAAGTTCCCGACCTTCTGGTTCGAGAACACGCCGCAGGGGAAATTCATGCTCAACATCGCGTTCGGGCAGTCCAAGTATTACGTGGATAACTTAAGCGAGAACGTCCGCCGCGGCATCCGGCAGAAGCTACGGCGCGGTGAGTTTCCCGGCAAGCCGCCAATCGGGTATCTGAACGAGCCCAAGCTTCGTACCATCGTCGTGGACCCGGACACCGCCCCGCTGGTGCGCCGGATGTTCGAGACTTTTGCAACCGGCCGTTACACGCTTAAGGATATCCGCAAGCAGCTCGCGTCCTGGGGCCTGGTGAAACGCTCAGGAAAACCGCTCGCCCTCGGGAGCATAAAGCGGCTACTCATGCACCCGTTCTATATCGGGCAGTTTTACTTGAAGGGCGTGCTGTACGAGGCCTCGCACGAGCCGCTGATTTCCCGCGACCTGTTTGAACGGGTTCAAGAAGTGATGGCGCGCCGGGGTAAGGTGCATACCCAGCGCAAACATACTTTTCCTTTCCTCGGGCTCTTGCGCTGCGGCGAGTGCGGCGGCGCCATCACCGCCGAGCGGCAGAAAGGCCATCACTATTACCGCTGCACCAAGAAACTCGGTCCCTGCACGCAGCGCTACATTCGCGAGGAGGCCCTGGCCGCTCAGGTAAGACAGGCTGTTCAACAGGTCGCGCTGTCCGAGGCCTGGGCCGAAAAGATGCTTGGGCGAATTGAGGAATGGAAAGTGGAAGCGGCCCAGACCTCGGCCGATTTCGCCGAGGCGCAGCAATCGCACCTCTCGGCCATTCAGGCCAAGCTCGACCGCCTGCTCGATGCGCACCTTGACGAGGTCATCACGCGGGAGGAATACCTGGGTCGCAAAGAGAAATTACTGCGCGAGAAGTCGGCGGTCACCGACAGGCTGGCCAAGATCGAGCGAAATGGAAAGCACTGGCTCGAACCGCTCGAAAGCTTCATAAACGCGGCTCACCAAGCCCACACCGTGGCCGGTGGCCACGATCTCAAATCGCTGAAAGATTTTCTAAAACGGATCGGCTCGAACCTCAGGCTTTCGGGCCAAACCCTGCGTGTTTCTTACGAATTGGTGGAGATGGCGGGAGTCGAACCCGCGTCCTGCGGAGTTTCCACCCAGGCCTCTACAAGCTTAGTTGGAACTTGTCCGTTTTCTCCGGATGTGTCGGCATCCAACCGCCTCAACCCGGAACACCCCCTTTATTTTCATCGTCGCGTCGGAGGATCGCGTCAACTGAGCCTGACTTGTATGACACTCTCAGCCGCGTCTCAGGCGGACCCGACGGAGAGCGCCCGCGTTATCAGGCAGCGAGAGCTGCGCTGGCGGGAGTGTAGTCTGCGTTGTTTGCAGCTAACTTTGTTTGATGATCGTTTTAACGTGTCCCCGATCATCACCCACGGCTTGCTTCCTGGTATTTCCACTCGCAATCGAATTCCGGAACACCCCCACAAGAATGAACGGACGGATTGGAAGGTGAATACATTATATGACTATTGCAGGGGGTGTTGCAAGGATGATGCAGTGCGCCTGCGCCGCCCGGGTTTCAGCAGTCGTAGAACCCTGAAAAGCTTTTGAACCCTTTTCAAGGTTATAGAAGGTTTTGAACCCGTCAGGGTTTCGGCGCCCCCCGCAGCAGTGATTCGGCTATGTCGACATCGGTGGGTACGTCTACTCCGTGCGCTTCGGATGAGGCCTGCACGCACAGCATCCGCTCCCCGCGCTCAAGCAGCCGGAGTTGCTCCAGCTGCTCCGTTTTTTCGAGCGGGGTTTGAGGCCACTGGTGGAATTGGAGGAGCAGGTCTTTGCGGAAAAGATAGACCCCGAGGTGTCTCCAAACCTGGAACGGGCGCCGCTGGGGATTCCGCGGAAAGGGAAGCAAAGAGCGTGAAAAATAAAGTGCCTCCCCGCGCAGGTTGAGCACCGTTTTCACCACATTCTGGTCATGGAGCCGGGCTTCATCCTCAAACCTGACCACCAGCGTGGCGGCCCGCACCGCTTCCGAACCCAGGGTTTTCTGAATGAGCGTTTCCAGGTCATCCGTGTCAATCAGCGGTTCATCTCCCTGAACATTGAGCACCCACTCGCATTCAAGGTCCTTGACGGCTTCAACGATGCGGTCCGTGCCGGTTTTATGATCCGCGGAAGTCATCACCGCCCTCCCTCCGAAGTGCTCGACGGCATCGTAAATCCTCCGGTCCTCTGTCGCCACCAGCACCCCTTCCAGGGACGGGGTCCTGCTTACGCGTTCGTAGACGTGTTGGATCATCGTCTTCCCCTCCAGTTGAACCAGCGGTTTTCCCGGAAACCGTGTGGAGGCATAGCGCGCGGGGATGACCGCTAGGATGGAGGGAAGGGTTGATTTCATGTTAGCTGCCTGCTATGACGCGCCTTGAGGAATTATGACAAATCTGCCATCTCTTATTGAGCTTTTTCCGCCGCCTCCACGGAAACCACATGCGCCCCAGGTTTCAGGTTTTCGTATCGCAGTCGGTGCCAGGGAATGATGAAGCTATCCCCAAAACGGCCCATCAGGTCGGCGGTCAGCGCACGGACCCGGGATTCCCGTGCTTCGCCGGACATTTCTCCTGAGGATGGTTGATAAGATATGCGCACGCGGTGGATTGGTTCTCCGGACATCATTTCCAGCATCTGCACACGCAGCACCCAGTGTTCCGGGGAAGTGCATTCCTTCGTGCATGGAAAAATAATAAACTGGAACAGCAGCACCTGCCGCACCTCCAGCTCCAGCGCAAGCCGGGCGGCAAGGGATTTTTCTGAAATACCGGTTAGTGTCAGCAGCGTCTGGTACTGCTGCAGGTCCAGCTGGAGTTGAGCATCCCGGCTCACACGACTCTCTTGCAGCGCTTTTCCATCGATGCGCCCGAGCAGAGGGTGTTTGCGCAGTGCTTCCTCAACTTCTGCAACCAGGGAGTTCCAGAATTCCTTGCTGAACTCATCCGGCGCCGCACCGGCCAGGAAAAGCACGGGTTGGTCCGAATATGGTTTCAGGTCCGGTTTGGAACGTTCCGAGTAGATCTGACAGCCTGCCGTCAGCCATGTCGTGACTGCAAGCATTAATACCCCTCTTCTCATTTGTATTGACTGGCGTAGATGAATCCTGAACCTATCCAGCATGAAAATGTTCCCTTCAAGAAAATTCCGCGGCATTATCGGGTTTCCTGCCACACTTGTTTTCTAACGGATGATTGATTAAAATAAAAAGTTATGCTGAAAATCTTAAGCTAAAAAGGCAAGTTCTGATGTTGAGTGAAGAGATCACGAACAGGATCGAGGTTCTGACTCAGCGGCTGCACGGCTTAGAAGGGTATCTTTGAAGTCGCCGCCAAGCAGGACCAGTTGAAACAACTTGAACAGGAATCGTCCAGCAACGAATTCTGGGAGCAGCCCCAGGAAAAGCGCACCGAGCTGCTCAAAAAAGTCTCGCAGCTAAGTGAAACCATTCGTGAATGGGAGACGCTGGAATCGGACCATGAAGAACTGAGCACCGCGGCGGAACTGTTTCGCGAGGAAGAAGACGAAGACTTGATGCGCGAAATCCGGGAAACCTGCGAACGTCTGGAAAAAAGTCTCGATTCCATGGAAATACTCAGTCTCTTCAGCGGGGAAAACGACGAGAAGGACGCCATCGTCGCCATCCACCCCGGCGCGGGGGGCACGGAATCGACAGACTGGGCGGCAATGCTGTACGAAATGTACAAACGCTGGTGCGCTGATGAAGGATACAGTCATGAAGTGATGGATTTTCTCCCGGGCGAGGAAGCCGGCATAAAGTCAGTGACTTTTTCCGTATCCGGAATGTACGCCTATGGGAAGTTGAAGGCGGAAATCGGGGTACACCGGCTGGTGCGCATCTCCCCCTTTGACGCGAACAAGCGCAGGCATACTTCCTTTGCATCGGTCTTCGTGTACGCGGACGTGGAGGAGGAAATTGAAATCGAGATCAAACCGGACGATCTCAAAGTAGATACTTACCGCGCCAGCGGCGCCGGCGGGCAGCACGTGAACACCACCGATTCCGCGGTGCGCATCACCCACCTGCCGACCAACATCGTCGTTCAGTGTCAAAACGAACGCTCCCAGCACAAAAACCGCGCCACCGCAATGAAGATGCTCAAGGCTAGGCTATACGACCTGGAGCAGCAGCAGCTGAACAAGGAGAAGGAGCTGCGCAACAGCATGAAACAGGAAATCGCATGGGGCAGCCAGATCCGCAGTTACGTTCTTCATCCCTACCAGATGGTCAAGGATCACCGCACAAACTGGGAAACGGGCAATGCTGAAAAGGTCCTCAACGGCAACCTCAACGGGTTGATCAAAGCCGTGCTTGCGCAAAAAGTGTGCTGAATATTTGAATTACGAAATTCGTATGATTTTATGTCCTGATCCGTGTAGTTTCATCATGCCGGTCGCGTCCTTATTTGTACACAAACCCTGATCCATATCAGTAAAACCGAACATGCCTTCATTCGATATCGTCTGCCAGGTGGACATACAGGAAGTCACCAATGCCGTTGACCAGGCACAGCGTGAAATCCGTAACCGTTATGATTTCCGCGGTACAAACTGCGAAATTGAACTTGACCGGCAGAAGTCGCAGCTGCACATTACTGCTGATGATGAAATGAGACTGGATACTGTAATCGACATCCTCCTCACCCGTATGCTTAAACGCTCGGTTCCGGTCAAATCGCTGGTTTTCGGCAAGACCGTGCCCCGCGGAAAAGTACTCACCAAGGCCATCGAAATCCAGCAGGGACTTACCAAGGAGCAGTGCAAACTGCTCAATCAGAAGGTCAAGGCAACCAAGCTCAAAGTGCAGTCACAAGGACAGGGGGATTCAGTGCGGGTGACGGGGAAGAAAAAAGACGACCTGCAGGGGGTGATGAATCTCCTCAAGGATGAGGACTTCCAGTTCGACATTCAATTCACCAACTACCGCTGACTCTTCGGCTGCGTCACTGCCGTTTCAATACATAACCTTCGCGTTCCGGGGACCACCACTCCAACTGCCGCACTTTGCTCAGCCCCTGCAGGCCGCGTCCGGTCACCTCGATGGTGTTTTTTTCCAGCACATTGGCCAGGGGGACGGAAAATGAAAGGCGTCGCGGGTTTCCCTCCTTAGCGGCAGTCTGGTAGTGTATTTTCCTGCCGTTCAGGAACACATACATGTCTTTCAGCCCGCTGTCGCCACGAACCTCCCCCCGCAATACCATCCGTGATACCGATCCGTCTTGTACGCTGGAGGATACCATAGTCCTTTCCAGCATCAGACCCGTGAGTTCCGGAGGCTGCAGCCACTGTTCACCAGGCCCCTCCCCCAAAGACCAGGGAAATACCATTCCCGGCAGGTTTGCGTTCAGGTCCCTGATTTCCAGTTCCAGTTCCCCTTCCGCTTTCGGTCTGGGAGGAAGCTGAAACAGCAGCGACTCTTCTTTTGTTTCACCGGGAGCCAGTCTCCCGAGCCGCAACCGACCTCGGGAGATGCTCATGGTTCCGCTGCTACGCTTGAGAAACAGCAGTGTGTTTTCTGAAATCCCATTCCCGATGTTGCGTATTTTCACGAGCAGGGCCATCGTTTCTCCCGGCTGCGCCTGCCCGTCACCGTTGCCCTTGCTGTCGTAGCTTCCGTCATCGATCAGCGACATTATAAATTCAAACCGGGGCAGCACGCTTTGATCGAACCTGAGGTGCATCTTCTTTGCGGAAAGCACTCTGCGGCGGTCGTCATAAAGCATAAAATCAAGCGGTTCAAGCGGATTCAGCGTGCCCGGAGCAAGGGGCGCCATCCTTGTCCCAGTTACCGTTTCACCTGCACGCACCAGGCCCAGCGGCAGTTCCAGCCCGTTCAGCGCTTCGTTCCCTGCATGCAGCAGCACAAGCAGCCTCGAGGCGTCTGTTTCTGAGCGGTTGTGGAGTGTCACGCGCACATGAGCAGCGTGACCGCCGGGTAACTGGCCGTTCGCGGGTATGTCGATCCATTTCTTGCCATCCGCGCTCCAGCTCACTTTCCACTGCAGTTTTTCCGGCTCAGGGTGTTGCGTGTTGACGGGACGAGACCAGTCTACATTCAGTTCTTTCATTGCCCGGACGATTCTGTTTTCCTCCGCATCCACGAGAGAGGCAACGGCACGTTCAAGCGCCGGGGATCTTTCAGGGGCAAAAGGGATCTCCGCGCCGAGAATGGCTTTCGCTGTTTTGATGTAAAAATCGTCACGCAAGCTGTCCCTGTCAGGTTTCTCCATCGAGGCAATTCTTTCCTCCATTGGAAGCGGAGGAGGTTCGAGAAAAAAATACGCAATCCCGTCCCCGTCCCGTCTCCGGTCGGAATGCCGTTGAAAAAGACTGGTGCGGTTGTCACCGATGTTCACAGGCATCAGCTCGAGGTCCGGGCGCACGCCAAGATGGTTGATAGATTCTCCGGAAGGGGTAAGGTAATCCCCGATGGTCAACTTGAACCCGGAACCGTCACTCATCTCCCACAGTGACTGCACGGTGCCCTTGCCGAAAGTTCGCTCACCCACAACCACCGCCCGACCGTTCTGCATCAGCGCGGCGGTGAC
Source organism: uncultured Pseudomonadota bacterium (assembly GCA_964344035.1). Classification (GTDB taxonomy): domain Bacteria; phylum SAR324; class SAR324; order SAR324; family NAC60-12; genus UBA1014. The sequence continues at coordinate 62,546 of CAYFLK010000013.1, forward strand.
GATTTCAGAGGCGGATGCAGATCCACGGTTGACGAGGACCACCAGAGGCACGGTCAGCCACCCCGCCGGCATGAACAGGCGGCGGCTGTCAAACTGCTGATCAATGGCGCGGCTGCGGGTGCTTACTATGCGCTTCCCGCTGTCGAGAAACAGGTCGCTGACTTTTGCCGCCTGTTCCAGCAGCCCCCCGGGATTGTTGCGCAGGTCCAGGATCACACCGTCGCTGCTTCCGGGATTTCCCAGCATGTTTTTCAGTTCATCTGCGGTGGTTTCCTGAAAATTCTTGATCCGCACATAAAGAAAATGTAGCTCTTCCTCGCTTAGTCTGAGCATGTTCACGCTGGCCACCCGGATGTCTTCGCGGACCAGTTCAAAACTTAGTGGCGCGCTTTCTCCGGCACGCATGACGTGCAGGCTGACCCGCGAACCCTTCTCCCCCCTGAGCCGGAAGAGAATCTCCTCCAAAGTCAAATGCTCGGTTGACACGCCATCCACGCGGATTATCCGGTCCATGGGCTGCACTCCCGCGCGTGCGGCTGGGCTGCCGTCCATGGGAGAAATGACGATCAACTGGTTTTCGCGGAAACCGACCATCAGCCCCACTCCGGCAAAACGACCGCCCACGGTGTCGCGGAATTCACGGTGCACCTTGCGGGGCAGCAGCACCGTGTATGGATCAAGCTGTGAGCAAACCCCGCGGATCAATAGCTGCTCCAGGTTTGCGTCCCTTCCCAACCCGTTTTCTGCTAATACGCCCTGCAGCCGCTGCAAAGCAATGCTGAGTGCATACATATCGTGCAGGGGAACCAGCGGGAGTTCCAGCCGGCGGAAGCCCAGTTGCAGCAGCAGCAGCGGTTCCTCCGCGTCATCCCGCAGCTGTGCGCGCAGTTCCGGAAACTCACGCTCCAGTTCTCCCAATGCTCCCCCAAGCAGTAGACGCGGCTTGAGCTTCCGCGGACGTGCGTAATCCAGCTGGATTCGCATCAGCGCTTCTGAAACCAGCGTCGACGGGACCACCCGCGCCTTGCTGATTTCCTCCGGCAAAGACGCGGGCAGGCACCCCTGTAAAAATATGAACAGCAGAAACCCCTGCAGCAGACCTTTTGCTTTGCTTGAAATATATCCTCCTTGATGCACTTTATATCTTTCGTCAGCTACGGAAAATTATTTAATAATTAATACCTAAATTGAGCGATTCTTAAAAAAGTAACGGAACATTACGATTATATTTTC